>JBBSUC010000041.1:0-56905 GCA_038235275.1 Cytophagales bacterium | reverse complement strand
TTTTTGTGGAGCAAGCTGATATTTACTTTCTAACTACGAAACGAACGAATTTAAATTGCTAATTATGAGTGGCTTACAAGTTTTTGCAATTGTAAGAACTGAGTAGCTGATGCACCGACCACAAAAATTGTCAAAGAACCAGATTTTTTATAAGACGAGAAGTACTTTTGTACATTTTAATTATTGATTTTTTTAGAATTGTAGTTAGGTCTTTTGAATTCTCATCATGAGGAGCTTAGTAATTATTTTCGCAATTGTTGCATTTTCCAATGTTCTGTTGGATCAGATAAGATTATTTGAAAATGACGATTACAATAAAATGCATAGTAAAGAAAACTTCGTTGAATTAGATAGCCTTGCTTGGCAAATTTCCTGTACTGGAAACGCTTTCGGTAAAAGTGTTATAGTAGATCAAGAAAATAACATCTTTGTTGCAGGATCTTTTGAAGATACTTTGACTATTGGCAAGAATATTTTGACAGCGAAAAACTCGTATGATGGATTTATTGCTAAGTATGATAATACTGGACGATCCCTATGGGTTCAGCAGCTCAGCGGTCTAGACGTCGAGTTTATCCAAAGTCTAGCAATTGATACACGTGGGAACACTTACTTAACCGGAATGTTTCGAAGCGAAATTCGGTGCGGAGATACTCTGTTTAAAAATAAAAAACAGGGAGCTTTTTTAATTAAATATAGCGCAGACGGAAAAATGCAGTGGGCGCGTTTAGTTGGGGAAGGAGAAATGGATTCTGGTAAAAGTGTAACGGTTGTAGATGATGAGATTATTTATGTTACTGGTTTTATGGAAGTCTCTCTATCAACCAATGAAATTTACAATACTTATAATAAAAGCAGTGCTTTCATAGCCAGATACGATAGTAAAGGAAATGAAAAGTGGGTAAATTTAGTAAAGGGTAAAGATAGCTATGGTGAGAGTATAACTTCCGATAGCAAAGGTGGTATATACATGGCAGGAATTTTCTCTGATACCTTATATGAAGGTGGTAATCTATTAACACCTTGGGTAGAAAATTCAGAAAAAACTCTGGTTAAGTTTGAGGATGGATTTGTTGCACATTATGATAGTACAGGCCGCAATCTATGGATTTTGCGTATGGGTGGAAGAGGGATAGATACGTTTGGGAGCGTTATAGCCGATAAGTCAGGGGGATTATTCATAAGCGGAATGTTTACAAATCTCAATGCTACTTTTGATAACATACCCTTGATTTCTGAAGACCAAAATGAGCATACATTAACAAATATGGATCAGTTTATTGCTAAAATAGGAAGTGAAGGAAAAGTTCAATGGATTAATAATAAAATTCCATCCCAATTTGGTAATGATCGTAGTTTAGCATTAGATAACTTAGGAAATATTTATATTGGTGGAGTTTTGTCTTTCAAACAAAAAGTAGCTGGTCAGACCTTTGAAACTAATGGTAGTGCAGATTTATTGATCACCAAATTTTCATCAAGCGGAAAACTGATATGGATCAAGAAAGATGGTGGCCCTGGACAAGAAAATATAGGAGGTATTACTGTAAGTTCTTGGGGAGATATATATGTGACAGGCTCATTTCAAGGTACAACTACTCTTGCAGGAAGTACTTTTAATTCAAACAAAAAAAAGAATATTTTTGTAGTTAGATATAGAAAATAAAACGATTCCACTGTTGATATTATTTTTTGTAATCAGTTTGCTAGTTATTACTCAGGTACAAGTGTAGGGAACCGATTGTACCGTTATATTTGTGGTGTAAGCTGCTATTTTACTCAAATACAATATCCTGGGTTTTCTTATAAATAATGGGCAAGTAGGGTTTTGCCCTACTTTTGTGGCTAACCAGACTACAAAATCATGACTGCTCCTGCTTGCCCATCTAAAACTACGACTTTCTTCCGGCTCCTCGGGCAAACCCCGATTTGGACCTGCGTGATAACCGAGGTAAACGCCATTTGGTCGCCTTAGTGCTCATTGGGCTGATGGCCGCGATGGCAACTTATCCTAGCTTCATGACTCCAGCCACCCAGAGGCATATGAGTAATCAGTTTAATCATCTGCTCGCTAGCACTCAATTTATTGACCACAAGGTTATTTCACGCGCTCATCTTCCTGTTTAACTCGCCAAAGTGAATGGTTCAAGCTTTGCAAAGCTGTTGTTCGACTGCTTCGGCCTGCCACTCAATGAGCAGCAGAAGGGCTGGTTCGCAGTTGATGGAAAAGAACTACGAACCAGTCCTTCGGGTACATCTTTGGTAACGATAAAAATATGGCCCCGCAGGAAGGCGCATTGATCACGATAATTTTATGAAATGGCTAAGCATTCCGCCGTAAAGGGTATTGTCTCCAAAGATTTTAGGGTTTGTGTGCCTCCCGGTTTAGCCAGTCGGGCCGTACCCTTTTCATCCTCCGGGGAAAGTTCTGCCAGAGTTTTTATCAAATAGTCGAAACACACTTTCCTGGCGCGTTTGTCTTTTCTCGAAATCAGGTATAGGTTTGATCAAACACTTTATAAGTCTCTGTTACTTGAAAAATGAAGTAAGGGCAGAAACACAATATTGCCTAGCCTGAAATTCTAAAAATGATTAGCCATGCAGGTCATTTGTCTTGAAGAAGCCGCTTTTTATGCCCTGGTCGAGCAGGTCGTTGCGCGCTTGCAGGAACAGCATGGCCCGGCAAAAGACAAATGGATTTCTGACGTGGAGGCAATGGCGCTGCTCAATATCAAATCCAAAACCACTTTGCAGAAGCTGAGGGATGCAGGAAAAATACGTTTCTCCCAGCCTCAGAAAAAAATCATCCTCTATGATCGAGATTCTATTGATGAGTATCTGGAACGCAACTCCCGTAACACCTTCTAGCCATGAACGAAAACACGACCGTTAATCCCGATTACCTCAAAGGTTTCAATGAAGGCTATACGATAGCCCGGCATATGCCTGATCTGGCCACCCAGCTTTCGGACGTCAACGGTGACACTCAACGTGGTTCCGGTTTTCAGGATGGCCGCAAGCAATGCATGGCGGAACAAACCCGCGCCAAGCTTCCCGCCTGGCTGAAAGGGGAACGGAAGGCTAAAGATACACCTGCGCCCGACAAATCACGGGGTCGCGACATCGACCCGCCCAAATAGCCCTTCCCTACTCCCGCTCTTTCTCGCTTTTTGATTTTTGAGGGAGCGGTGTTCGCGCAGGCGTATCGGGTGTTGCTTCTTTCATCCGGCTGTACGTCAGGGTCTGCGTAAACCGCGCCGACATCGACATCATTTCCTTTTGTTTGTCGGGCTGGTTTTTGGGCCTTTCCGGTTCCGGTGCGTTGTGCTGCCCTGCCCGAAACTGATCGAGCCTTGCCCGCATAAAATCCTGTGAGTGCTGCAAGTCCTTAATTTCTTCCTCAGTTGCCATTTTAATTTCTCTCTTTATCATGGTGCGCGGTTGTTATTGTGGTAAATGTTTTCAACTACCCGAAAATCTCATCCATTGCGTTATCCTCTGCTTCAGTATCAAAGGCAGATAAGTATTTTTCGGTAATGCTTATTTTGGAATGCCGCAAAAGCTTGCTGATTTTGTACACGTCCCCTACTTTGCGCCTTCCAAGATCGGCAAAAGAATGGCGGGCCGAATGGAAAGATACGTCTTTGGCTATCTCAGCTAAGAAGCAAACCTTTTTGAGGTATTTGTTTATTAGCGCGTTCTTTCGGGATATTTCCTTCAAAAGGTCGGCTTCGGTGGGATATTCGCGCTTTTGGCTGAGGATCGGGAAAATGTAGTCTTCGGGCTGGCTTTCTTCGGTCTTGTAAGCGGCCAAAATCTCTAACGCCTGGCGCGGTAACTTTACCGAATGGTTCTGTAATGTCTTGTTTTTCGTCTTCCTCATCAGGTACGACAAACGCCCCTCAGCGACGTTTTTCCATTGTAAGCAAGTCACGTCACTAAACCGGATTCCGGCCCCGTAGTAAGCGAATAACCAATAATTGCGGGTATGCCACAAAAGGGAGTCTTCGGGCAATGAAACGTCGATGAAGGCTTGCAACTCCTGCTCGGTAAGGCGTACCCGGTTGGGCGTTCCCTCCTTCAAGGTGTGATACAAAAAGGGATTGTCCCCAGTTGGCAATAAACCCTCCTTTACGCCCTGGTTTACAATCGTGCGGATTTTGGATAGTCCCTTGTGGATCGTGGTAAGGTTGTTGTTTTTCTCAGTCTTTAGCCAATGCTGGTACCTATGAATCAGGGCAACCGATAAATCAGAGAATTGCAGGTGGTCGTTTTTAACAAACTCTTTCAGCTTGTTGACCTCGGTACGCATATTCCGGGCCGTGTTGTAGGCTTGGCGGTTGATGTGCTGATAAGCATAGGGGAAGAAGTAGTCAGAGTTACCACCTTTCAATTTGGCCGTTATTACGGTGGCATTGGCATTCCTTACTTCCTTCTTGATGTTTGTTACCTCAGCGTATTTTTCATCAATAGCCTGGTTAATTTGCTTGAACAAAGGGTGCGATTTCCTAACCGTGCGCTTTTCCTCATTCCAATCTTTTTTAGGAATGTCGAAACCAAGATAGACCCGCCTAAGCTTGCGGTTTTCGGTAAATCTGAGGTAAATTGGGTGTTTTCCGCTCTTTTTTGGCTTATTACCTAACTCGGTGGCGACGCTTACCAGATTTGAAGAAGGGCGCGTAATACTGGGGGCTTAGTATCAGTCATTTAATTCAGGTTGTTTTCTTATCTCACTTGTAAAAATAGTGAAATTTTTACTGAAACAATACTGAAACATTTAATACTTTTCTATGTTTTTAAATACTTTTAGATACCAACTGAATTTATACAAGTTGCTGAATTATAGACTATTTACGGAAATTTGAAGAATACAAAAGTAAGAAGGGTACCCCCGTTCCCGGTACCAAATGAAAAAGGCCGCACAAATCGTGCGGCCTTTTTTCGTAGAATCTTCTGGTCTCCGGGGACTACAAAATCTTACTCAGCACCGTAGTCCCCATCAACTTACCCTTCCGGTAAGTCTCGGTTTTTACGTCCCAAAGGATTTTCGGGGAACGGTAGGAAACCGAGCTGAAATCAAAACTCATCTTCATCACACTCTTCATGCTGATGTTTATATCGGAAGAAATCTTGAAGGTGTCGAAAGTTCCGGCGGGGACGGTGATGCTCTCTCGCCCCTCCACTTTGCGGTTGACGAATTCGGTATCCATCGTCATGGCCATTGGTCCAGTGCTCCCTTCGCCATGCAGTGAGCCGTCGGGCAGGGCTTGGCCCACCGACAGGTTAGCGGGATAGATGATGTCCTTTGATGTGAAAGTCATGTCGAAGTTTTCGAACTGCTTACCCTGTCCCTGCGGCATCATCGAACTGGCATCCAGGCGCATTTCGTTGCCGTTACAGCGCATCGTGAAGGTGTTAATCATCTGGGATTTGTCTTTTTTATCGAACGATTCCAAATCCATTTCGATGACCGTGTCCGGGCCTTCCTTACTGACTTTCTTGATTTTATAGATCATCCGGCCATTCTCTTTGCCCTTGGCATCCAGGCTGAGCATCTCGTAGCCACTGCCCTGCTTGAGCGTGATGCCCATACATTCCTGGGCGCGGAGCGCGAGCGGAGAAAGCAGAAGAAAGGAAAGGATGAGCGCAAGTGTGTTTTTCATTTTTTCAAAAAACTTGGGGTGAGAGAGTTCAAATGATGTTACTGACCCAAATATAACCCGCTCGCCGCATCTAGTCAACCAAAATCCAGTAAACGGTACTTTTGACAGAGTAACGGGTAATTAGTGGATGTCGGAATTTCGGAATAATTTATTCACTAATCGCCGGGCGACTCTGTCCGACATTCACTAATTCACTAATTGATTTTCACGCCCAAACCATTGTCGCCAGCCCCAATAGCATGATGTACTTGCACAGCGTACTGAGCCGGGCGAATTCGCGGCGGGTGTCGGCGAAGACCAGCCTATAGACCAGCCAGGCAATGGGCAGCAACAGGGCGGTAAACAGCCACGCCAGGGTAGAATTATTCAGCGAATGAGCCATTAGGTAAAGGGTGGCGATGAAGGCGGCGACCAGACAATAGACGACGATTTTGGTGCGCCTGATGCCCCAGACGATGGGTAGTGTGCGGCAACCATGGGAGGCATCGCCGCGCACGTCTTCCATGTCTTTGATGATTTCCCGCACCAGCGTGATGGCGAAAGAGAAGAGGGCGTAGATGAAAACCACCTTGCGGTTTTCGGGGTAAACGACCGTCACTACCACTACGCTCAGGGCCGTGAGCAGCGACACGACCAAATTCCCCACCAACGTGGTGCGCTTGAAGCGCTCGGAATAAAACCACAGCAGCGTGACCGAAAATACATTGATTAGGAAAACCCATTTGCTCACCAGCAGTCCCAGCAAAACGCCCGCCACGTTCAGGATTTGATGAGTCCCCATCGCCACGCGTCTTTTCAGGTAGCGTCCGATGACCACCCGCTCGGGCTTATTGACGATGTCGATCTTGACGTCGAAGTAGTCGTTAATAATGTAGCCCGCCGCCGCGATGCTGACCGTAGCCAGGCTCAGAACCAGCATTCTTGGGTCAGCCACGAGCTGCTGCCATTCGCCGCGCGGCCCCACCAGCAGCACGCGGGTGAGGTACTGCGTCAGCACCAGGATGAGCAAATTCGGTAGCCTGACCAGCCGCAGGAATCCCGCCAGATATTGCCGTGAGGTGAATTTAGGAATGCGGGCCACGGGAGGAATTTTAGAAGGCTGAAGGTAACGATTACCGACGCAGAAAGATACGCCAGCAGACGTAACAAAATCTTTATGCGGCGGTTTGGAATAAAATTAGTGCGTTTTTGTGTTAGTAAGCCAAATCAATTCCAACGAGTTCTCACATGGCACGAAAAAGTCGATTTTTCGCCAGTGTTTTTCTTTCCCATTTATGAAAATAGGTATCGTTTGTTACCCCACCTTCGGAGGCAGTGGCGTGGTGGCCACTGAGCTTGGCAAGGCCCTCACCAAAGTAGGTCACCAGGTTCACTTCATCACCTACTCCCAGCCGCAGCGGCTGGACTTTTTCAATGAGAATCTCTACTACCACGAAGTAAATATTCCGGCTTATCCGCTGTTTCAGTATCCGCCCTACGAGTCGGCGCTGTCGAGCGAGATGGTCCACGTGGCCAAGTACATGAAACTGGACTTACTGCACGTGCATTACGCCATCCCGCACGCTTCGTCGGCTTATCTGGCCAAGCAGATTCTGGCCACGCAGGGTATCCATATTCCGGTCATTACCACGCTGCACGGCACCGACATCACACTGGTGGGAAAGGATTCGTCCTACGAACCCGTGGTCACGTTCAGCATCAACCAGTCCGACGGCATCACGGCGGTGTCGGAATTTTTACGAAGCGACACCTACCGCCATTTTGCCGTAACGAAGGACATTGAGGTCATTCCCAACTTCATTGATCTGGAGCGCTTCAAGCGGCAGAAGAAGGATCATTTTAAGCTGGCGATTTGCCCCAATGGTGAGAAGCTGATCGTTCACACCTCCAACTTTCGCAAGGTAAAACGCATCGACGATGTGATTATGATTTTCCACAAACTGCGCCAGCAGGTACCCAGCAAACTGCTGCTGGTGGGCGACGGCCCCGACCGCGCCCGCATCGAGAAGTTGTGCATGGAGTTGGAGCTTTTCCCCGATGTTCGCTTCCTGGGTAAACTAGATGCTATTGAAGAAGTACTTTCCGTGGCCGACCTGTTCCTAATGCCCTCCGAGAGCGAAAGCTTCGGGCTGGCGGCCCTCGAAGCCCTGGCCTGCGAAGTGCCGCTCATCACGACCAACGTCGGCGGCCTGCCTGAACTGAACCTGCAAGGCGTCACAGGTTTCCTAAGCAATCTCGGAGACGTAGACGATATGGTAAAAAATGCGGTTACCATCCTGAAAGATGAGAACCTGCCCAAGTTCAAAGAAAACGCCCTTGCCCGCGCCAAAGAATTCGACATTACCCGCATTCTGCCCATGTACGAAAAATATTACGAGCGAGTTCTTCAAGAAAGTGGGGAGTTGAGAGTTGAGAGTTGAGAGTTGAGAATGTCTCATCACTTATGCAATACACTATTTTCAGCGATTACTTGTCAGCCTAAATTTAATTTCACTTTGTTGAGTCAAACACTCTCCACTCTCAATTCTCTACTATTTTAAAATGAAGCCGAACATCCCCGATACCGATAAAAAGCGAGTTGTGATCATTGGCGCGGGCTTTGCCGGGCTGGAAATTGCGCAACGACTTTCAAAAAAGGATTTTCAGGTCGTCCTCATCGATCGCAACAACTACCACCAGTTTCAGCCGCTGTTCTACCAGGTGGCAATGGCGGGGCTGGAACCCAGTTCTATTTCCTTTCCATTGCGGAAGATTTTTCAGTCCTGCAAAAACGTCCACATCCGCGTGACGGACGTCCACCGAATTCTGCCCGATGGCAAGTCGATCGAAACCGGGTTAGGCAACATCGCTTTCGATGAGCTGGTCATCGCCACGGGTGCCGACACCAACTACTACGGCATGAAAGAAATCGAGGAGCGAGCCATTCCCATGAAGTCGGTGGGGGAAGCTTTGGCCTTGCGCAACCGCATTTTGCAAAACTTCGAGGATGCCGTGTCTGCCGACACCGCCGACGAGCGCGACGCGCTGATGAACGTAGTGGTCGTCGGCGGCGGACCGACGGGCGTGGAGCTGTCTGGCACGCTGGCCGAGATGAAACGCTTCATCCTGCCCAAGGACTATCCCGATTTGAATTTTGACGATATGCACATCTACCTCGTGGAGGGCGGTGACCAAGTGCTGGACGCCATGTCGGACGAGGCATCGGCCAAAGCCCGTGAGTACCTCGATAAGCTCGGCGTAAACGTGGTAGCTAACCAAAGGGTGAACGCCTTCGACGGGCATTACGTGATGACGAAAGAGGGTTTGAAACTACCAACCAAAAATCTGGTCTGGGCCGCTGGCATCCGCGCCTGCCCCATCGGCGGTTTCGGCGACGAAAAGTTGGGCCGGGGGGGGCGTTTGAAAGTGAATGCCTTCAATCAGGTCGAAGGTTTCGAAACCGTGTATGCCCTCGGCGACGTAGCCATTATGAGCGGCGACGAGAAGTACCCCGGTGGCCACCCGCAACTCGCCCAGGTCGCCATCCAGCAAGCCAAGCGCCTGGCCAAAAATATGATCCGAAAGCAGAAAGGCGAAGTCTACGAACCCTTTGCTTACCGCGATTTGGGTACGATGGCCACCGTAGGCCGGAATCTGGCCGTGGTGGATTTGACCTTCTGGAAATTCCAGGGATTTTTTGCCTGGCTGGTGTGGATGTTCGTTCACCTGATGTCCATCGTCGGCGTCAAAAACCGCGTGTTTGTCTTTATCAACTGGGTTTGGAACTACATCACCTACGACCAGTCACTGCGGCTCATCATCAAGCCCAAGCCGCTGCCCGCCGGAATCGCTGAAACCGAAAATCAGGTCGATTTGGAGAAAGTGCGATAGCCCATGCTTTACTTTTTTCTGGCTGTGGTGTTTACGGTGGCACTTTACCTCATCATGCGGGCGTTTCCACGCTACGGGGTTCGTTCATTTCACGCCATCGCCTTCAATTACTACGCCTGTGTGGCCACGGGGCTGGTGCTTTCACCCGATGTAAGCAAGTACCGCGAAATTGAATGGACCTCCACCCCTACCCTGCTCACGCTGGCGCTTGGGACGATGTTCGTGACGGCTTTTGTGCTCATTGGCCAAACTACCCAAAAAGTAAGCGTGACCGCTACCTCGCTGGCCGCCAACATGTCGCTGGTGGTTCCGGTATTGTTTGGGCTGTTTGTTTTCAGGAATGCCAACAAGGAATATACCCTTCTGAATTACTTCGGATTATTGCTGGCGTTGGTTGCTTTGGCCTTGGGCGGCATCCAGAAAAAGCAGAAAGTTTTTGACGGGGTCGCTACGGCTGATTCTCTTCCCTGGTTTGTTCTGGCTTTGCCATTACTGACTTTTTTGGCGGCGGGTACCAATAATACCCTCATCAATTACCTCAGCATGAAATTTTACGCGCCCGAAGAAGCGGCAATGTTCACCGTAATTTCCTGCATCGGGGCGGTCATCGTCGGGACGCTGGTGCTGTTGTTCCGTATTCTGTTTTGGCAAGAAAAAGTATCCTGGCGCAGCCTGGTCGGCGGGTTGATTTTGGGCGTACCCAATTTCCTCTCCTTTTATTTTTTGATCAAAGCCCTGGGGGCCTTCGGCAACAGCGCGGCTTTTGTCTTTCCCATTTATAACATCCTCACGATGATGGCCTCGGCAGCGGCGGCCTGGCTATTTTTTCGGGAAAAGTTGAATGGGCTGAATCGCTGGGGATTGGGGCTGGCCGTGTTGGCGATTGTGCTGATTTCTTATCAGGAGTTGAAGCTGTGAGAGTTTCGGTTTCACTAAAAAAGACCTGAATCTAGAACGATTTCGCCGTTTAAGCCGACGCTATGATACCTGACCACGAAGTTTCCAGTATAAACTGGTCTGCCAACACTCCGTTGTTCTTTTCTAAGGTACTTTACTGTATCTCCCAATACGGTGACTTCGTAGATTTTATCTTTGTAAAACCGATAGACATCCCCTTTCTCACCGATGTAACCCCACAGTTTCGAAAAGTCAATTATGTTTTTACGGCCGTTGTGGTAGCGAACTCTGATTCTATTGGCAAAATCACTAGCCAGGATGTAGCGAATCGAACTGTCCCTCGGACTGGCGATGCTATCGCTGCTGTAGAGAACTCGATACTGCGGCACCTTGGAGCGGTTACACCCGCACAAAGAGACGACGATCGTAATAATTAGCAATTTCTTCATCCAGCAAAATGCTATAACTCAATCCTGACCGAAAACTTGCCTTCCTCCAGCTCCCCGAAATAGTGGTGATCTGACTCGCTGTACAGCTTGCACTTCATCTCAAACGTAACGCGGTAAACTTCATCGCCGAATTTTTCCACCTCCGCCACCTTCAGGTAAGTATCCTCGGGCTGCACTCCCGCCCAGGAGCCGAACATCAGGTAGCCCGAAGTGAGAATTACCCATCGCTCGCCACGATTTGTAATCGGGGCGCAAATCTTTTCGCGTTTGTAACACGATCCACGACAAAGCCAACCAGGAAAGAAATGCTACTGCCTTACCGCTTCCAGATTAAACAAATCATTCAGCACGTCGATCAGCGTTTCGGCCTCGCCACGCTTGCAGGCAGCTTTGAGTTGCAGTACGGGGAGTTTGATGATTTTTTGCATCATGCTGGACGTAATCTTGTCCATTTTGGCGGCTTCTTCTGCGGAGAGTTGTTTGGTGAAGCGGGCCATTTCCTCCTGCCGGATTTGCTCCAGCGCACTTTTCAGCTTATTGATCGTCGGAGAAACGACCATTTCCTTCGACCAGTCGTTAAATTCGGCCACCGATTCATCGATGATCGCCTCTACGGTTGGAATAGCCTCCATGCGGCGAGCCAGAGCGGCATTCGCGCGGCTGCGGACGGTGTCGATGTTGTAGAGCATCACGCCCGGCAGTTGCTCGACTTCCGGGTCGACGCTGCGGGGCACGGCCAGGTCGATGAAGTATTTGTAGGTGAGTCCGTTTAGTTCCTGCACCATTTTTTTGGTAAAAAACGGCTGATCGGTCTGTACAGAGGAGATGATGATGTCAGCACGGGAAAGCTCAGCGTCGAGATCGGTAAAGTCAGCCAGGCGGAATCGGCCGTTATCCGCCAATGCCTCGGCTTTGGCGCGGGTGCGGTTGATGAGCGTGATCTCCGCGCTACTTTTCTGAGCTAAATTCTTGCAGACATCCGCGCCAATCTCACCCAAACCCACGACGAGTACCCTGGGCGCAACCGCCAGCGTTTCAACCAGCTCGACGGCGGCGTAAGAAACGGAAGCCGCCCCATCGCGGAAGCACGTTTCCTGGGCTACGCGCTTGTTGGCGAAGAAAATCGTGTGCATCAGCCGGTGCAGGAAAGGTCCCGCCATGTGCAGATCCGCCGACCATTGGTAGGCTTGCTTAATCTGGTTCGGAATTTGCATATCGCCCACCACCTGCGAGTGCAGTCCGGTGGCTACCTCAAACAAATGCCGGATGGCGGCTTTACCGAGCCGGTAATGCTCAAAGTATTCGTGAAAAGAGGCAGGATCGGCAATTCCCTTTTGGATGAGCAGCAATTTGACCAACTCGATGTTTAGGTCCAGCGGGGAAGCGTAGTAAATCTCGGTACGATTGCAGGTGGACACGACTAAAACGTCGGACAACTCGAAGAAATCTTTAAACCGCAGCATCAACGCTTTGGCTTCTGCTTCATTCAGGGCAATCTGCTCCCTGATTTCCAGCGGAGCGGTTCGGTACGAGATGCTTACGGACTTAAACTGTTGGTACATTGGGATCAATCTGAATTGCGGGAACAAATTTACGTTACAATCCTTACAATAAGAAACGGGAGCGGCTGCCTATAAGTTTATTTAGAAGGCATATAAATTGTTCTAAATAATTTCTGCTAATTTCACAGGAAATCTGGCCGTCAAACATGACAATGGTCATGTTTGACCCTGATTATTGCGGTAAAACTCATTTATGAAGCAAGCCACCGAAACGAAACCCAAACCCCAAAAAGAAGACTCGCCACCAATGGCTTGGCTCAACAGCCTGCGGCTGAAACGTTCGTTGTTAGACTCGTACGGGCGCAAGAACACATACAAAATAGCCATTGGAATCAACCTTTTTCTCATCAGTCTGGGGTCGCTTTTCTATACCAATGATCTGGTAGGAAAGCTCGAAGAGCGGGAACTGCGACAGGTCAAGCTTTTTGCCGAGTCGCTGCGCTACGCCATCAACAGCGACTACGCCGAGGATCTGAACGGGATCATGGATATGATTCGTGAGGCGAACACCTTTTACGAAATTCCGGCGATCTACATTGATGAAAACAATATGCCGGCGGCCCATAATAACCTTTCCTTCCCCAAAAGCCCATCGCCCGAAACGCAGGAGAAGATCATCGCCGAAAACCTGGCTATCATGAAGGAGGAACATGCCCCCATCCCGGTCCAGATCGGCGAAGGACAAGTGGGCTATGTGTATTATAGTAACTCTATCCTGCTCACGCAGCTTCGATACTATCCTTACATCCAGTTATCGGGTATTTTTATTATTGGTTTTCTGGCTTATCTGGCGTTCAGTTCGGCGCGGAAGGCCGAGCAAAATCAAGTTTGGGTGGGCTTGGCCAAGGAAACGGCTCACCAACTCGGCACGCCGCTGTCGTCGCTCATGGCCTGGACGGAGTACTTCCGTTCTGATCCTGACATGGATCCTTCCATTGCCGAAGAAATCGAAAAAGATGTGCAGCGGCTGGAAATGATCACCACACGTTTTTCCAACATTGGCTCCGTTCCTACTTTGAAGGAAGAGGAGGTCGCCGAAGTAATCACCAACTTTATCAATTACCTGCAAAAACGGGTATCGTCCAAAGTAGCCTTTTTTATCAACGACGAACTACCCGAAGGGCAGACGGTGCTACTAAACAAAAACCTATTTGAGTGGGTGGTGGAGAATATCTGCAAAAATGCGGTGGACGCCATGAAAGGCATAGGCGAAATAAGAATCACTCTTAAACCTATGTTGGCGCAAAACGAAATTTACATCGATATCAAAGACAATGGAAAGGGAATGAGCAAGGCCAATGCCACCAAAATTTTCCGGCCGGGCTTCAGCACCAAAAAGCGGGGCTGGGGCCTGGGCCTAACGCTGGCCAAGCGCATCATCGAGATTTACCACAGCGGCAAACTCTTCGTCAAAAACTCCGAACCCGGAAAGGGAACAACGTTTCGGATTATAATGAAAATAAGTTGACGTTCTTGGTTCAGCATTCGCATTCAGAAAAACAGACTATTCAGCTTTGCTTACTCGCCTACTGTAAAACACTTTGTGCCTTTATTGTTATTGTTCCAAATGCACCGAAATGGTATCCGTCTCCACGGAGTTGCTGACGTTGAAAGCACGGTCGCGAATGCGGATGCGGAATTTGACGGTGGTGAGTTTGGCAAAGCGGGAGGCGGGAAGCGTTTGGCGAAAGTCAAGTTTGCCTTTGATGGGGCCGGCCTTGCCATCCCGTTTCAAGGTGTCAAAGAATAGTTTTTCAAAAACCGACACGGGTCGAACCTGGAAAGTACCGTCCTTTTTCTTTTCCAATACTGTAATCTCATAATTCCCCCATTGCTTGTAAAGCGTATTTAACTTGGTGGTATCGCTGCGGTCGGTCGGAGAAATCCCCAAATCACCGTCGCCATCTTCAAAATCAATAGTGATCACGATGGAGTCAGCTTTGGTTTTAGAAAAACTGTCGAAGATCGTCAAGGTGTCCACGCTGTTGAAGCGGATGCTGGGCGTATTGTCGAATTTAGGCGTATCGAGGCAGCCTGTGAGTGACAGGCTGCCACCAATGACAAGTAAAAATCCCACGCCGAAAAGCTTACGCATGTGTTATATTTGAAGATTGATTCACGAAAATAAATGGATTGGAATCGTCAGGCACTAATTCCCTGGAAGAAATAAGAGAGGAACTGCGGCGGCAGATTCTGGTGGTAACGCCTGCCGACTTTGAAGAGGTGGCATTGCGGGTGTTTCGCTATCAGGCCGAGTACAACCCTATTTACCAAAAATACCTTTCCCACCTGAATTTAAAAATTGACCGCCTGGAACGGCTGGCAGAGGTCCCTCATCTCCCCATACAATTCTTCAAGCACCACACTATCCGAACCGGCCAGCCGCCCCGTCCGGCGGTCAAATTCGAAAGCAGCGGCACTACCGGCATAACAACCAGCACCCACACGCTCTACGATGCTTCCCTCTATCAGTTCCTCAGTCAGCGCATTTTCGAGCAGCAATACGGGCAACTGAATCGTTTCCACATCTTAGCCCTGCTACCTTCGTACCTTGAACGTAACAACTCGTCTTTGGTATATATGGTTCGGCATTTTATTGAACAAACTTCTTCAAATTTTTCGGGCTTCTATTTACACGATACCGCCGCCCTCACCAACCAATTACGAAAACTTGCTGAAAATGAGGAAGAAAACCGTAAGGTAATTGTCCTGGGCGTTACTTTCGCCCTGCTGGATTGGGCGGAAAGCGGCGAAGATTTTTCTTTTTTACGAAATATTCCCAACTTCAGAGTAATGGAAACCGGCGGCATGAAGGGCCGCCGCCGCGAAATGCTACGCGAAGAAATACACGACCTGTTAAAAGAAAAGCTGAATTTGCCCGCCATCCACTCCGAATATGGCATGACTGAACTGCTTTCCCAAGCCTACTCGCCCGGTGAAGGATTTTTCTATCCCGGTGCCACGATGCGCGTTCTGCTCCGCGATCCCAATGATCCATTCGCCGTCCGCTCCCACGGGCAGTTCCACGGCACCGGTGGCGTCAACGTCGTGGACCTCGCCAACCTGGACACATGCAGTTTCATCGAAACCCAGGACTTGGGTCGCTTCGGTGAAGAACCCGAAACTTTTTACATCATGGGCCGCTTCGATAATTCGGATGTGCGGGGGTGCAGTTTGATGGTTGTGTAATTGATTGCGTAATCGTGTAATTGTTAACGGGACCGCCCGCGCGGTCGTGTAATTGCTGTTTGATTGTTTTTTTTGAATCGTTGAATCGAATTCAACTTGATACACAGAATTTTACAAATAAGCAGTACGCCAATTTAACGTCAATTCAACATTCCACGATTACACAACATTTCACATTTGACCCGCGTGCAACCTTACGTCTTCGAGCGAAATTTTTGCTCCGCCCAAAATCACCAAGCGCTCCACCACGTTGCGTAGCTCGCGCACGTTTCCCGTCCAGGGTAAAGTTTGCAAATAAGCCAGACCATCGGGTGAGATTTGCTTAGGCAGATCGTTGTACTCATCGGCAACGTCACGCAGGAATTTATTGACCAGCATGGGAATATCTTCCCGGCGTTCGGCCAAGGGCGGCACGTGAATCACGATCACACTCAAGCGGTGGAAAAGGTCTTCGCGGAAATTGCCTTCCTGGATTTCTTTCCGTAAATCCTTATTGGTGGCCGCGATCACGCGCACATTGACCTTAATTTCCTTTTCGCCCCCTACACGGGTGATCTTATTTTCCTGCAAAGCCCGTAGGACCTTGGCTTGGGCCGAAAGGCTCATGTCTCCGATTTCGTCCAAAAAGATGGTACCTCCGCTGGCCTGCTCAAACTTGCCGATGCGTTGCTTGATAGCCGAGGTAAACGACCCCTTCTCGTGGCCAAACAACTCACTTTCGATCAACTCGCCGGGAATGGCCGCGCAGTTGACCTCTACCAGTGGCATGTGCGCGCGCGGGCTTTTATTATGAATCTGTTTGGCTACTAATTCTTTACCCGAACCATTGGGGCCCGTCACCAGCACACGAGCTTCGGTGGGGGCCACGCGATCCACGGATTCCTTTACGCGGCGAATGGCCTCCGAGTCGCCCACCATTTCGTTGATCTTATAGATCCTCTTACGCAGTTCATTGGCCTCATGTATCGACTTATATCTGTCGATGGCGTTGCGCACGCTAACCAGCAAACGGTTTAGATCGGGCGGCTTAGTGACAAAATCGAACGCTCCCTGGCGCATAGCCTCCATGGCATTATCGGTGCTGCCGAAAGCGGTAATCATGATAATCTGCGTACTGTATTTGGCTTCGTCCACCTTCTTGAGCAGTTCAAAGCCATCCATCTTGGGCATTTTCAGGTCACACAGAGCGACGTAGTACTCCTCTTTCTTAATGGCCTTGAGTCCTTCCTCTCCATCCTTAGCCTCGTCCACTTCATAGCCTTCGTATTCCAGAATATCCCGGAGTGCGATGCGGATGGGTTCTTCATCGTCCACGATAATTATTTTAACCTTCGGTTGAGTTTCCTGCATCAGATTTTGGTTTACACTTTTTCAAAAATAGAAAATATTGCCCGTTTTACTCGCTTCACGCCTTACTTTCTTTTACTGTGGTCATGTTTCTATCCTTGTGAAGACGCGGTATCCGGCTGTCAGTCAAACCAGGTCAGGCCCTCGTGTTTGCCCAAAATCTTCCAGTCGAGCTGTCCGTCTTCCAGGTCGATTTGCCAGCTTTCTTCCAATACCTTGCTGTCTTCCAGATCACGATAGGTGGCGGTGAGTCGGCGACCTTCCAACTGCAAATGGCAAAACCCGTTATAGCCCAGTTCGTGCCGCTTGACGCGGGTGCGAACGCGGCGGTCGTAGAAAGCCAGCTTGTCGGCCTCTTTACTGTTATGTGGCATTTTGGTTTCTACAGGCATCCCGCCGTGGCCAATGCAGCGGCCATAGGCTTGCAGTTTGCTGTGGTTTTGGCCGAGATGGTAGCCAACCAGTCGGTGGTCGTGGCCCCAAATCCAGACAACGGGCCGGGCTACTTCACCCAATAGCTCGCTCAATTGCTCGCCGGGCCTGAAGTAATCCTCCCGAAAGGCGGAAATGTAGGGATGATGGCTTAGGAAAACCAGGCCGCGTTTGTCGTCGGGATCGCCCAACCTCAACACATCGCGTAGCCAGGCCATTTGTTCGTCGCGCAGGTGGCAGTCGGGCGGCGAAAGTACTTCCAGGAAGGGCCGACCTACCGAGGTGTAGCCCGTGTCGAGGCCGATAATGCGCCAGTATTCGTTTTCCAGGCAAAAGAAAGCTGCTCGCTGCGATTTCTTGACGCCGTCCACGTTGACGTACATAGCCGGGAGCAGCCGCTGGTAGTAAGCCGCGCCATTGGAATACATCTCGTGGTTGCCACAAAGCGCCAGACTGCCCGACGCGCCGTAGTACCACGAAGCGTAGGGGGCAGTAAAGTTCTCGGCCACTTCGTGCGGTGTTCCCACAAAATATATATCACCGAGGTGGATCGTGTAGTCCGGCGCATAGCGGGCCACCAGGTGCGCCACGGTGTCGGACTCGGTGGTATCGCTACCCCAGTCCGATAACAGCGCCAGAGTAATCGTTTCCCGACTGGGGACGGAAGAAGTTAGTTGATAAATACCGCTATCGCCTTCGCTCGGATAGGCCTGGTAGGGATGCCGCTTTCCAAATCGGCTGCGCAGGTAATGGTACACGAAGCCGAAAATGTTGGTACCGAAAAACTCGGAGATGATTCGCGTGGCCGAAGAAGTCTGGCTCACGTGTTCTTCGTACTTCTTCTGCTGGGCCTTGGCGTGATTTTCAACCTCGGAGTGGCCAAGATCGAGGTATTTCTCCACTTTTTTCTCTGATTTCTTGGGAATCGGGTCAACGGGCATGGACAACGGCGCTTGGGGAAAGGGGCTTTTCGGGGCAAGTTAGCAATTCATTGGCAAGACTTTTTAAGTAGAAGTGGCCAAATAAACGCGTATTATAGCCCGATGATGTTTCGTACCCCCTCTATTTTTAGTGATATTCCCCATTTGATCGCCGCCGAAAGCACCCGGCACGGGGGCGTAAGTTCGGCTCCCTTCGACTCGCTTAATCTAAGTGTGCACACCAAAGATATACCCGAAAATACCGCAGAAAACCGCCGCCGCTTTTGGCAGACTCTGGGCATCACGGAAGACCAGGTCGCTACTACTCATCAAGTACATAGTAACGAAATTCTTACCGTGACCACGCCCGGAAACTACGAGGGTTACGATGCCCTCGTCACCCGGCAACCCGGCATCGCGCTCGCCGTAACGGTGGCCGACTGCACGCCTGTTCTAATTTATGACAACAGGCAGCGAGCCATTGCCGCCATTCACGCGGGCTGGCGTGGTACGGTGGGCGAAATAGCTTGGAAGACAGTACTGAAAATGCAAGAAGAATTTGGTACCGAACCCGTTGATTGCCTGGCCTACGTGGGTACCTGCATCGACAAGTGTTCGTTTGAAGTAGGCGACGAAGTGGCGACGCATTTTTCCGTCGCCCACAAATACTTTAACCAAAAATCGGGTAAGTTTTTCGTCGATTTGAAGAAGGCCAACCGAGACCAACTGGTCAAGGTCGGGCTGGCCGATTCCAATATCCAACTATCGCCTTACTCGACCGTCCTGAACAACGACGATTATTTCTCTCATCGGCTGGAAAAGGGGCAAACGGGCAGGATGCTGGCCTGTATCTCAATGGCTGGAAAAGGGTAAAAAAGGCACGATTCTTACTTCCTTTTCACTACCAATACGTCCTCTCCAAAAAAAATCACTTCCGCGCTGGCGCGGAAGTGATTTGGCATTTTTTGCGGTGAAGCGTTCTATTTCAATCGTTGCAGCAGCATTTCGTTAAAGTCGCGCTCTGCACTATATAATTCGGTAAGTTGCTTAGCGGAGATGACCGTCAGGAAACGATCCTGGTACTCCTTTTCAAGTTCTACCTGTTTCTGTTTCAAGTCCTGCACCTCTTTCAAGCTATTCATGGCCTGGTCGTCCGAAGTGGTGGCACCCTTACTCTTAATAATCTGGCGCATCGAGCGATTCATTTCCCGCTTTTTTTGGGAAAACTCGTTATAAATCGGCCAGAAGTCTTTAGACTGTTCGGGCGTAAGGCTAAGCCGGTTGGTGATGATGGCTACCTTGGCATCCTGAATTTTCTTCATTTCTTCCTCGTTGCGACGCTGAGCCTGGGCATCAGTGGAAGAAAAAGATAATAAGGTCAGCAACAGCCCGGCCAGCAGCCAAATTTTGCGGTGAATTGTGTTCATATTCAAAGGGATTCTATTTTATTATTTAAATCTTTTCGTCCGAAAAAATTCCGTCTTCAGCCTGGCTGCGTAGGAAATCAGCATCCATGCCATCCAGATAGTGCAGCACGGTCGAGTCAGTTTGGAAGGCGGCCTGTACGGCGTTATTCTCACTCAGGTCGTAGTAGCTAATATTTTCCTCGGCCAGATATTCCAGGATGGCATCATCGCTTACCTGACTGAGCCGCTCACTGCCCAATGGCCCCTGTTGCTGCGGATAGGTAAACCATATCAGCGCGACAATCAAGCTCAATGCTCCGGCCAGTCCCAACGAACGCTGCCACGACCAGCTTACCAGGGGCTGATGACCGTACGCGGCCCGCTCGGGTGTGGCGGGCAGGCGGGACATGATAATAGACGGCAGTTTATCAAAATAGCCGTCCGGTACTTCAAAGGGGACTTTGCGCTCCAAATCTTCCAGCCTTATTTTATTGTCTTTCATAACAGGGTGTTGTGCTAAAAACCTTTTCTACGACAAGGCGCGGGGAAGGTTAGTTTAATCGGTCGTCGTCAAAAAACTCTCAATTTTCTTGGTCGCCCAGTGGTACGACGCCTTTAGCGCCCCCACTGAGGTACCCGTTACCTCCGACATTTCTTCGTAGGGCATCTCCTCAAAGTAGCGGTAATTGAACACCAAACGCTGTTTTTCGGGCAAAGTGAGGATGGCCTGCTGCAACTTTAACTGGATTTCGTCCCCGCTAATCAACGGATCACTTTCCAGCTTTTCGGCCAGTTCACCTTCCACATCGTTGATCGGCACGAAGTAACGCCGCCGCTTTTTCTTCAAAAAATTGATGGATTCGTTGTGCGCAATTCGGAACAGCCAGGTATAAAGCTTCGAATCGCCCCGAAATTTGTCGAGCGCGTTCCATGCCTTGATAAATACCTCCTGTGTGATGTCATTAGCGTCATCGTGGTCGATGACGATCTTCCGCACCATCCAGTACACGCGCTGCTGATACGTCCGTACGATTTGGTTGAAGGCATTCCGACGGGTGTCGGGGTTCCGATAAAGTTCTAGGAGTTCCTCGTCGTTCATTTAGTGGACCGGTACGCCGGAGCGGGTTGACAGTTGACAGTTCGGGGTACCCCGTGGTAACAGTTTTGGACAACTCATTGTCAACTGTCCATTGTCACCTATTTTTTCCTCTCAATCGCTTTTTTTGCGGCGGCTACGATGTCTTTGGCGGTCAGGCCGTATTTTTTCATGAGTTCTTCGGGGGGACCGCTTTCGCCGAAGCTGTCGTTAACGGCCACGTACTCCTGTGGCACGAGTTGGTTTTTGACCAACACCTGCGCGATGCTGTCACCCAGCCCACCCAGGCGGTTATGCTCTTCGGCGGACACCGCGCAGCCCGTTTTCTTTACCGATTTCAGGATGGCCGCTTCGTCGAGGGGCTTGATCGTGTGGATGTTGATAATCTCGGCGTCGATGCCTTCCTTTTCCAGCATTTCGCCGGCCTTGATCGCTTCCCAAACCAAATGGCCGGTGGCAAAAATGCTCACGTCCTTTCCCTCATTGACCATCCAGGCCTTACCAATCTCAAATTTCTGGTCGGCATCGGTAAAAACCGGCACCACCGGGCGACCGAAGCGTAAGTAAACCGGGCCTTCGTAATCGGCGATGGCCTTGGTAGCGGCTTTGGTTTGGTTATAATCGCAGGGATTGATGACCGTCATGCCAGGCAGCATCCGCATCATGCCGATGTCTTCCAGAATCTGGTGCGTGGCTCCGTCTTCACCCAGCGTAATGCCCGCGTGCGAGGCGCAAATCTTCACGTTCTTGTTAGAATACGCCACACTCTGCCGGATTTGGTCGTATACCCGACCCGTCGCGAAATTAGCAAAAGTCGTAGCGAACGGAATCTTGCCGCCAATCGTGAGCCCGGCAGAAACGCCAATCATGTTGGCTTCCGAAATTCCACACTGGAAAAATCGGTCGGGGTTTTCCTTAATAAAAGGAGCCAGCTTTAAAGACCCAACGAGGTCGGCGCACAGTGCCACGACGTTTTCATTTTCCTGGCCCAGTTCCTGCATCCCCGCGCCAAAGCCGGAGCGAGTATCTTTCTTTTCGGTGTAAGTGTATTTTTTCATGATTTCTTCGGTGTTAAGGTTAATGGGTTTTGCTTATTCTGTAGCTAATTGTTGCAGTTTGTTCAGAAAATAAGTTGCGCTGGGGCAGTTGGGGTGTCGGGCGGCGTTTTCAAGGGAGAAGCCGTATTTGATCATTCTTGCTGCTAGAATATCTTTATCTCCAATACCACGATTCTGCTTTTCCAAAAAAATGTTTCTCAACGTTTCAAATGGAGTAATTTCATTTTCTGGTTGCTCAAACTCGAATTTCTGTCTAAGCAACAAGCTTAAAGTTTGACTGTCTGCCAAAAACCAAGATTCGATATTTCTTACGGCCACAATTACAATTCGATCCGCACTCGTAGTGATTCTGTTTTTCGTGAAAGTTATGCAAGCGTCTTCATCAAGGTCAGTCAGGATGAGAATTTTCTCAGCTCCATTCGCCAAAAGCGTGTCCAAGTATTCTTTGGAATTACCCGGCAATAGATTCCCGCCTCCTTTTGCATCGAGTACTGGTTCGACGGCATCGATCCCGATACGTCGAAGGTAGTCTTGAAACTTTTCTGATCTTACGAATTTTACTTCGGTTTTACCTTCACATAAAAATCCAATTTTCACCACGGCAGTCCAGCACCAAGTACATTACTCAACCAAGCTTCGTCGGCTCTCAAACCATAAAAGTCGCCCGCTTTGAACTGCTTTATTTTGGTTGTTCCGTCCTCTTTATCAACCGTTATCAATTCTTCTTCTTTCAAACCTCTGATCAAAGTCTGCGAATGCGTATTGAGCCAAATATAGTGTCCCTTGTCCTTACAGAGATTCCGAGATAATTCTACAAAGGTCTCTATCACAAAGGGGTTCAAGCCATTTTCGGGTTCTTCGATACATAAAAACTGCGGCTCATCTGATTGGAAAACTGCTGTTAATAGGCAAAGGATGTTATAAGTACCATCAGAAATCAAATCTTTAGTAAAGGGTTTAGTGATTCCCTTTTCATAGATTAGCAGAGTGTCAGTTCCTGAAAGGTTATTAGAGTCAATTTCTATTTTTTCAAAACCAGGAATAAAAAGTTCAAGATATTCTGTAATATCCTCCCGGTTTATCTCGTCGTCAAGAAGGCGTTTTAACACTTTTTCAAGATTTGCGCAGTCAATATTTAGCTTTTTATCAGATATTTCTTTTACACGTAGTAGCTTTTCATTCTTTATGAAAATTCTGTTAAAATCAAGCGTATGTAAGAGTTCGTCTTGGCAGAAAACTGTAGAACCTATCTCGACATTAGAAATTCTAGGCTTTTCGTTCTTTTGTTTTTCCGAAGCTTCTCTCTTATTACCTAAATAGATATTGATTTCAAATGGACGTTCGATCCTATCATAAAAATGAGAAATTGATATACTTATATTGTCCTCTGAGTTTAGTTTTCTAGGTCTGATTGCTTCATCTCCACCAAACAATCTAAGCACACTTTCTTTGTTCCATTCTCTTGCAAAGTCACCAAACTCCAAAGCCTCAAAAATATTCGACTTCCCCGCCCCATTCGGCCCGGCAAAAACCGTAAAGGGATTCGGCTCGACGATTTCCAGATCGACGAGGGACTTGTAATTCTTGATTTGGAGTTTTTGCAGCTTCATTCAGGAAAAATAATTTTCAACTGTCAACTGTCAACTAAATCAATAATCCCCCAGAGTCTCTTCTAACTGATCCAGCGCTACCTTCAACTGCTCGTCGTTCGGTGCGACACCGTGCCACTTGTGGCTGCCTTCCATGAAGTCCACGCCGTAGCCCATGCCCGTGTGCAGTAGCACCATGACGGGCTTGCCGTGTCCGGCCTTGCTGCGGGCTTCGTGCAGGCCCTTCACGACCGAAGCCATGTCATTGCCTTCCTGGATTTCCATCACTTCCCAGCCGAAAGCTTCGTACTTGGCACCCAGGTCGCGGTTGTTCATTACTTCCACGGTGGGACCGTCGATTTGCTGGCCGTTGAGGTCTATGAAGGCGATAAGATGATCGACATTGTGGTGCGGGGCGAAGATGGCCGCTTCCCACACCTGACCTTCCTGTTGCTCGCCGTCACCCATCAGGACGTACACCAGATGATCGTCTTTGTTGAGCCGCTTGGCGAGGGTTGCGCCTATTGCTACGGAGTTGCCCTGTCCCAACGAGCCGGAGGCGATACGAATGCCCGGCAGACCTTCGTGCGTGGTCGGGTGGCCTTGTACGCGCGAGTCAATTTGACGGAAAGTACCCAATTCCTTGGTCGGGAAATAGCCTTTACGGGCCAGAACGCTATACCAAACGGGCGAGATGTGGCCGTTGGAGAGGAAAAACAGATCCTCGCCTTCACCATCCATGTTAAAGAATACTTTACCGTCTTTTTCTTTCAGATGCATCCGGTCGAAGTACAGGGCCACGAATAATTCCGTACACCCCAGCGAGCCGCCGGGGTGACCGGATTGGCAGGCGTGTACCATGCGGACGATGTCGCGGCGAACTTGGGAGGCGATTTTTTCTAGTTCTTGGATTTCCATGTTGTCAATTGGGAATTAGTGAATGTCGGAATTAGTGAATAATAACTCGCGGCAATGTCAGAATTAATGTTTCTTCATTCCGACATTCCGACATTCACTAATTCAAAATTTGTTGGGTATGTGCTTTGGTTTTCACCTTACTGATGATGTCTTCGATTTTACCTTCCTCATTTATCACAAAAGTCGTGCGGGCGGTACCCATGTATTTGCGGCCGTACATATTTTTCTCGACCCACACGCCGTAGGTATCCACCACGGCATGGTCGGTGTCAGCGATGAGGGGGAAGGGAAGTTCGTATTTCTCGATGAATTTGCGGTGCGACTTTTCGTCGTCCACGCTCACGCCGACTACGGCGTAGCCTTGAGCGAGCATGTGCTGGTAGTTGTCGCGCAGGTCGCAGGCCTGGGCGGTGCAGCCGGGGGTGTCGTCTTTGGGATAAAAATAGAGGACGAGTTTCTTGCCTTTGAAATCGGATAGGGAAATGGCGTTGCCATCCTGGTCTTTGGCGCTAAAGTCGGGAGCAGGGTCACCTGTTTGGAGAGGCATCATCGGCGGCGTTTGCGAGGGGCTGGTTTTGGTTTCGGTTCTTCAATTTCGACCCGCAATATAGTATTATTTCCGGCCCTGTCCGTCACTTCCAGCGCCAATTCTCCCTCGAATGGCTCGTCCTCACTCAGTTTCTCCGACCAGAGGTAGCGGCTTTTGTACTCGTAATTCATCAAAACCCACTTTCCGTTCACCAGCGCGCGAAAGGTGCTGATGCCCGAGCGGTCGTCGCTAATGTAGGCCCGGATGCGGTCTTTGCTGTGTTCGACCAGGTTGACGCTGGGCGGAATGGTGTCGGCCATGATTACGAAGGTGCCCAGGTCACGCGTGCGAAAGGCAATGACATCGCCCAGCCAATTGCCGCCCACGTAATTGTAGCTGCCGCCATCGTAGCGATACACGCCCGACCGCTCGCGCCTGACAACCGTGCCTTCGGGCTTGTAGCGCACATCCATATAATGCCGCAGCGGAATCGTCGGCTCGTTGATGGTGAGCATATTGAAGCGTTTTCGGACCGTGAGGTGCAGCGTGTCGAAGAGCGTGGTCGAGTCGAAGCGAATCACGACGCCGTCGCGGGCGTACTCCGAGATTTTTCCGGGCGCAATGCTTTTTTTATAATTGAGTTCAAGCATTTTATCGCCCACCTGCACCGAATCGGGCAGGAAGTTGCGCAGGTCGGCTAGGAAAACGGCGTTTCGGCCCTGGTAATAATTCAAGTTTTTCTGAACGCGCAGCCGCTCGGAGAAGAATGTGGCAAAGGGCGTTTCGCTTTCGTAACCAGGGGCGATGACTTTTAGGACATTATCCTCCATTTCGGCTGAAAGCATGCCACTGGAAGATTTATCTTCTTTTGCCGCTGGCTCGGGAGAATTCAGTTCGCCTTGCACGGTAAACGTAAGCTGCGAGGAGTTCTCGAACGCGTCGTAAATCTTGACCGTGACCTCGTGTTCGAGTGTGTCTTTGATGTACAGCCTTCCCTGGAAGGGACCGGTTTTGTACAACTCGAACCTGTTGCCATCGGGATTGTAGCAGCGGTAAAACCGCGCCCCCGGTTCCTGTTCGGTACGGTAGTCGATGAGATTGTTATAATCCCGGAAAACATCGTTGGGGAATTTTTCCATGTTGTAGGTAAAAATTTCCTTCCCATCCAGCCGAATTTCGATGCAGTGCAACCCGTAGCGGAAGCCTGTCCCGCTCATATAATCGTAGGCCTGCAACTCGATGCCCACCTCACCCGTTGCCCGGATGGGCTGCGCGACGCGGTAGGTACCGTCTTTTTGCTTCACCGTCTTGAAAACCTGCCGCTCGAACTGCGCGTTCACCCGCGAGTCGATGGTGGCGGGTCGCAGGGCCACATTCCAGAAAGCGGGGGGCATATTGTCTTTTATTTCGCTAAAATTGAAGTACAGCGGATTGAGGTGATTGTTTCGAGAATCCCGAACTTCAAAGTGCAGGTGCGGCCCGCCCGAACCACCCGTGTTACCCGAGAGGGCCATGATCTGGCCTTTCTTAAACACAAACTGGTTTGGGTCAGGATATAAATCTACGTAGAAATCTTCCTTCTCATACTGCGCGTTCCTTACGTAGGCAGCGAGTTGCTCCGAGAATTTTTGGAGGTGTCCGTACACCGTCGTCAGTCCGTTGGGGTGGCGTAGGTAGATGACGTTGCCGTATCCGCCGCCCTGCACGGCTACGCGGTAAATATAGCCATCCGCCGCTGCGTACACTGCCAACCCCTCCCGCTGCTGGGTACGAATATCCAGGCCGCCGTGGAAGTGGTTGGTTCGTAAATCACCCAGGACACCCGCCAGCGAGTTGGGCTGACCGGGTGTAATGGGAAAGAGGAAATAATTTTTGGGATAAGATTCTTTCTGGGCGAAAGAATGCAAAGACACAAAGGCAAATAATGCCAACAACACGGTTCTAAACAACACGGGGTTAATTTTGAATGAGTGAATGATAGAATGAGTGAATATCGGAATCCGAAATTTATTCTCTCATTCTATCATTCAAAATTCTATCAATAAAATCACTTAACGCTGAACGTCAGCATTTCTTTTCCATCAATGGCTAGGCTTAGCTTATCCCCAATCTTCACGGCGGCTACACCTTTCGGTGTTCCGGTAAAAAGCAGGTCACCTTTTTTGAGGGTAAAGTATTGGGAAACGAAAGAAATGAGGTAGTCGATTTGATAGAGCATTAGCGATGTGTTGCCCTCCTGCCGGGTTTCGCCGTTGACATCCAGACTAAACGAAATATTCTGCACATCGCCAAACTGAGTTTTTGGCACAAATTCCGAAACCGGGGCCGAGCCGTTGAAGGCTTTGGCTAATTCCCAGGGCAGGCTCTTACTTTTTAGCTTCGACTGCAAATCGCGGGCAGTGAAGTCGATGCCGACACCGATTTCGTCGTAATACTTGTGAGCAAATTTTTCCTCAATATTCTTTCCCATTTTATTGATCTTAACGACAATCTCCACCTCGTGATGAATGTCGTCCGAGAAGTCCGGGTGGTAGAAGTCCTCGCCTTGCCGGGGTACGGCGGTTTCGGGCTTCATGAAAATGACGGGCGCGTCGGGACGCTCGTTGTTGAGTTCTTCGATGTGATCGACATAATTACGACCTACGCAGATGACTTTCATTTATTTTATAGTTCAGCGTTCAAACTAAGCCGCCGAGCGACCCAGTTCTACCCGGACAGTGGCTTTCGATTTGAGCAAAACTACTGACAATTCACTTTGTGGCATACTATTTTTCAAATTTCCGCAGACTGATTACGTTTTTCAGTCAACGCATTTTGACCAAACCATCCCAAATCAATAGCACACAATGAAAAAACTTAGTATCGCCGCGCTGGTATCTTTCCTCTTTGTCGTGGCTTGCCAACGGGTGCCGCTTTCGGGCCGCAGCCAATTGATGCTCGTAAATAGCAAGGAGTTGCTTCCGATGAGCTTCAAAAGCTACCGCGAATTTCTGGACACCAACCGGGTGGACCGCTCGGGTCCCGAAGTCGCAATGGTGAAGCGGGTCGGCGCACGAATCGAGAAATCGGTGACCGATTACCTGAAGGAAGTGGGAAAAAGTGAAATTCTCAATGGCTTTCAGTGGGAATTCAACGTGGTAGATAGTAAAGAAGTCAATGCTTTCTGTATGCCGGGGGGCAAAGTAATTTTCTATACCGGAATTCTGCCCATTTGTAAGGACGAGGCGGGCATTGCCGTCGTTATGGGCCACGAGGTGGCCCACGCCATCGCCAGCCACGGGGCCGAGCGCATGAGTCAGGGGCTGCTTTCGCAGGGACTGCTCACGGCTGGTCAGGTAGGGCTCGGCATTGCGATGTCTAATAAACCGCGCGAAACCCAGCAACTCTACAATAGCATCTACGGTTTGGCGGCTCCGGCGGCGGCCCAGGTAGGCTATGTTTTGCCCAACAGCCGCCTGCAAGAGTCAGAAGCCGACCAACTGGGCCTGATTTTTATGGCCAAAGCGGGCTATGATCCCGACAACGCCGTGGCGTTCTGGACGCGAATGGCGGCTAAGTCCGGCGGGCAAAAGCCGCCGCAATTTCTCTCCACTCACCCGGCCGACGAAAAGCGCATTCGGGATTTAAAGTCGCAGTTGCCGAAAGCAGAGAAGGTGTATAAGGAATCAAAATGAGTGATGAGTAAAAAATACAGAAAGAGGCTAATCCATAGCGGGTTGGCCTCTTTTCTTTGTTGTATAGACTAGGTTTTCTTTTTGATTCGTTAATTTTGAAAAAATAATACCACCCTTTACCCTATGAAAAGAGTAAAATCCTTTCTCCCCTTCCTCCTTCTCTCCTTTCTGCTTTCCTCCTCTATAATCCAATCCTGCGCAGTTCTTAGAAGCTCGCCCTACGTTCCGCCCAGCCAACGCACTAAGACCGTCAGCCGGGCTAAGGCACCGAGTCGCGCAACGGCGAGTCGTGCCGCAGCCAGTCGTGGTCCCGCCCGAAATACTGTTTCCAACCGCCCCGTCAGCCGACCGACGGGGCCTTACGCCAATCACGTATCGGCGGTTGTCAAGGGCGCGCGTAACTATACTGGCACCCCTTATTTGATGGGCGGCAACGACAACCTGGGCATCGACTGCTCGGGGCTGATTTGCACGGTTTATAATAACTTAGGCTACAAGGTGCCGCGTATTTCGTGGCAGCAGTCCGAGTTTGGGCGTAATGTCGAACGGGTGGAAGACATTCAGCCCGGCGACTGGATTTTCTTTGTGCCGGAATCCGGCGAGGAAGGCTATGTGTCGCACGCGGGCATCGTGACCGAAGTGCGGGGCAAGAGCGATATTCGGTTTATTCACGCTTCGTCGTCGCGCGGGGTGATCGAGGACAACCTTTATTCCAAATACTTCAAGAATCGGTTCGTGAAGGCGTTGCGGCCATTTTGAGCGCTTCATTTTGTTATACGGCGGGCATTTTCTTAAGAAGTTTGGCGTGAGGGTTTTAGTTTGGTAAATTGTCCCCAATTTGCTAAAAATCCAAAACTTTGATTTTTATGGATCAAACCCTCGCCCCACCCCGTTTTCCTGAAAGTCCACCCGCAGCCAGTCGAGAAGTAGGCTCGTCGGGTATTCCTGTGTATATTTATGCGGTAGTCTTTTCCTCGCTCTGCGTCATTACTGGCCTAATATGGGACATTTGCTGGCATACCAGCATCGGGCGTGACGGTCTTTTTTCGCCCCCTCACCTCGTAATTTATTTAGGGGCTGTAGTGTCGGGAATATTCTCGGGCTATGAAGTGCTGCGTAATACTTTCGCAGGCAGTACTGCCGAAAAGAGCCGCCGGGTTAAAGTTTGGGGCATTTTTTACAGCTCGTTGGGCGCATTATTCTGCATCTGGGGTGCTCTGGCTATGCTTACTTCCGCGCCCTTCGACGACTGGTGGCACAACACCTACGGCCTCGACGTCACCATTCTTTCGCCACCGCATACTGTGTTGGCGCTGGGCATCATCGGGGTGCAGTTCGGGGCCATCGTCAGCGTTTTGGCCATAAAAAATCAGACGGAATACTTGTTCCATGGCAGTGAGTCCAACAGGAAAAGGCGGCAGCGAATGCTTTTTCTTCTCTTCACCCTATCGGCTGGTTTTCTGCTGACGATGTGGTACACCTTGCTTTCGGAGGAACTAGGGTACTGGGCTTCCCACAATTCCTCGTACTACCAGGTATCCGCCGCCGCTTTCCCCTTTCTACTACTGGCCTTCGGAAGGGCTTATTCCAATAGGTGGACCATAACTTACGTGACATTGGTTTACAGCCTCATCATGCTGCTTACTCTCTGGATCATCCCGCTTTTTCCGGCGGAACCCAAACTGGGTCCTATCCTCAACCACCTCGATCATTACAACGGCTTCGACTTTCCGTTGCTGCTGATCGTCCCGGCGGCGGCACTCGATTACCTCCGACATCGCTTTGCTTATTGGAACGATTGGAAATTAGCCGCGTTTCTGGGAACTTCTTTCCTGGTAGTGTTTTTCGTCGTGCAGTGGTTTTTTGGGGCTTTCCTGCTGGAATCGCCGCTGGCCCGCAACTGGTTTTTTGGCAGCCACTATCTGTATTTTGGCAATAATCCCGATTGGGAATACCGCTATAAGTTCGCCCCTTGGTTTGCGCAAACTACCGGCCAATTGGCTCAGGGTCTGGGCATAGCTCTTGTTCTCAGTATTCTTTCCACCCGCGTTGGCCTGGTGTGGGGTAGGTGGATGAAAAACATTCAGCGATGAAAAAGTTATTACTAATTTTTGGATTATTGGTAAGCACCTTTCCAATTTTCGCCCACGTGGGCAGCTCAGGCGTGGTGTTACAGGGACAGGCGGGTGCGTACCGCCTCCTGGTAGACGTGCAGCCGCCTGATGTCATCCCCGGCACCGCGCGCGTAACGGTGTACGTTGAAAGCGGGGATGCCAGCCAGGTCATGGCGCGGCCCATCTATTTCCGTTCGGGCGACGAGGGCGCTCCCGACTACGACGCGCTGGAGTCCGTCGCCGGACAAGTGGGCCAGTTTCAGGGCATCGTGTGGTTGATGGAAAATGGCTCGTCCAGCGTTCAGATTAAAATTGAGGGTGCGCAGGGTGAGGGAGAAATGGTGGTGCCACTGGTGGCAATGTCCACCGCCGAGCGCGATATGCCCGCCGGACTGGGCTGGACGCTGACCGCGCTGGGGCTGTTACTTGTGATTTTGCTTGTCACTGTCATTGGGGCGAGCGTCAGCGACGGAATGTTGCGGGCGGGGCAGGTGCTTTCACCCCAACAGAAAAGGAAGCGTTGGCTGAACATGGGCATTGCCTTCGTTGTCTGCACCCTCATTCTGTACGGCGGCAGTAGCTGGTGGGATAGCTGGGCGCAGGGGTACCGGCGATATATGTACAAACCTTTGACGGCTGAGGGGTCCGTAGTGAGGCAAGACGGGCAACGACTTTTTAAATTAAAAATCGATACCACCGACGCCCAATCGAAGCGTGGCACCAGCTACCTCAGCTACCTGGTGCCCGACCACGGTAAAATGATGCATCTGTTCCTGGTGCGGACGCCCGGTCTGGATGCTTTTGCGCATCTGCATCCCGAACGCACGGATTCCACCACGTTTCAGGCGTATCTTCCTAAACTCCCGGCGGGGCGATACCTGGTGTACGGTGACATATTTTCCTACTCGGGCTTCACCGAAACGCTCACCGATACGATCGACATTCCCGAACTGGTCGAAGGACAGGCGATCAAACGCACCGACCCGGAAGACACTTACGTCGTGACCGACCCGCTCAACCAGCCCAAAAACATTCCACTGGATGCCAACGTGGTAGTCTGCGGCAAGCCCGGCACCCGTACGGCCCTGCTCGACGGTTCCTACGTGGTGTGGGAAGGCGAGGCCAACCAGGTTTTTGCGGCAGGAAAGCCGTACCAGTTAAAATTCGAAGTATTCGCGCCCGACGGTACCGCCGCCCGTTTGCAGCCTTACCTCGGCATGGCGGGCCATGCCGCCGTGGTGCGTTCCGACGGCTCGGTGTACGTCCACCTGCATCCCGTGGGAACGGTGGCGATGGCCTCCGAACTATCGCTCAAAAACCGCATCGCCGACACCGCCCGCGTCTTTAAACGCGCCGCGCCCGGCATTTTTCGCGACAGCATCGACCGCCACGTGGCTGCCCTGAAAAAAATGCCCGACTTGGAGCGGGAAAATTTTCTGATGAAGGAAATGGGAATGCAGATCGCCGGAGATACCACTTTGCACGAAGGCATGAACCACGGCAGCAGCATCTCGTTTCCCTACGCTTTTCCCAGGGCGGGGCAGTACCGGATTTTCCTGCAAGTCAAGCGCGACGGGCAGGTGCTGACGGGGATATTTGACGCGCGGGTGGAGGAATCAGGAATTTAGAAACAATCTGAACGCAAACCCATATGAATAAAGTCAACATCCCCGAAAAACTAGCCCGCTTCCACGACCATTGGAATCCCCGCATCGTGGGCGAACTGAACGGCCAGCACGTCAAGCTGGTCAAATTCAAAGGCGAATTTGTGTGGCACAAGCACGACGACGAAGACGAAATGTTCTATGTCTTACGGGGCCAGTTCCAAATGGAGTTCCGCGACAAAACAGTGTTGCTCCGTGAGAATGAGTTTCTGATCGTCCCCAGAGGCGTCGAGCATCGACCCGTGGCGGCGGAGGAAGTGTCGGTGATGCTGTTTGAACCCGCCTCGACTTTAAACACGGGAGATACGCAGGGCGATTTAACGCGGGAGGAGTTGGAGAAAATTTGAGGCGACAGAATTAGCAGTCATTTTGTAGCTTGCGAAATTCTGTTTCGTCAATCCTACCCCTATGAAGAATTACTTCCTGCTCCTTTCAGCATTTATATCCAGCCAAATTCTGGCCCAAAGCCCCCAGGCCATCCAGCAAATCGAAACCCTTACCACCCAAAACTACCCCGAACTCGACGCCCTTTACAAACACCTGCACCAGAATCCCGAGCTTTCTTTGCAGGAAGAAAAAAGTGCGGCCCGCATGGCAGCGGAATTGAAGAAACTGGGCTTTCAGGTAAAGGAAAAAATCGGCGGTCACGGCGTGGTAGGTGTTTTTGAAAACGGCTCCGGCCCAACGGTCCTCATTCGGGCCGACATGGATGCGCTGCCGCTGGAAGAGAAAACCGGGCTACCCTACGCCAGCAAGGCGCGGGGCATCAACGCGGCGGGCAACGAAGTGAACGTGATGCACGCCTGCGGCCACGACATCCACATGACGGTGTTTGTGGGGACGGCGCAGGCTTTGGTCAAAACAAAGGGCGACTGGAAAGGCACGCTCGTGATGGTGGCACAACCCGCCGAGGAAAATGGCCTGGGGGCGGATATGATGATGAAAGACGGTCTGTTCGACTTCGCCCCGAAGCCCGATTACGCCATCGCGCTGCACGACAACTCCTACCTGCCCGCCGGTACCCTGGGCTACCGGGCGGGGCCGTTCATGGCCAGCGTGGATATGATGGACATCACCATTTTCGGGCAGGGTGGCCACGGCGCGGCCCCGCACACCACCATCGACCCGGTGGTGCTGAGCGCCGAGATGATCATGGCCTTTCAGACTATCGTAAGCCGCAGCATCAATCCCATTGATCCGGCGGTGGTGACGGTCGGCTCCATCCACGGCGGCACGGTCCACAACATCATTCCCGACGATGTGAAGATGCAGCTCACTTTGCGCTCCTACACACCCGAGGTACGCGAGAAAGTGATCGCTTCCATCCGCCGCATCTGCGAGAATTACGCCAAAGCCGCCGGCCTGCCCGCCGACAAAATGCCAAAAATCAGCATCAGAGAACCTAATACGCCCGCCACGGTCAACGACGCGGCTCTCACGGCGCGACTGGTGGGGTTGTTCAAAAACACTTTCGGAGAAACCCAGGTTGTGGAAACGGACCCGTACATGGTCGGCGAGGATTTCAGCCGCTTTGTAATGCCGGACAACAGCGTTCCCATTTTTATGTTCTGGCTGGGAACGCTCGCCCCCGAAACCATCCAAAAAGCCAAAGAAAAAGGTGAACAACTCCCCTCGTTGCACTCGTCCCAGTTTGCACCTGTCCCCGAACCCACGATCAAAACCGGCGTGAAGGCAATGAGCGTGGCAGCGTTGAATCTCTTTAACAATTAGTGAATGAGTGATTGAGAGAATTAGAGAATGTTGCTTTCGCCAACTCTCGACTATTCACTCATTCACTCATTCAAAATTAAAACCTCTTCTCTTGCTCTCCTCCCTCCCCACTACCTACAACGAAGTCCGCGTTTCTCCTGACGAATTGTACGGAGAATTGTTCCGGGAGGTGCAAATGCAACGCCTTTTCAAGGATTCCAAAGCCTTTGCTGACGCGGTGCCACAGCACGATTCCGCCGAAATAATTTTGGCTTATAATCGTCAGAAAGATCAAGAAGATTTTGATCTGAAATTGTTTGTTATCGAGCATTTTGAAATGCCGCCCGAGGTGAAGACAGAACACGGCGGCGATGCGGGTTTTCCGCCCATCGAGGAACGTATCGAGTGGCTTTGGTCGCGACTTTCGCGGCCCGTGAAGGCGCAGCACCTGGGTGGTTCGTTGCTGGTGCTACCTTACCCTTATGTAGTGCCGGGCGGGCGATTTCGGGAAATTTACTATTGGGACAGCTATTTTATCATGCTGGGGTTGAAAGAGTCGGGGCGCATCGACCTGATCGAGAACATGATTGGTAATTTCGTCCACCTCATCGACCATTTTAGCCGTATTCCTACCGGCAACCGGACGTATTATCTCAGCCGTTCGCAGCCACCCGCTTTTTCGATGATGATCGAATTGTACTGCGGGATAAAAGGCAAAGAAATGCTGGTTCACTATTTGCCGCAACTCCAAAAAGAATACGATTTTTGGATGGACGGTAGCGATCGTCTCGACGCTGAAGAACCGGCTTACCGCCGCGTGGTGCGGCTGCCCGATGGCACCCTGCTCAACCGCTATTGGGACGACCGCGCCACGCCGCGCCCCGAAGCCTACGCCGAAGACGTGGAACTGGCCAAAGAAGCCAAAGAAAAACACGGCCATGAACCCGAGTCGGTGTACCGCTGCCTGCGGGCCGCCGCCGAGTCAGGATGGGATTTCAGCAGCCGCTGGATGGCCGACGGTGAGACTTTTGCGACCATTCAAACAACCAACATTTTGCCCGTGGACCTCAACTGTCTGCTGCACCATCTGGAAAGCACCCTGGCCGAAGCGTATCGACTTGGTCACTATCCCGACTTAGCCAAAGAATACGCGCAGAAAGCAGAAAAGCGCAAGGCCGCAATAGATACTTACTTTTGGGACGAAGGCCGGAATTTCTACATGGACTATGATTTCCGGCAGCAGAAATTCACCAACACGCTTAGTTTGGCGGCGGTTTTTCCGCTTTTTTTCAAATTGGCCAATAAGCAGCAAGCCCGCTCGGTCAAATCCCGCCTTAAAGAAAATTTCCTCCGTTCGGGCGGGATGCTGTGTACTTTGACCGATTCGGGTCAGCAGTGGGACGTACCCAACGGCTGGGCCCCGCTGCAATGGATAACCTACCAGGCATTACGCCATTACAAATTCAACCGTACCGCCGACCGACTGCGCACGAACTGGCTTTACCTGGTGGAAAAGCAGTACAAACGCGAAGGAAAACTACTCGAAAAGTACAACGTCATTCATACCGACCTGCTCCCCTGCGACGGCGAATACGAAATGCAGGAAGGCTTCGGCTGGACAAATGGCGTATATTTGGCCATGAAGAATAGCTAACGGCTTTCGGCTTTCGGCTTTCGGCTAACAATTTTGAGAGAAAGCGCTCTCCATTCTCAACTCTCCACTAAAAAATGAACTACGTCATCCACGCTTACGACTACACGGACGAAGAGGCAATGCAGCGCCGCCTGACGGCCCGTCCGCTGCATTTCGACCGGGCCAGAACGCTCAAAGAAAACGGGCATTTCATCGTTGGCGGTGCCCTGCTTAGCCCCGAGGGCCAGATGATTGGCTCGATGCTGCTGCTGGACTTCGACGACGAAGACCAGCTCAAAGCGTGGCTCGACACCGACCCCTACGTGACGGGCCGCGTGTGGGAAAAGATCGACGTCAAGCCGTTCAGGATGGCGGAAGTTTGAGAGGTTATTGAATCATGTAATTGTTTAACTGCCAGACACACTTGCTTTCAATCGTTTCCCTGCCCAGAAAAACGGCGTAGTTTACCCTTGTCTAATGTCCGATTCAACGATTACACGATTACACGATTCAACAAAAATAGCGGCGGCTATTCTCGACATGGACGGCCTTTTGGTCGATTCCGAGCCAATTTGGCGGCAAGTAGCCATTGACGTATTCGCTACCGTGGGCGTGGCTTTGACCGAAGATTTCTGCCGGGAAGCTACCGGGTTAGGGACGGTTCCGTTTGTCCAGTTGGCTTTTGATACCTTTCCCTGGCAGGGCAAATCGCAGAAAAAGATTGGCGACGAAATCATTCACCTGGCCCACGAGCGCATAGGGGCCAATGCGCGTCCCATGCCAGGAGCTTTAAAGTTGATTCATTTTTTTTACGAGCGGGGTATTCCGCTGGCCGTGGCATCGGCCTCGCCGATGAGCATCATTGAGACTGTTCTGGAAAGGCTGGATTTCAAGAAATACTTTAAACTTTGGCATTCGGCCTTGCTGGAAGCCCGGAACAAGCCTTTTCCTGACGTATATCTGGGGGCGGCCCGTATGTTGGGGGTGGAGCCTTCGCACTGTCTGGCGTTCGAGGATTCGGGCAACGGGCTACGCTCTGCCGTAGCGGCGGGAATGATGACCGTGGCCGTTCCGGCTGATTATGAGTACGATAATCCGAAGTTCGATGTGGCTACTTTAAAAATCCCTTCGTTGCTTTTCTTCGACGCAGAAAATTTCGATAACTTGGCACAAACTATTTCCTAAATAAAAAAGATGAAACTCCGCCTCTACCAACTCGATGCCTTTACCGATAAACTCTTTGCCGGAAACCCGGCCGCTGTGGTGCCACTTGAAACGTGGCTGTCGGACGAATTGATGCAGCAAATTGCTGCGGAAAATAATCTGGCCGAAACTGCCTTTTACGTACCCACTGAAGCGGGTTTCCATATCCGCTGGTTTACGCCCGTTATGGAAGTGGACCTATGCGGACACGCCACACTGGCAGCAGCTTACGTCATATTTTCCATCGAAAACTACGCCGGATCCGAGATTTCCTTTGAGTCCCGAAGCGGCATTTTAAAAGTCACCCGACAGGATGACTGGCTGACCCTCGACTTCCCCGCCGACACCTATCAGGTGGCTGTGGCCCCGCCCGCCCTGTCGGAAAGTATGAAATCCCTGGATTCCTTCGAGGTGTATAAAGGTAAATCCGACTACATGGTCGTGCTGGAAAAAGAGGCGCAGGTTCAGGAATTGAAACCCGATATTTTTATTCTTTCCACCGTTCCTATGCGGGGCATAATCGTCACAGCCCCCGGCGACGAGGTGGACTTTGTGTCTCGATTCTTCGCACCGCAGTCGGGGGTCGACGAAGACCCCGTAACGGGCTCGGCCCACACGACGCTCATTCCTTTTTGGGCCGAAAAACTGGGCAAGAAAACCATGACGGCTAAACAGTTGTCCGCTCGCGGCGGCTATCTTCGTTGCGAACTCGTCGGCGACCGTACGCTTATAGCCGGGCAAGTAAAACTGTACCTTACCGGAGAAATTGCGGTCGCATAGTGCCAGCAAAATTTTTTGGCAAAGAACTACACGTCCCGCGAGGATTGCAGCAGCTTAATGCCCGCCGAGAAGAAAATCAGCGCCAGAATGCCGACTACAGTCAGCGTTATGAATTGATCCTTATTGTTGTCCAATAATTGCATGGCGGTGTAAATCAGCCCGCCGATTCCGAGGACGGTGAGGAGGATAGCAAAGATTTGTTTGGCGTTCATTATGAATGATGATTTTGAGTATATTGAGATAGTTGTTACGCGATATTATTTTGTTGCTGTACTTTTAAAATCCAGTTTCTTCAGTCCCTCGCTCACTTCCGAGCAGCTCATAAAAAGATTCCACAACAGCCCCGTCCGATGATTCTCAATCATAACGATGATGGGCCCCTGGTCAATGGCGAGGTGCGAGCTGGCGTACCAGTTTTGGGATTCGTTGAAGGCATCCACGAAACCGTATTCGCTCCAAATCTTATCGCCCAGGTCGTCGTAAAAGTGTCTCAGGGCCTTCATAGATTTATCGGGCGTGTAGGGAAAAGCCGACAGCGCGGCCGTAGGCGTGATGGTGCCGATGTCGTCGGTGGGCGAGTGGCCCCGGTAGCCGTCGGGCGTGTCGCTGGAAGTCAACCCCCAGCTATTTTCACCGTAGCCTTTGAATTTCTTCAGATTGTCTACGCAATACTTATAGTTAATAAGGGTATGGTTGGTATTCTGCTCCCAGTAATCGGCGTATCGGTCGGTCAACCCTTTGGGATTCAGGCCCAAAAAGGAATAGTGCGTAAAAAACAGCGGGCCGCCGTAGTCAAAGCCGAGGGGAAGCTTTACGTCATAAAAAGTTCGCTCATTCAGAAAATTACGGCCCACAGCCCAGCCTCGATGATACACATCGGGTTGAATCGAATAACGGGGCGACGAAGCCGCCAAAATGTACGTAATGAGCGCTTCGTTGTAGCCGCGTAGTTCGAAATCCATCGCCCAGCCGTTGTTGGGACTCCAGTGCCAGTACAGCACCTCGCGCCCATCGCGGGTGAAGAAGTCCCACTCTGCTTGTTGCCAGAGGTTGTTGATACGATTGCGCAGGGCATTTTCGGCGGGACTATCTTTTGTAAAATACTGCCGGGCGCAGAGCAACCCCTGGAAAAGAAAGGACGATTCGACGAGGTCGGCGCCGTCGTCCTTGCGGCTGAACGGGATGGTCTTGCCCGTACTTCCGTTGTACCAGTGCGGAAAAATGCCGTGGTAGGAATCGGCCTTTTCCAGGAACAGAACCATTTTGAGTAAGCGGGCAGCTACCGAGTCGCGCGGCTGCCAACCGCGTTCGGCGGCCACGATCATGGCCATGACGCCGAAGCCCGTACCACCCGTGGTGACCACCTCACTGCCGTAATTGAACGATTCGTTGCTCCGCTCCCGTGCCAGGCCACTCACCGGATGACCAAAATCCCAGAAGTACCGAAACGTCTGCTTTTGAACTAGCTCCAGCAAGTCATTATCAGAAAGATTTTTAGGACGATTGGCTGGATCAAAGGTAGTCGCTGGTACCGGAGCAATTTTCTTTTTCTGACCAAAAGAAGAAGCAGATGTCAATATTATCGCACTCGCCAGCAGTAAAAAACCAAGCAGAGAAATTCTCATTTTAAAAAAAACGGGGTCGACAAATTGAAAAAAATTTGTGCAAATATACCTTTCAACTCTTAACTGTCCACTTATTTGTCGTATTCCACTTCGTACCGGCCCAAATCCGGTCGGCCGCGTCGCTTGCGGTTCAGCTCGTACTCAAAAATGGCCTCGCCCAAGTGCGCCATAAACGGAAATCCAACCGTGTCGTAGGCGTAGGTATCGTCGTTGTAAATCAGGTTATCGTTACACTCGATCACGGCAGTGAGCATGAATTCGATTCCGCGCTCGAAGTCCACGATGTAAGCGTTATCCAGCAGGAAGCCGTAGGCGTCACCCACCTTGTTGAACACCCGGATACTTCGGGGCATCCGTTTCTTGCTGTTACCAAATATCAAAAATTTTACGTAGCTGTCATTGTAGTCTTCTGAATAATGCTCAGGGTAGCTTGTTTCCATCGGCAACTGCGACATGTACCGGTAAAGAAATTTATAGTCGTCGGGCTTCAAGTCGAATCGTTCGGAAGGTTCCAGCGTTTCGGGGAAGAAAATGGCTTTCAGCAGTTTGTGCTGATCTTCCAAAGCAAAATAATTTTTCTCCGTGAAATCGAAAGGTTCGTTCACGAGTTCCCCCCCCTTCATATATCCTTTTCCCAGTAAAATCGGCGTAGTGGGTTTGTCTACTTTCTCGGCGTAAGCCATCGGCTGCTGGTAAAGTACTTTTCCGTCTTTCTCGAAGCGCACCGGATTGGTGTAGCGGTTATTCTCGGCGCTCATCGGTAGTTCCAGACGGTGCCGGATGCGCGTATCCGAGTAGCCTTTTTTGCGCAGCTTTTTGTTGAATTCCTCTTGCCCGATAAATTCATAGAGTCGGTTGAAGGCGTCGTTGTCGCTCGCCAGCAGAATCTTTTTGGCGTAATGCGCCACCGATGGCAGGCCGTTTTCGGCGGTAGTATCGGCGGTCACGGCGGTTTGCTCGGGTCGGGCAGCGTCAGTAAACATGGGCGTGTATTTGTCCAGGCCCGGCACGTTCAGTTGGTTGATTTTTTCCAAAGCCAGCAGCACGGCAGGCAGCTTGACCGTGCTGGCCGGATAGAAGTATTTATTCTTATCGACGTTGTAGCGATAGGTCGTGAAATGTGGTTCGTTGCGGCGGTTCCGGTCGATTTTGGTGTACAGGATCTGCACCCCGCGTGCATTCGGATTTTTCAGAATCTCGCCGAACCATTCGGGATTTTTCAGCAGGATTTTTTCGAGAAAAGCATCCGAGACGGGCTGGGCAGATAGGGCGGGAGCAAGCATACAAACCAGAGCGACCAGAGGCAGGGCGCGTTTTCGACAAAGCAAAATCAAACGTGGCATAGGAAAAGCAGCGATAAAAACGATACGCAAGGTACGTTTATTAAACTGGATTAGGCAGACACCTATTTGGCTATGACCCCATTTTTACCCCAAAAATACCTTTCCAACAAAACTCATATCTGATCCTGTCATTATAAATCCGCTCAAAGTACCTTTGCTTCCCATTGACCACTCATTGAATTTTAGAACCCATTATGGACGATAAAAAGGAATTGCGCAGCCGGGGCTGGTTTGGCAAGGAAGGCAAAGACGGCTTCATTTACCGCGCCTGGATGAAAAACCAGGGCTATCCCGCCGATGAATTCGAGGGTCGGCCTGTCATCGGAATTTGTAATACGTTTTCGGAACTCACGCCCTGCAACGGCCACTTCCGCGAACTGGCCGAGTCGGTGAAGCGCGGGGTGTGGGAAGCAGGGGGCTTTCCGCTGGAATTCCCGGTGATGTCGCTGGGCGAAACGCTCATCAAGCCCACCGCCATGCTCTATCGCAACCTGGCCAGCATGGACGTCGAGGAGTCCATCCGTGCCAACCCCCTCGACGGCGTGGTGCTGCTCTGCGGCTGCGACAAAACCACGCCCTCGCTGGTGATGGGGGCCAGCAGCGTGGATATCCCGACCATCGTCGTATCAGGCGGGCCGATGCTGACGGGCCGCTACCGGGGCAAGAGCATCGGCACGAGCGATGTGTGGCGGTTCAGCGAGGCGTACCGGCAGGGTCTGATGACGCAGGACGAATTCGCAACCGCCGAAGCCTGCATGTGCCGCAGCGCGGGTCACTGCGCCGTGATGGGTACGGCCTCCACGATGGCCTGCATGGTGGAGTCATTGGGCCTCACGCTGCCCGAAAACGCCGCCATCCCCGCCGCCGACTCGCGCCGCAAGGTCGCCGCCCACCTTTCGGGCCGTCGCATCGTGGACATGGTGAAGGAAGACCTCCGCCTGTCGCAGATTCTGACGCGCGAAGCCTTCGAGAACGCCATCAAAATCAACGCCGCCATTGGCGGCTCCACCAATTTCGTGATTCACCTGCTGGCCATCGCGGGCCGCATCGGCGTGGACTTGAAACTGGACGACTTCGATCATTTGTCCGCCGATATTCCGCTGCTGGTCAATTTGCAGCCGTCGGGTGGCTATTTTATGGAGGATTTCTACTACGCCGGCGGCTTGCCTGTGGTGATTAAGGAACTCCAATCGCGACTGCACGACGAGGTCATCACTGCCAACGGCAAAACAATGGCCGAAAACTGCGCCCACGCCGAGTGCTTCGACCCCGAGGTGATTGGCACTTTGGAAAAACCAATCAAAGATCTTACCGGATTAGTCGTAGTAAAGGGCAACCTCGCCGTCAACGGTGCGGTGCTGAAACCCTCCGCCTCGCTCAAACCCGAACTCATGCAGCATCGCGGCCCCGCCTTAGTTTTTGAAGATATTGATCACTACAAAGCCCGGCTCGACGACCCCAATCTGGACATCGATGAAAACACGGTGATGGTCTTGAAAAACGTCGGCCCGAAGGGCTATCCCGGTATGCCCGAAGTGGGCAATATGTCCATTCCCAAGCGGCTTTTGGAAAAAGGCGTGATGGACATGCTGCGCATTTCCGACGGCCGCATGAGCGGCACGGGTTTCGGCACAGTGGTGCTGCACGTGTCGCCCGAGGCGGCGGTGGGCGGTACCCTCGCCCTGGTGCAGGACGGTGATATGATCGAACTCGACGTGCAGAACCGCCGCCTTCACCTGGACGTATCGGATGAGGAACTCGAAAAGCGCCGCGCCGACTGGAAGCCGCTGGAATTGGGCTACCACCGGGGCTTTGTCAACCTGCACATCGAACGCGTCATGCAAGCCCACGAAGGCGCCGACATGGATTTCCTGCGCGGCGGCTCGGGGGATAAGGTAACGCGGGATTCGCACTAAGGGAGGGGCAGAGGGGCAAAGGCACAGAGTGTAGAATATCTCGGAGAGTATGAATTACCGGGGGCTTTAGCCTCCGGGCGATGATTTGCTATAAATGAACGAAAAACTATTTGCCGATCAAGTCGCCATTGTGACCGGGGCGGGGCAGGGGATTGGGTTTGAGATTGTCCGGCAACTAGCCCGGCAGGGTGCCTCTGTTGTGCTCAATGACGCCGATGTTGATTTGGCGGCCGAAGCTGCGGCGGTCATCGTTGGGGAAGGCGGTGCCTGCGTGGCATTGGCCGGAGACGCGGCAGACGGGCAGATCATTGATAAAATGGTACAGGTGGCCGTCGAGAACTTCGGCAAGCTGACGATCGCCGTGGCCAATGCGGGCATTACGCTGTTCGGGGATTTCTTCGAGTACCCGGCGGCGGATCTACGGCGGGTGCTGGACGTGAATTTGGCAGGATCGTTTTTGCTGACGCAAGCAACGGCGCGGCAGATGCGGACACAAAAAACAGGCGGTCGCATCCTGCTGATGTCATCGGTGGTCGGGCATCAGGCGCACCAGAATTTGGCGGCCTACGCCATGACTAAGGCCGGACTGGAAATGCTGGCCAAGAATCTCGTCCTGGAACTTTCGCCCCACCAAATCACGATCAACACCGTGGCTCCCGGTGCCACGCTTACCGAGCGTACTTTGCAGGAAGACCCGACCTACGCCCAGGTGTGGTCGGCCATTACGCCCATGGGGCGTCCCGCCCTGCGGGAGGACATCGCCCACGCCGCGCTATTTCTGCTTTCGCCATATTCCGGGCATATCACGGGCCAAAGCCTGGTCGTGGACGGCGGCTGGACGTCGGTGAGTCCGTTGCCGGATTTGAGCGGTATGAAATGAAGGAGGAAAAATTAAAACTTATCCACCACATCCCGCACGACCTCCGAAAAATACGCTCCGTTGTACGGCCCAAACCAACTCATGGTCACGGTTTCGTAGAGATTTTTGTCGAAGTGGCGGTCGGCGGTGATGTAGCCCGCGTAGGCCCCGTCGAAGCTCGTCACCATCAGCTGCAGTCCCCGGTTGGCGGCGTATTGGCTGAGCTCGGCCATCAGCTCGCCGGAAAAATCGCAGGGCAACCCCACCAGCAGCACATCGCCTACCCGCAGCACCTTTACGAACGACGGATAGTCGCCAAACGCCCAGCGAAACACCCACGGGCGCAGGGCAAAGGTCGTGTTCAGGCGTGGCGTCGGGTCGCGTAGCGGCAGGGCTACGGCGAAGGATTCTAGAAGCTGCACGGGCTGGGGTTTTATGTCGGCAAATTTCGACTGAATGGCCGTTTCCACGCCGTCGGCCTGGTGGGCCACTTGGGCGAAATCGGTTTCGCCGACCTCCTGCGGCCCCATGCTGCCCACCGCCCCGGCCAGAAACAGCGCGAAGTCGACCTCGTCGTCTTCCAGCGAATCCACCAGCGCCCCGGCGTAATCGCGCGAAAGGGCCTTGGTACGGGAGTCCAACACCGTAGAGTGGGCGGCGTAAGAAGTAAGAAGGGCCGTGCGGCCGTTGGCCCCGCGCAGTAGCAGGTTGCGCACCCAGGGGTCGATGGTGGCCTTCTCACCCGTCAGGCGATTACGGATATCCGTGGTGTCCCGCACCTGCATATAGCCCATCTCCACGGTTTGCGCTCCTTTTTTAGCTTGTTGGATTGCCTGGATCATAGCGTCGGCGATGCGCTCGGCGACCGCCGGGTCGTAGTCGCCCGCGAAGAGTTCACCCGTGATGGTATCACCCCAGCCACCGATGCTGTTGTGGCTATGGGTGGCCCCCAGAAAGACCTGCCCGAAAGTAAGGCCAACCGACGACAGCCGCTTCTTCAGCGCTTCCGTGACCGTAGGTGGAATAATGAGCAAATCCGCCGACACAATCGCGGCCTGCGTCAACCCATTGTCCAAAAAAACCGCCCGCACGTACACCGAGTCGTGCAGGCTTTCGTAGGGCTTGCCCCGGCGGTTGCCGTAACCCGCCAGTGGGCCGGGCTGCGTCGGCGTGATGCTTGCCTTCGCCCAGCCTGCTTGCAACGGCTGCCCAGCGGGGTCCGCAACCACTTGCACCGCACCGATGTTCTGCTTCCATTCACGGTAGTAGGCCATGTCACGGTAGGGGGTGTAATCGATGGTCGTTACTGCACAAGCCACAAAAATGAGCAGCGCGATCATTAGTCCGGCCAGTATTTTGAGAAAGGTTTTCATAACTTTAAGGCACAAAGTTCCAAAGGCACAAAGTAAGCTATCAACATCTAAACAACTCAACAAATAAACAGCAATTACACGCCGGGCGGGCGATCCCGTTTGACGATTGAACAATTACACAACAAAATGCGACACTACCTCCTAACCGAAACCAACTACAAAGCCATCAAGGACCAACAGTTCGAGTTGGCCATCCTGCCCTGGGGCGCTACCGAAGCCCACAACTACCATCTGCCTTACGGCACGGATGTCTATGAAGCCGACCACATCGCTGCCGAGTCGGCCCGCATCGCCTGGGAATGGGGCGCGAAAGTCATGGTACTGCCCACGGTCCCTTTCGGCGTCAACAGCGGGCAGACCGACATCCTGCTCAATATCAATATGCACCCCAGCACCCAACTCGCCGTGCTGAACGATGTTGTGGAGGTCCTCGATCGCCAGGGAATTCACAAACTGGTCGTGCTGAACAGCCACGGCGGCAACGACTTCAAGCCCATCCTGCGGGAGTTAGGCGTCCGCTACCCCAAAATGCACCTGAGTTTCTGTTTTTGGTTTAACATCCTGGATCGCAAAGATTACTTTGAGGAAAAAGGCGACCACGCCGACGAACTCGAAACCAGCGTCATGCAGCACCTGCGCCCCGACCTGGTGCTACCGCTGGAAGAGGCGGGCGACGGCGCGGCCAAACAGCATACCGTCACCGCTTTCCGCGAAGGCTGGGCGTGGAGCGAGCGCAAATGGTCGCAGGTGACGGCCGACACGGGCATCGGCGATCCCCGGAAAGCTACGGCGGCGAAGGGGAAGCGATTCTTTAAGGACTTGACGGAAAAGTTGGGAGGTTTTTTTTATGAATTGGCGAAGGCGGAGGGGATGTATGAGTAGGGCGTAAACACTTTGGGTTACAGTATTTTTTGCTAACTATCTAATGAAAATGGCGGTCGCCTGAATTTACTGACGACCGCCACTTAGGTTGTATAGTTCGACTATTCGCGAGTTTTCCCCATAATACATCCGAATCATTAATCAATCCCGTCAGGTAGAGATCAAAGCCGCCCTTGCCACCGGGGCGGTTCGGAGAAAAAACTATTAGGGGGTAACGGAACATTTCTCTGGTATTGTTCAAAAAAACGGGGCGATACTCATCGTCTTTGGTGTTGATCCGAGTTCCGGCGTTTGTGGGTGTTCCCCAGGTACTGCCATTGAAAACGGAATAATAAATACCGAAACCACCCAGTCCGCCAGGGCGGTCAGAAACGAATACCATCAAGTTTCCGAAGATAAAGGGGCATTTATCGTTGCTAAGGGACGAGAGTTCGGTTACTTTCTCTATTTGAACCAATTTGGGATCAGAAAATCGGCGCGCCAGTAAGCTGTCGGCGGGCAGTTTTGCGCGATAAATGTCGAATTTGCCGCCCCGGTTCGAACAGAAATATACCTCCCGATAATCGTTTGTTTGATATTATTAATCAGAGCTGCTTGCCATCCGGAATAATTAATCTTATTACCACCGTTACTATAGCCAGCATCCATAAATGTATTGTTTATTAGCCAAGGATACAGAGCGGTAGCAGATTTTCCTGAATAGTAAAATGGTACAGATACAGAAAAACACCACGTCGATGCATGCTTTTCAGAAACCAGTCTCAAAAAGGCAGAAACCTCCTCTTGCGGGGTAGTGATATTTGCACAATCGTTAACTTCGCCTACTCCAATATGACTTGGCATCAAGCCGTAGTTGATCGTTCTCGTACTATTAAACTTGTTGCGATAAAAATATATTGGTATTTTAGCAGCCATGAATATTTCAACCAAAGATTTGACGACAGAACGAAAATGACGTTCTGCTACGGGCTACGATCAGAAACGGTTTGGCAAAGTTCTCTCATTGTTTGAGAAGGCTTATTTTTTAAAATTTGGCAAAACGATACTTGAAAGAAAAGCCGACGGGCCAAAGGAATCAGTCATAAAATCTGCCGAAGAACTGCTGTTATTTACCTTGTTTAGTTTCAAAAGCGCGGAGCGGCCCGTGCCGATTGACCTATGATCTACTCGGCTTTGTAACAGGTATGGATGCTTCTAATGCAAAACGCAATCAGGATACGGGCATAAGTATCTTAATGTCAATGCTTTCAGACAACGGATATTCTCCCATGCGCACCTTCGAAAGCGTAGCTGAGTATGAGAATTTTTTCCGTGAATACGATACAATCATCATCGATGGTGAGGAGCAACCCATTCAACGTCCCTCGGAGGAAGATTCGCAGAAAGATAACTACTCCGGCAAAAAAAAGGCACACTTTGAAAACAACGGTTATAACGGGGGTGAGTAATTCTGAAAGCAATAAAAAGATTCTTTATTTAAGCTATTGTTATGTCGGAAAGACGCACGATTATAGGATGCTGAAAGAGGTCGGGGCCGCCCGCGCGGTTTCCGCCTCATCAAAACTGGTTTGAGAACTTCGAAGTGCGTCTGGATTCGGGCTATCAGGGTTTCGCCAAAGATTACAAATGCCGACAGTCTTACCTTCCAGTCAAGGCCCGAAAGAACTGCCCGCTGACCGATGAGCAGAAGCTTTCAAACAGCGAACTTGCTAGTCAACGAATTGGTATTGAGCCGCATCGGCGGACCGATAGTATAGGACGAATAAAACGCTATCGAATAGCATCGGATCGTTTACGAATGCGCGATTTTAAAAAATATGACGACACATTAGAGGTGTGTGCTGGCCTCTGGAATTTCTATTCAATGAACTGATCTACAACATGCAACAAGTCTAATGTTGCGACGCAATAGGGAGGGGGATCTCAGACGGCCAGTTTTTGTCTAACTTCGGGGCCTAGGGAACTTGTTGTCGAAGGCCCCGAAGTTAGACAAAAACCATGATAAAACACTTCGCAAATTGATAATTTGCAAAATATTTTATCATTCTGGCCATATTGGATTTTGGCTTCTTTATCTACCCTCCCGACTGCGTACAACTGGCGGCTTGATGAAATTGCCATTCGTTCAAACCTTTGGTTTTCACTCAGACAACTTCATCAAGCCACCGGGCGTACTATCCAAGGAATTGGAACAACACAAAGCCCAAAAGAACCGCCAACGGTTATGGCTGCTGACCTTGGTGCGGGAGGACAAGGAACTGCTCATCACGACGGCGGTGCTGGGACTGTTCATCGCGGCGGTGAGCATGGCGATGACGGTTTTCTCGCAGCGGCTCATCGACCACATCCTACCCGGCAAAAACAACGTCAAAATCTTGGGAGGCATCGCGCTGGTGGCCTTTCTGCTGGCGGTGCGGGGGTATGATAGACCAACCCGTGCTTAGGGATAGCTAATCCTCAACTTCTCAAAAAACTCCTTCTCCCCCACTTCTCGCACCTGCCCCGGCAACAAATCACCGAGTTCTAACCCTTCAATGCTCGTTCGAATCAGCCGCTGACAGGGATGGCCCGCCGCTCGCGTCATTTTCCTGATTTGGTGGTACTTGCCTTCCGTGAGCGTGACGCGCAGCCACGAATGCGGGATGCCCGCGCGGTATTCGTAGCCACCGGGAAAGAGGTTTTCGGGTTCTTCTACTAACTCCACTTCGCAGGGCGTCGTCACGTAGTCCACATTGCCCTTAATGCGAATCGCGACGCCCGCGCGAAGCTTTTCGAGCGTTTCTGCGCTCACCTCGCGGTATACCCGCACGAGGTAAGTGCGCGTGTGCGGCACTTCACTTTGGAAGAGCAGTTTCGTCACTATCTTGTTAGTCGTCAGAATGAGTAATCCTTCGGAATGGTTGTCGAGCCGCCCGATGGGGTGCGTGCCTTCGGGGAAGTCGTAGCCCAGTTCGCCCAGCATCCGGCCCTGTCCGCCAATGAACTGGGAGAGCATATCGTAGGGCTTGTTGAGGAGGAAATAGCAGAAGCTCATTCCGGCAGCTTCACGCCCGTTTGAATTAAATTACTCGCGCACTTCGCCACAATCTTCCCTGCGGGCGTCACGATTTGGCCCTCGCAGTGAATGATGTTTCGCCCTACGCGGATTACCTCGGCGTTCACCGTCAGTACGTCGCCCAGCCGGGCCGCGCTCAGGAAATCGCAGTTCAGGTTCACGGAGGTGTAGCCATACTCGCGGCCCAGCGTAAACACCATCATGCCTACCACGTCGTCCAGCATGGCAGCGGCGGCCCCGCCGTGCAAAACGCCCACGGGGTTGGTCATTTCTGCCCGTACCTTGAATTCCACGCTGATTTGCCCGTAGTCCACCGCCCGCAGGGTGCCGTGGAGCCAGCGGCCCAGCGGCGAGATGCTATCGCTTAGGTCTTTATTGATTCGTGAGCGAAAAAAATCGAGACGCGGGTTCGATTCGGGGGTATTGTTCATAGAAAGGTACGGGTTAGAGAAAGGTGAAGTTTGGGGTTAGATTTTCCAAAAATAGGAATAATCGTAGAATATCGGCCAAAAAACTGGATAAACAGTGTATTTTATTACGGAGGTCTAAAAGGTTCTGCTTACCTTTGGGCGTTTTTTCTGGGCCGACGGCCCCGACCGAATAAAACCTTCCCTCGAATTGTATGAACTACGATCTGTCGCAAATTCCCGACCGCACCGCCCAACCTCGCGAAAATGGCATCACGATGGTGATGGACAAGGGCTTGAGCGTTCGGGAGGTAGAAGACATGCTTTCCGTTTCCCACACGCACATCGACATTGTAAAGCTGGGTTGGGCTACGTCTTTCGTCACGCCCGACCTGGACAAAAAACTAGACGCCTATCGCGCGGCCAACGTGCCGTTTTATTTTGGCGGCACACTCTTCGAAGCCTTCGTGGTGCGCAATCAGTTCGACGATTTTCGTCGCCTGATCGACCGCTACAAAATGCAGTACGCCGAAGTTTCGGACGGCTCCGTCGAGATGCCCGCCGACGAAAAGTGCGAGTACATCCGCACCCTGGCCAAGCAAGTGACGGTGTTGTCGGAGGTTGGGTCCAAGGACGAGGAGAAAATCATCCCGCCCTACAAATGGATTCGGCTCATGCGGGCCGAGTTGGAAGCTGGGGCCTGGAAGGTGATCGGCGAGGCACGGGAGGCCGGGAACGTCGGGCTGTTCCGCGCCAGCGGCGAGGTGCGGCAGGGACTGGTGGAAGAAATCCTGACGGAGATTCCCAACGAAAAAATCCTCTGGGAAGCCCCCCAGAAAGCACAGCAGGTTTGGTTCGTCAAATTGCTGGGGCCCAACGTCAACCTGGGTAACATTGCTTCTAACGACATTATTCCGCTCGAAACTATCCGCCTTGGGCTGCGGGGCGACACTTTCACTCATTTTTTAGATCCAGAAACTCAGAAGAAATGGAATTCATCAGTCAAATAGTCGATTTCTTCCTGCACCTCGACAAGCACCTTTTCGACATCATCACCGAGTACGGCACGCTGACGTATCTCATTCTTTTCCTTATCATTTTCACCGAAACCGGGTTGGTATTCATGCCGCTGCTGCCGGGCGACTCGCTGCTGTTCGCCGCCGGGGCGTTGGCGGCTTCCACGGGTGCGCTCAACGTTTGGCTCATCATCGCGCTGCTCATCGTGGCGGCGCTTTTGGGCGATAATGTCAACTATTTTGTGGGCAAATACCTGGGGCGGCAGATCAAGCAGCGGGAAAGGATTTTGTTTTTAAAGCGCGAGTATCTCGAACGCACCGAGGCCTTCTACGCCAAGCACGGCGGCAAGACGGTCATCATGGCGCGGTTCATGCCCATCATCCGCACGGTGGCACCCTTCGTGGCCGGGGCGGGCAGCATGGAATACGGCAAATACATTGTTTATTGCATCATGGGTGCCGTCCTGTGGGTACCGACATTAACATTGCTGGGCTATTTCTTTGGTAACATCACTTTTGTGAAAAATAATTTTGAGCTGGTTATTTTCGGCATCATCGGTCTCTCGGTCATCCCTATTTTGTGGGGCTTTGTCAAAGCGAAACTCCTGACGTCGAAAACCGCCTGATTTTTCAAAAAATAATTGGATAAGACCCCGATTCCGCTCAGGACGGGGTTTTTGCCATTATAATGACTGGCAGAAAATAGGTTTTAGACCGTTGGGGTGAACTTTTTGAACCCCTATTCGGTCATGCCAACTATAACGCCACTTAAAACTATGAACCAATACGGACTGATCGGCTATCCTCTCACCCACTCTTTTTCCAAAAAATACTTTGCGGAAAAATTTGAGCGGGAAAACATCAAGGGGAGCCACTACGATTTATTTGAACTGAAAGTAATCGACGAGTTACCCGCGCTGCTGACCAACCCCGACCTGCGCGGGCTGAACGTCACAATTCCCTACAAACAAAAGGTGATCCCCTTTCTGAATGGCCTGGACGATGCCTCCGCCAAGCGAATCGGCGCGGTGAACACCATCAAAATTTACGCCGACGGCTCCACTAAGGGCTTCAACACCGATTACTACGGCTTTCGGCAGTCGGTAGCCGAATGGGTCGACCGCCGGGGTGATTCTCCGGTCGGGATGAAAGCCCTGGTACTGGGCACCGGCGGCTCCTGCAAGGCGGTTTTTACGGCTTTGCAGGATTTGAAAGCGCAGCCGCAGCTCGTGTCGCGCACGCCCAGTGAAGGCGAGATTGGCTACGACGATTTGACGGAAGAAATTATGACCGAACACCGTCTGATCGTGAATACTACGCCGCTTGGCATGTTTCCCAACGTCGAAACTTTCCCGCCTATCCCCTACCAATACATTACCCACGATCATTTTTTGTACGATCTGGTGTATAATCCGGTAGACACCGTTTTCCTGCAAAAAGGAATTCAGCAAAAAGCTGCCGCTCACAACGGATTGAAAATGTTACAACTACAAGCCGAAAAGGCTTGGGACATCTGGACACAGGAAGGAGACTTATGGAACCGATAATTCTGACCAACGCCACGCTCTTCACGGGAGAGTCCGTGTTGACCGACCACGCCTTGTGGCTGAAAGCGGGAAAAATCCGGGTGGTACTGCCCATCGCCGAACTGCCCGAAGGCATCCCGACGCGCGACCTGAAAGGCAACTGGCTGGTCCCCGGTTTTGTGGATTTCCAGTTGTACGGCGGCAGCAGCGGCTTTCTCACGCGCGATGGCTCAGTGGAATCGCTGGTCAATATGCGCAAAACGCACTTACGGGATGGCACCACGACAATTGTGCCGACGGTTTATTCTACGACCAAAGCAAGAATTCTTGCCGCCGTTGAAGCCATTAGGGGATACTGGAAAATGGGCTATTCCGGTGTCGCCGGACTGCACGTGGAAGGCCCGTTTATTAGTCAAACCAAGCGCGGCGCGCACAGCGAGACGATGGTGCGGCCTCCCAGCCGGGAAGAACTGACGGAGTTAATCGAAAAAGGCGGGAATATAATTAAGGTAATGACCATCGCCCCCGAGTGCTTCGACGACGAACTCCTTGACTTGCTCCAATCGACGGATTGGGCCATCGCCGCCGGACATACCAACGCGACTTCGGCGCAGATGAACGCTTTCTTTGACAGAGGCTTCCACCTGGTCACGCACCTCTACAATGCCATGCGTCCGATGGAAAGCCGCGAACTGGGCGTGGTTGGTACTATTTTTGACCGCCCCGATGTCCACACCAGCCTGATCGCCGACGGCTTTCACTGCGATTTCGGGGCGATCCGCATTGCCAAAAAACTGCTGGACGAGCGGCTTTTCCTGATTTCGGATGCGACCTTTGCCAAGTACGAAGGCACCCGATTCGAGTTTGAAGGTTTCGTCACCAATTACGACGGTGAGCGCTTCACCAACGACGAAGGTTTGCTGGCGGGATCATGCATCACGCTGCTGGACGCCGTGCGGAATTGCATTCAAAAAGTCGGCCTTGCGCCGGAGGAAGTATTCAGGATGGCCGCGTCCTATCCGGCCCGACAACTTGGGATGGATGACCGCATTGGCTACCTCAAACCGGGCTACGCGGCGGATGTGGTGGCGCTGACGCCCGAGTTGGAGTTGGTTGAGGTTTGGTCGGCTTAACGGGGCGGACAACGGAAAACTCTTCTACTTACTCTCAGAGGCACTTAAAGAAGGTTCAGCTATCAATGCCTCTAAGGGAAAGCGAAGCCCCCGGTGCAGTTTGCGGATCATTTCCAGCGAAAGAGATCGCTTCCGATTGAGTACCTTGGAGATATTGCTCTTATCGCCCATGTAAGGAACCATATCTTCCTGCGAAAGTCCTAGTTCCTCCATTCTGACTTTGATGTATTCGATGGGGTCGGGTTCTTCGATAGGGAAATGTTCCTCTTCGTATTTAGTGACGATCATCGCCATGATTTCGAGTTCGTCGGCTTCGGGTGTGTCGGGTTCGGCTTCCCACAGTACCCGGATTCTTCGAAGCGCCGCTTGGTATTGAGCTTCTGTGCGAATTAAGGAAATTTCCATGGTTCGTGAGTTTTTGCCTGCCAATTTTATCAGATTTCCTTTATTTTTATTTTGTCATAGTCGGCATGAGTCCCAATCCAGAGCACAAACACCTTCTTAGTTCTGAAACCGACTAATGCTACCAATCGATAGTCGTTTACCTTGATGTTGAAAACAACTTTACCATCCACAACCATCTCAGCACTAGGAAAGTCATTTCTCAGATCGTTGATACTTCCCCAACTCGCCCTTTTGGTCGTTTTGAACCAGGCAGTCAGATAAGGTTTGGCGGCAGCGTGTTTCTCGTAAAAATCTCGAATGCTCCGAAAACTAATTACGTGCATAAAAACGGAATGACTACTCTGCAAATATAGCAAAATGTTGTCAAAATGACCACATTGCTACCTTACTACAATACGTCCACAAATCGCCATCAATGTTTTCTGACCCCACCAAAGTTCCCGCTACCACCGGGGCGAATACACCTTTCTCCAACCTTAGCAGATTATCTCCACCTTTGCCGTGTTCTGTGCCATGTGAACGTACCCTTTCACAGACCTCACTCAGCCGCAGCGGACTCTGGCACCGCCGAATCTCGTCCCACAGCCCGGCTTCGATAAAAGAGGAGATGATTTGCGCCCCCCCTTCCACCAGTACCGACTGAATTTTGCGCGCGTGCAGATCGGCCAGGATTTGGCTCAGCTCATTTTCCCCTTTTTTTATTTTGGAAAATGCAAGAGACGGCGAGAGGGTGTAGCGTTCAGGTGCATCGGGGACGTGTGTTTTTTTCGCATAATTGTACACAATCGTCGGCTGCGAGCGGTCGAAAAGGTGCAATGTTTCCGGCAATGCCAGCTTCCGATCCAGCACCACGCGCACGGGATCGACACCCGGCCAGTGACGTATGTTCAGTCGCGGGTTATCATTTAAAGCTGTTTGTCGTCCCACTAGAATAGCATCCTCCTCACCGCGCCAGCGGTGGACGCGCTGCGACGAATAGCTATTGCTGATTGGGAGGGGAGTGCCGTTTTCTGCCGCGATAAAGCCATCGGCGGTTTCGGCCCATTTGAGGATAACGTAGGGTCTTTTTTTGGTAAAAAAATTAAAAAAGCGACGGTTCAATTCCTGGCCTTGATTTGTCAAAATTCCAGTTACTACTTCGATACCAGCCTCTTGGAGCATAGTTAACCCGCGTCCAGCCACGAGCGGGTTCGGGTCGTGGTTGGCCACGACGACTCTTTTTATTTTTTTGTTGATTAAAAGGTCGGCGCAGGGCGGCGTTTTTCCGAAATGGGAGCAGGGTTCGAGCGTGACGTAGGCCGTGGCCGATTTTAGCAAGTTTTCGTTGCCCCTTTTTTCGGCGTCGCGCACGGCCTGTACTTCGGCGTGAGGGCCACCGTAGTTTCGGTGCCAGCCTTCGCCGATAATTTGGCCAGCGGCGACCAGCACACAACCGACCATTGGGTTGGGGCTGACGTGGCCCCGGCCGTACTCGGCCAGTTGGAGGGCGCGTTGCATGAAGCTTTCGTCTACCGTCATTTTGTACTTGGGAACTTGGTTCTTTGCATTTTTTGGGCAAGAAAGGCGGATTTTCAGCCTGACGGGCGGGCCGCCCGCACCACAATCCGGCTAAAATTACTAACTTTCCCGCTTCTGAATTGAAACCAGCCTACTCCATGACCTCGGCCCGGCAACTTTATAAGCAGCTTACCCAGCGGATCGACGCCTATCCGCCCAAGGAAACCCAGGCGATCACTTTTATGCTTTTGGAGCATTACATGCGTCTCCGCAACGTGGATGTACTGGTGGATCGCCCTATTCCCGATTCACAGGTGCAGCCCGATTGGGACGATATCGTGGCGCGGCTCAACGGCAACGAACCCATCCAGCATATTATCGGCTCCACCGAGTTTTGCGGACTGACATTCCAGGTGTCGGCCTCGGTTCTCATTCCTCGTCCTGAAACCGAGGAACTCGTGCGGTTGGTCACGCGCGACTACGCCGAGCCGGAAGATAAGCCTTCAATCCTGGACATTGGGACGGGCAGTGGCTGCATTGCCATCGTGCTGGCCCGCTTCCTGCCCCACGCCACCGTCCACGCCTGGGACGTGAGTGACGAGGCGCTTTCGGTGGCCCGCGAGAACGCCCGCCATCTCATGGCCGACGTACATTTTGATAAGCAGGATATGCTGAACGTCACCTTTCCGCTGCCCGACGCGCCGCAAAAATTCGACTGCATTGTGAGCAATCCGCCTTACGTCACTTACTCGGAAGCCGACCACATGCGGCCCAATGTACTGCGATTCGAGCCGCACGAGGCCCTGTTCGTGGAAGACAGCGATCCGCTGCTTTTCTATAAAGCCATCGCCGACTTCGGCCAGCACCATTTAAAGGAAGGCGGCCGCTGTTACGTAGAAATCAACGAACACTTCGGCCCCGAAACCAGCCAGGTTTTTGAAGAAAGAAATTACCAAAAAGTAGAAATATTAAAGGACATCCACGGGAAGAACCGGTTTGTGCGGGCAGTGGGAAGCTAATTGTGAATTAGTGAATGTCGGAATTAGTGAATAAAAAATGGACGGTTCCGACACTCATCCTCGATTTCCGCTTTATTCCGACATTCAATAATTCCGACATTCCGACATTTGAATGTACTTACCAAAAATAAAAGAACTTCTCGACGAAATGGGCAAGGTGGTCGTGGGGCAGGAAAAGCTCCTGAACCGACTGCTCATCAGCCTGTTTACGGGCGGCCACGTTTTGCTTGAAGGCGTCCCCGGCCTAGCCAAGACGCTGACGATCAACACGCTGTCGAAGGTACTGCGCCTTAATTTTCACCGCATTCAGTTTACGCCCGACCTGCTGCCCGCCGACCTGATCGGGACGATGATTTATAAACCCAAAATCGGCGATTACGAAGTCAAGAAGGGGCCGATTTTTGCCAACATTATTCTCGCTGACGAGGTGAACCGCTCACCCGCCAAAGTGCAGTCCGCGCTGCTGGAAGCGATGCAGGAAAAGCAGGTGACCATTGGCAATGACACCTACCTGTTGGATCGACCGTTTCTGGTGCTTGCCACGCAGAACCCGGTGGAACAGGAAGGTACCTACCCGCTGCCCGAAGCGCAGCTCGACCGCTTCATGATGAAAGTTTACGTGGATTACCTCAACAAAGCCGAAGAACTGGAAGTGATGCGCCGCATGGCCGACCTCAACTTCGACTACCACGTGGACCCGGTCATGAGCAAGGAAGAGATTTTTGCCATCCGCAACGAGGTGAACAAAGTCAACATCTCCGACACCCTGGAGCGCTACATCATCGAATTGGTTTTTGCCACCCGTCGCCCGCTGGACTACGGTCTGCGCGACGAGGCGCGGTACATCCAGTTTGGCGTGTCGCCGCGCGCGACGATTTTCCTCAACCTGGCCGCCAAGGCGATGGCCTACCTCGAAGGCCGCGACTACGTGCTGCCCGAAGACATTAAGGAACTCGCCCCCGACATCATGAACCACCGCATCCTGCTCAACTACGAAGCCGAAGCCGACGGCGTCAGGACGAGTACGATTATTGATTCGATTTTGAGGAAAGTGGCGATAGGGGGTTAATTTGGAATTAGTGAATTAGTGAATGTCGGAATAAACTGGCGAAAGCCATATTCACTAATTCCGACATTCACTAATTC
>JBBSUC010000040.1:0-57005 GCA_038235275.1 Cytophagales bacterium | reverse complement strand
TCGGCTTCTTGTGGCGGTTCCGTGGCGGGCGCTGGATATGGTGTGCGCGTGCGGGGGCTGCCCACCCCACGACAGCCCCCCCAGCAAAGCACCCGCCCACAGCGATGCACGTAGTATTTTTTTCATTGCATAAATTAAATTAGGGTTTAGGAAAGTCTTGGTTGACAGACCGGAACTACCCGGGTTATCAGGTATTTGATTATTCTTGCAGCATCAGGGCATTGTCCGTTTTGACTACTTTCAGGTTAAATATTTTGCAGACGATTTCCAGCAACTCCTCAGGCCTTTCGGCGCGGAAGGAGCCTACCAGCGTACGCTGGGCCAGGTTTTTATTCGGGATGACTACCCGAATACCGTAGTTTTCCTGCATGATTTCTGCAAATTCGGCCAGGGTCGTGTCGTCGAAAACGAAGCGGTGGTCTTTCCAGGCGGCGTATTTCTCGGGCTGGGCGGTTACTTCCTGCCGGAGATGATTGTCCCGGTCGAGCGTCACCAAATCGCCCGGTTGCATGGTCAATTGCTTCCGGGATTGGCCCTCGCGGTAGTTGAGTTGTACCTTTCCCCGATTCAGAATCACTTTCGATCGGGCAGGCCGCGCGTAAACCGTGAACTCCGTCCCCAATACCACGACCTCGAAACCCTTATCGGTTCGGACGACGAACTTTTGGTTATCGGCCTGATGGGCCACGTCGAAATTGGCCTCGCCGCTCAACAGCACTTCCCGCGTTTTTTGCCCAAAACCAAAGCGCGGCACCCGCAACGAGGAATTGGCATTGAGTACCACCCGCGTGCTATCGGTTAGAAGCAACGTTTTGGTTTCCCCGTAAGCCGACGTATGCGTTTGGTATAGCAAATTATTTTTTAATAAAAACCCGCTTGCTATCAGTACAATCGCCACGGACGCTGCCACCAGCCAGGCCCGTAATCGGAAGCGGGATGAACCAATGACCTCCGCCGTAGTATCCGCCGTGGCCTCTTCCTCCGTCCATTCGGCGTAGGCACCAAACCGCTCAATCGCTTTTTCCCCATCGGCGAGGTACTGCGGTTGCTGGTATTCGTATTCGACCAGCCACTGGTAGAAGAGTTCCTCGCGGGTGGCATCCTTCACCCACTCGTCGATCAACTGCTTCTGCAAAGCGGTCGATTTTCCCGACAAGTAGTTGAATACGAATTCTTTATTTATCTCTGCGTTCATTGATTAATGAGAGATTGAGAGATTGAGAGATTGAGAGATTGATATTTTCGATAACAACTATTCTCTCATTCACTCAATCTCCCATTCAAAATTGATTACAACAGCCACTTTTCCCTCAATTGCCCCCGCACAAACTGGTTGGCGCGGTTGAGTTGCACGTCCACGGTTTTGACGGAAAGATGCAGTTCGTCGGCGATTTCCTGGTATTTCATGCCGTCGAACTTGCGCATGAGGTAAATCCGGCGGCGCTCGACGGGCAGCTTGTTCACGGCTTCCTCCACGTCGTGGTACAGTTCTTCAAACTGACTGATCTGATCGGGCTGCTGCTCTTTCAGAATCGGTTTCTGGGCCGCTTCGGAGAGTTCTGCTTTACGGCTCAAATCCCAACGCAGGTAGTTATACGCTCGGTTGCGCACCGTCTGGAACAGGTACAGGCGGTAGGAAGTATTAATTTCGAGAAAGGTATTTTTGGAATAAAAGGAAAAGAAAATCTCCGAAACCAAGTCTTCGGCCACCTCCCTTGAGCCGACGAACTTCACGGCGTGGGTGCACATCGGCTGGTAATAGCGCTTGTAGAGCAACTCGACGCCCGAGTGGGGATTCTCTTCCAGCGCTTTCCGGATGAAGAGTTCGTCATCCGGGGCGGCATTAGCATGCAACTGGGTTGAATCCGAAAAAGGGGCAAGAAGCGTTTTTTCGCCATCTTGACCTTCCCTAGTACCCGAAGCCCTGCGGTAAGCGTCCTCCATAATCCAAAACTGCTTGCTGGTTGACCATTAGAATTTTACAGAAGAACTAAATGGTGGATCGTTCAGATACAAGACAAGCAGAAGGGTAGAAACTCCTTACACGGATAGAATAATTTTTTTATTTTTTTGAAATAAAGCCACAGTGTTCTTCTAAGTTCAGGAATAGCCTTACATTACCGAGCCTGTGTTTGGCTACCCAAAAACTCCGTCAAATAGCCCCGATGTTCTTTTAAAACCTTTTGATGGTCAGCCCGTGCGGCGAAGTTGATTTCCTCGTTCGGGTCGTCCTCATAGTCATATAGTTCCTCGGCTATGGGACGGGCCGTGGGCAGGATTTTGTTTTTATCGTAGTCTTCGGCGAACCACGCTACGTAGCGATAGCGGTCGGTGCGGAGGGCGTAGCCCATGAGTTTGCCCTTTTCTTTGGTAGCACGCGGGTACTGGCTTTGGGCGTAGCGCTTCACGGTGGCGTTGGGGTTTTTCATGAGTGGCACCAGACTTTTTCCGGCTAGGTTGGCGGGAGTTTTCAAACCCGCCAACTCGGTAAGCGTAGGGAAAATATCCACGAATTCGGTCAATCCTTTGGCTTTCTGGTCACCCGTGAGGCCGGGAGCCGCGATGAGCAGCGGGGCGCGGGTGGCTTGCTCGAAATTGGTGTGCTTGCACCAGATGCCGTGATCGCCGAGGTGCCAGCCGTGGTCGCCCCACAACACCACGATGGTATTTTTGGTCAAACCCTGCGCGTCAAGCGCGTCAAGCAACTTGCCTACCTGCGCATCCATGTAGCTCACGCTGGCGTAGTAGCCGTGGATCAATTCCTTCTGCATTTCGGTGGGCTTGGGCGCGTAACCCGTCGGGTAGCGTTCGCCGTTGGATAGCAGGTAGGCGTTCACCAGCTCGCCTGAAGCCTGGTAAGCGAACTGTGGCGAGTCGGCAGCGAATTTTTGGTAGGCAGCCGGGTTGATTTCCTCCCGGTCGTATAAATCCCAATACCTTTTGGGCGACACGAACGGCAAGTGCGGTCGCACGAAGCCCACGGCGTAGAAAAACGGCTTTCCGGCTTTCGCCAAGCGGGCGAGGGTTTTTACCGCCTTTTTAGCCACAGCCCCGTCCTGGTAGGCGTCGTCGGGTACTTCGGCGGATTCCACCGCTGGCCCCCGGTTTTTGTTCAAATAACCTTTCAGTTCTTCGCCTTTCAGGCCCAGCTTTTCGGCCTTGGCGCGGATGTCAGCCAATAATTTAAGCGTTTCGGGAGCCTGATAATAGGTTGCTTTGGGCTTCCCGTATTCAGCGGCGTAATCCTCTTCGTCAAGTTTGTCGTAGGGAATTGACCAGGAAGGTTTGTCGGTATCCTTATCGACGGCTCGGTTATCAAAGACCTTACCGAGTCCCGTCGTGGCGTAGCCGTTCTGGCGGAAGTACTGCGGCAGGGTCAGAATGTCGGGGTTCTTGTCGCGCATCAGCGTTTGCAGGTCCCACACCTGGGTGTAATCGGGCCGCATTCCGGTGAGCAGGCTGGCGCGCGTGGGTGCGCAGACGGCCTGCTGGCAATAGTTGTTCAGGAAAACGGTTCCCATCCGGGCCAGGCGGTCGATGTTAGGCGTTTTCATGCGCGACTCGCCGTAGGCGTTGAGCAGCGGCTTGAGATCGTCCACGGCGATGAAGAGGACGTTAGGCTTATTCTTCGGTTGCGCCCGCAGGTTTGGGAAGACGAAGAGTAGGCTCAGCAAAAGAAGAAGGGCTTTTTGTTTCATTTTTTCGGGTGATTGTCTTTCTACAAAAGATTTTTTCGGTTAATAATTACCCAATTAAATAAAGTGAACCCTGTTATTGCGATTCCGTTGCCTGTCACAATTCTTTAACTTGCAAACCTTCTCCAGAACTTCTGGCACTCGCCGTCGAAGGGAATGTTTCACCTAAAATTGGTGTATTCCTGATAAAGAAACCAAAGCGCTTGAACCCAAAATCAGCCATGCAAACCGAAGAAATCATCAACAAAGTAGCCAACAGCGGTCTGGTAACCCTGGATTTGGAGGAACACTACCATCCCGGCGAGCGGGTGATTTATGACTTAAAGGACAACCTTTTTCAGGGACTGATCCTGCGGGAAAAAGATTTTCGCGAATTCCTGAAAAACCACGATTGGAGCGATTACCAAGACAAAAACGTCGCCATTGTGTGCAGCGAGGACGCCATCGTCCCCACCTGGGCTTACATGCTGCTGGCCACTAAACTCGAACCTTACGCCCACGCCCTCGTCTTCGGCGACCTCACCGCCCTGGAAAACAAACTCTTCTACGACGCCATCGACCGCATCGACCCCGAGGACTACCGCGATGCGCGGGTCGTCATCAAAGGATGCAGCAAGCACCCCGTCCCTACTTCGGCCTACGTAGAAATCACGCGCCGCCTCAAGCCCGTCGTCCAAAGCCTCATGTTCGGTGAACCATGCAGTACCGTGCCGCTGTACAAGCGACCGCGCGTTTTATAAAGGGGGCAAACGGTCAAACGGAGGCAAAAACGTACTTACTTCCCTCCTACCCTTCCGATACGGGAGACTCTGTGCATTTGGAACTTTGTGCGCCACGGGGCACCCGCTTTGTGCCTTTGTGCCTTTGGAACTTTGTGCCTTCCCAAAAAACAGGCATACTTTTTTAAAGTGAACCCATAATCATTTTTCAAACCACTTTAAAAGCCAAAATCATGACTCAAAATATTTGGAAAGGCGTACTGGCCGGTGCCATCGCCGGACTGGTCGGCACAGCCGTCAAGACTGCTTGGGAAGCTTATCTTCCCGCTCGTCCCGCTAACCGGGATTCGCCGCCCGTGGTATTGGGCGACCGGGTGAAAGAAGAAGTGGCCGACGAAGATTTGACCAAAAGCGAGAAACCCGTCGTGGAGCAGGCCATTCACTGGGCGTTCGGCACGGGCATCGGTGCGGCGTACGGCGGTTTGGTCGAGGCTTTGCCCGAAACCCAAAAAGGCATGGGTGGTTTGCTGGGAACGGCCCTTTACGGCGTCACGCACGGCTCCGTGCTGCCCATGATGAATACCGAACCCTGGCCCTTGAACCAACCTCTGAAATTTGCCGGTAGTGAGTTCGCCAGCCATATTGCCTACGGGCTCGTGGTAGAATTTACGCGGCGGTACGTGCGCAAGTGGTTATAATCCGCGCTTAATATTCAAGACGAAAACTGCGGCGATGATGAATCGTTGGGCCGTGTTCATTGAGGGCGCGGCGGTGTCGGATCGTCGGGTACCCTACATTGGTCGCCCAGCCATATTGGGGAAAATCTGCCGCCAGGCGTTCCATGAGTTTATCGCGGTAGGTTTTGGCTAAGACCGAGGCCGCCGCGATGGACAGAAAGAGTGAATCGCCTTTGGTAACGCAGGTATGCGGGATAAGCGGGTAGGGAACGAAGCGGTTGCCATCCACCAGAAGATGTTCCGGTTCTATTTTCAGTTGAGCTACCGCCCGGTGCATGGCCAGGAAACTGGCTTGCAGAATATTTATTTCGTCAATTTCCAGGTGCGAGGCTTCGGCTATCGACCACGACAGGGCCTCGCGCTTTATTTCTTCCTCTAAAACGTTACGTTGTTCTTTAGTGAGCTGCTTGGAATCGGTCAGCAGATTGTGGCGATAATCCGGCGGCAGAATAACCGCCGCCGCGACCACAGGACCAGCCAGGCAGCCGCGCCCCACCTCGTCGAGTCCGGCTTCGATCACGCCTTCGGTATGGCAGGAGCGCAGCATCAGTCTTCCAAAATATTGCTCATGAACGTACTCTTTGTGGCCAAAGCCAGCAGTATCAACAAAATGGCCCAGTAGAGGTACACGCGATAGTAATCCTTCACCTCCCGGAAGACGACGTTCTTGAATTTCACTTTTTCCAATTTATTGATTTGGGTAAAGACGTTTATCAAAGCGTCGTTGTCAGTCGCGCGAAAGTATTTGCCGTCACCAGCGGCGGCAATTTCCTGCAACTCGCTTTCGTCCACCTGGGCAGAGGAAGCGGAAAGTGAGTCGCCCTTATTCACCCGCCGGGTGCTGCCCACGGCGATGGTGTAGATGCGCACCCCGAAAGCTTTGGCCAGGCGCGCCGCCGTGATGGGGTCGAGGTTGCCGGAAGTATTATCGCCGTCGCTGATCAGAATCGCCACCTTGCTTTGACCCTTGGAGTCACGCATTCGATTGACCCCCACGGCCAGGGCGCTGCCTATGGCCGTGCCGGCGGTGCGAATCATGTCGGGCTTCAAATCATCCAGAAAACCGTACAGCAAGTCGTAGTCGGTCGTAAGCGGACAAAGCGAGTAGGCTTCCCCGGCAAAAACGATGATGCCGATACGATCCTGCAAGCGGCCCCGCACAAAGTTACGGGCTACGCGTTTGGCCGCCGTGAGACGATCGGGATTCAGGTCTTTTTCGAGCATCGAGTCCGACACGTCCACGAGCAGCATGATATCGATTCCTTCCGAAAAGCGGTCGGTGCGCTCGGTGATAATTTGGGGCCGGCCCAGCGCCAGCAAGACAAGCGTTAGGGCCAGGGCCACGCTGACGGGCTGCACGTAGCGCAACCGCGTGAGCCAGTCGTCGGGTGTTTCGGTGGCTTCGTAGGGGATGGTCAGGAATTGCCGCGACTTGCGGTGGAAAGCATTGCGCAACAAAAAAGCCAGCGGAATAGCGGGAATGGCGTAAAGGAAATAGGGATGCGCCCAGTGCAAGGAGCGCAGCACTTCCCAGCCAAACCACCGCAGCGACAACCAGTTTTCCATTGCGTGTTTTTACTTGTAAAACTGCTTATTCGGAGATCCCCATGATCTCGAGTCTATGGCGAATGTAGATTTGGTGGGCCACATTTTTCAATGTTTTTAGGGAATCGTCCATTTGTGGCGACTTTCCCTGACCGTAAATAATGCGGTCGATGTCCTTCAAAGCATCTTCCAGCGTATCGTCGGGGATATTGTCCACGATTTCGCGGGTGGTGTAGGTGGCAAACGGCTTTTTCTCCACGTCTTCCAGGTATTCCTTCCACACCACAACGGCTTTTTCGGCTTCACTGGTGTTGTTGCGTTCGCGGGCGTTGCGGTTGAGGCGATTGAAGGCCCGGACGAATTCGCCGTGCCGCCGTTTTAACAGAAAAGCCCGCCATTGCCGTTCGATTTCGCGGCCAAAGAACCAGTAAACCAACAGAAAAACCAAACCGAATGAACCGATAAACAGCAGGAATATGGGATAATTGAACGCCCGTTGCAACGTACCGACTTCGGTGGCCGCCCGCAGTTGCAGCGTGTCGGGCCGCGTCGTCGGGGGGAGCGGCGAGTGTAGCCGCAGGGTGTCCGGTGCGGCGTACACCGCCGTGCAGTCGCGGGCTACGTACACGAACACCGGCAGGCGCAACACTTGCAAGGCCGACACATCAAACGACACCAGGCGATAAACCGTGCTATCCAGGCTACCCAGCGAGTCGGTGCGGGTAGTAAAGTATTCCTGCCCAATCACCTCAAAAGGCGCGAAATCATAGACCGAATCCGGAAAGAAAACCTCCGTCGCCGGATCATGCAAAAAGCTGAACGAATAAGAAAAAGGCTTCCCCACCTCGATCGTATCCGCAAGGAACTCGCCCTGCGGCCGCCGTCCCTGCTTTGAAAGTGTCTTCTGACCGTAGCCGATCAATGAACTCAATACTATAAACAGTATCAGAGCCGTTCGCCAAAGAAAACATTGTCTTTTTTCCATTCTCCATTCTCCATTCTCAGCACCTCGGGGTCGGTACGCCGCCGCGGCCCCGGCTCCACTAATTAAATCTTCTTACCCGAAACAACTTAATCAGCGCAGGCACGTAATCCTCGCCGGCATCCAGCGACAGGTAGTCGGCACGGTTTTGGCGGCAGAGTTTTTCCAGCATATCCCGCCGTGCCTGAAACCGCTGCCGCATCATTTCGCGATACAGCGATGAAGAAGCGTTGACCCATTTTCGTACTTGCTTTTCGGCGTCGTAAATGGGGATAATACCCAGCCGGGGCAGATCGGTTTCGCGTTGGTCGTGGACGTGAATCACGATCAGATCGTGCTTGCGGGCCAGGGCTTTCAGGTTGTGTTCGTAGCCCTCGTCGATAAAATCGGAAATCATAAAAACCAGGCTTCGCCTTCGCAGTACGTTGAGAGTCAATAAAATCGCCTCCGAAAGATTGGTACGCGGCGAACCGGGTGACAGTTTGTAAAGCTCGGAAATAAATCCATAAGCGTGCTTCATGCCTTCTCCCGGACGGATGTAGCGCTCTTTCTGGTCCGAAAAACAGAGCAGCCCTACCCGGCTTGCCTCCTGAATCGCCGACAGGGCCAATACGCCGCAAATTTCTTTGGCCGCATCTATTTTCAGGCGAGCCAGGTCGCCTACTTCCTGCGAGGCGCTCACGTCCACTACAAAGAACACGGTCTGTTCTTTTTCTTCCTTAAATATCTTGATGTAGGTGCCGTGCCCCTTAGCCGAGGTGTTCCAGTCGATGGCCCGCACGTCGTCGCCGTACTGGTAGAGCCGCAGGTCGTCGAACTCCAGCCCCGAGCCTTTGAACACGGAATGGAAGTTGCCTTGCCGCTCGCTGTTGACCGCCTTGCGGATGCGTACTTCGTATTGCCGGAGTTTGGTGAGAAATTGCTGGAACATTCTTAAAAAAACCTAAAAAATAAGCCCTTTTCGAAAGATTTGCGACCTTTGGGGCGTTCTTTGGAGCCAGACAAATATAGAAACTTTGCCCTGACTATGCCGCGTTCTCTCTTTATTCCACCGCATTTCCTATTGCTGACGCTATCCGTCGTAAGCTTGCTGGCCTGCGATGGCGATGATAGTCCGCCAGGCGACTTAATTCCGCAGGATAAAATGGCCGAGATCCTAACGGAAATCCACGTCGCCGAAGCCCGCGTGACCCACCTGCAGTTACGGTCCCAGGATTCGTCGATTTTTGTGTATGATAAATTGCAGAAGCGGATTTGGAAAGAGAATAAAGTAGATACATCTCTTTATCGAAAAAGCTATACCTACTACACTTCCCACCCTACTCTGCTGACCGAAATTTACGACCAGGTGGAGAAAAATCTGACTACCCGGGAGAAGAAGAAAAACATTAGGTTGTGAGTTTTTTTCAGGAATAAGTTTCTGGCCTCCTTTTTGATGGCCCTAAATTTAAGCCTTAAATCACGCTTTTTACTACTTTTGCGAAAACTCAAACATACGCGAAGGCTTTTCTGTTTAAGAAATCGAGTTGAATGTTAGGGGTTTCCAACCGTCTGGGTCCTTGCTTCAACTTCAACTCTCAACTCCCCACTAGATAAGTGACTGATTCCGTCGTCATCATACCGACTTATAACGAAATCGAGAACATCGAAGCGATTATTCGTAAGGTTTTCAGCCTGCCGAAAGCCTTCGACTTGCTCATCGTCGACGACGGCTCTCCGGACGGTACGGCCCTCAAAGTGAAAGAGTTGCAGGCCGAATTCGCCGAGAAACTGCACTTAGCGGAGCGGAAAGGAAAGCTGGGATTGGGTACGGCTTATATCCACGGCTTCAAGTGGGGACTGCAAAGACACTACCGTTATTTCTTCGAGATGGATGCCGATTTCTCCCACAATCCCGAGGATTTGGTGCGCCTGTACGAAGCCTGCGCGAACGGCGATGGCGACATCGCGATCGGGTCCCGGTATATTCGGGGGGTCAACGTGGTCAACTGGCCCATGAAGCGGGTCCTGATGTCGTACTTTGCGGGACATTACGTGCGCTTCGTGACGGGCATGACGGTAATGGACCCCACCGCCGGGTTTGTCTGCTATAGCCGCGAGGTTCTCGAAACGCTCCCCCTCGACCACATCAAGTTCGTGGGCTACGCTTTTCAAATTGAAATGAAATTTGACGCCTGGAAGTACGGCTTCACACTCACCGAGGTGCCCATCATCTTCACCGACCGCACATTGGGCGAGTCCAAAATGTCGGCGGGAATTTTCAAAGAAGCGATTCTGGGCGTACTCGGCCTGAAAATCAGTAGCTTCTTCAAGCGATATATTCGCGAAACCCCAGCGGAAAAGGCCGCTTCGGTTGAAACCTCGCCATCCCACGCGACGCTGGGCTAACCGCTGTTCTTTTGGTTTATCTTTCCCGCTTTTGGTTTTATAGCCTCAAAACTAGTTTTGGCTTTACGGCAAATCCCTTCCATTTCCTGAAAAGACAATAAAACGGTACAGTTTTTGCCGTAAGAAAACCGTCTTTTCCGGCAGGATTAACGGACTGTTTTTGGCCAAGGATCGATTCGGTTCCAAATAAAGCGTGTGCATGAGCGGTAGGTTTACGATTAAGCTAAGGATACACACATCCGTTGTTTTTTTCCTGATTTTAACCAGGGTCGGCTTGCCCGTTACGGCGGTCCGGGCGCAGCAAGAGGATTCTTTTTCACAAAAGCTTCCCGACAAACAACTTTTAGAATACCAAAATCAGCACCAAGAAACGCTTCGTCAGGCCCGCCAACGCAATTGGCCGCTCCGCCTGAATCTGGGAACGGACAAGACCCTCTCCCTGCACCATATCGACGCGCGCGGCGAACCCGTTTATTATACCACCCACAGCACCCCGCTTTCGCTCGGCACTCACACGGCTTCCCTCTATGAGGGCGGGGGTTTGGGCCTGACGCTGAATGGCGGCAGTCCGTCGTTGAGGGGCAAGCTCGCGATCTGGGACGGTGGTAAAGTACGGGCCGAACACCATGAACTGAGCGGAAAAGTCAGCCAAACGGATGCCGAAGGCGCCGCCTTTGGCGATCACGCTACCCACATGGCGGGTATTCTGGTGGGGCGCGGCGTTTATAAACCCGCCCAGGGCATGGCCTTCGGGGGAGATTTGAAAGCCTGGGATTTCGACAACGATCTGAGTGAAGTGGCTCGGGAGGCTCCCAACCTGCTCATTTCCAACCACGCCTATGGTCCCGTGGCGGGCTGGGTCCTGGACCCCAGCCGCCCCGGCGATACCAACGACCAGAAATGGGAATGGTGGGGAACGCCTGCCGTGGACGAACAGCAGGACTACCGCTTCGGATTTTACGACGAGTCGGTGAGCGAAGTGGACCGCATTACCTACAACTTTCCGTATTTCCTGATGGTGCGCTCGGCGGACAACAAGCGGGTGGAAAACGGTCCGCCCGCCGGAATAAAGTATTACCTGAAAAACTCCGATAACCAAAGCGCCCTGCCCCGCAACCGCAACGACGGCTACGATATCTTGCCCGGTGAGTCCAATGCCAAAAACGTGCTGACCGTCGGTTCCGCCGAACTGCGCGGCGTAGCCTACCAGCTAAGTCCGTACAGTGGCTGGGGGCCGACCGACGACGGACGAATCAAACCCGACCTGCTGGGCCTCGGTACGGCGGTACTCTCCAGCGTGGGAACGGGTGACGAAGCCTACGGCGTACTGACGGGAACGTCGATGGCAAGCGCCAACGTGTCGGGTTCACTATTGCTTTTGCAGGAACTCCACCAACAGCGCAAAGGCGCGTTCATGCTGGCTTCTACGCTCAAAGGGCTGGCGCTGCACACGGCGACCAAACCCGGCGACAACACTGCCCCCAGCTACGAATACGGCTGGGGAATCCTTGACGCGGAGGCGGCGGCCAGGGTTATTTTAAACGAACAGGGGGATAACCTTTTGGCCGAAAATGTGCTGTCGCAGGGTGGTACTTACACCCGTAGCTTCACAGCGTCCGGCGATGGCCCGCTGGTTGTAACGATCTGCTGGACCGATCCCGAAGCGGCTCCCACCTCCGTCAGTAATCGCAATCTGAACAACCGCAGCCCCAAGCTGGTCAACGACCTGGACGCGGTGTTGACCGAAGGCTTCAACCGCTACCAGCCTTGGGTACTCGATCCAGCCGCTCCCGCCGAAAAGGCCAAGACTGGCGATAATTTTCGGGATAATGTGGAGCAAATCTACGTCGCCGCTCCCCTGAAAGGTCGCACCTATATCCTGACGGTTTCGCATAAAAATGCGCTTAAGAATGGTCGCCAACCCTACGCGCTCATCATCAGCGGACTGGTGCAGCCGGATTGCGCGCTGGCCGCCCGATTCGCCCCAGACACCGACACCACACTTTGCGCGGGACAAGGACTAACCTTATCGGCCAACGCGAGCATCGGCTTCACTTACGAGTGGCTACAGAATGGCACCCCAATCAAAAAAGGCCAGGAACGAACGCTGGAAGTGAACAAGCCGGGCCGCTACGCGCTGCGCGTGAGTTCGGCGGGCTGCGAGGTCACTTCCAAATCCGTAGAGATTCGCGGCTCCGACCTCTTCGCCGATATTGCCCAGAAGGGAAATGTGCTGGTGTGCGACAGCAAGGGAAGCGAACTCACGGCCAATACGGGAACCGACTACAGCTACCAGTGGACGGTGGACGGCAAGTCCATCGGCGGGGCCACCGAGTCGCGCTATCAGGCCATAGCCTCCGGTAATTATCAGGTACGCATCATTCAGGGCAGTTGCTCCGCCATGTCCAGCGCCACGCGGGTGGACATCCGGCCCGTGCAAGCCGCAATCACTCCCGCCCTGAGCGCCCTAATTTGTAACGACCTGCCGGCCCGTCTCACCGCCCCGCAGGAGAAAGAATACACTTACGCCTGGCTCTACAACAACGCCCTGATCCCGGCCGCGACGGGATTTTCGTACCAGGCCGACAAGCCGGGCCGCTACGCCGTGGAGGTGCGCAACGGCGAGTGCCGTGTCCGCTCGACGGATGTGATCGTGCAACAGATGAACGTGCGGGCTGTCATTGCACCGCCCATTTCGGTGCTTATTCCCAAGGGCGGCAGCGTCGACCTACGGGCCAATTACGAGATCGGAAACCGCTACGCCTGGACCCGCGAAGATAGTCTGCTGGTCGCCGAGGACGCCCCGCTGCTAAAAGCCACCGAAGGCGGGCGGTACAAAGTTGTGGTCAGCAACAACGGTTGCCTGGCCGAGTCGGCGGTCGTTACGCTGCTGGGCGGTGCTTCCGGGACTGACTCGCCTTACCTGGTGACCAGCCTTAGCCCGGCTTTCGTTCCAAGCGATTTCCTGATTCTCTACCCTAACCCCTCGCACGAAGAAGTAACCGTCACGGTTCGGGCGCAGGGCTTCGCTTCAAATTCTCGCGCTACGCTTTTCACCACGGCGGGGCGTACGATTCATTCACAACTTTTGAAAGCCGAAGGGGATTATTTCAAAACCCAATTCGATGTGCGGCACCTGCCCGCCGGGACGTACCTGATCGAGATCCATGCGGGCGGGCAGAGTTTTACCAAGCGCTTTTTGAAGAAGTAGCAGGTAGACCGGACGGACACTCTGCCGTTCGGGTCAAGCTTTTTTTCAGGTAATTCCAACCAACCGGACAACGACCTACTACCGCTGCAACGGGTTGGAGATTTGCCAAACTTCCGTCACCATCGCGGGCCTGGCGAGCAGATGCGGGGATTTGCCCGGCGAACTGACGGAGCGGAAGATGATTTATCCTGAGATTAGGTGAAGAATTGCGAGGGCGAGGTAAGGAAGAAACAATTAATATTCCACTCTATTTGGTAATCCATTGCTTGGCTTCGAGCATCACCTGTACGTTAGGCGTTGTGGCAGCACCAGTCTGCACGGATTTTGCAGTACGCTTGGGTTTAGTCATGAACATGGTGCAGCATAAAACCTGTCCGTTTGACTTAACTTCCCTATTTTTGCTAAAACTGTATCTACGGAACCTTAACCCAACCCACCTGATCCGGATGAAGAAAATACTATTCCTTTTCCTGCTTTCGCTGAGCGCATCGCTCACGACTTTTGCCCAAAAGAAAAAGAAAGCCACCACGCCACCGCCAGCCACCGCCATCACGGCCACTTCTGCTGCCGACCGCACCAAAGGCTACACGCAGCGCCAGAAGCTGGACGCCAATTCACTCCTGAACAACGTGAAGTTCCGCGCCATCGGCCCTACCAATATGAGTGGCCGCGTGGTAGACCTGGACGTCAACGATGCCAACCCCACGCAGTTTTTCGTGGCCTACGCCTCGGGCGGGCTGTGGCGCACCGATAACAACGGCATGAGCTTCAAGCCGCTGTTCGACCATGAATCCACGATGTCCATCGGCGACATCGCTGTGGACTGGAAGACCAACGGGCAAACGATTTGGGTCGGCACGGGCGAGAATAATTCGAGCCGCTCGTCCTACGCAGGCGATGGCATGTATAAAAGCACCGACGGCGGCAAAACCTGGCAGCACGTCGGTCTGGAAGACACCCACCACATTGGACGAGTGATTCTGCACCCCAGCGACCCCAATACGGTATGGGTAACGGCCCTCGGGCATTTGTACGGCCCCAACGCCGAACGCGGGGTGTACAAAACCACCGACGGCGGCAAAACCTGGGCCAAAACGCTGTACATCGACGACAACACCGGGGCCATCGACCTGGATATTCACCCGACCAACCCGAACGTGCTCTTCGCCTCGATGTGGCACAAGGAGCGCAGCGCCTGGAACTTCGTGGAAGGCGGCAAAACCTCCGGCATCTACCAATCCAGCGATGGCGGCAACACCTGGCAACTCCTCAGCACGGCGGGCAGCGGCCTGCCGCAGGGCGAGGGCGTAGGCCGCATTGGACTGGCGATTTATCCCAAAGAACCCAACACGATGTATGCCTTCGTGGACAACCAGGACAAGCGCAAGTCCGAAGATAAAAAGGAGGACGAAAGCTTGACGGTGAAGCAATTGAAGGCGATGGGTGAAAAAGATTTCATGGAATTGTCGGATTTAGTCATCAATGAGTTTTTGGACAAAGGAAATTTCCCCCAGAAAAACTCGGCGAAACAAATCAAAACCGATATGGCGGGCGGCAAGCTGAAAGTGAAGGACATCTACGATTTTATGGGCGGCGCGATGGAAGACGTCATTTCGGCGGCGGTGAAGGGAGCGGAAATTTACCGCACCGAAAACGGCGGCAAAAACTGGAAAAAGACCCACGACGAACCCATCGACCTGGTGTATTCCTACGGCTATTATTTTGGGCAAATTTTTGTCGCTCCCAGCAATCCCGATCGCCTGGTTACGTTCGGCGTACCCATTTTGCTGTCGGATGATGGGGGAAAGTCATGGAAGAACGTGGATCAGGAAAATGTTCACTCCGATCACCACGCTTTGTGGATCAACCCCAACAATCCCGACCACATGATTAACGGCAACGACGGCGGCGTGAACGTGACCTACGACAGCGGTAAGCACTGGTCGCACCTCAATTCGGAGCCACTGGGGCAGTTTTATGGCATCGCGGTGGACATGGAAAAACCTTACAACGTGTACGGCGGCTTGCAGGACAACGGTGTGTGGACGGGAACCTCCAAACCCCGCGAGGACAGCCCGCTGCCCGCCTGGAAATCCATTATGGGCGGCGACGGGATGCAGGTGCAAGTGGACTGGCGCGACAACCGCACGGTCTACACGGGTTTCCAATTCGGCACCTACTTTCGGCTCGATAAGGAAAAGCCGGGCTTCGGCAGCATGAAGCGGCTGACCATGCCGCGCGAAATCGGTGACCCCAAGTTGCGCTTCAACTGGCAAGCTCCCATTCTCCTCTCGCGCCACAATCAGGACATCGTTTATTTTGGCTCCAACAAATTCCACCGCAGTCTGGACAAGGGGGAGACATTCGAAAACCTTTCGGAGGACCTGACCAAAGGTGGTAAGGAAGGCGACGTTCCTTATGGCACGCTGTCCACGATCGACGAATCGCCCAAGCGCTTTGGTTTGCTGTACGCCGGTACCGACGACGGCTTGGTCTGGGTGTCGAAAGACGCGGGCTACAACTGGACGAAAATTTCGGATGCTTTGCCCCAAAACCTCTGGGTGAGCCGCCTGACGGCTTCGGCCCACGACGAAGGCACGGTGTACGTTTCGCTCAACGGCTACCGCGACGATAATTTTCTGCCCTACCTCTTCGCTTCGACCGACTACGGTCAAACCTGGAAAGCCATCGGTACCGACCTGCCCGCCGAACCCATCAACGTCGTGAAGGAGGACCCCGCCAACGCCAACATCCTGTACGTCGGTACCGACCACGGAATCTATGTTTCGCTGGATAAAGGCGCAAGCTTCATGCGGATGTCGGGCGGCTTACCCGCTGTGGCAGTCCACGATTTGCTGGTGCATCCGCGCGATCAGGAGTTGGTCGTCGGGACGCACGGTCGGTCCATCTACGTGGCCGATGTGAGTCTGATTCAGCAATTGGCCGACACAATGCGGCAAAAAGATGTGTACGTTTTCGACCTCGACCCCGTGACGTACAGCGATCGCTGGGGTAAAGTGAATAAGTACGCCGAGCCGAAGCCGCTGCAATTCGAGATTCCTTATTACGCCAAAACCGCCGGAAAAACCACGCTCGACATAAAAACCGATAAGGGCCTCACCCTAGCTCAGCTCACCGACAACAGCGAGTCGGGCCTGAACTATGCCGTTTGGGACTATACCGTAAACCCCGACGCCAAGGCCGCTTACGCGCAGTATCTGAACGAAACCAAAAAGAAGGAAGACAAGGAGATCAAGCTGGAAGCGGCGGAGGATAAGATGTTGTACGTTCGTCCCGGCAAGTACAAGGTGGTCGTGACTACGGCTGGTGGCACCCAAACCGAGCAGCCGCTGACGATCAAAGCCGCCGAGAAGCGGCCTTCTCGGCGGGGAATTAGCGTGAGTGAGAAAATTCCTTCCACGCCGGGCAAGTGGGAAGAGTACATGGAGGAGGAATTAGGGATCGAGGAGGTGAAATAAGGCTTATAACATCCCGAAAACTTAAGTGTCAGACGGCCAGTTTTTCGGGATGTTTTTTGGCAGAATCAATCGCAATATTGCGATTGATAAAATTTCCCGTACCTTCGCCCTACCAGCAACCGCCACCCCAACCCCAATGGGCCTCACCAAGACTCAGGAATTTACCGTCCAGGAAAACCGCATCGCCGAACTCGCCAAGGCGTTCGCCCACCCGGCGCGAGTAGCCATTCTGCATTTGTTGGCCGAGCGCAAAGCCTGCGTTTGCGGGGATTTGGTCGATGAGTTACCGCTCTCACAGGCCACGGTGTCACAGCATTTGAAGGAATTGAAGCGCATCGGGATAATCAAGGGCGAAATCGACCCGCCGCGCGTGTGCTACTGCATAGATGAGGCTGTTTGGGAGGAGGCACAAGAAACTTTTACCGCCATATTTGGAAAGTTCAAGGTACTGAGTTGCTGCTAAAAATTTGTCTTCAACCATCGCAATATTACAATCAGTTATTTTTAATTTTAACTAAAAAACTATGGAAACGACCGAACTGGAACTGAAAGAAATCGTCCGCAAGAAATACGCCGAGATTGCCCGGCAAGACCCGGAGGCGAATGCCGCCTCCTGCTGCGGCTCAGGGCCAACCTCACAGGAAGTGTATAACATCATGACTGATGACTATACCGCCCTGGAAGGATATACGGCGGAGGCTGACCTCGGCCTGGGCTGCGGGTTGCCCACGCAATTTGCCAAAATCAAAAAGGGCGATGTGGTCATCGACCTCGGCTCCGGCGCGGGCAACGACTGCTTCGTAGCGCGACACGAGACGGGACCGGAGGGTAAGGTCATCGGCATCGACTTTACGGAAGAAATGATCGCCCGCGCCCGGCAAAACGCCGAAACGCGCGGTTTGCACAATGTCGAGTTCCGGCAGGGCGACATCGAATCCATGCCCGTAAGCAACGCCGTGGCCGATGTGGTCGTGAGCAATTGCGTGCTAAACCTCGTCCCGAACAAGCGGCAGGTATTCGCCGATATATTCCGGGTGTTAAAGCCAGGCGGACATTTCAGCATCTCCGACATCGTGCTAAACGGCGAACTGCCCGACAACCTGCGCCAGGCCGCCGAAATGTACGCGGGCTGCGTGACGGGGGCCATTATGAAAGACGAGTACCTGGCCCTCGCCACCAAAGCGGGCTTCGAGAATCTGACGGTGCAGAAGCAGAAGGCCATTTTTATTCCCGACGATATTTTGCTGGAATACCTGCCCGCCGCCGAAATCGCTCACTTCCGCCACAGCGGCGCGGTCGTGGAAAGCATCACGCTCTTCGCCAGCAAGCCCGGCGGCGCGAAAAAGCCCGTTTTTGAAATGCTGAACACCGTGGCCGTCTCGGCGAAAGGCGCTTGTTGCGGGCCGGATGGCTGTTGCTAATTTTCCGACCATTTGGTTATGACTGCCGCGCAACTTTTTACCAACTTGTACCTCCCACATTCGCGGGAGGTTTTTTTATCTTTGCAAAAGACAGAATTTAAAAAGGCCGAAAGCGGTACGCCGCCCGGCCGATTGCCCAAAGCCGATAGCTAAAAAATGCTCCACAAAACCCGAGGAATCGCGCTAAACTACCTTCGCTACCGCGAATCGTCCATTATTGCGAAGGTCTACACCGAAGCCTTCGGCATTCAAAGCTACATTGTCAATGGCGTGCGGAGCAGTCGCGCCAAGTCCAATCGCATCGCGCTGTTTCAGCCGCTGACGTTGCTGGATATGGTGGTTTATCACAAAAACAAAACTGACACGCTGCACCGCATTTCCGAAATGAAGTGCCGGATTCCGTTCCACAGCTTGCCGTTTGAGGTCGTAAAGTCGAGTTTGGGGCTGTTTTTGACCGAGATTTTGATAAAATCTCTGCGGGAAGAAGAGGAGAACGTGCCGCTGTTCGAGTTTCTGGAAGACGCCGTGCTGTACCTGGACAACGCCGACGAACACTACGAGAATTTTCATATCCACTTTCTGGCGCAACTGGCATTTTTCCTGGGCTTCGGCATGGAAACGGCCGACGACCTGACCAACGAACTTCGCGACAACCACTACCCCGCCTCGCCCGACGCCACGCAGAAGATGGCGCTGCAAATCTGGCTATCGGCCCCCTTCGGTACGGTGGTGCCGCTGGACCGGACGCGGCGGATTTCGCTGCTGAACATGCTGGTTTTTTTGTACAAAATCCACCTCGATTCGCTGGGCGAGATCAAGTCGCTGGAAGTGCTGCACGAGGTTCTTCATTGAATATTGCTGACACTCAGGATTTTTGGCACCATTGTTGCTTTTTTTAGCAAAGTCTATAAACGTGAACAGAACACTACACTGACGATGAAAAAAGTTTTTTACTTCCTCACCTTCACCGCAGCCGTGTGGAGTTGCACGCCCACCGATCAGGTAACGCCAACCATTACTTCAACTAACGTCACGGCCAACTATTCGGCGGATTTCCTGCACGACTGGGTCAACCTGGAATGTCATCTGGTAAAAGAAACGCCGGGCTTTTTCCCGCCCCAGGCGGCACGGGTTTTCGGCCTCACGGGCGTCACCGCTTACGAAGCGGCTTACCGGGGCATTCCCGGCGCGCGTTCGCTGACCGGACAATTGAATGGTTTTGGCTCTTACCAAATGCCCCAGGCCGACGCTTTGAGCGTGCAATACCATTGGGGCATTGTCACTAATGCGGCGGTAGCCCAAATCATGCGGCTTTCCTTCGGCGGCAACTTGTCGGCAGATAACCTGAAATTGATTATTGAAAAAGAAGAAATTAATTACAATAAGTTCAGGCAGGAAGCCCCCAGCAAAGCCGTAGCGGAGCTTTCCTATAAGCTTGGCAAGGATATTGCGGAGGCGGTTTTCGAGTACTCTAAGTCCGACGGCGGCCACGAAGCCTACCTCACCCCTTTTTCTAAAACCTATAAAAACCCCGTGGGAGTTGACAAATGGATTCCTACCGATGCCAAGAACCTGACGCCCCTCTGCCCCGAGTGGAACAAGTGCCGCCCAATGCTGGCTTCCAACATGAGTTACGCCGTGCCGCCCAAGCCCGTTGCCTTCTCGGCCGATCCGAATTCGGACTTTTACAAGATTAGCAAACAAGTGTACGATATAGTGAAAAACGGCACGGACGAGCAGCGCGAGATCGCCCGCTTCTGGGCCGACGATCCTTTCGCCACCTGCACACCAACGGGCCACACCTTCGGCATCCTGACCCAGCTTTTGAAAGAGACCAACGCCACGCTCGAAAAGGCAGTGGTAGCCTACGCCAAGCTGGGCATCGCTGAAAACGACGCCTTCATCACCTGCTGGAAAATTAAGTACGACTACAACCTGATTCGTCCGGTTTCCTACATTCAAAAATACATCGATCCTAATTTTAAAACCGTCATCGGTACGCCACCTTTCCCGGCCTACACCTCGGGCCACGCCACCGAAGCCGCCGTGGGCGAGCGGGTGTTTATCGAGATGTTCACCAACGGCGACGGCGTGTACCCCTTCACCGACCGCTCGCAAATGCAGCACGGCTTCGGCACCCGCAAGTTCGACAACTTCAAGCAGATGTCCGAAGAATGCGCCGACTCGCGGCTGTACGGCGGCATCCACTACGACATGGACAACCAACGCGGTCTGCTCATGGGCCGGGCCGTGGGCGATAACGTGTTGCGGGCAATTCAGTGGCCTAAAAAATTAAAATAGTTGTTCTTCGGCTACGCTCAGAATGGCAAAAACAGAAAGTTATACGTGAAAAAACCCTTTCTTTTAATCGCCTTAATTGTGTCCCACTTCGGCTGCGCTAATGACTCGGTTCGGGACAAGGATGTAGCCATCCTCGCAAATTTAGAATGTCAGGCGAGGCAGTTGAAAGAGCAGCGTTTCCGGGTAGCCAACGAAATCCGTCTGCGGGGCGATTCTTTGATGAAGGCCAATATCCCGCTGACCGAGGCGCAAAAGATGGAGGAAGATTCGCTGAAACAAACCCTGACCGTGCAGACGGGCGAACTCGCGACGCGGCTTACCTTCGTGATGGACAGTCTGTTCGAGGCGCATTACAAAACCATCGAGCAACGGGAGGCGTTCGATCAGGCTTTGGCCAAAAAGGTGGAGGAGATTTGCCCTTGAGTGGGCGATAGTTGGTAATTTCGTGTTTCTCGAAACCCAACCCTGAATCTTTTCCCATGCTCACGCTCGATAATTTTGAAGAAGAAGTAAGCCCCGAGATTGTCAAGCGTGGAAGCGCCTATTTCAACAACGGCGCGGTCACCTACCTCGAAGTAGACGAGGACGACTTCTGGGAGGCCGAGGTGGACGGCTCCGAAACCTACCAGGTTGAAATCACGCTGGAAAGGCGTCAAGTAACAGCGCACAATTGTGACTGCCCTTATGACGGAATGGTTTGCAAGCACGTGGTGGCGGTGCTGTACGAAATTCGCCAGCGAATCAAGCAAAACCAAGGCAAGCCCACCACCAAGAAACCCCAGAAACTAACGCTGGCTTCCCTGCTGGACAAGATCGACTTGTCGGAATTACGCGGCTTCGTAACAGAATACGCCGCTACAGACAAGACCTTCCGCCAAAAACTCGAACTCCACTTCGCCGATAAGGACGAGCGCATCGACGTCGGACAAAAATATAGCGAACTCATCGCGAAAATCGTCCGCACCCACGCCGACCGGGGTTATCTTGGCTATAGCGAGTCGCGGAAAGTGGCCAAAGAACTCGACAAGATCGTCGAGATGGGCTACCAGTACGCCTCCCATGACAACTACAAGGATGCCCTCACCCTAGCGCAAGTGCTGCTGGTGGAACTTATGGATCTTTACGAAGAATCCGACGACTCGGCGGGCGATCTGGGCGGTACGTTTTTCGGCATCTCCGAATTGATGGCTGCCCTCGCCACTTCGGACGCCAGCCTGGAACTCAAAGTGGAACTGCTCGAATTTCTGGCCAAGGAACTCCAAAACAGCGCCTACTTCAACTACGGCGACTACGGCTACGACTTGCTGGCGGTTATCCCCAAAATCGCCCTTTCCCTGGGCGACCCCGACCTGTACCTCACCGTGCTGGATCGGTTGGAAAAAACTGCGGACCGGTATTCTGACGAACACCTCAAGACCGAGCGGATCACATTTTTGCGCAGCATTGGCCGGGATGAGGAAGTGAGCCAGGCCGTGGAAGCCAGCATGGATATTCCGCAGGTGAGGCAGGGCGTGGTGGATGAAGCACTGCGGCAAAACGACCACCGGAAAGCCAAAACCCTGCTCGGGGAAGGTATCCTGGTGGCCGAGCGACTAAACCGCCCCGGCACGGTACACGAGTGGGAAAAGCAACTGTTGACCATCGCCGAACTGGAAAAAGACACCGATCAAATCCGGAATTTTGCCAAAAGATTTGCGTTCGGTCGGCAGTTCGATTTGAATTATTACCAAAAATGGAAGACAACCTTTTCCACCGCCGAATGGGAGAAGGAACGCGAAGACCTCATTAAGAAGAAGACGAAGGAAATAAAGGACAAACCGAACAAAGGTTTTTGGTCGAGTCCGCAGAAAGATATGTTCGTGGCGTTATCGCCTATTCTAATTGAAGAAAAGCTCTGGCCCCGGCTGCTCGAACTTGTACAGAAAAGTCCTGATTTCGATAGGTTGAATAAGGTGCGTCCCTACCTGGCCAAGCTTTATCCCGAAGAATTGACGGCCCTATACCTGCCCTTACTGGAAAAGTGGGGGGAGCGCGTAGCGAACCGCCCTGCCTACCACGACCTGGCGACCCAGATGATCGCTATCAAAACGGACATTCCCTTGGCTGGCGAGGCCATTGACCTGCTGGCCATGGATCTCAAAGAGAAAAACCCCCGCCGCCCCGCGATGAAAGAGGAGTTGGACGTGGTGCTGCGACACGGGTGAGGGACTGGAACAATTTTTGAGTACCTTCCCAACTCAAAAACCGAACTCTATTTCCATGAAAAAAGCTATCTTATTCTTTGTCATCCTGAGCGTAGCCGGAGGCTCCTCTTTTGCCCAATCCATCAAAGGCGCGTGGCGGTCACAGCAGCCCAACAACAGTATTGTCTCGCTGATCGTGGCGGACGACTATCTGATGATTGCTTCGTATAGCATCCTCAATAAGTACTTCGACCGCACCGAGGGCGGCCCGTTCACGATGCAGGGCGATAAGATGACCTACACCACGGAATTCAATACCAATGATACGGCCAGAATCAATAAGTCAGTGGTCTTTACCGTCATCCGCAAAGACAGCATCCTGACCCTGCGGGGCGAAGACGAAGAATTGGTTTGGATGCTGGTGGACGACGCCAACGATAAGCCGATGGCCGGTACCTGGCACATCAGCGGACGCGCCAAGGACGGCACGGGCGACATGATGGAAATCCACCAGAATGGTACCCGCAAAACGCTGAAAATTCTGTCGGGAACCCGCTTTCAGTGGGCAGCCATCGACCCGGCGGTGAAGGGATTTTATGGTACGGGCGGCGGTACCTACGACATCAAAAACGGCAAATACACTGAACACATCCAGTTTTTCTCCCGTGACCGTCTCCGCGTGGGGGCCGATTTGTCCTTCGACTGGAAGCTAAGCGATGGCAAATGGGATCATGCCGGCAAAAGCAGCAAGGGCGATCCCATCCACGAAACATGGGAGAAAATCGAGTAGCGCTTTTTTCCTTTCTTTACTCCCCCACCGCAATCCCCATCATCCGCATCAATTCGCTGGCGTTGAAACTCTGGCAGATACCCTCGTGCAGTTTGTAGTCGAAATGCAGCTTACCGTCCTGCACATCGGAGCGGAAATGAAAGTTTTCGACGAAGAGTTCGGTAGCCCCCCATTCGCCCAATTCGAGATCGTGGGTAGAAACCATCCCGGAGGCGGGTAGCGGGTGCAGTTGCCGGATGAGCGCCTCAGCCCCCCGGTGGCGGTCGGCGGAGTTGGTGCCTTTCAGGATTTCATCCAATAAATAAAAGACAGGAAGTTTCAAGCCCGGCGTCCCGGAAAGTTCGAGGAGTTGCCGCAAACGCTTCAATTCGGCGTAAAATGACGACGTATTTTCCACCAGCGAATCCTGCGTCCGCATACTGCTGAATACCTGCACGGGCGCGCAAGCCAGGCTATCGGCACAAACGACGGTACCTGTCTGCGCCAGTACGAGATTAATGCCGACCGTGCGCAGGAACGTACTTTTTCCCGACATATTCGAGCCCGTCACCAGCATAGTGTGACCCGTGCCGATCAACGAGAAATCGTTGCTCACCCGCGCAGCGGCGGCAATAAGCGGGTGCCCCAACTGCGTGGCCTCAATGCGGATGTTTTCTTCCCAGGCTACCTGCGGCAGCGGATAGTCCGGGTGCGCAAAGGCGAAGCCCGCCAAGCCGTTCATCGCTTCTGTATCAGCCAGGGCATCCAGCCAGGCGGCTAATTCGGCCCCGTGCGCTTTTTTCCATTTTTCGAGCGCGGCCAGGCAATGCAAATCCCACAGAAACGGAATTCCCACGAATACAACGAAAATCGGGTGCAGGCGGTAGTCCAGCCGGGCGAACCATTTCCCCACACGGCGGATGGCGGTGGGGGCTTTTCCAATGGCCGCCAGCCGCAACTGCCACCAGCGCGATTGGTACGGGGCCTCATTGGCCAATTCCAGCAGATCGGCGTAAGCGACCAGCGTCAGGCCAAGGTCGGTGGTACGGTTGGTAAGATCCTGAATGCCCGCGTTGTAGCGTTTCAAAATGAATCCCTGCCACAAAATACTCAGCCAGAAAAACCAGCCGGACAAGATGCCCAGCGCGGCCAGAATGCCCAGCGTCACCGTCACGATGGGCCACCACCGCCAATTAAGTGACTTTTGCAGAGACTCACTCATGACTTCGTTCACCCAGGTTCGCAACGCGCCCACCTGCTGAGAAGCGTGTTCGTGCAGCAGGGCGGTAGCTTCCCAAGTTTGCCGCCAGTCGGCGGCGGGTTTGAATTCCTGCACGGCCTCTTGCCGCATCAGGATTTCGTCCAGCGGCGCGGGACGCGTAAGCCAGTGCGCCAGGCGGCGACTGCCTTCGTCGGTGCGGCTGCGGTTCAGGAGCCGGTAGAGCGAGTGTTTGCCAAAAACATCGAGGTCGGTAGCGTAGGGGTGAAGCGGGTCGGCAAACTCTTCGCCCGTTTCGGGACGCAGAAATTTAAAATCCAGCCGCGCCAGTTCGTCGGCGTTGACAGTTTGGAGATTGCGCAGAAAGTTACGCCGCCGCTTGGCCTTCTGCTGACGCCCCATCAGGACGATGAAGGCGACACCAGCGAGTAAGCCCACAACCCCCCAAAGCGGCTGATTCTCGTTGCTCCACAAGCCCAGTGAAACCACCAGGCCCACAAAAGCCAACAGCCTTCCCCCGGCCAAACCGTTGAAAAGCTGCTGTGCGGTTTCCTCCTTTTCGGTGGCGTCGTTTAATCTTGCCTCAAAATACTCAGCGGGCGGGCTACCGCCCTTTATTGTCGTTTCTAAGTCCGCAGACGGTTCATTTTTCATTATTTACTTTTCATTGTCCACTAAGGAAGCCGTCTCAAACTGCAACCTGATCAAATTGGCGTAAAGTCCATTATCGATCAAAGCCAGTTCATTGTGTGATCCCGACTCGACGATTTGTCCTTCCCGAATGACATAAATCGTATCCACCTTGCGGATGGTCGCCAGGCGGTGGGCGATGACGATGCTCGTGCGGTTTTTCATTAACTCGTCCAGCGCCGACTGCACCAGCTGCTCGCTTTCGGCGTCGAGCGAACTCGTGGCTTCGTCCAGAATGAGAATTTTTGGGTCTTTCAGGATGGCGCGGGCAATGGCCACGCGCTGTCGTTGTCCGCCCGAAAGCTTCACACCGCGCTCGCCGACGATCGTTTCCATTCCTTCGGGAAAGGAGTCGATGAATTGTAGGGCGTTGGCCTTGCGGGCCGCCTCGCGCACTTCTTCGGCTGAGGCACCGGGCCGACCGTAGGCTATGTTCTCCTGGATCGTCCCGCCAAAAAGCATGACTTCCTGCGGCACGATGGCCATCATGCTGCGCAGGGCGGTGAGCGGGTAAGCCGTTACGTCTACGCCATCCACCGTAATGTGGCCGTGTTGCGGGTCATAAAAGCGCATCAATAACTGCACGATGGTCGATTTGCCCGCGCCGCTGTAGCCGACCAGGGCAATCTTTTCACCCGCCGCTACGTCAAAGGAAATGCCCTTTAACACCTCCACGTCGGGCCGGGATGGGTAGTTGAACCGCACATCGTTGTAAACGATATTGCCATCCACGGCGGGAATCGGTTGGTCTTCCTTACTCAGATCGACCTCCGACGTCTCGCCCAGAATCTCGACCAGCCGCTCGGAGGAGCCGATGGTTTTGTTGATTTGGGCGTACATATCGCCCAGGCCGCCCATCGCGCCACCGATAAAGGTGGTGTAGAGTACAAAAGTAAACAGGTCGGCGATGGTCAGTTCACCCGCTTGTACCAGATTGGCCCCGTACCAAATTACGCCCACGATGCCACCGAACAAGGCAAAAATGATGAACGACACAAAGCCACCCCGAAAGTTGGCCGCCTTCAGGGCATTGTCGACCACGCGATCCAGAGCCGCACGATAGCGATTCACCTCCAGCCGCTCGTTGGTAAACGCCTTCACGACCTGCACCGATTGCAGCGTTTCTTCGGCGATGACGTTGGCGGCGGCCAGTTCGTCCTGCGCTTTCTTGGAAAGTCGCCGAATGTAGCGCCCAAAGAACATGGCCGCTACGACCATGATCGGGAAGGTCGCCAGCATAAACATCGTTAGTTTCCAGGAAGTGAGGGAAATCAGTGTCACCCCCACAACCAGGGTGGCGATTTGCCGGAAAAACTCGGCGACGGTAAACGACAACACATCCCGCAACTGCGTCACGTCGGAAGTAATGCGGCTCGTGAGTTCACCCACGCGCCGCTGTTCCAGGAAGCCGATGGGCAGCGTGATGATGCGACTGTACACATCGCGCCGTACGTCGGCCATCGCCCACTCGCTCACGCGGGCAAATAGGTAAATCCGCAGGTAAGAGAATATCGCCTGGAACACCAAAATGACGATCAGGACGCCCGTAATCTGGTTGATCGTGTAGCTCGACTTCCCCTCGATGACCTCGATGATGCTGCCCACCAACTTGGGAAACGCCAGTGACGTGCCCGTGGAGAGAATCAGGAAAATGAAGCCCACGATAAAGTACCCCTTATAAGGAAGGGTGTAGCGGAAAATTTCCAGGGTTTTCTTGAAACCCGTCCAACTTAATTTCTTGACGGCAAAAGGCGACTTCGAGGCGTTTTCGTCCTCTTCGTCGTCGCTTCGCCCAAATCTACTTTTAGCCATGGTTTTTTTTTAAAAAGTGGGGAAATGTAAGCGTGATGCCCCCACGCCTTCACTCATCAGTCTGTCCCTTATATCCCGACTGTTGCAAAATCTGTCGGGCGTCGGAGTTTTTCATTAATTCTTGTAACGTTACTTCCGGGTTGTTAGTCAAATAGGTGTTCACGATGCGCCAGCCGAGCCAGCGACCGATGCCGCCCGGTACTTCCTCCCCTATTTCGGGCGTAAAGGGTCTTTCCCCCACGTATTTTTGTTTAGCCAATTCGCCTTTTTCGTAGAGCAGTTTGTTCTGCACAAAGAAGGCCCAAAGCTGCGTTTGGCTGTTGTAAGTGCGCGTCAGATCTCGCTCCGCGAAGCCAAGAATCAGGCTGTCGGGTGTTTGCGGAACGCAGTGCTTCACGAACTCAAACGCTTTTCCATAACTCACCATGTCGGCCAGCAACGTCCGGTCCTTTGGGTCGGTTCGAACGTAGCGATCCGATATAAAAAACAGGATGGAAGGAATGAGATACTCTTGCTGATAACGGCGGAGTTGGTAGGTATACACCTGCGGACGGTAGGTGGCCTTTGGTCCGCCAAAATACTCCAACCCAATGACAATCAGACTGTCTGACACGTACAAATCATTGCCCAGAAACCCAGTCATGATGGTTTCTATCCGAGGCGGCTGAAAATCGGGGTAATAGTATTTAAGATGACGGAAGGCTCCTTCCAGGGGTTTTGCCAGATTCTCCTGCCGATTTCCCAACAAAGAATCCACCTGGTTTTTGAAACTTCGCAAATCATTGTTCCGTACTTGGTCGTAAAGACGACTGGCCAGCGAAGTGTCCTGCGCGTATCCCTCAAAATAAAATTGTTGGAGATAGGGATGCCGCCCGAGGAACGATTTTACTTCTGCTACGCTCTCGCAGGCAAACAGCGCTTCTTCCAACGGCTCCACTTTTACTTCTACGCGAATGTCGCTCAGGTCGGGTTCGCGGTCGGTGAGGGAGTTGCAGCCGACCAGCAAAACGGTCAGGCCCAGAAAAGCAAAGATTCGGTTGGGGTACATTCGCTCGAAATCGGGAAACACTTGGTCGAACGCGCAAAAGTACGCAAAAGTTGCAGCCCCTATGTCCGAGCAAACCAATAAAACCATAAGTATCATCGGCTGCGGCTGGCTGGGTTTTCCCCTGGCCGTCCACTTGCTGGAACGGGGGTATACTGCCATTAAAGGCAGCACTACCTCGTCAGATAAAGTGCCGCAACTTCGGGAAGCGGGCATAGACGCCTACGCCCTAGTCCTCGACCCCGATCCAAAGGGGCGAAATTGGACAGAATTTTTACAGGCCGATACCCTCATTGTGGATATACCGCCCCGACTGACGAAGCAAGGCGGGGATTTTCATCCCCAGCAAATGCGTAATTTGGTTGGCATGATCGAGAAATCCTGTACATCGGAAATTCTTTACGTCAGTTCGACTTCGGTCTATCCCGAGTTGAGTCGGGTTGTGGTCGAAGATGACGTGATCGACCCGGCAGAATCTGCTTCGCCTTACTTGGTGGATGCTGAACAAATTATTACTTCGTTGAGGAAAGCAGGTCGCACCGCGACCATATTGCGTTGTGGCGGCCTGATGGGCTACGACCGGATTCCGGGCAAGTACGTGCGGGGAAAAAAAGATATTGCGACGGGCGACGTTCCGGTCAACTACATTCACCGCGACGACGTGGTGGCAATCATTAGTAAGTTGCTGGTACGGGGCATCGGCAACGAAACCTTCAATATGGTAGCGCCCGACCACCCGCCGCGCCGCGCGGTTTACGAAAAATCCTGCCAGGAACACGGCTGGGAACTTCCCACTTTCACCGAACCGGAGAATTCTAAACCGTTCAAAATCGTGTCTTCGGAAAAAATTGCTCGCCATCTCCACTACTCCTTCCTTTATCCCAGCCCGCTTAGATTCCCTTATGCACAATAAGTGAAAAAGGCAGGCACAATTGTTTAACGTTTGGTCATATAAACGGCGGAAAGGCTGCACAGGCGTCAAAAGGCCAAAAGCTTCAAAAATAATTTCTTTTCGTTCCTATATCATTAAATTAATAATGTTTTCATTTTATTTCCTGACAAAAATCTTGATTTGATACTAAAACCTACTATATTGCGTTCCTATTCTAGGAAATAATTGAGATATACGTTTGGAATTTTGTTTAAGAAATGTTTATTTTGCTTCAACAAAACGAAGTCATTTAAATCTGCTACCCACTATGACTGCTCTTGAATTCACCTACAACTTGGATCAGGTATCCAAAACGCTGCGTCCCTTTGCGCTGCGGCTCACACGCGACACCGAGGACGCAAACGACCTACTACAGGACACGATGCTGAAAGCTTTCACGAACCGCGACAAATACACCGACGGTACCAACTTGAAAGCGTGGCTGTACACGATCATGAAGAATACCTTCATCACCAATTACCAGCGGATGGTACGCCGGAAAACCTTCATCGATACCACCGACAATCTGCACTACATAAATACCGCCGATAACAGCACCGATAACCAGGCTTACTCGACTTTTGCATTGGAAGACATCACCCAGGCCATCGAGTCGTTGGAAGTGGCATACAAAACGCCTTTCATGATGCACTTCCGGGGATTTAAGTACCACGAAATCGCCGCCAAGCTGGAAATCCCCATTGGCACCGTCAAAAACCGTATCCATATCGCCCGCAAGGATTTGAAGCGGATGCTCCAGGTGTACTCGCGATTGGATTAACTAGCTTTGGGTTAGTGAACAGAGGTTTTTCGAAGATACCACACCATTTTCATGAAATATATTTTGTATAAAGTCAGATGTGTTCCATCTGACTTCTTTTTTTGCCCGAAGATTGCGTTTGTTTGTAATTCGAAAATTGCACGCCCGACCGCCAAGGGGGCGGCACCACCGTCACTAATTCAAAATTGAAAAGAGTCATCGTCATAGGTTCCGGCTTTGCCGGGTTATCGGCCGCCACGCGGCTGGCGCAGCGGGGGTATGATGTCACGTTGTTGGAAAAGAACAGCGTCCCCGGCGGACGGGCGCGGGTGTTCGAGGCGGATGGCTTCACTTTCGACATGGGGCCGAGTTGGTATTGGATGCCCGATATTTTTGAAGATTATTTTGCCGAGTTCGGCAAAAAGCCATCGGACTATTACAATCTCGTGCGTCTCGACCCTTCTTACAAAGTCGTCTTTGGACCAACGCAGGACATGGATCTTCCGGCGGATATGCCGGGTCTGCGGAGTCTTTTCGAGTCCGTTGAGCCGGGCAGCGCGGTGCGGCTGGATGAATTTCTGCGGCAGGCAGCTTATAAATATAAGGTAGGCATCAAGAAATTTGTCTGGAAGCCCAGCCGGAAGGTGTCGGAGTTTCTGAGCTTGAAATTGCTGTACGACGTCACGCGGCTGGATGTGTTCCAGCCGTTCGCTACCCACGTGCGGAAATTTTTTAAAGACCCGCGTCTGCTGCAATTGGTTGAATTCCCGATCCTGTTTCTCGGCGCAACGGCCCGGAAAACGCCCGCCATGTACAGCCTGATGAACTACGCCGAAATGACGATGGGCACCTGGTACCCAATGGGCGGTATGCACGAAATCGTGCGCGGCATGGTGGCGCTGGCCGAAGCGATGGGCGTCAAGATTATTTTAAACCAAAATGTCCGGCATATTTCGGTAAAAGAAGGCCGCGCCGACCGCGTGCTGACCGCCGAAGGCACCTACGAAGCCGATATAGTAGTAGCCGGGGCCGACTACCACCACGTGGACAGCCAACTCCTGGCCGAACCCCACCAAAATTACGACGAGGGGTATTGGGACAGTCGCGTGATGGCTCCCTCGTCGCTGCTGTTCTATTTAGGAGTAAATAAAAAGGTACCCAAACTCATCCACCATAATCTGTTCTTCGACGAGGACTTTTCGCTGCACTCCCAGGAAATCTACGAAGACCCGAAGTGGCCGTCGCGTCCGCTGTTCTACGTGTCAGCCCCGTCCAAAACCGACCCGAGCGTGGCCCCCGAAGGCAGTGAGAATCTTTTCGTGCTGATCCCCGTCGCACCAGGCTTGAGCGGCGACACGGAAGAAGTGCGGGAAAAATACTACAATATGGTGATGGAAAGACTGGAAGCCTACGTCGGCGAATCCGTGCGTCCGCAGGTCGTTTTCAAGCGAAGCTACGCGCATTCCGAGTTTATCAGCGACTACAATGCTTTCAAAGGGAATGCCTACGGCCTGGCCAATACGTTGCGCCAAACCGCCATCCTGAAACCCAGCCTAAAAAACAAAAAGGTGAAAAATTTGTATTATACCGGACAACTGACCGTTCCCGGCCCCGGTGTACCACCCTCTCTGATTTCGGGCCTGGTTGTGGCGAAGGAAGTCGAAAAAGAATTTCCACTTAAATAACAAAGCCCCCCACCTCATGCTGGAACTATTCAACCGCTCGAGCCTGCAATGCAGCAAAATTATCACGGAGCATTACAGCACCTCCTTCACGCTGGGCATCCGTACGCTCGACCGTAAGTTCCACCTGCCTATCTACGCCATTTACGGCTTCGTGCGCTACGCCGACGAAATCGTGGACACCTTCCACGATTTTGACAAAAAAAGTCTGCTGGCCCGCTTCCGCGCCGACGCTTTCCAGGCCATCGAAGAGAAGATCAGCCTGAATCCCATCCTCCATTCCTTTCAGTTGGTCGTCAACGAATACGGCATCGAACATGACCTGATCGAAGCCTTCCTGCACAGCATGGAAATGGACCTTTATGAACATGAATACACGGACGATGGCTATCAGGAATATATCTATGGCTCTGCCGAGGTCGTGGGCCTGATGTGCCTGCGCGTGTTCTGCGAGGGCGACGCCGCGCAACACGACCACCTCCGCGAAGGTGCCCGCCGTCTCGGCGCGGCCTTCCAGAAAGTCAATTTCCTGCGCGACATCAAGAGCGATTTTCAGGAGCGGGGCCGCGTCTATTTTCCCGGCGTGGACTTCAAAGCATTCGACCCCGAGGCTAAAAAACGCATCGAGGCCGAGATCCAGGCTGACTTCGACGCTGCCTACCAGGCCATTCTGCAACTGCCCAAAGGCGCGCGCCAGGGCGTGTACCTGGCCTACGTTTACTACTGCACCCTTTTCAACAAGATCAAAAGCCTCCCCGCCGCCCGCATTCAGGAAGAGCGTATCCGCGTGCCCGACAGCCGCAAACTGGCGTTGCTGGCCAGGACTTACGTGAAGTTTAGGATTGGGGCTTTGACGGCTTAGGGGTTTCTCCTCATTTTTTTGCCTACTTCGAGTGATAATTCACGAGCGACGCAGGCAATAAGGCGATCTGTCACTGACTTTCTCTCAAACTTTTTGGAACAATCAGCAGATACTTACGCAAGTCTTAGATGCTGTTTTTCCAGCGTAACGTTAAAGTGTATATCCGCTTTCAAAGCCTTGAATACTTTCAGAATCGTGTCGATGGTGGCACTATTCGCGCTGTTTTCCAATTTCGAGATTTGGGCTTTTTTCACACCTACCAATGCTCCCAGTTCTTCCTGCGTGAGGTTGCGCTCTTGCCGGGCCGACCGGATCATTCGTCCCAGCACGTCCATGCGGAGTTCGTACTCGTAGGCATCCCTTTCGGCGGTACCCGGCTCACCGATGTACCTGTCCTTCATCTCACTGAGTGAGTACGACTTCATGCTTTTGTTTGCCATGCTGTTACCTGTCTGATTTATCCTCAAAATAGGCCGTTCGGATTCTGACTCCTCTTGTAATTTCGTTTGCCGCTACTTTGTCCACCTTTTTGATGAAACCGTGCGTAGCAACTCGGTTTTCACCAAAGTATCAAAAGTTTCTAAATTTAGAAACTTTTGATTGGCTCTGAAGAATTTGTTTTTATTTTGTCAAGCTAGGTGAATTGCCAGTCTGGCCTTTAACCCGCCGAGTCAACTGGCAAATTTATCCCTCTGTCGCTTCCATCGAACTTATTCACTTCGACAATCACCACCTTGCCAACGGGCTTGGGCGTGAGGCGGTAGTTTATACCGAGATATAGCTTTAGAATGAGGTTCACCTCACCATACGCTCCTCACCATGTCTGCTCCCTCTGCCTTACGTCGGCTGCTTTGCCTCATTCGCTGGACGCGCCCGCCGCATAGCTATCCTTCCAAAAATCGACTCATTCGCCTTAGTCTCGAAGAGGATTTAAATTCTTCCGATCGCACTTTTGACCGAGACAAGGAAAATCTGTTCGATGAATACGGAATAGAAATCAAATACCACCCGCGCCGTCGGGGGTACTACCTCCATACCCCGGAAGACGAAGACATCGACGATTTCAATACGTTTGTCCAACTGCTGGAACGGCGGGAGAAAATGGAGTTTCTCAACCAAACCCTGACCAGTGTGCGGGACGTGGGAAAATACCTGCAACTCGAACGGAACGACCAGTTCCTGGGTGCCGAAAACCTGCCCGTACTCTGGGATGCCCTGCGCCGTCGTCGGGTCATTACCTTTGCGTACATGGCCTACGGAACGGACGGGGCCGCGCTACGCACCATCGAACCCGGCCTGATTTTCGAGTACCGCAACCGCTGGTACCTCGACGGTTGGGACGTAGCCAAAGACGCCCTCCGCACCTTTGGCCTCGACCGCATGACCCGCCTCCAATTGACCGACCAGCCCGTCACTACCGACCGCACCGCCACCTACAAGAACCTGCGGCGGCACGTCATCGGCGTCACCGCGCCCGACGGAGCCGAGCCGGAACGCGTAGTACTGCGGTTCAATGCCTTGCAGAGTAGTTATGTGCGGTCTTTGCCGCTTCATGCCAGTCAGCGGGAACTGCCCGAAACGGGCGATTTTCAATTATTCGTCGTACTCAACCCGGAGTTGGAGAAGGAACTTCTGAGCTTTGGCGAGGCGGTCGAGGTGTTGGAACCTGCTTCGTTGCGGGAGCAGATGGCTGCCCGAGTATCACAACATAGCAAAACTTACTTTTCTTAATTTTTTTGATAAAGCTTGGGGACTACGCCACTTTTTGGCGAACTCGGGCTTTTCCTTTGTCCCATTCAAACTGAAAAATATATGCGCATACAATTGCAACTGAGTCCAAATGATGAAGCTGTGCCGTTCAACCATCTGCACAAATTGACGGGGGCAGTTCATAAATGGCTGGGTGATAATTCTGCTCATGATGGTCTGAGCCTCTACAGCTTTGGTTGGCTGAGGGGTGGACAGCCCAAAAAGCAAGCCCTCGATTTTCCGAACGGAGCCAGTTGGAGTATTTCCTTTCACGACGACGAACTGGCTCGACAGCTAATAAAAGGCATCATAACAGACCCGTCGGTCGCATACGGGATGGCTGTGCAAGAAGTGCAGGAAATCGCCCCGCCTTCATTCAACAAGCAGCATATTTTCGCTACCGACGGTTCGGCGGTTTTAGCGCGGTGCATGCGCGAGGATGGTAGTCGTGAGTACCTGCTCTGGGATTCTCTGGCAGCCAACGATGTGCTAACCCATCTGCTTCGCAAAAAGCTGGGCGCAGCGGGCTTCACGGGTGAACATCTTAATGCCAGGGTAGCATTTGATCGTGCCTATTCGCGGCCCCGGCCACGAATGGCTATGATTAAAGGTATCAAGCACAGAGGCAGCGAATGCCCAATCATAGTGGAAGGGACGCCGGAAGCCATTCAATTTGCGTGGCTGGTGGGTGTGGGAGATTTGACGGGTAGCGGCTTTGGTGCATTACGATAAAACAGAGACAACTATGAGCGAACAACTTTTGCACATCGTAACCTATACCGGGCCTTTTGGCTTCATCAAGCCGTGGACGGCCGTACGGGACAGTGAAACATTTAGTCAGCAATTCCTTACCCCTAGTATTTTAGTGGGTATTGAGCGAAAAATATTTCCTGAGTTGCTTGATGAGCCTTTTTCTATTGATCGGATAAAAGGGCATCGGCTTTCATATAGCGGCATGTCCATGCAGCAAGAGCAAACTCAACCAAGAGGTTGGAACAAAACCGGTAAGGATCTGATACGAAAATATGCCATCCTGACGCGCGGTGTGATGCTGAACCCTGTCCTTTATCTGGCTTTTGAACAACGTCAACACGCCCAGATTGCTGCAACGCAGCACATCTGCCTCTGTCGGAATGAAGACATTCTTTACCCGGATGCTGAAATATTAACTATCCAGGCAGATGACTTTAACGCTTCCCCTTTCGATGGCTTTGAATTAATTTTTGAAAACAATGAAAGATCATTTCTAGTGGGATACAATCGGTTCGATGGCGGAAATCCGATGTATGGTTGGCTCAAAGTGGTAGGAAATCCGGTAAAATCCAGTGAGTTATGAAAACCAAATTTGACTATCTCAAAGCAAAAGGTAAGCCTGACTTCACCACACTAACCGATCACCTGAATCATGTGATTTTGGCTACGGTCAAGGCGGCAATAGCGTTTGGTTTAGATGCAGAAATAGCCAGGTTAGGTGCCATTTTGCACGACATCGGCAAGATTCATCCTACTTTCCAGCATCGCCTGACGAGTGCTTATCAAAGAAGTCCGATGGATAAACCCTTTCGACATGAACTATCTTCCTTGCTTTTTCTTCCGCTTTTCGATCCGATTCTTCACCCGCCATTGATAGAAATGATCGTCGGGCATCACAAATCAGTCAAGAAAGACAGCAAAGAGCTAGGAATAGTGGATTTGGATGAGCGCCTGGAAGACATGGCCTTTGAGCTACACAGCGAACGATGGGACGAATGGGTTCCCGTTGCCTTGGAGATGCTCGAATTTTACGGCGTAGCAGTTCGTCCGGTATCCATTGAGGAGGCACGGGACGCTTATTTTGAGGTTTTGGAATATTGCCAAAGGGGCGATCAGGGATTCTCAGAATGGCGAGGGGTATTGATGGCGGGAGACCATTTTGGTTCTGCATTGATACACAAAACCGAAGAAGAAACACATCGTCTCTTTAAAATTCCAGACTTAAGATATTATAATCGTCAAGGTCAACTGTATCCTCTTTCGTACAAACCTGCCGATAGCCCGAAGCCTCACACGCTTGTAACGGCTTGTACAGGGGCAGGGAAAACCGACTACCTATTGCGTCGGTGCCGAGGTCGTGTGTTCTACACATTACCGTTTCAAGCTTCTATCAACAGTATGTTTGAACGTTTGAAAGACGATTTGGAGGAACACAATCCTAGCTTGGACATTCGGGTGTTACACGCGGCTTCCAGACTGATGGTTAACAAAAAAGAAATTGAGGAAAAGGTACTGCAAGGACACATGGGGTCAGCGGTCAAGGTCTTGACCCCACATCAAATGGCCTCGATGGTCTTCGGAACAAGAGGCTACGAAGCTACCTTGATGGATTTGCGTGGGTGCGATGTTATTTTGGACGAGATACACACCTATACCCAAATTACGCGGAGCATTGTTTTGAAAATTGTGGAAATGCTCAAAGCCATTGGTTGCCGCATCCACATAGGTACTGCTACGATGCCTACGGTTCTTACCGAAAGAATCAGAGCTATTCTTGGGAGCGACTCAGTATTTGAGATTAAACTTTCAGATGAGGAGTTGGACAAGTTTGATCGCCATATCATCCATAAAGTCGACACCTACGAGCAAACCCTCGCCATAATTGAAAAGGCCGTTGAGAAAGATCAAAAAATATTGGTAGTCGCTAACAAAGTAGCTACGGCGCAGGAACGTTATCGGCAACTCAGAAAGACCCATCCTGGTGTGCCGATCATGATGATTCACAGCCGTTTCAAACGCGGTGAGCGCGGTACTTTGGAGAAAAAGTTAATGGGCAAAAGGCTCAACTGTAACGGAGACAAAATCGAAGAATTCAATACCGGAACGGGAGCCTGTATCGTGGTTTCCACTCAGGTGGTAGAGGTGAGTTTGGATATAAGTTTTGATTTGATGGTGACCGATACCGCTCCGCTCGACGCCCTTGTTCAGCGTTTTGGGCGTGTGAACCGCAAAAGGCCCGCTGATCCTGAGAATCCTTATAAACCCATTTACGTAGTGGCTCCTCCCGAAACGGACGATGATGCTAAACCATACGAACTGACCATTTTAAAAGAGTCATTTAAAGCACTTGCAAATAGTGAGATAATGCACGAACGCGACGTTCAAGGCCTTATCGACCAAGTATTTCCAACCGTGGATACCATCGAAATCGACAAAGAAGCAATTTATGTAAATGGTCAATGGCGCATTGACAAATTGGTTCATAAACCCAAGTCGATCCTTTTTGAAAAACTAAAAATTGACTCCATGATCTGCATCGATGAAAGTGATTTGCACAGCTATGAAAGTATGGGGTACGAAGAGCGAATGGCTTTGGAGATTCCGGTTCGGTATCACTCAGTTGCCCATAATAAGCTTGAAAGATCCGAGGTTGGCAACCGACCATTCATCATTCCTGAAAAAGCTTATGACACAGAAGAGGGTTTACTACCCGATTTTTTGAGGCCTGAATTTTACACAGTAATTGGCTCATTCAAAAGTAGAACATTATGATAACTGCAAGTATTGGCCGCACCTTTGTTAGACACTACAATCAAAAAAATAATTTGAACCTGTCGGCAAGGGAGTTTTTCGAAGAATTTTTCTACGACTTGTTTTTCAATCATCCCAAATACCTGTATTGGGTCTCTAACTCTCCTTTTGTGCAAATGGGGAAGGGTCAAAAGCCCCATCTGCTAACCGCCCAGGAACGATTGGAAAAGTTGGAAAAACTGCACGAAAAAATAGAAACTGGTCTGATAGATGCAAGTACTGCCATAGGGTTTCCTGCTTCCGAAACGAAGGAATTTGCCACAACTTCGGGGCAGGTAACTGATTTGATGATTCAAACAGATCCCGATGAGGTCTATTGTTCCTGGATTGGCGGTGGCTTAGGAATTGGAGTTGCGGGAGGGCAGGCGATTCTGTTTGATAACCCAACCATTTTCGATGCTTTGTTTCAGGGCTGGCAAGTCTATCGGGATTATCTGAACGATCCTGCCTATGAGGGTCTTTCAGGCAATAAGATCAATTCGTGGAATAGCCAATGGCTTACTCACGTGTTGGGAAAAGACTATCGTTCCGACGACCCACTTAGATATTTTACGGGGATGTCTACCAATGTCGATGGGAGTATTGACATACCGACCCAATCGTGGTTGAGCGTCGTGCTGGCAATCGCGTCAAAAATACAATCACCGAATATGATGGGCTACGTGTACAAACACGGGCAAACCAACTCGACCTACGGCTTCATACTGTTTGATTTAATGACCATCAAACGCCCTTCTGAACTATACACAAAGCTTTTTGGCGAATTTGCGTATCGGAGAGATGCTAAGATCATTGAAAGCCTCTATGGCTCGGCCTACTCCTTCCAGCGGATTTGTCAGTCAGGCTCTGTGGGCACTACGGCACTGGAACCGAAGGGACTAAAAGACTATATGGAAGGCAAGAAAAAATTCAAATACGATGATACCAACTCTGAAATACAAATCACATTTAATACTTACGTAACCTGGTTATTAGCTATGCTGAACAACGACAGATTTTGGGACGAAACAGGTGAGGTTGCCGATATGCTCTATCGGTACGGAACCTACACCAGCAAGGAGAAGGATTTGAGTACAGGGAAGAGTACACAGATCGACAGTCTCCTGAAAACAGTGAACAAACCCAAATTTATCACTGAACTCGACTCTATCATGAAAGCGGCCGACGCTTCATTTTCGGATGAACTTGAAGCATTGGCTTACAAAGTTCACAAAATACCCGTCGATCACTTTCTGTACTTCAAAACGCTGGTATCATTACGCTACCACAAAGCGGTCAAAAAGGCCGGCAATTAATTTAAACAACCAACAATTAAACCGTTCACTTATGTCATCATTCATCTATTTACGCGGATTAAAACACGCTGACTTCACAGTCTTCGGAGTGGAAAATGGTCAGAAAACCTTTTTTGATTCTCAATTTGGAAAGTACTTACCTTATTCAAGCGGACAGCAAGTCAAGCGGTCTATTATGGATTCGTTCACGGATTCATTGGGAACTCAGCCTGCCCCAATCACTTTTATCAGCGATGTGAAAGGAAAAGGGTCCAAAATGGAACTTAGCGAGGGAGAGCCTTTGAGCCTGTGCGATCCTGATTATCCCGACCAATTGATTGGAGGGTACATGAAGGCAGAGAGCGGCGGGGCGAGCCGTACAATCAAACGTCGAAGTCCACTTTCAATATCGGCCATGCGTCCGTTGCACCCTTACTTGGCAACAACTAACAAAGAGAACATTACATTTGACCGTAGTGATCGACCCGATTTGCATAAGGTTGTCGTGCGACGTTCGGACGGTAGCCAAATGTCAGATGATGAGGTTGAGGATTTGCTTAGCGGGGTAAACCGTAGTTTGCACCGCAAGTGGATACCTGATAACAAAAGAGCGGGGGGACTCTTTATTTATGACGTGGCAATTGACCTCCGCCGTTTGTTCACGGTCTCAACAAATCAGTTTGAACCGGAAATGACGCCCGCTATTATTGAAGGTCTGCGAGAAAAAGGCTGGACAGACGGAGAAACTGTTTTCGGCAAATGCCTGGTGGCTCCACCTGACAAGCGCCAGGAAATGACAAAAGCTTTGGCTCATGCCCTCATTAATTGGCAGATTACTTCCAACCAGTCACGCACATTCAGTTTAATGGAAACATTGGCGGTGGTGATAAGCGACAATGCCAACAAGATTGCAAGTTCCATTAGAGCTAGTTTAAAGGAAGACAGCGAACGTGCCGAGCCAATTGTCGATGAGTCTATCCCAGGGGTTGACGCGTTTATCACTCCTGCATCTTCGGGATACTTACGGGATGTAGTCGCCTCGATAGATGCTCTGGATAAAGCAGAAGCAGAACTGGTAAAGCGAATCGAAACCTACTCCTCAAAATACTGAGAAGTCGAATGAAAACCGCGCCAAAATCTTCCCTCCGCATCGGCGGAATGCTCGTCGGCTACCACCGCCTTTGCCCACGCAAGGCGTGGTGGTCGCTGCGGGGCATCTGGATGGAGCAGGAGTCCGACACCGTAGCGTTGGGGCGGCTGCTCGACCAAGACGCCTACGCACGGGCCGACAAACACCTGCAAGTCGAAGCCGAGGCCCCGGACGGTACGCCATTAATTGGCAAAATCGACCGCGCCAATCTGCGCGAGGGTGTGTTGCACGAAACCAAAAAAGGCCGCTCCTGCGAAGACGCCCACCGCTGGCAGGTGTGGTTTTACCTGTGGCTATTGCACCGCAACGGCGTGGCCCGCGCCGACGGCTCACCCTTCCTGGGCCAACTCGACTACCCACTGCTGCACCGCACCGAAACCGTCACGCTGGAAGCCGAACACCTCGCCGAACTCGAACGTACCATAACGGCCATTCGCCAACTCGCCACCCAAGAAACCCCGCCCCCGGTCTTGACAAAAAGAAGCTTCTGCAAAAAATGCGCTTTTGAAGAGCTGTGCTACGGGTGAGGTTGGTCATGAATTATTCACTCATTCTCTAATTCAAAATTGACTGTGAAACGTCCTTACTACCTTTTTTCCAGCGGACGCCTCAAGCGGCAGCACAACACGCTGGCTTTGGAAAAAACCACGGGCGAGCGCATTCCCGACGATGCACCCGGCGACGAGGGGTTGCCCTCCGCCGCGCCCGATGGGCCGCGAACGCCCTTTCCGGTTGAGAGTGTGGACAGTTTGTTTTTGTTCGGTGAGGTCGATATCAATTCCAAACTCATCACCTTTTTGGGGCAACAGGGTATTCCGGCGTTTTTCTACGACTACTACGGCAACTTCACCGCCACGATTTATCCGCGCGACAGCCAACTTTCGGGGCGGCTGCGGATGCAGCAGGCGCAGCATTACCTCAGCCCCAAAAAGCGGCTCGTGCTGGCTCGGGCTTTCGTGGAAGCGGCTTTGTTCAACATTGAGCGCGTCATCAAGTACTACCAGCCCCGGCTCGAAGGAGAGGCGCAAGCCACCGTACAAGCCACGCTCGCCGCCCTCGTGCGCGACCGCAACGCTCTGCCGCTTACCACCGACATCCTGACGCTGATGGCCGTCGAAGGCCGCATCCGCGATCGGTACTACCAACTTTGGCCGCACTTTCTGGGACCGGAGGTAGCGGCGCGTTTTCCGTTCAATAAGCGCGAACGCCGCCCGCCTTCCAATGAACTGAACGCCCTGATTTCGTTCGGCAATTCGCTTTGCTACAATGCCGTAGTCCGGCAGATTTACCGCACTGCCCTCGATCCGACGGTGGCCTTTCTGCACGAGCCGGGCGACCGCCGCTTTTCACTCTCGCTCGACATCGCCGAAATCTTCAAACCATTACTGGTGGATCGCGCTATTTTCCGGCTGCTAAAAACGGGTGAAATCGGCCCTAAACACTTTGAGAAACACCTCGGTGGCTGTTACCTCTCCGAAGCCGGACGCAAAATCTTCGTTCAACACTGGGACGAACGCCTCAACCAAACCGTGCAGCACCGCACCCTCGACCGCAAAGTGTCGTACGAACGCCTCATCCGATTGGAATGTTACAAGCTCATTCGTCACCTTTCTGATCCCAAAGGCGAAACGTACCAGGGTTTACATATGTGGTGGTGACCTTTCGACAAAGTTGGGAAGCAGGAGGGGAAGGAAGTGGAAACTTGTTCTTTGACGTGCTGAAAATACATATCTACCTTGTCCCCGTCTACCAACCTCGGGACTGGGCCATCCGGGCGAACTCAAAAATTAACAAACTTATGCCTTATTTCGTGGCCGTGTACGATGTAAATCAGAAGCGCGTGGGCAAAATGCTCAAACTCTTCCGCCGCTACCTGACCTGGATTCAGAATTCGGTCTTCGAGGGCGAGTTGACGCCCGCGCAGTTTAAAGCCCTACAAAAGGAAGCGGACCAGCTCATGCAGGGAGGCGATGGCGTGGTGTTCTACCAACTCCGCGACGAGCGCTACATGGACCGCATCGCGCTAGGCAAGGAAAAGGCCGAACGCACTCGTTTTTTGTGAGTTAGGCAATCTCCAAGTCGTCGGCCCGCCTTTGGAGGTATTTTTAGAAAGAGTTTAACTGTCTTTCAAGCCCTCAATAGTATACCGTTTTTTCAAAAAAGTGCGTCGAAATGCTCGAAAGCACGTGTCGTCAGCCTCCCGGGTTTTTAACACTACCGGGGGCTGACGATTTTTTTTGTCGATTTATCTCTCAAAAACATTATCTCCGCTGTGGAAAGCCTATTTTTGCGGCGGCTCTCAATCTGACCTTCTGGTATTGAAATACTGCACCAGCAATTGCAAAAACAGGACTACGACTCTCAATCTGACCTTCTGGTATTGAAATAAAGCTGGTAGCGAAGCTGCGAGCGGGATTGGGTACTCTCAATCTGACCTTCTGGTATTGAAATAAAGTTGGAATCAGGAAACCTTCGAGCGATTTGTACCTCTCAATCTGACCTTCTGGTATTGAAATATACGCTGCCCTTTGTGCTGGCAAACGTTGCCAACGCTCTCAATCTGACCTTCTGGTATTGAAATGGTGTCCGGGATGGTCAGCGGTCGCCTTGCGTTCGTCTCTCAATCTGACCTTCTGGTATTGAAATGATGGTATTGGCCGCGTTGGAAACCGTGGCACCCGACTCTCAATCTGACCTTCTGGTATTGAAATACAGGAGTGGGTGGTGGTGTGGGAGGACTACAACGCTCTCAATCTGACCTTCTGGTATTGAAATTCGATCAGCACACGGGCGAGCAGACCATGGAGAGCAACTCTCAATCTGACCTTCTGGTATTGAAATTTGGTCCCGGTTATGAAATCCGACGTGGCGAAAACAGCTCTCAATCTGACCTTCTGGTATTGAAATGATGACTAGTGAAAACCTCATCGTCATCGCCCAGGTCTCTCAATCTGACCTTCTGGTATTGAAATTTTACCCCTACGAGCACCTTGCCCAGGAAAGCTCTCCTCTCAATCTGACCTTCTGGTATTGAAATTGTTGGTCGCGGCAGATCGGTCGCCCGTGTTGGTCGCTCTCAATCTGACCTTCTGGTATTGAAATGTGAAAACCACACCATGTCCCGCGTTAATTTCTATTCTCTCAATCTGACCTTCTGGTATTGAAATGGTAATTGGCCCCGCCCAGCGCGATGCCGTCCGTGCCTCTCAATCTGACCTTCTGGTATTGAAATCGCGAATCCATCCCATGCGGCGGGCGTAATAACGGTTCTCTCAATCTGACCTTCTAGTATTGAAATCGAGCACATGATTAAGAAACGCCAGGAGGCCTTCGACTCTCAATCTGACCTTCTGGTATTGAAATAGGGCTGGCTGCGCTACTCGGCGGAGGGTGCTTCCACTCTCAATCTGACCTTCTGGTATTGAAATCTGAGATGATGAGTGTTGACATTTTCGGTCGCCAGAGCTCTCAATCTGACCTTCTGGTATTGAAATTAGAACCGCTCGCGGGTCTGGTTGCGCGTCACCTGGCCTCTCAATCTGACCTTCTGGTATTGAAATGTAGCTGCTCAATCGCTGCCTTTTTGGAGAATTCAACTCTCAATCTGACCTTCTGGTATTGAAATGCGATTGGGTATAGACCTTCACCGGGTTGAATGCGCCTCTCAATCTGACCTTCTGGTATTGAAATGATGAAGCCCGCCGGGTGTGTAGTAGCGGTCTGTGACGACTCTCAATCTGACCTTCTGGTATTGAAATAAGCGAAGCTGGTAGAGCAGCGGCAACGGGCCTACTCTCAATCTGACCTTCTGGTATTGAAATCAGTGAGGACTCGCCGCTTTTAAATCGCAGGGCTAAACTCTCAATCTGACCTTCTGGTATTGAAATGGGTGCTATTCACAGACGACCGTGCGGGGCTTGTTTCTCTCAATCTGACCTTCTGGTATTGAAATCTTACTAATACTCACAGAGAGTTAATCGAAAAAGGAACTCTCAATCTGACCTTCTGGTATTGAAATCTGGGTGGGGAATGTCCCCGCCGCCAAGTGGAGCCGCCTCTCAATCTGACCTTCTGGTATTGAAATTTAACCGTTAACCCGACATCAGCACCTTTAAAGCTCCTCTCAATCTGACCTTCTGGTATTGAAATCAGAATTCCACGAAGCTCATATCCACCTCCTTGGACTCTCAATCTGACCTTCTGGTATTGAAATCTGCATGGCCGGGTCGTCGAGAAACTCACCCTGGATCCGCTCTCAATCTGACCTTCTGGTATTGAAATCAGCTCGATCCAAATCCAGCGGCAAGCGCAAAAGACTCTCAATCTGACCTTCTGGTATTGAAATATGCCTTAGCCAGCGCGGTAAAGATCAAAGCCGAGCTCTCAATCTGACCTTCTGGTATTGAAATTAGTTCGGATAATAACCTTGAAAACGGCTTGAAAAATCTCTCAATCTGACCTTCTGGTATTGAAATATGAAACCACGTTCACCGTACCCGTCAGCCAGTACTCTCTCAATCTGACCTTCTGGTATTGAATGAGGTGGTCCCGTTTAGCCGGACACTTTTGATTGAGAGTTATTGGTGAAATTAGCTTTATGATACTGTTTTTCAAAATTGATCGGTGACATATACCCCAAAGAGGAGTGGAGTCGTCGAATGTTATAATAGCCCTCGATATAGTTAAACAATTCGTCGTGAGCATCTTGCAGGCTTTCAGAGCAGCCGTCTTCGATTAATTCTGCTTTCAAACGACTCCATAAAGACTCAGCATGAGCGTTCTGATAAGGGTTCTCTTTTTCGGCCATACTCTGCCGGCAATCCCATTTAGCAAGCCGCCTTTTAAACGCTTTCCCAAAATACTGTCCGCCCTGATCGGAATGGATAATCAAGCCAGGCTGTGGGCGACGTAAGGTGGTGGCCTGGTCGAAGGCTCTGATAATCAGGCTTTCCTCCATTCTTAGATCGACGCACCAGCCTATGATCCGACGCGAATACAACCGCGGTGGCGGACCACTCTAACCAGCTGGCTAGGTAAGCCCAACCACCATCTACCAATGGCAGGTATGTAATGTCGCTCACCCAAGCTTGGTCAGGCCGGATCGGTTGACCCAACGCAAGCAACAGATTAGGACAAGGTCGCAGCCCGTGGCTTGAGTCAGTTGTTCGAGACGGTCGGCCGCACAAAGCTGCGCGGCTGGATAGCCCGCCAGTTTTGCTGCTGCATCAGCCGCCTGACCCGGTGACGCCCCACTTCGACACCTTCATCTTGGAGTGCTTTCTGAATGCGCCGACTGCCATAGCGTCGGCGGTTTTCCCAGAAGACGTCTTGAACCCTATCGATCATTTCTTGCTCGGCTATGGATGGTTGAAAAGTCACTCCCGCGCGGTACTGGTAATAGCTACTTTTGCTGACTTCAAGCACTTTACATAACAATCTGACCGAAAAATTAGACTCTTGCTGCTTGATGAACGCGTAGATCGAGCTCAGCTCATGCGGCTGAAAATGGCTAATGCTTTTTTTAAAATATCGCGTGGCTTCGGCCATCCGTTCCATTTCCGTTTGGCGGAGCTGCCGACGTAACGTTTCGACTTCGTCTTCCAAAGCCGTCGCTGGCTTTGCGCCCCGGCCGTCGGCTCGCACTTTTGTCTTTTTTTCAGCCGCACGCCAGGAGTGAATGATGCTGTCACTAATGCCCATTTTCTGGGCTACGCCCAGAATAGACTCACCGTTGGCAACCAGGCGGAGCACGTCGGCTTTGAATTCGGGGGTGTACTTTCGGTTGGATGTTGTTTTTTTTGCCATTTGACACGAAGTTAAGTAAGTTTCGTGTCCGGGTTTTCAGGACCACCTCAACTACTGCCCGTATTTGTTGTACGTTGCCAAATTAGCTCTCCCTTAAAATTATGCTCTCCAAAGATTTCGTCTAGTACTGCTTTTATATAATGTCCTTTTTTTTGATCCAAATGAACATAAATTGAGCCATCGTCCGCCAGAATTTCTCTCAAAAAAATCAGTCTTTTGCGTAAAAACTCAATGAACTGCGCTCCGATGATCTTGTCGCGGTAGGCTTTTTCCCGGTCCTTCATGAAATCCTGCTTGGTAGCGAAGGGCGGGTCAATGTAAACTAGCTTGATCTTGTTTTTGGTCTTGTAAATGTTCGGTCCCTGCTGATCTTCATAGATCGCTTTAAGAGCCAACAGATTATCGCCAAAGATGAGCATATTGCGCCAGTCCTCGGCAAAGGGCTGGTCGGAGTTGAAGTTTCTGATTTTTTGGAGCGGGGCGGCGGGCGTGTTGGCGATGATGTCTTCCTTACGGGCTTTGCCCTGATACACCAGCTTGTAGTCCTTAGTAGCTTCGGTGAATTCCGTGCCGTCGCTGGCGAAAAGCTTTTGTTTGTAAAAATCGGGAAGAGGGCGGCCTTCCTCAATGCACTGAATGATTATTGCTTTGTCTTTATCGCTTAGGTTCATTGAGCCTTCTTCTGGTGTAGTAAGTGCTGGCAGTTTGTAAGTAATGGATTGTTCAGATACCGCTGACCACCCTAATTGTGATACGATAGCAAAGATAGTGAAAGTCGGTATCTACCGCATCGCCGTGAAGGTGATCAATCATTTGGGTGATGAAGGTTTTTCGGGTGGCGTAGCAGGGGAGGACAAGAAAAAGCGGTATCTTGGTAACGGAATTAAAGTCATTTTGAAATTATGGAACAGCTACTCAGCCGAATTACAATCAACCCGAAAATCTGTCATGGCAAACCCACCGTTCGTAACAAGCGCTACCCCGTCGAGCTGATTCTCGATTTGCTGGCGGCAGGAAGTAGTCACGAAGAAATCTTGGCCGATTACCCCGCGCTCGAAAATGACGACATTCTGGCGTGTCTGCAGTATGCCGCGAAAATGGCACGAGTTAAAAGTGTGCAGCGCGTATTGCAATGAAATTTCTGATCGATGCCCAGTTGCCTTTTTTACTAACTGAATGGATTCGTGAGAAGGGGTTCGAAGCAATCCATACCGAAAATATGCCCAACCAAGACGAGACCGAAGATGACGAAATAAGACAGCGAGCGGCCGAGGGAGGATTCATCGTCATTTCGAAGGACACGGACTTTTACGATAGTCATATCCTCACAAACTCCCCTGAAAAATTACTTTTGATCACGACCGGAAACATCAAAAACCGCCAGCTACTCGACCTTTTCCGCAAAAACTTTCAGGAAATAGCCCGGCTTTTTGAGCTTTATGATTTAATCGAAATGAACAACGTAGAGTTAGTGGCGTGTCATTAGAAGGTGCCTGGAACCGCAGCAAACTGAGGACTGCTCGCAAAAGCGCCCCACTGTCAATTGTCCACTGTCAACTAAATAAATGAACTTCCGCATCGCCGACCTGGAAGATGTGTACATAACCGAGCGCCATCTGCTGTACGTGGCTTGCACAAGGGCGCGCGACCAGCTTTTGGTGACGAGTGTCGCGCCTTCTTCGGAGTTTTTGGAAGATATTAAATAGTTTCCCCCATGCGCCACATCGCCCAACTATTCTCACTCGCCGCTGCTCTCCTTTGTTGTAGCCACCAAACCACCGAAACACCCACACCGCCCAAGCCGCTGCCGAAACCCCCGACCGCACAAATCGTCTGGGATCAAAGTACGCTGCGCAAGGTTTCGAGCGGCACGGGCGTCCGGTACAGTGGTTACGCCCGGCTGGTGCAGCTTCGCGACCAGTCGCTGTTGGCGTTTTACGAAGCCGATGGCTCCATCGTGACGGTCCGTAGTAATGATTTGGGCCAAAGCTGGTCGGCCCCGACGGTGGTGGCCGCCCGGCAGGAGGGCATCAATATGGCCGTGCCGGATATGCTGGTGCTGGCCGATGGTTCCATTTTGGTGTGCTACAATCCCCGACCTTACCAGATCGACCCGTCGCGGCATTTTGCGATTCGTACCAAAAGAAGTACCGATGGTGGCAAAACCTGGCGGGATGAGCGGCTGCTCTACGAAGCGGGCCACACCTTCGAGAACGGCTGCTGGGAACCCGCCGCCGTACAGTTGCCAAGCGGCGAAATCCAGCTGTTTTTTGCTAATGAAGGCATTTATATCAACTCCAACGAGCAAAATATTTCGTTGCTGCGCTCGGGTGATGGGGGTTTGACGTGGAGCAAGGAGCCGCAGATTGTGAGTTTCCGGGCGGGTAGCCGCGATGGCATGCCCGTACCGCTGCTGCTTCAGAACGGCCGGGATCTGGTTTTTTCCATCGAAGACAACGGCCTGCACAATTTTAAGCCCTACCTCATCCACTCGACGGTGGCCCGCGACTGGTCGGCCCCCGTGCCGGGCAGCAGCCCCTACCGCTGGTACGCGCTGTCCGAACCGATCGACGACGACATTTACGCCGGTGCGCCTTACCTGCGCCAATTGCCCACGGGCCAAACGCTGTTGTCGTACCAGGGCACGGAGGGGCGGATCAATAAAATCGGCAATGCCGAAATGAAGGTCGTGATTGGCGACGCGGAGGCGCGAAACTTCGGTCGCAAGAGCGTCCCGTTTGCCATTCCCGCCGATAAATCAGGCTTGTGGAATAGCCTGAGCATCCTGGCCGACGGCACCATCGTGGCTCTGACGAGTACCAATGCGCACTCGGACGACGGAGCCGTGGAGGTGTGGATAGTGAAGGGGAAGCTGACAAACTAAATGCTGACTCCAGACCTGCTTCGCCTTGCTGGTCCCCTTTTATCGAAGCTAGTAATCACCCCACAAAAAAAGCGACTCCGCCCTAAGGCACGGAGTCGCCTTCCAATCAATTAAAAACCACTTTACTGCCGATGCACCCGCACCACAGCTTGCCGACCCACCGCATCGCGGCAGCGGATGAGGTAAATCCCGGTGGCCTGGCGGCTCAGGTCCAGTGGGATTTCGTTAAGACCTTCGGTTAGGTTTTCAACGCGCTGCTGCAAGGGTAGTCCGGCCATGTCCAGCACGTCCAGTATTGCCGGACCGCTCATGACACTCTGAATGCGGAGCGTAACGGTACCCGTCGTAGGGTTAGGGAAAGCCTGCGTCGAAAGGCTTAACGGCTTTTCGCCCGCTATTTCTTCGGCCCCGATCCGCGCGTTAGCCGTGCCGCAGCCCCCGATGGTGGCACCCAGCTTCAGGTAGCGGGCGGCGATTTTCTCTGGTACGCATTGCGTCACGCCGTAGTAACAGATCGTCACGTTCTGGTCTTTGTTGCCGCAACGGACATCGTTTACGGTCACCTTCACTTGGGCAGTGGCCGTGCAGCCGTTGGCATCGGTTACGGTGACAATGTAAGCCGTAGTGGCCGTGGGGCAAACCGTTACCGACTCGCCCGCCAGATTGCCGGGCCGCCAGGCGTAGGTGAGGGTTCCGGTGCCGCCCGTGGCGCTGGCCGAAATACCGGTGCAGTTGCTGCCAAAGCCCAGAACGACCGATTGGGCGGGGCCAGGCGTGACCGCGATGGCGGTCGGCTCGGTGATCGTTACGCTGTCCTTGGCGGTTTGGTTGGCGGCGTCGGTGACGGTCACCACGTATTTGCCCGCCGTCAGGCCACTTAAATCCTCGGTCGAAGCTCCGTTGGACCAGGCATAGGTATAGCCCGGCTGACCGCCGCTGACCGTCAGGTCGATGCTGCCCCTGGCGGCTCCATTGCATAGTACGTCGGTGGAGGAGGTAATATTTACGACTAGTTTAGGTATCGGCACGGTCAGCGACAAGCCCACGATTACCGGGTCATGGTCGGAAGTGCGGAACTGATCCGCATTGTACAGGCTGCTGACCTGGCCGGGTGTTTTGTTCTCGGTATTATAGTCGAGTACGATCGGCTCGTCGGCGTTGATGTGCCACTTGGTGGCCCCCGCAACCTGAGACACCAGCGAGGCACTGCCCAGCGCGTGGTCGAGCGCCCCGAAGAAACCACCGAACGCGTAGGAATAAGTCGTATTCGGAATCAGATTAGTGTAGCCCGCCGTTTCCAAAGCCACCAGCGGATCTTCCTTCGCGTAGGAGTTCAGGTCACCCAAAATCAGGTAATCGGGGTCGGTGGTTCCGGTGGGGTTGGTGGCCAGCCAGGCGGCCAGGTCTTCCGCCTGCCGGGTGCGGGTGCCGTTCGAGTTGCCCTGCCCGTCGTTGGCATCAGCGTCGCCCGCACCACCCGCGCTGGAACCCTTGGATTTCCAGTGGTTGGCTACGACCGTGAAATCGGCGTCGGTGGCGTTTTCCCTGAAAGTCTGCGCCAGCGGCTGACGGCCCGTGGCGTTGAAGGCCGCGCTGGTCGTCAGCGTGGCGGCGGCACCCACGGGCGTCACTTTGGCGGGTTTGTAGATCATCCCCACGGTGATGGCATCGGTAGAAATGGAAACCCCCGGATTGATGAATGCGTAAGTCCCCGCCCCCAATGCCGCGTTGGCCCCGTCGACGAGGTCCTGAATAGCACTGTTGGCGTCGTACCCATCGTTTTCGAGTTCATTGAAAGCAAACACATCGACGCCCGATTCCGTAATCGCCTTGATGGTTTTGTCGCGCTGACGGTTGTATTCCGTCAGGTTGTCGGCCCCGCGAGAAGTAGGAAAGCCGGCACCCATGCCGTTGCCATTAAAGTAGTTCAGCAGGTTGAAGCTCCCGACCCGCAGCGTGCCGCCCACCGCCGGAGGCGTAGCGGGGCGTTCGTTCGCGGCTATGAAATTCACTCCCGAGCTCGTCTGCAGGCGGTAGCCTTCAAAGCGTTCGTCGAGCACCGCCGTAACGCTGGCCACCTCGTCGCCACCACGCAGCGGGTTGGCGGCGCTCAGCGGCTGACCGCCCCGGCCGAAGATGATTGGGTCGGGATTGGATTTGCCACTCCCGTCGTCGAGAATAATCTTACGTTTGGCCACTTCGGCCAGATAAGCGGCGTAACCCGACACGCTGGGCGCGTAGAACTGCGTGTACTGGTCGAGGCGCGCGTCGGTTCCCGCCACGTCGCTGCTGCCCGTCGCCGAAAGTACCACCTGTCCGAAGCGGCCCAACTGGAAATTGTCCGTGACGACCAGATTGCCCTCCGTGGCGCTCACTTCCACCAACATGCCTTCGTACTTTTCCAGATCGCCGATACTGGCGACGGGCAATTTGACGGTGACGACCGTCGGCAGCGGATTGCCGCTGCTGGTCTGGGTAACGCTGGTCAGGTTGGTCAATTGCGTCAGGCTGCTGGAAACACCGCCGCTAGTCGTCGTGTATTCGGCTACCGTTCCCGTTACTTTCACTTTCGCTCCTTCGCCTCCGGCGAATAGTCCCGTCGGGTCATAGACAAAAATTCCTTCCGAGGTAGCAGGATCGGCGTCAGCGTCGGCGTCTTCCTCCTGCACATAAAAGCCGTTTAGCCCGGTAGTGCCGGGGAAGGTGCGGGTAACGATTCCCTCAATGCTTACTGAAGCATTATCCAGGGGAGTTGTGGGACCGGAACCCTGAATATCATGGATAAACGTGAGGCTGAACTCGTCATTCTCAATGGTACCCAGGCCCTGCCCATCCCCAACGGTAACTCCTGTCACATTCGTCACATTGACAAAGAAGGTTTCGCTGATTTCGGTCGTTAAATCTCCGTTGACCAGGACGGTAAAGCTGTAGGAAGTGTTGCCTGCGGGAATGGTTTGACCCGTCAGGCTTTTGCTCGTGTAGTCGCCGGGGCTTATGGCGGTGTTATCGGCAGTAGCGATGTCGAACGTCACTCCTCCGGCTGGTGCTGGTGCCGACAGACTTACAGTAAATATGAAATTGGTGGTTCCAGCGTCGCCTTCACTCAGGCTCACGTCATTGATGGAAAGGGTGGGGCCGCTGCCCGTACCTGGGTTAGGTATCAAACTGAAATCATCGACGGCCAGGCCATCGTCAGCCCCGGATGCATCCGTGTCGGTAAATCGAATCCAGAAAGTAGTCCCGTTTGTAATGGACAATCCGGTGATCATAGATGACAAGTTTGTTTTATTTCCAGCGGCATTGCCATCTTTGGCACCGGTGGCAGACGTATTGGGGGTTGTAAAATCAAGTTGCGAAACCCCCGTCCAACTGCCTGTGCTTAAGTCGGTCGCGTCGGTACTGTATTCAAAATTCAGTTGGTCGGTACGATTGGCCGTTCCCAATCGCCATTGTTCCCCGGTATAACTGATCTCAAGCGAGGTAATTGTGCTACCCGTCTTGTTGGTGAACGAGGCCCCAAAAAGAGGGATGAGGGAGCCGCTTCTCACTCCGCCAAGCGCCCGATCGGTGCTGTTGTCGATTCCGAAGCTATACGTATCGCCCGCGTTGCTGCTGCCAGTACCCACAGCGTATTGCTCGTTATCCCGGCTACCGCCTCCCGACTCAGTCAGGTACCATCCGGGTATCGTAAGGGGGTTTGTCGTACTACTTGCCGCATTCGACAACGCATTGAAATCTTGGGTATAGGCTGTCCCGAGAGTAGTGAGGGACACAACACTTTGCCCCAGAATTCCCCCGGAACTCAGCAGCATGGGCAGATAAAGAAAAATTTTGAGGTAAAAGGTTCTGTTCATAAAGGCATGGTTTGCTGGTTGATTTGCTGCAAAAGTAGGCGGGATGCCGATGCGGCAACGTTAAAAAATTGTTACCAAAACACTAACAACGCCAAAGTAACTGCGTAGTTTTCAAAACCCACCAACCTTAGAGACGAAAATTGGCACCCTCACCGTTTTTTCCCTATTTGGGGGTATTGATTATTCAAAGAAGCAAATTACCCGGCGGGTTTTGTATGAAAAAAGCACTCGGTCTGTTATTTTTTATTGCGGTCGGAGCGGGGCTGGGCGGCTGCGCCAAAGAGGACGCGCCGCCGGGTGTGGGCTACCCGCCGCTGGTCGGCACCTGGAAACTCGTGCTGAAAAACGTACCGAACGATTCGTCATTTACTATCAAAAAGATTGAAAATACGGCTGCGCAGACGCTTACTTTCGAGAGCGAAGGCAAAATGTCGTCCTCGGGCGAGGAAACCAGCTATTACCGCAGCAGTCAGGCCTACCGGGTGGATTCCACGCGCCAGGGACGGCAGATCGGTTTTATTCCGGGCAGCATTTACAAGGCTTTTTACCAGAACTTTATCCTCAAATCTGATTCATTGACTCTGGTACCCTGTCCCAGCCGGGAATGCGATCTTGTTTTTGTAAAAAGTCGCTAAATCGAATCTCCCGGTAGTAATTTTTGGGCTTCTGCACCTTCTATCTCGAATTATCGTGGCGAAACAGTAGGGACTATGGCCTACCTTTGTCGTCTCGATAAGCAGATTCGTTACCCTAAAATCCCCGCATCGACCCTTGAAAATAGCCGTTCCCAAAGAAACCAAGCCCTTCGAAAGGCGCGTCGCACTCACGCCCGACGTGGTCAAATCTCTCCAAAAAGCCGGTTTTACCTGTCTGATTGAAACCGGGGCGGGTGAGGCATCCTACTTTTCGGATGAAAAATACCACGACGCCGGGGCGGGCATCGCTCCCACCGCCCAGGCCGTTTTCGCCGACGCCGACGTGATTTTGAAAGTCAACGCGCCCACTTTGGACGACGTGGCGGCGATGAAAGACGGCTCCATCGTTATTTCTTACCTCTACGCCTACACGATCCCGGAGGTGGTGGCGGCTTTGAACAAAAAGAAAATCACAGCCTTCTCGATGGACGCCGTGCCGCGCATTTCGCGGGCCCAGAAAATGGACGCCCTCAGTTCGCAGGCCAACCTGGCGGGCTACAAAGCGGTAATTTTGGGAGCCAATGAACTCGGCAAAATATTTCCGTTACTTATGACCGCCGCTGGTACCATCACGCCCGCGCGAGTGCTGGTGTTCGGCGTGGGTGTGGCGGGCTTGCAGGCCATTGCCACCGCCAAGCGGCTGGGTGCGGTGGTGGAAGCCACCGACGTGCGGGCCGAAACCAAGGAGCAGGTCGAGTCGCTGGGCGGCCGCTTTCTGCAAGTGGAAGCCGAGGGCGTCAAAACCGAGGGCGGATACGCCAAGGAAGTCTCCGCCGACTACCTTGAAAAGCAGCAGGCCCTCATCAAAGACCGTATCAAAGAAGCCGACCTGGCCATCACCACGGCCCTGGTCATCGGCAAGAAAGCCCCCGTGCTGATTACCGAAGAAATGGTCAAAAGCATGAAAACGGGTTCGGTGATTGTGGACATGGCCGTGGAGTCAGGCGGCAACTGCGAAATCAGCGAATTCGGTAAGACCGTCGTCAAGCACGGCGTGACGATCGTCGGCGAGGCCAACATGCCCTCGCTCCTACCCGTCAATGCCAGTGAGCTTTACGCCAAAAATATCTCCACGCTTCTGCTCCACCTGGCCACCAAAGACGGCTTCAAGTGGGAGATGGACGAAGAAATCACCCAGGGCAGCCTCATCACCCACCAGGGCGAATTGGTGCATGGGTTTACGAGGGAAATATTAGCTCGGAAATGAAGCACTTGTGTTTTGGGTTAAGCGGGGCGCCCCGAGGCGGTCAAACGGTTAAAAGGTTAAATGGATTCTACGCTTTCTTTTTGACTCTGTTGCCATCCTCTGACCGCGTCGCGCCTTTAACCTTTTAACCATTAACCGTTTGACCCCAAAGTAAAAGTTATGAGTATTGAGCATTTCATTTTCCTCCTCTACATCCTCGTGCTGGCCAGTTATTGTGGCTTCGAGCTGATTGCCAAGGTGCCTCCGACGCTGCACACGCCGCTGATGTCGGGTTCCAATGCCATCTCGGGCATTACCATTGTCGGGGCCATCCTGTGCGTCCGCGAAGGCGACATCAGCAAGTACCTCGGCATGGTGGCCCTGGTCATGGCCACCATCAACGTAGTAGGCGGCTACGCAGTCACTGACCGAATGCTCCAAATGTTTAAGAAAAAGAAATGAACGTCCTCATCCAACTCACTTACCTTATCGCCACGATTCTTTTCATCGTCGGCATCAAGAAACTCAATAAAACTCAGGAAGCGCGGCAGGGCAATATCCTGTCGGCGGTGGCGATGCTGCTGGCGGTGCTGGCCACGCTGGTGGACTCGCAGTTGCTGACGCCCATCGAAACGTTCAGTTGTATGCTCGTTGGCGGGGCCATCGGTCTGGTGTGGGCGCGTCGCGTCGAGATGACGCAGATGCCCGAAATGGTGGCGATTTTCAACGGCTTTGGTGGCGCGGCCTCGCTCTTCGTGGCTTTTTCCGATTACTGGACGCGCGCCGTGGAGCAGCCCGACCTGCCCACCGACTTGATTACCATCATCAGCATTTTGCTTTCGGTTCTCATTGGCGGCATCACTTTCACGGGTTCACTGACGGCTTACGGCAAGCTGAGTGGCAAAGTAAGCGGCAACGCCATTGTTTTTAAGGGGCAACACCTGGTAAATCTGATTTTGCTATTGGCTGCTGTGGCTTGTGGCGTGCTGGTGGCCATCGACACGGGTTCAGTCACGGCGATGCTCGTGATGGGCGCGGTGGCCTTGGTCTTGGGGATTTTGGTCGTCATTCCCATCGGCGGGGCCGATATGCCCGTCGTGATTTCGCTACTCAACTCCTATTCCGGCATGGCGGCCTGCACCACAGGTTTCGTCCTGAACAACAGCGTGTTGATCGTAACGGGTGCGCTCGTGGGCGCATCAGGGATTATTTTGACCCAAATCATGTGCAAAGCCATGAACCGCTCCCTCATCAGCGTGTTGTTGGGCGGCTTCGGCGCTACCTCCGGCGGCAGCGCAGTGGCTGGCGGCGATGGCAGCGAGATGGTGGTGAAGGAAGTGGGCGTGGAAGAAGCGGCCATGATCTTCGACTCGGCTTCGTCGGTGATCGTGGTGCCGGGCTACGGCATGGCCGTGGCGCAGGCGCAACACGTGGTGCGCGAGATGATGGATTTATTGGAGAAAAAAGGGATTAACGTCCGCTTCGCGATTCACCCGGTGGCGGGCCGAATGCCCGGCCACATGAACGTACTGCTGGCCGAGTCGAACGTCCCCTACGACAAACTCATCGAAATGGAGGAAATCAACGACGACTTCGGCAACACCGACGTGGTGCTGGTCGTAGGGGCTAACGACGTGGTGAACCCCGCCGCCCGCACCAATCCGGCCAGCCCGATCTACGGAATGCCGATCCTGAACGCCGACAAGGCCCGCACGGTGATCGTCAGCAAGCGCTCGATGGGCGTCGGCTACGCGGGCATCGAGAACGAACTCTTCGGCTACCCCAACTGCCTGATGCTGTTCGGCGACGCCAAATCGACGCTGAACAAGGTTGTGGGGGAGTTGAAGGAGATGTAAGGGCGAGTCTTTGCTAGACTTTCCGTAAATTTGGCCAAAACAAACCAAGCACTTAATGGAAGGGCGCATCATTACTATCGATTCCGAGATTTTGGGTGGTACGCCCGTTTTTCATGGTACGCGGGTTCCCATCAAAAATCTATTCGACTACCTCGAATCGGGTGAAACCATCGATTACTTTCTGGACGACTTTGGGGGTGTAACGCGGGAGCAAGTCGTAAAGCTACTGGCGATGTCCCAGAAACTCATCGAAACCTCGTCGAATATCCTGCATGAAAATTTTGCTTGACGAATGCGTGACCAAGCACTTGAAGCCGTATTTGAGCGAGATGTAGGGGCGTTCGCGTTGCAAGCGCGGGGAGCGGGGAGATGACATCCTGATTTTTAATCAGGACAAGTAAGGGCATTAATACTTTAAACATTAAAGTAACTATGAGACTAATAAAATTAATATTAATAGCTGGAATTATAGTTAGCTGCCTGGATTCAAGTAATAAATGCAACGGCTGAAAAAAAAGCCCCCCTGCCGGGGGGTGGGGCCCCCGGCCGACCCCCCC
>JBBSUC010000039.1:0-57315 GCA_038235275.1 Cytophagales bacterium | reverse complement strand
GACTAACGCGGCCACCGAGGGGCTGAACAACGTCATCCGCTACGTCAAGCGCATCAGCTACGGACTGCCCAAATTCGAGCATCTTAGGCTACGTGTTCTGGCCCAAGCCATCTGACCACAAAAATTGTCAAAGAACCAAAATCTTTAATAAACCAAGTTTTACCACTCCCCCATTCACCTTCTATTAGTACAGCGTATTCAGGAGCTATTGTTAAGCCTAAATAATATTTTAAGAATTCTGTGATTGATTCGTTATTATTCATAGTATATCTTATATCGGTTTTTATGTAATTGAAATAATTCCAGTCAGGATTATGTATATTATAGGCTAAATTAGCGTGATCGCTCTAACTAAGATGTTTCTTCTCTAAACGTATTAATAATTCCTCAATTTAAGTAAAGAGTAAGAAGCCTGTGACTTACTGAAAATGGAAACTGTAATAAAGAGAAAGCCCCTAGAATGACTTCTAGGAGCTTTTTTAGTCAATCAAGTGACCCCGACGGGAATCGAACCCATATCTAAAGTTTAGGAAACTTCTATTCTATCCGTTGAACTACGGGGTCAGGCGCGATGGGCGGAATAGGCTCGGCCAGATAGGCCGCGAATTTCGATAATTTTCGCGGCCTCACCAAACCTTTACTTCTCGGCGTAATCTTCGTCGTAGTAGCCCACGTCGAGCCAGTTGGGATAAATCAGGAAGTGCTTGTCGCGGACGAGGGTAGCGAGGTGGTGGCGCAGTTCGCCCATGTTCTCGTTGTGTTCCGCCGAAACAAATACCACGTGTTCGGCCTTACTGGCGTGGTAGCTCTTGCGGAGTTGCTCGATGAGCGCGTCCATCGACAGTCGCTTAGTGGCGGTGGCTTCCGTCACTTCCTGCCAGTCTTCGTCTTCCTCTGTTTCGTCGGGCTGTTCGTAAAGGTCAATTTTGTTGAAGACAATGATCGTCGTTTTGTCGCCCGCACCGATTTCGGCCAGGGTGCTGCTGACGACCTCCATTTGCTCCTCGAAGCCCGGATGCGAAATGTCCACGACGTGAACCAGAATATCGGCCTCGCGCACCTCGTCAAGCGTGGATTTAAAGGATTCGATCAGCGTCGTGGGGAGTTTGCGGATAAAGCCCACCGTGTCGGTCAGCAGGTAGGGAATATTCCCCACTGATACTTTGCGCACCGTCGAGTCCACGGTGGCGAAGAGTTTATTTTCGGCGAACACATCCGCTTTGGCCAGGCGACGCATCAGCGTGGATTTGCCCACGTTGGTGTAGCCCACCAATGCTACCCGTACCAGGCGATCACGTTCCTTGCGGCGCGTGGTGCTTTGGCGGTCGATTTTGCGGAGTTTTTCTTTTAGTAGAGAAATCCGGTCGTTGATGATCCGGCGGTCGGTTTCGAGTTCCTTCTCACCGGGACCGCGCATCCCAACGCCACCCTTCTGTTTGCTAAGGTGCGTCCACATATTGGTCAGGCGCGGGTACACGTACTGGTATTGCGCCAGTTCAACCTGCGTTTTGGCCTGAGCGGTCTTGGCCCGCATCGCAAAAATATCCAGAATCAGCAGACTGCGGTCCAGCACTTTGATTTCGTGTTCCTCGAAGGCCGCTTCCAGGTTGCGCACTTGGGCGGGCGACAGGTCGTCGTCGAAAATGACCATGTCCACGGGTTCAGCGGCGATGAAGGTTTTGATTTCCTGCAATTTGCCGCTGCCGACGTAGGTGCGTGAGTCGGGCTTTTCCAGGTTCTGCGTGAACGAGTGCGTGGTTTCCACGCCCAGCGTCGAAACCAAGAAAGCCAGTTCGTCGAGGTACTCCTGGGTCTGGGCCACGCTCTGCTTTTGGCGACTTACGGCCACCAGCACGGCGGTTTCCTGCTTTTTTTCTGTGGAGTTGGTTGCTCTTTTATCTACCATTTATTTCAGTGGACCGGTGCGCCGGCGCGGGTTGACAGTGGACAGTGAGTTTTCTCGTCCAGTTAGGTGGTTATGCGTTTAATATTTGCTTGGGCGAAGTCGCTGCGGGCAAGCTAGGAAAAACGACGTTTTAAACATAATAGTTCTTCTGGCCGCAAGATGCAATTTTGGCCTTGCCCGTTAATTTTCCTAGCTTTACCAAAATTTCTATGCCCATGAAGGTTCTCCCTCGGGTATAGGCTGGCTTAGTTCAGTCTACCCACAAACCGATTCCTGTCGGTCTTCCATTTAGTATTAGTACCAAAGTGCTTTTTCTCCAAAAAGCCAGGTGCTGTTCTTTATCCAAAATCTGGTTTTTATTTTTTGAAATCAATCAAAAGACAGTTGCGTCCTGTGAGCAATGGGGTGTGCTGTGCCTTTTACTTTTTAAAGAAAGAAAACCCTCTTTCAATTCCTCCCAGAATTTTGAAAAAATACCTTCAACTGCTCCGCGCAGCCCTCGACGGCTCCGAGCAGAGCTATACCAGCGGCAGCATTGACCGCGCTATTTTTCTTTTGTCCGTCCCGATGATCCTCGAAATGGTCATGGAATCGCTCTTCGCGGTGGTGGACGTGTTCTTCGTGTCCCAAGTCAGCACCGAAGCCGTGGCGACCGTCGGTCTCACGGAATCCGTCATTACGCTCATTTATTCGGTCGCCATCGGGCTGAGCACCGCCGCTACGGCCATCGTGGCCCGGCGTGTCGGCGAAAGTCGGGCTGGTGAAGCCGGGAAAGCCATCGGCCAGGTGATTCTTATTTCGGTGGGCATTTCGGTCATCGTGGCGGGCTTCGGTGCCTATTTTGCCGGGGATGTACTGCAGCTCATGGGCGCCGATCCCGAGGTAATTGCCGTTGGGACGCGCTACGCGCAGATTTCTTATCTGAGCAGTCCGGTGATCGTGCTGCTGTACTCGCTGAGCGGGGCTTTGCGCGGGGCAGGTGCGGCCTCGGCGGCTATGCGGTCGCTCTGGATTGCCAACGGACTCAATATGATTCTGGACCCGCTCTTTATTTTCGGCATCGGCTTCTTCCCCGAGTTGAGCGTGACGGGGGCGGCGGTCGCTACCGTCATTGGCCGCTCGGTGGGGGTCGGTTACCAGTTGTATTATTTGTACAATAGCAAGAAGTCCGTCTCAATCAAGTGGCCCGATTTTGCGCCCGACTGGAAGGTTATCCAAAACATTCTGAATATTGCGTCGGGCAGCACAGGGCAGTTTTTAATCTCGTCGGCAAGCTGGATCTTCCTGACGCGCATTCTGGCCGAGTTCGGCAGCGATGTCGTAGCGGGCTACACGATCGCCATCCGCGTCATCATTTTTACGCTGCTTCCTTCCTGGGGTATGGCCAATGCCGCCGCCACGCTCGTGGGCCAAAATCTTGGCGCTGGCCTACCCGACCGCGCCGAAACCTCGGTTTGGCGCACGGCTAAGTACAATATGTGGTTTTTGCTGGGCGTGGCCGCGCTGTTTTTTATCGCCGCCGAACCCATCGTCGGCTGGTTTAGTACCGAGGCGGCCGTGTTGCAAACGGGCATCACGACCCTGCGCGTATTCTGCCTGGGTTACGGGGCTTTTGCCTACGGCATGGTGGTGGTACAATCCATGAACGGCGCGGGCGACACGCGGACGCCCATTTATCTCAACCTGATTTGCTACTGGCTGGTCCAGATCCCGCTGGCTTATTTGTTAGCTTTGTCGCTGGAATGGGGGCCAATTGGCGTCTTCGCCTCCGTTCCCGTTGGAGAGACGATGCTGGCGCTATTGGGTATCTTTGTTTTCAAAAAAGGTAAGTGGAAGCTGACACAAGTGTAATTGGCTATCTGGCCTCTATCCTCATTGGCGTGAGCCTGGGGCTGATTGGTGGCGGAGGAAGCATCCTGACAGTGCCGGTGCTGGTGTATTTAATTGGCCTCGACCCGGTGCTATCCACGGCATACTCTCTGTTTGTAGTCGGGACGACTTCGCTGGTGGGTTCCTTTACTTACATGAAAAAGCAGCTCGTCAACTACCGAGCCGCGTTGGTGTTTGCTGTACCATCGTTTATCACCGTTTTTCTGACGCGCAAATTCATCGTTCCCGCCATTCCTAATCCAATATTTACGCTTGGCAGTTTTACGCTGCAAAAAGGCGCGGGCATCATGGGCCTGTTCGCCCTGATTATGCTGGCGGCGGCTGTTTCCATGATTGTGGGTCGTAAAGACGCTACCAAGGAACCCGAAAGCGGTACCCTAAACTTCCCGCTCGTCGCCTTCGAAGGTGCCGCCGTGGGCTTACTTACAGGCTTAGTGGGCGCAGGCGGTGGTTTTCTGATTATTCCAGCCTTGGTTTTATTCGCCAAACTACCCATGAAAATGGCCGTAGGCACGTCGCTGCTGATCATTGCGGCCAAGTCCCTCATCGGCTTTCTGGGTGATATCGGCCAGCAAACCATCGACTGGCAATTCCTGGCCATATTTACCTCTCTGTCGGTCGCGGGCATTTTTCTGGGCTCCTACCTCACCCGCTTCATCCCCGGCGAGAAACTTAAACGGGTCTTCGGGTGGTTTGTATTGGGTATGGCAGGCGTGATTTTATGGAAGGAGTTTGGGGGGTGAAGGCAGCGTTTGAGTGTATAGCAGCGGGGTTAAAGGTCAAACGGTTGAAGGGTCAAATGGTGTTTTAGCCTGTGTTCTTTAATCCGTTGCGATTTTACATGATGCCAGTAACTCGAAGATTTTCTGAGAGCCGTTAACCCTTAACCGTTTAACCTTTTGACCCAAAGACAAAAGTTATGAAAATACAACAAATCTACACCGGCTGCCTGGCGCAGGGAGCCTATTTTATCGAATCGGAAGGCGAGGCGGCGGTGATCGACCCACTGCGGGAAGTGCAGCCTTATTTGGATAAGGCGAAGCGCGAGGGTGCCACGATCAAGTACGTATTCGAGACGCATTTTCACGCTGATTTCGTGTCGGGACACCTCGACCTTTCGGAGAAAACCGGCGCACCCATCGTGTACGGGCCGAATGCCAACCCGACTTTTACCGCCCATATTGCTACTGATGGTGAGGAGTTTAAATTGGGCAAAATTATAATCAAAGCCCTGCACACGCCCGGCCACACGATGGAGTCCACTTGCTATTTGTTGCTGGATGAAAACGGAAAGGAAACGGCGCTGTTCAGTGGCGATACGCTGTTCATCGGCGACGTGGGTCGTCCTGATTTAGCCCAAAAAAGCCACCTGACAACGGAAGATTTAGCCGGCCATTTGTACGATAGTTTGCGGTCTAAGATTATGCCGCTGCCCAACGACGTCATCGTCTATCCGGCCCACGGGGCGGGTTCGGCCTGTGGCAAAAACATGAGCAAGGAAACTTCCGACACGCTGGGCAACCAGAAAATGTTCAACTACGCCCTGCGGGCGGACATGACCAAGGAAGAGTTTATTAAGGAAGTCACGGACGGGCTGGACGAGCCGCCACAGTATTTTCCCCAGAACGTGCAAATGAACAAGGAGGGTTACGAAAGTATCGACGACGTGCTGGCGCGTGGCGTACAGGCGCTCAGTCCGGCGGCTTTCGAGGCAGCAGCCAACGAAACGGGGGCGCTGATCCTCGACACCCGCGCGGCGGTGGATTTCGCCAAAGGTTTTATTCCCAACGCCATAAATATCGGTATCGACGGCGGTTTTGCGCCCTGGGTGGGCGCGTTGATACCTGATTTGAAGCAAAACTTGCTGCTCGTCACCGAACCGGGCCGCGAGGAGGAAGTCGTCACGCGGCTGGCGCGGGTGGGCTACGACCACACTATAGGTTACCTCGATGGCGGTGTTGCCGCCTGGCAGAACGCCAATAAAGAAACAGACACGGTACAATCAGTGGCAGCGGATGATTTCGCGGAAAAGTTCAAAAACAACGGCCTGACTGTCATCGACGTCCGTAAGCCGACCGAGTTTGAAGAAGGCCACATCGAGGGAGCCAAGAATCTACCGCTCGACCACATTAGCGACCTCATGCCGGAGTTTCCCAAAAAAGACCTCATGTACCTGCACTGCGCGGGTGGCTACCGCTCCATGATTGCCTCCTCGATCCTGAAATCCCGTGGCTTCGACAACGTCATCAATATTGAAGGTGGGTACGGGGCCATGACGAAGGCGGGCATTCCTGTGAGCGAAGAAGAATCTGCGGAAAAGAATTGATACCTCTGGTTTTTGATCCAGAAACTTTTCCTTCGATTGGAAAGTTTTTGGAGCGAAAAATACTAACATCCACTAAATTATAAGTTTTTGGACCTTCTAGAATTTGTTCGACAACCTTGGCCGTGGTACTTCGCCGGGCCGCTCATCGGACTGACCGTCCCGGCTTTGCTACTTCTGGGTAATAAGTCCTTCGGCATCTCTTCGTCATTGCGTCACGTATGCGCGGCCTGTATTCCAGCCAACATCTCTTTTTTCAAATACGACTGGAAAGCAGAAAAGTGGAACCTCATCTTCGTGCTGGGCATCGCGATCGGTGGCTTCCTCGCCACGCAGTTCCTGGCTGACCCAAACGTCATTGTGATAGCCCCCAACACGCAACGCGATTTGGCCGCGCTGGGCATTACCGACTTTTCGGGCCTGATGCCTGCCGACCTGTTTTCGGTGGAGAATATTTTTAACCTGAAAGGGCTAATTTTCTTTGTGTTTGGCGGCTTTCTGGTCGGCTTCGGCACCCGCTACGCCGACGGTTGCACTTCGGGTCACGCGATTATGGGGCTTTCTAACTTACAGTGGCCTTCGCTGGTAGCGACGATCTGCTTTATGATCGGCGGCTTTGTCGGTACGCTGGTGCTGCTGCCGTGGTTGATGGAATTGGTGGCTTGAACAGCTAGGGGTAGTAGTCACGAAGCGATGGCGTTTTTTATAAAATTATAGTGAAATATGAAAATTCAGCGCGAAAATAATTCGAGCGATCTGGTGATGTTCAATTCAATAGAACTTGAAAAGCCGCAGACCGAGATTGAACAACGCACAGCCGAAAGCGTGGTCGGCTTGGGCAAGTACTTGGTAGTAGGCGTCTTATTCGGGATCGTTTTCGTGAAGGCCGAAATCATTTCCTGGTTTCGGATTCAGGAAATGTTTCGGCTGGACTCGTTCCACATGTACGGCGTCATCGGCTCCGCCGTGGCGGTGGGGATGCTGTCGGTTTTTTTAATTAAAAGACTGAATGTCAAAACACTGGCGGGTGAGAAGGTCGTCATCGCGCCCAAGGTTTTTCAAAAAGGCCAGATTTATGGTGGCCTGCTTTTTGGCCTGGGCTGGGCTTTGACGGGCGCTTGTCCGGGACCGCTTTACGCCCAAATCGGTAGCGGCTTTCTGGTCGTCATTATCACGTTGCTCAGCGCGATTGCCGGTACCTGGACGTACGGCTACTTTCGGGACAAATTACCGCACTAATTCAATTTTGAATGAGTGAATGATAGAATGAGTGAATAGTTCTCAGGTACTTTCACTATCACAGCCATTGCCTATAAGAGTCCAATTCTATCAAATTAAAAATTTACTGCTCCCTTTTCGCCCAAGCCGAATTTCCCGATGAATTTTGACGAAAACTTCGACCGCGAGGTGAGGTAGCGTACGCTTACCCCCACATAAGGCGCGAAGGGCGGATTAGACGAAGTAAGGTTTTCGCGGGCACCGTTGAACGTCCGTAATTGCCGGAAACCCGCCACGCCCGCCTCGGCGGAGATATTGAAGACCGTCAGCAAGTGCAGATTGGCCGATACTCCCAGCTTGACGTGCTGGTAGTTTTGACGGCGCAGGAGCTTTTCCTCAGCGGTCTGTACCTGAAAGCCGCCGCTGTAGCCATTGATGCCCGCCAACGCGTCCATGCTAAACCACTTGGTGGGGTGGTAATTGACGTCGGCCATAAAGGGCAGCAACGCCGTGGCTCGCCACTGCTTACCCAGCCGCTGATTGATGCCAAACACCGGAACCACACGCAGCTTTTGGCTGTACGCCAGAATGGAGCCGTACACAATCTGGCTGCGCAGGCCAATGATTCGCATTCGAGCCGCGCCACCCCAGAAAAAAGGTTGCGGTGTGAAGAAAGTCTCGTTTGATTCCGTCATGCCGAGGGCCGCGCCGTACACCCACAATTTGTCCTTCACGCTCGCCTGCATTCGGATGGCTCCCAGCGAAATCGTCTTGTAGCCATTATCGGGAAACTTCGTGCCCTCGACGGTCGGTTGCAACTGCGTAAACTGCCCGATCAGCACCGTGTGGACGGCTTTCAGATCAAACCGCTTCTTCAAACTAAAACTTCCCTGCACCTCGCTCTGAATCGGGATAATGCCCAGCAGACTCGTGCGCGTCAGGCCGAAGTTGGGTGTGGTGGCGGAGTTTGTCGGGACAATGTAGCTGGCACTCAGCGTGGCGTTGGGGTAAAAAAGGCGGCTCAGGCCGAGTTGTTGCGCCTGGGTCGAAGTGGTGATTGTGGCAATTAGCAGAAGAAAAAGTGCGGACGTGCGTTTCATACGGGGGCTTTGGGGGTTTTTTACTTGGCAATTAACGACAAAGGATTAAGGCTATTGCTTGGAGCGAGTCGGCGGCTTCAGTCGAATTTCCCTAATTTTGGCCATTTGACAACGCTATCAGCCGCGAAGCTTCGCGGCTCTACCATTCTTTATGATTCGATTCCCTTCTTTAAAAAATCTCACTTACGGCGTCGAACAGATCATCCGGCGATTTCCGCTGGTGGTGGTGGTGGCAGCTTTGAAGGCTGTGGTACTTTACCTTTTAATTGAAAGCCCGCCAGTCAATAACCAATATCCGTCGATATATATTAAGCTGACGCTGACGCTCTTCCTGGCCTTGCCGCTTTACCTAAGTCTGCATCTGGTGGCCGAGCGGCGGCAGTGGAGCCTGGGGATATTGGCGGCGGGGGCGCTGGGGTTGGTGGCTTTGCTGGCGGCGTACTACTTCACCATCAGCCCCGACCCCATTCAGCGCGATTATTACCGCTTCGGGATGTTCCTGGTTTGCGCGCATTTGCTGGTGTCGTTCGCGCCCTTCGTGGGCTACGACGAACCCAACGGCTTCTGGCAGTTCAACAAGACGATGCTGCTGCAATTCCTGACCGCCACGCTTTACGCCGGGACATTGTACATCGGCATCATCATCGCCGTCGAAACTGTCCGCTTCCTGTTCGACGTGACGTATTCCATCAAAATCGAGGCGGATCTTTTCGTGCTGATCGGCGGGTTTTTCCATACCCTGTTTTTCCTGAATGGCTTTCCCACCCGGCTGGATTTACTGGAGGCGCAGCAATCGTATTCGCGCGGCGTGAAGCTATTTACGCAGTACGTGCTGCTGCCGCTGGAAGTGGTATATCTGCTGATTCTGTACATTTACACCGCCAAAATCCTCATGCAGTGGCAATTGCCGGAGGGCGGCGTGGCCTACCTCGTCATGGCGTTTTCGGTGGCGGGAATTTTTGCCCTACTCCTCCTCTACCCCATCCGAGACAGCGTCGAGGAGCGCTGGATCAGGATTTTTACGCGCTGGTTTTACTTGGCGCTTTTCCCGCTCATCATGCTGCTGGGTGTGGCCATCTTCCGCCGCATCGGCGAGTACGGCGTCACCGAAAACCGCTACCTGGTGGCCGCCCTGGCCGTGTGGCTTACAGGTATCTCGCTCTATTTTCTGATCAGTAAAAAAGACGACATTCGCTGGATTCCGCTTTCGCTCTGCGTGGTGAGTTTTCTGCTGGCCATCGGCCCGTGGAGCATTTTCGCCTATTCCCGGCAGAATCAGGCGGAGCGGTTTGGGACACTTTTGGAGAAGTGTAAATTGATCGGTGAAAATGGAAAAATCACTAAATCTGACACGTTGCCCAGAGAAGATTACGAGCGTTTGACGTCGGGGATTCGCTATTTCCGCGACCGCAACGAAATCAGTACGCTGGCTCCCTTTTTCTCCGCTTTGCCTGACTCTAAAAACCAGCAGGAGGTAGCCACTAAAATGGAATACCAGCTCAATCAAGCCGTGAAGGTGGCGACGTTATCACTCGAAAACTCCGGTCGCGTAGACTATCGGACGTCCGATTCCGGCGATATGGTTACTACCGACGTACGCGGTTACGATTACATCATTTCCTTCAACTCATACGGCGATGCTTCGCGCGAAGACGGTGAGGGGAATTGGAAACTGGAAGCTACGGCGCAGGGCTCAAAACTGATTTTTTTCAATAAAAAAGGAGAAAAGTCAGTTACTTGGGACATGGCTGCCCGCTTCGCAAAAATTGAGAACCAGTACGGGATGAACTCGAATCTGGTGGATAAAAAGCTACTTACCTTCGACCGTCCCGGCCTGCGGCTTTCATTGGATGAATTTTCGAGAATCGGAAATTCTTACAGTTATCGGGGTGTATTGCTGCTGAAAGAGTGACGTACTTAAGATTGACTCTGAATATACGCTCTCACAGCTGTCTCCACCTTGTCCTTCACTTGTTTCCAAGTGGTTCTTTTCAATAGATCAGGATCAGCTTGCGCCTCTGCGTCTTCAAAATAAATCAGCGACCGGAGTACGTAAAAAACGTCACGCTGTCCGTATTTCTCCCGAAACATATCCAGCATTTGGCTGATCGAGTAGTGGTCCAGCAACTCCGCCATATCCCAGAAATCCTTTTTTACTCCCCGCTGTGAAATAGCCGAGAGTTTCATCGCCACTAGGTCAGGAACAGAAGCCAAGCGGATTCCCTCTACAGTTTCGATGGGGGCAATGTAAGGAAAAGGAAGACGTATCAAATCGGTTTTTATGCTCTCTACAAACAGAAAGAGCATATTGGGATTAGAGGCAAGAAACTCTGTATCGGGTATCGCTTCCCGGACCTCAGCGTAGAGGAGTTCGGGGTCGAAGGGTTCGTTAGAGAACAAGTCGAAATCGACGCTCAGGCGATGCCCAAATCTCAAAGCCAAATTAGTGCCGCCCACTAAAATGAATTTCTCCAAAGCCGGAAGCTGCATCAACCGCTTCAAAAGTCCCAAAGTTCGCGGTGCGACTGCCTGCGGGTGTAGCATTTGAAATCGGTCGGTTTCAGGTCAAAATAGAAGCAGATGAAGTTGAGGACATCTTTCTTCAAATAAGAAGAGCGGACGATTTCGGTGCGAATGACCTCAGCGCCGTAAAACCGCAAAACCTCAAGAAAATCGTTCCAGCCGCCGTAATTCATCACGCGGTCGATGACATAGAGCCGATCTTTCTCAAAGTCCAAAACTTCAACCTTCACATCCCAAAAAAGACGCTCGGCGATCTGTGGCTGAGACTTTAATTTTATTCTCTCATTCATCACAGCGCGGGCTGCCCCGTCAAAATTTATAATTGATCACCGCAGCAACTGAATCCACCCCTTCATCGTCACGGGCTGGCCGGGCCGCACGACCGACTGGAAGGTGACGGAGGCTTCGTAGAAATACTGTCCGGCGGGCAGAGCCTGGCCACCGCTGGACGTGCCATCCCAGTTGATATTGGCGTCGGTCGTCTCGAAGACTTTTACGCCCCAGCGGTTAAACACCCGGAACGTGACCTTCTCGACGAAACTAGGGCAGTTCAGCGGCTGGAAGGTATCGTTCTTGCCGTCGTTGTTGGGCGTGAAGACGTTGGGCAGCACGAACTGCGGGCAGTTGTCTTTGCAGACCAGATTACTCGGCGCACTTTCGTTGCCGAAGCGGTTCACGGCCGTCACGTAGTAGCAGCCCGCGAACGAGCTGAGTCCGGTATGGGCGTAGTTCGTGGCGGGTGGCGTGGGCGGTGGAACCACGGATGCGAGCAAGGCTGGAGTTTCGTCGGCAAAGCGGGCGTAATAAATTCGGTACTCCACAATGTTCGGGTCGCAGTCGTTGCCCTGGGCATTTTTGGCCGGATAGGTCCACGACAGGTTGTTGGTGAACGTCGTCTGATTGCAGTAGGCGTCGGGCGCAATTTTGCTGCAATCCAATGTGTCGAGGCTCAGCACGGGCGGACAGGGCTTGATGGTATCGATGGGCGCGACGCATATTTTCTGCGAGAAATTCAGCAGAATCGAGGGTTTGATGCGGTCGTTGCCGTAGGTTCCCACCGTTTCTACGCGATAGCAGTAGGTCGAGTCGGCGGACAGAGTGACGTTGACCGTGCCGTCGAGGGCGTAGCGGTCGGTGCCATCATCCTGGTACACGAAGGTACGCGGGTCCTGCACGGCTACTTCGGCGATTTGGTTATAGGTGCCGGGCTTACCACGCACCTCACGATAGACGCGGTGGCGCTGGTTATCGTTTTTCCAAGGGACGTTGGCCGTCCATTCCAGGCGCACGAGTTTCGAGGCGGCTTGTCCCTGCGTAAGCCGGACGCTGCTGGCGGGTTCGGCCTCATCCAGTTTTTCGAGGGTGCCATTATTGTTCGTGAAATAATATTCCAGCTTGTAGCGATACGCGTTGGCGGTGGTATTGAGGTTTTTATCCACAAAAATCGTGTCCGGCTTGCCGGGTTCCAGGCGGGTGTCGATGGTGGCGACCTGCGTGTAGTTGGTGCCGTTCAGTCCCTCGGCGCGGTAAAGCCGGAACTGGGAGGGGCCGTTCAGTGAATTGGGATCGAGACCGATGGGCCGCGTCCACTTCACCGTGATCTGGCCGCTGGTTGTGCTGGTCGAGTCCACCGTTACGTTGGTGATAACGGGAATCAGCAGCGGCAAATCCAGGCAAAACTCGGCGGAGGGCAGGCTCGTGCCGCCACCGTTGAGGTAGCCCGGCTCGTTGATGGGCGCACCGGGACGCGGGAACTCCGCCACCAGGCGGTAGCTGTATTTCACGCCACGCCGCAAGCCGGTCGTATCCACGAAACTGGTCGCGGTTACGGGGACGCGTCCTACCTCGCTGTAGCCCAGCGCAAGCGTCAGGCCGGGGCTACACGGGTCGGGCTGGTAATCGGAGCATCCTTCCTTGCGGTACACCACGATTTGGGTCCCCGGTGTTTGGCAGGCGTAAGGATCCCAGGTTATACGGAAGGCCCGCCCGCCCTGGTCGGTGGTGGCGGTAGCCCGCACGTTTTTGGGACGAGGGCCGTACACTTTTATTCGGAATGTCCTGATGTCGGATAATTTACGAAACAAACTGGGATTGGGAAAACCGGCCCGTGGGCTGTCTTCTACCTTAAACAACACACTGTATGCTTCCGGTCGGATGTGGTTGCAGCCCGTTTGCCAGCGGAACACGCCGCTAGCCTGACCCGCCGGATTGGGTGACGCGGCGATAAACTGCGCTAGCTGCGGATCGATCAGGCCACTATTATACACGCCGCCGTTGGTCGTGATCGTGAGCGGATCGCCGTTTTTATCCACCGCCTTGATAGCTTGCTGGATGAGCGTCCCGGCTTCCACGCAGAGATCGGGAATCGAGTCGAGTTTCGGTCGGTCGTTATTGGCTTCGACCACGATGATCTGCATATCCCGGGTTATTTCCCCGATCTTGACTCCATTGCGCCACTCTTCTACGATGAAAGCCACGTTGTAATAACCCGGAACGAAAGGGGCATCCCAGACCATATCGCCCGTAAGCGCATTCATACTGAACGTCGAGGGAAACGCCCCGTTCTCAGTCGGTCCCAGCGGCAGCACTTTGTTGGGATCCACATAATCCACATTTTTCCCGTCGGGATTATCCTCCCCCCCTTTCTGCGGCACCACCAGCCGATAGGCCAAGCTATCACCGTCGGCATCGTAGGCACCGGGATTGTGGATATAGCGCTGGCCCACGGCAGCCAGATCGATGGGTGCGTTCAGCAGGACGGGCGTCCGGTTTTGGCCCAGACTGGCGTTGATGACCAGGGTGCTTTTTACATAAAAGCTAAGCTCTTGGGTCGGCTTGGGACCGATGTTCAGGACGTTATTGTTACGGTTGTCGAGGTTAGTCGAGATGTTGAACCGTCCCGGTGCGGGGAAGGTGTATATAAAGACATATTCGTTCTTAGTTGTGTTGTTACCAATGTTGGTAATGGGCTGCTTGCGGGGAACGCTGATGGGGCCGACAGAGCCGACGAACACCTTGATATCCGTTTGGGCGTCGGCGGCAGACTTTCCGTTGTCTATATCAAAATAACCCGTGAACGTAATTTCGTAAGTCAGAGAAGTCGTGGAAATGCGTTTGGCGGTGATTTCACCCGCCCGCACGTGGGTGGCGCGGGCCTGGGTAGCGGCAAGGAGGAGCAGGAAGAAAAATAATATGGGTTGTAATGTCGAACGCATGGATTAGGGCTACTGGTCTGATTGAGTATAGACTTGAACGAAAAAGATGGCAAATCGGTGTATTGGTACTAATGGCCAAACATTTTTTTTGCACGAAAGGTTGAAACTACATAATCGCCCGAAAAACTTACAATCATTATAAATAATTACCCTAACCAACAAAATAGAAAGCCCTTATTGTGTCGGAATCCTTTGTCGCGTACCTTTGGCGGGTTAAGGCAATATCCAATATTTACTTCAAAATTCAACACGTTCTGTTATGTCGTGGCTTACCCAAACGTTATCCAGTTCCATTGGCAAGAAATTAATTATGGCTTTGACCGGCCTTTTTCTCTGCACTTTCCTGATTGTCCACGTGACGGGGAACCTTCAACTGTTCAAGTCGGACCAGGGGCTGGCTTTTAATACTTACACGGTGTTCATGACCACCAACCCCTTTATTAAGACTATTTCCTACGGCTTGTACGCCTTTATTCTGATCCACGCCTTCGACGGTCTGTACCTGGCCTTCATGAATCGCAAAGCGCGGGCCAAAAGGTACGTCAATGTCAATAACCAAAGTACCTGGGCGAGCCGCAATATGGGTATCTTAGGGACGATTCTGCTGGTGTACCTCGTCGTTCACATGGGCGATTTCTGGTACGAGTACAAATTCGGCCACCTGCCTTTTAAAGAATACACCATCGACCTGTCCGAAGGTACCATCATCGATACCAAGCAGATGCCTGACGGCTTCATGCTCAACAGCAAAATTGAGGAGCGGCTAAGCGACGATAACAAGAGCAAAATAGTGATTGTGAAGGATTTGTACCGGGAGGCCGAATCGTCCTTTGCCAATCCACTGCTCGTACTTTTTTACGTGATAAGCATGGCAGCGGTATCGTTCCACCTGGTCCACGGCTTCCGCTCGGCTTGGCAAACGCTGGGCGCCAATCACCCCAAGTACAACCCGATATTCAATTTCCTGGGCGTGTGGGTATTCGGGATCATCATCCCCGTAGCCTTTGCCGCCATGCCGGTTTACTTCTATCTAAAACAATTGTGAATTAGTGAATGTCGGAATTTGGAATATTGCTTTCGCCAGTCTATTCCAAATTCCGACATTCCGACATTCCGACATTCACTAATTAAAATATGACTTCCCCCCAACTGGATTCCAAAATTCCCGCTGGTCCGATTGAAGACAAATGGACCAAGTATAAGTCGTCGGTTCCGCTGGTGAACCCTTCCAACAAGCGAAGCATCGAGGTGATCGTAATCGGTACGGGCCTGGCCGGGGCTTCGGCGGCGGCTTCGCTAGCCGAGATGGGCTACAAGGTCAAGGCGTTCTGTTTTCAGGACTCGCCGCGCCGGGCGCACTCCATCGCCGCGCAGGGCGGCATCAACGCCGCCAAAAATTACCAGAACGACGGCGACTCGATCTACCGACTTTTCTACGATACCGTAAAGGGTGGCGACTATCGTTCGCGGGAGGCCAACGTTTATCGCCTGTCCCAGGTATCGGGCAGCATCATCGACCAGTGCGTGGCACAGGGCGTCCCCTTCGCCCGTGAATACGGCGGCTTGCTCTCCAACCGTTCCTTCGGCGGCGTGCAGGTGCAGCGGACGTTTTACGCCGCCGGACAAACCGGACAACAATTATTACTTGGTGCTTACTCGGCCTTACAGCGGCAGGTCGGCATCGGCGCGGTGCAGATGTATACGCGCCACGAAATGCTGGATGTCGTCAAAATCGATGGCAAATGCCGGGGCATCATTGCCCGCAACCTGGTGACGGGCGAAATCGAGCGACATTCCGCCCACGCGGTGCTGTTGTGTTCGGGTGGCTACGGCAACGTGTTCTATCTTTCGACCAACGCGATGGGCTGCAATGTGACCGCCGCCTGGAAGGCCCACCGCCGGGGCGCGTATTTCGGTAATCCCTGCTTTACGCAAATTCACCCGACCTGCATTCCCGTTTCCGGCGAACACCAGTCGAAACTGACGCTGATGTCAGAGTCACTACGCAACGACGGGCGTATTTGGGTACCCAAAAAACAAAACGACAACCGTCCGGGCAACGACATCCCGCCGGAAGAGCGCGATTACTACCTCGAGCGCCGCTACCCGGCTTTCGGAAACCTCGTACCGCGCGACATCGCATCGCGCGCCGCTAAGGAACGCTGCGACGCGGGCTACGGCGTCGGCCCATCCAAGATGGCCGTTTATCTGGACTTTGCCTCGGCCATCGATCGCTACGGTCATGGCGAAGCGAATAAAAACAACATCGCCAACCCGACGGACGAGCAGATTCAGGAAATGGGAAAGGATGTCGTGAAAGAAAAGTACGGCAACCTGTTCGATATGTACAAGCAAATCACGGGCGAAGATCCCTACCAGGTACCGATGCGGATTTATCCCGCCGTGCACTACACGATGGGTGGCTTGTGGGTGGACTACAACCTGATGACCACCGTGCCGGGCCTTTATGCCCTGGGCGAGGCCAACTTCTCCGATCACGGGGCCAACCGACTCGGAGCCTCCGCCTTGATGCAGGGCCTGGCCGACGGATATTTCGTAATTCCCTACACCGTGGGTTCTTATTTGGCTGGAGAAATTCGCACCGGAAAAATTCCGACCGACCATGAAGCCTTTGTTCAGACCGAAAAGGATGTGAAGGACAAAATCGCGAGGTTATTGTCGGTAAAGGGAAAAACCTCACCGGAGCATTTTCACCGCGAGTTGGGCAAGATCATGTGGGACAAGTGCGGCATGGCCCGCAACGCCGAAGATCTGCAAAGTGCCATCACCGAAATCCGGGCTTTGCGTAAGCGGTTCTGGGAAGACGTACGGGTGATGGGCAGCGCCGACGAGCTGAACCCCGAACTCGACAAAGCCAGCCGCGTCTCCGACTTCATGGAGTTGGGCGAACTTATGTGCCAGGACGCCCTCGACCGCAACGAATCCTGCGGCGGCCACTTCCGCGAGGAATACCAAACCGAAGAAGGCGAAGCCACCCGCGATGACGAGAACTATATGTACGTCTCGGCTTGGGAATACCAGGGCGACAGCAATTGGCAACTCCATAAGGAGGAATTGGAATACGAGAATATCAAGATCGCGCAGCGCAGCTATAAGTAGAATGTTTAATTGTTTAAGGTTGAGGGGTTTAATTCTGAAATATATTTAATTAAACATTTCAACTTTTAAACCCTTAAACAAAAAGCCCAACGTAACCATACACCCAAATGGCATCAGAAAACATGAGCCTCACGCTGAAAGTGTGGCGGCAAAAAAATAAAGACAGCGAGGGTAGCCTCGAAACGTATCCGCTGGAAGGCATTTCGCCGGATATGTCCTTTCTGGAAATGTTCGATGTGTTGAACGAGCAATTGGTCCACGAGAACAAGGAACCCATCGCTTTCGACCATGATTGTCGGGAGGGCATTTGCGGCTCGTGTTCCATGCACATCAACGGGCGTCCGCACGGACCGCTCACGGGCGTGGCGACCTGCCAGTTGCACATGCGTTCGTTCAGCGACGGCGATACCATCGTGGTGGAGCCGTGGCGCGCCGTGGCTTTCCCAGTGATGAAAGACCTGGTCGTGGACCGTGCGGCTTTCGATCGCATCATCTCGGCGGGCGGCTTCGTGTCGGTCAATACCGGCAATGCGCAGGATGCCAACAGCACGCCGATTGCCAAAGAATACGCCGACGAGGCCTTCATGGCGGCGGCTTGCATCGGCTGTGGAGCCTGCGTGGCGGCTTGCAAGAATGCTTCGGCCATGCTCTTCACTTCCGCTAAGATTTCACAACTCGCCCTTTTGCCGCAAGGCCAGGCCGAGCGTAAGCTTCGCGCCGAGAAGATGGTGGCCCAAATGGATTCCGAAGGTTTCGGAGCTTGTACCAATACGGGAGCCTGCTCAGCGGAGTGTCCAAAGGAAATTTCAATGGAAAATATCGCCCGCATGAATCGGGAGTATTTGGGAGCGAAGCTTACTTCGAGCCGGGTGTAGGGTTGGCGCGGTCCGGCGTTCCGGTCGGCTTCTGGCGCTCAGCTATCGGCTGCGATACAACTATTGATTTTGATATGTGAGACGGTGTCTCACATATTGATTTAGAGTCGCTATTTCGACATCAAACACAAAAAGGGCCGGAAACTTCCGGCCCTTTTTGTGTTATTCAATATTAGGTTAATTCGCTTTACAGTGGCTTATCCCACCACACGCGGCCCGTAGCGTCCTGTAAGTCCTTACCGAAGCCCGGTAAAGCTTTCAATGCATCGTAAGCTGCCTGTTTGTTGGCGAAATTGGGATCGTTATCGGTAACGAGACCGATGGGAGCACGACGAGGAATAATCAATGCCGCTCCGTTATTGGTCAATGTAGGCATGGGCACCGACGAGTTGTCGTTCGGAATTCCCGTGCGCTTCCAGTTGGCCCAGCCTTCAGTAGGATGCTTGAAGTAGTGCAGGTACGCCTGGCTGGCGATCTTGTCGAGGCCTTTGGCGGCGTCGTAGGCCACTTCGGGCTGCATCATGTAAGCGTCGATCTCGGCCTGAGTGACGGCCGTATAGTTCGTAAGCTGCGCACCTTTGGCAATGGCATCATACCAGTTAATTGAGCTGGTCACCGCCGATTCGTACCAGGTTTTGGCACTTTCACCCGTGTAGCCCCGGAAGGCTGCCTCGGCCCGCATAAAAGCGAAGTCAGAGAAGGTGATCACTGGAAAATAGGAAAAACCAGCGCCACGGGTACCGGAGGCATCCGCCGTATTGGCCGCGAAAAGACGCGGCTGGATGTACGAAAGCGTGTCGACCGACAGGTTCTGCCCATTGGCCAGCACCTGTCGGGGCGTGTAGTATCGCTGGATAACCGAAGTCGTTTTGACCTGGTCCGGGTTGGTGTAGCTGCCGACATACCGAACCGAGGGCGCTTTGGTACCCGCCGCAAGCTTCTTATCGGCGATCAACAAGTCGATGTTTGCTTGCGAGTACAAGTTGGGCGTGAAAAAAGCGTCGATGCGGGGATCTTTGGTTTTATTCATGAAATCCACGATTGGCTTGGGAGCGCGCAGCGTAGAGGCATTCCAGTTCCCGTCGCTATTCGTGAAGGCGGCATTGGCCTTGAAAACCCAGCCATCTTCGTTTGCCGCCATCAAGTCCGTTGCGGGCATAGCCAGTACTTCTTTGGCAATTTTCTGCGCCGTTGCCGCGTCGGCTTTGATCTGCCGCATAGCAATCTTCAGGCGCAGGGCGTTACCCGCTTTTACCCACTTCTGAGCGTCGCCGTTGAAATATTGGTCGTAAGAGCCGAGGCTTAGCTGTGGAGCGGTTTGCGTAGTCTTCAGTGTAGAGACTGCTTCTTTAATTTGGTCGTCCAACAGAGCGAAAATTTGCTGTTGCGTATCGTATTTGGGTTGTAGCGTCCCCCCATATCGACCCTGGAATGCCTCGGAATACGGAATTGCTCCGTAAATATCCGAAACGTAAAAGGTGTAATACGCTTTCAAAATCCGCGCAATGCGAACCATGTGAACGTAGCGAGGCTGATCCTCGGCGGGTAAGCCCTCCACCAGCTTTTCGAGATCGTAGAGCCGATCGCTGATGCCGCCGTACTGACGACCATAGCGGTTAGAAAAGTTGTCGAAGGTTTGCGTAAAATTCCCCTTGTTGCCATTTACATCCGTGGTGTATTGCATCCAGGGCATAATTCGCCGATATCTATCGTAAAAGGCTTCAAAATCCTGGCCGTGGATAGCCACCGTAGCGTTGAGGAATTGGTTCTGCGGCGGTACCGCCGACAGCGCATCCGGGTTGGTGTTGACGTCCACAAAGTCCTGCTTATTACAGGAAACCAGCAGAGTGCCGACGGTCGCCAACAGTAAGGTGCTGTGTTTTAAGAATTTCATATTATTTCTGATTTTTGTCATTTTTTATTAAAACCGAAATTACAGACCAATGCTGAGCGAAACGCCCATGTTGCGGGTAAACGGTAGTCCGCCGTACTCCATGAACTCACCCGCCCGGTTGCTGTAAAGCCCCTCGGGGTTGATGCCGTCCTTGGCCGTGTGATACAGGTAAATCAGGTTGCGGCCCACCAGGCTCACCCGCATGGACTGCACTTTGATTTTGTTCAAAGCCGTAGCCGGGATGTTGTAGCCGACCGATACCTCACGCAAAGAAACCCAAGAGTTAGTGAAGACCGAGTATTCCCGGATACCGGAGCCCCACTGCGACAGGTTTTCGTAGTAAGCATAGGCTGGAATCGGGGTAAGATATCCTTTCGAAACCGCTTCTGAGTATTTCATTCCGCCCAGATCGACGAGCTGATCGTTCACTTTCACTTGATAGCCATCGGCCAGTACACCCTCGGGAATGACTCCATCGTTGCGGGCCACACCCTGAGCGTCGGTGAAGGCTACTCCCCCGTTTTCGGCGTCGCGGCCAGGCAGGCTGTTCTTAAAGTTACCGTTGGCCGAGCCGTACTGGTGCGTGGCCGAGCCAATCAAACCGCCAAATTTACCGTCCAGTTGTACGTTGGCCGTGAAGTTTCCATAGCGGAAGGAGTTAACGTTGCTCGCCAGGAAGTTTTCCATCATCGTTCCCAGTTCCTTGGTACCCTGACCGTAAGCTCCGCTGCGCAGATAAGAGGGGTAACCGCCCGTGGTACCACTGGCCGCCCCGATTACTTTCTGACCGTTGGCGGGGTTAGCCACCGGATTGCCGCTGGCGTCCTTGGCCTGGTAGGTGGCGTAAGCGTAAGACGTGATGATCGTGCCATACTGCTTACCCACGCGCGCCACCGATTTGAGGTCGGCTCCGAAGCCCAGCGCCAGTTCGTAAGTATCCGAACCAGGTACCAGTTCCAGCACCTTGTTGCGGTTGCGGGTGTAGTTCAGGGTGGTGTTCCACTCGAATTTACCCGCTTTGATTGGCGTAGCGTTGATCAAAATTTCGATACCCTTGTTCTGAATCTGTCCGGCGTTCACGATTTTGCTGCCTACCCCCGATTCGGAAGTAGTGGGCAGGCTGAGAATTTCGTTGCGCGTCAGCTTGTTGTAGTAGGTAAAGTCGAAGCCCAGCCGCCCGCTGAAGAAACGGATATCGGCTCCCAGTTCCCACTCCCGCGCCAAACGGTTCTTCAGGTTGTAGTTGGGCAAAGTGTTGTCCCGGAAACCGGACAGATTGATTTGGCTGCCGTCGGCCTGGGTGTAAGTTCCCAGCGGGCCGTAGTTACCCGTCGAGTTGGTCTTCCAGGCGTCGGTGTCGCCACCCGTGTAGCCAAAACTGGCCCGTAGTTTACCAAAAGAAAGCCAGGTAGGAAGATCCTTAATCGACTCGGACGCGATCCAGGCCAGCCCTACGGCCGGATAAGAATACGAGTAGTCCCCACCGCCGTTAGCGTAGGTCAGCGTGGAGGACCAGTCGTTACGGTAGCTGAAATTAAGCGTAAGGGCGTCTTTGTACGTTACATCACCGTAGGCATACACGGCGTCGATGCGGCGGGAGGCCGTCAGGCTGTTTCTGTAATTCAAAATATTTTGGGTGTTGGCCAATGTATAGACATCAGGGATCCGCAGCCCACCGTTGGTAGAGGCGCTAAAGCGACGGCCACCATTGATGCGGTTGGTTTCGCCACCCACGTTAAAACTCAGGTCAAAATTGTCGCCGAACTTATGATTGGCCATCAAAATGCCCTGAAAACGCGACTGGCTACTGTTGTCGGTGTATTCACCATACTCACCACCCGAGTAATTCACGCCGTTACCCCGGTTCTTGTTCCCGCCCGCGTACAGTTGCGTTTGCACGTTGCCGCGCAGCAGGAAACTCAGCCAGGGTGTGATCGTTCCATTGAGGTCAATGTTGCTGCGGAACACCTTTTCGTTGCGGAACTGTGTGGTTTGGAAAGTATCCCACATGAAAGAGCTGATGCTGTAAGGATCACTAGCTCCCTGCTTCCGCCCCCCGTTGACGGGATCGATGTAATTGTTGCTCCAGTAGTCGATGTCGAACGAGCGCGGGCGGTAGTACACAAACCGGAACACGGGGTTGAAGTTACCGCCCTGCCGGATCGGGTTGAGCATGTCGTTGTTGGTGTAGTCGGCGCTCACGTCCAGGTTCAGGAATTTCCCTATCTTCTGGGTACCCCGAATGTTGAAGTTGCTCCGCTTAAGCTCCGTGCCCGCCGGCATGACGGAGGTGTTGTCGAGCCGGGAAAAAGACGCCCGGAACGTGCTGCGGTCATTACCGCCTTCCACGGATACGTTGTGGTTGATATACTTGCCGGTCTGGAAGAAACTGAGCGGATCATTGGGCTTGTAGGTGACCGTGCGGCCATCCAGGTCGCGCACCTGCTGCCCCTCGAATTTAGGACCAAAGGAATAAGGCCAGTTGTTGCGGTCGATTTCGTTAACGCCATCGGCACCCTTGGTGAAAGTAGGGTCGATACCCGCGCCGTATTGATTTTGCAGATCCAAAAACTTGTAGGCGTTCTCGAAAGAAGTAGTCAGGTTATAGGTAACGCCGATGCCCTGCTGCGCGCGACCCTTCTTGGTCTGCACCACCACGACGCCGTTCAGCGCCTCCGAGCCGTACAGCGCACTCGCCGCCGAGCCTTTCAACACGGTCATCGACTCGATGTTGTCGGGATTAATGTTCTTCATGATATTGCCAAAATCCTGACCCGCTCCCCAGGAGTCGGCGCCGGAAGTACCCGGACGAATTAACACGCCGTCCACGACGAACAGCGGCTGGGAGTTGGGACTCAGCGAGGCATTGCCCCGGATACGGATGCGCGACGAGGACATCGGCCCGCCCGTTCCCTGGTTAATCATCACGCCCGCCACCTTGCCCTGCAGGGCGTTGACGATGTTGGCGTTGTTAGCACGAGTCAGATCAGTTCCCTGCACGGTCTGGGCAGCGTACGACAGCTTGCGCACCTCCTGCGTCAGGCCGAAGCCGGTGACGACCACTTCATTGAGCAGTTTGGTGTCCTCGTCAAGCGTGACGGTCAGCACGCTGGCGTTGCCTACCGTCACTTCCTTACCCAGGAAGCCAATGGAAGAGAAAACGAGTGTGGGGTTATCGGTGGCAATGTTCACCCGGAAGTTACCTTCGGCGTCGGTTGCCCCCCCGTTATTGGTTCCTTTGACCAGGTACGAAACGCCGGGCAGGCCGTTGCCCGTCTGGTCCTGCACCGTCCCGGTGACGGTTCTGTTTTGGGCCATTCCCAGCGTAACGCTCAGCATTACGACGATCAGGGTTAAGGCACGCGATAAAAGCGTAGATCTAATCTTCATAGTGGTTTGGTTAAATAAATGATACTAGATAAATGAAACCTGGATAATCTTTGTACAATATGGGGATTTAAGATTAATCCTGGCAAAGGTAAAATTTTAACAGTGAAAGTACTCCTATTTATTAATTTTTTTTAAGATGTGCTTTCTATACTTAAAATCAGAAAGTTACTGTGATTCTGTGAAGGGCATGGGACAGCCAGCAGCTATTGAACTCTTTTAAGGCCGCAAACGAATGCTTTTCAACACCCATTTTCCTACCTTTTCTCCCTGCGTTTGGCCTTCTTCAATAGCCGCGCGGTAATGAATGCCGCCGTACAATCGACTGATGGCCGCCTCGTCACAAGCCTGCCGGAACGAATCAAAAGACCGGGCGGGCAGGCCGTACTCGACCTCGGTATTATCCAGAAATGAGAAATCCTTACCGAAAAAATCCGCCAGTACCGTGGCTGAGGCCGTGGAAATAACGCTGTGTCCGCTGGTGTATTCAGGAAAAGGTGGTGTTTGCAGAATGGGTCGCCATTTTTCGTCGATGTAAGTGTTGATGACCGTTTCGGGACGAATCAACTGGCTGCGGTATTTTTCGTCCCAGCAACTGATGAAGCCGTCGAATAAGGCCACGGCAGTGAGTAGGTAAGCCGCCGACGTAGCGGGCCAGTCGAGGTTGGCCTTGCTGGCCGCTTCACCCGCGATGGACATCCAATGTCCGCCGGGCGAGAGCTTTTTGGTCGCAAAATTGAGGTGTCCCTGCGTGTTGAGGTTGAAAGGATTGCAATCCCAGTAGTTAGAAATCAGCTTTTGCTCCGCCGACATCTGCGTTGTTCTATCGTAAACCTCCAGTGCCTGCCGCATGAATTCGCTATTCTTATCCGTGCTGAATGTCGGCGGTGGCGCGGGCTTGAATTGCTGGACGGAATCCAGCGTCATGGGGCGGATTTTGTCCCAATAAGGCTCTACGGCGTCGAAGTAGCCCGGCGGCGTGGGTACCCACTTACCGGGGGCCTTGCTGTAGGTGTACCGCCGCTGCCGCCGTGTCTCCTTATAATGATCGCGCGCGGCCCAGCCTAATAGGCTGTCGCTGACGACTTGCCCCAGGTACAGGGAGTTTTGATAAACGTCGGCGTCGATTTTTCCGAACTCTTCCAATATCAGGGCTGCGCTATCCAGTAGCAGCGGCTCGGAGAAAACCAGCTTGGCCCCCGTTTGAAAAAAAGCGTGCAGCGCGGCTAACTGATAATTGACCTTACCCTTGGTTGGAATTCTGGATAAATCGGGAAATCCCGGCACCTGTCCGCGCAGACTTTTAAACTCTTTTTTTTCCAAAATCAGCGTTTCATAGGCCGCTGCGTTGGCGTAGAGGTACACCCGACTGGCCACGGGCGGCGAAAAAATGTCATGGACAATGGTGCGGGTCAACGCTTTTTGGGCGCGGTGAAATACCGCCGTGGGCGGTGCGGTACCAGGGCCGCAAATAGCTTCCGGCTCAGGTCCCAAAAGGCCAAAGAAGGTCAGCAGAATGAATAGTCTGAGATTGGGCATTTAAAAAGTTTCCGTTGAATTATTTGGCGGTATTTATCCGAAATACCAGCGTTTGCTGGTCGTTGCGGCCCGCAACCAGCCATTTCTGTCCGGCGACTTCCACCAGGGTCAGGCCGCGCACATCGCCGTCGGCCCAAAGGCCCGATTGTTCGGGACCGATGGCCTCGAATTGCCAGGGCTTTTTTTGAATCAATAGTTGGCCATAGGAGGCATCGGCAGGACCGAGTTGTACACGGTAGGGCGAGAAATTTCCCGCCACGATCAGGTCTTTCCGTCCGTCCGCATCGACGTCCTCGACCACGATACCGCTAACGCGGGAAACCTGAACGGCCTGCGGTAATTCGTGCCGGACGAAAGTAAAATTGCCTTTGTTTTCAAAAACCAAACTCGCCAGTTCGTTGCAAACCAGCTTTTTGGATTTTTCGACCCTGGCTTTCCCAAATACATCCTCGATCGTGGCGTCGGCGTAGGCCGCGTAGGAAAGATATTTGCGCCGCAGCGGCACCATTTGGTCCAGCATTTCATCGCGCGAGAACATAGGGTAGCTTTTGTCCCCGATGTAATAGGTAACGATGGGATCGACGAGGCCGTTGTCGTCGAAGTCGTCGTAATACAGCCGCATGGGCTTGTCGGGCGAAGCGTGGAACTGGTTGTTCAGTCCGCAGTTGCCCGCGACGAGGTCCAGGTTGCCGTCGCCGTCCAGATCGGCCACGGCAAGCGAGGCCCACATGCCCTCCGTCCGCTCCAAGCCCCGGTCTTTTATTTCTTCAAAATGATTTTTGCTGTTTTTAAAAACCCGAATCCCCATCCAATCGCCCGCCAGGGCCAGGTCGGGACGACCATCGCCGTCCAAATCGGCCAGCACGGCCCCGGTGATCATGCCCGGTGTTAGCAAATCCGCGCTCCATTCATTGGTAATGTCCGCAAAAACCACCTGACCATCCTGGCTGTCGTTGCGTAGCAGGTAGCTGCGGGCGGCCACGGGAAATGAACCCGGCACCGCCCGACCGCCCACGAACAAATCCAGGTCGCCATCACCGTCCACGTCGGCGCTCGTGACGCACTGCGACGGGCCGGGCATGGCGGGCAAGGCCGTGGGCGCGTACTGAAAATTTCCGTTGCCCTGATTCAGGTACAAATGATCCTGGTACTCGGGTGAGTTCTCCTCGTACTCGTTTCCGCCGCTGCCGACGTACAAATCGGGGTCGCCATCACCGTCGGCGTCGAAGAAGTAAGCCGTTACTTCCTCGGAAGTCACCTGGGCGCGCCACGGCTGGGCGGGTGCGGCGGCGAATCTGCCGTCGGTGGTTTGTAAATAAAGAACACCAAACTGATTCGTTGCTCCGCCAAAAAACAGATCCTCCCGCCCATCGCCGTTGACGTCGCCCCGCGCCAGCGCCGGACCCATCCGCGAGAGTTGGTAGGGCAGCAGCACCTCCACCTTGAAATCCACAAAATCGTTTTCCTGGTGGATAAAGTCCAGCCCCGTCTGCTCGGTAGCTAGTTGTTGAAAAATAGTAGGCTGAATACTTTCAGGAACCGATCTCTGCGCCAGAGACGGCGCCGATTCGCTTTCTTTCACTATCAGCAACCGATTGGCTTCGGGCGATGCCAGCCGCAGCCGCCCGCCCGTGGGCCATACGATCACGACCGAATCCGGCTGCGCCGCTTTTCCCAAACCAAAATGCAAATCCGTAGTTACCGACGACTGGTAGCCCCGCACGGGATACACTTCCTGGTATTGCGCCCGCCCGTCGGCGTAAAGCCACACTTTGGTCCCCAGTGCCTGGGTATTGGGCGCGTTACCCACCAGCCGCAGGGTCAGGTAGTTGTTACTCGTGCTATTGTTTTGGTAAATAAAAACGGGTTCGTTGATATTGGAAACGACCAAATCCAGATCGCCGTCGCCGTCGAAATCGGCGTAGGTGGCGGCGTTGGACACGGTGGCTTCGGTCAACCCCCATTTTTCGGAAATATTTTCAAAGCCAACTTGTCCCCCGCCTTTATTGCGGAAAACATAATTGCGCAGCTTATTGGCGGGCATTTTCTGCACCAGTCCGTAAGTCTGGAACCGGAGATTGCCCTGGGCGGCGGCTTTCAGTTGTTCCTCGGCGACGGTGTATTTCAGGAAGTCCATATTGGTAAAATCGCGCAGGTAACCGTTCGTCACCAGGAGATCTTTCCAGCCGTCGTTGTCGAAGTCGGCCAGCAAAGCTGCCCAACTCCAGTCGGTGTTCGAGATACCCGCCAACTGGCCCACTTCGCTGAACCTGGCCCGCTTTTGCGCGTCCAGCCCGACGTTCATTTGCAGCATATTCCGCATCTGCTGGTGGTAATAGCCGCTATCAAGCAGCAGGTGGTACTGGTCGTACATATCCGCGCCCTTCAGCAGTTTTTGGCGGTGGTTGTCCTCCGGCAGCATGTCCAGCGTGAGGACATCGGGGCGACCGTCGTTGTTGAAGTCAGCCACGTCGGCCCCCATCGAAAACTTGGAAATGTGGGCGAACGACTGGCGCAGCGACTCCGTGAAGGTCGGTCCGCCGTCGCGGCCGTCACGGTTATTGACATAGTAGCAATCCACCTCGGTATAGTCGCTCGACGTGTAGAGATCCGGCCAGCCGTCCTGGTCGATGTCGGCCACGGTCACGCTCAGGCCGAAATTGAGGGCATTGTTGATGATGCCCGACGTGGCGGTCACGTCGGTGAAGTGGCCGTGGTCGTTACGAAAAAGGCGATTGCCGAAGTAGGGGTTGGGCGTCCGGCGCACTTCACGGGTATTCAGGAACGGATTGACGGTATGATTGGAATGATTGAGCAGGAACATATCCAAGTCGCCATCGCGGTCATAATCGAAAAAAGCGGCCTGCGTCGAGTGGGTGCCGGGGCCGTCCAGCCCCATTTCCCGGGCCATTTCCTTAAAAACAGGAACACCGTTTTTAATTCCCTGATTGATGAAAAGCTCGTTGGAAAGCTGCGTGCTGTCGCGAAAAAATCCCGAATGGCACACGTACACGTCCAGTCGCCCGTCGCCGTTCACATCCACCACGCTGACGCCCGTCCCCCAGGTACCGTTCCCGGCCACGCCCGCCTGGCGGGTCACGTCCTCAAACTGAATACCACCGGATTTTTTGGCCGGGCGATTCAGGTAGAGTTTGTGGGGAACCGTATTGCCCGAAATAAAAAGGTCGGGCGCGCCATCGTTATCGAAATCGCCCACACCCACACCATTGCCATTGTAAAGGTATTCGTAACGAAATATATGCAGCGAGTCGTCCTCCACGATTTTATTCACAAAGTCGACCCCCGAAGTTTTAGCCGGAACGCGGCTGAAGAGCGGTTGGCCCACCGCCACTTGTCCAGAAAAAAAGGCTATCCCGATGAACAGGATCCGTACTTTTTTCAGTAAAACGGGAAGTAATGTATAAGCCATAAAGCAATTTTTCACTTTTCATTGTCAACTGTCAATTTAGGAATCACTCCCAATCAAAAGTCAACCCATCGTCGCCTTCCTGCCGGGTTACGTACATCAGGATGAGTGTCATCATTTCCTGGTCGCTGCGCATGTTGCCATCGGACAGCACCAGTTTCGGCGGGTTGTTGGGGTTCTGAGGATTGTCGGCGGTGTTGTCGTAACTCGCCTCGATGTGAACCACGGCTCCTTTGGGCAGCAACAGCGGTTTTCGGTAGCGGTAAATCTCCTGCCAGCGAAAATCCCATGCCGGAATTTTGACCAGCGGAATGGTATCGCCGCTGGCGGCAACGGCGTAGGCCTTGAACGATTTACCCAACTGGTGCATGTGCGGCCAGGCGTACAACAACGACACGTCGGGCTGGTTATTGGCCACTTTGAGGGTAAAGCGGTTGACTTCGTTGGCAAAGATCATCAACGGCGGTGAGATGTCCTTTTCACCGATCCCGCCCGAACCCAGACTGATGACCTGCACTTTACGCTTGATGGGCGTGTCCTTGAAAAAGAAATTGACGCCGTTGATACTTTCCGCGTCCAGAGCCGAGGGGCCGTAGTGGGCCGTTAGTAGCATGACCCCCCGGCGGGGCATCTCCCAACCCATCTCTTTGGGGTAGGTTTCGTAGGTTGCCCCCGGAATCCAGCCCCCGTAGTAGGTCATTTCCTTCTTGTACTTGACCCATTGGTAATAGTCGGAGGCCGAATTGCCGTTCAGGTCCACCATTTCCACGGTGTCGTACAGGTTAATGGCTGTATCCAGCACGGGATGAATGGCGTAGTTGGCGTGGTGGATAAGTTTCTTGTTGTTGGACGTAAACTCGATGGCCTCTACGTTGGCCCCTTTGGGTAATTCAAAAGGAATTTTGAACACTACAAACCGCTCTTTGCCGTCGCCTTTTTGCACAAAAGGTTCGGCCATTTTAAGGGTCAGATCGGGCTTGCGCGCGTAGGCGGTGCCGGCATCGGTGCGCGCCGTGAGTGCCTTTTCCGGCCCCGCTTTTTCTTTGCCCTTGGGTGTTCCCGCGTCGATCCAGGCCACGAGGGTGGCTATCTCCTGCTCGCTGAGGGAGCGGTTGTTGGCAAAATCGACGTAATGATCGTCGGCCCGCCAGGGCGGCATGTAGCGCGTGCTGACCACTTTACGAATGAACTTGGCCCGCTTGGTCACGTCTTCGTAGGTAATCAGGGAAAACGGGGCCGCTTCGCCGGGGCGATGACACACCACGCAGTTCGCGTGGACAATGGGCTGCACATCCTTATAAAAAGTTACGGATTGGGCATAGCCCGATGAAGAACTACCAAGGAAAGCAATCAATAGCAGTAATGACCTATATCGGTTGCGTAAAGTACTTGTCAAAATATAAATGAAACCTTAAAAATGTATCTTGTTTTCTTGGCAAAATTAAAAAAATTTAAAAATCAAACCTACTGTACCGGAAGAAAATTGGCGTGAGAAACAAAAAGGCTAAATTTTGAAGCGACCACTGGCAACCCGGCTGTTTAATTTTCCGATTGCCACGCTGATAAACGTTACTTTTACTCGTACTCTTATAAAAACCAAAAACCCTCCATGCGCGTCCGCCCCTCCGCCCTCATCATCGAACGAAACTGCCTTCTGACCATGAAGTACTGCTACGGCGGCCAGGATGTATACGCCCTGCCGGGCGGCAACCCCGACCCTGGCGAAAGCCTGTCGGAGGTAATCGTGCGGGAACTGCGGGAAGAGTTGGGTGTGGAAACCGAAGTGGATCAACTTGCTTTGTGCGGGGAAGTGATTGGTGAAGACGGGCGCAAAGATGCCCTCCACGCGGTATTTGCGGTACATCTCATCGCGGGTTTGCCGCGATTGAATCCCGAACACACGTCTGCACTATCGGTGGAATGGCTTTCAATCAAGGACCTGACCGACAAGCACCTTTATCCAAATATTGGTCAGGAAATAAAGTCGCTACTAGCCGGAGAATTGAGAGGCGTCTACCTGGGCAGAATCGATCAGCCCTACGTAGAATAAAAAAAACGCTGACAGCACTCGAAGCACGGTCAGCGTTAAAAGAAAAGCATTTTGTTGTCCGGCCGATTGCCGTTAGCCGACTGGCCCTTATGCCATTTCCAGCTTCGCCGCGTTGCGCTTGCGGTCGGTTTCTTCCAGATAAATCTTCCGCATCCGAATGCTGCCGGGCGTTACCTCCAGGTACTCATCCTTCTGGATGTACTCCATGGATTCTTCCAGCGAGAAATTAATCTTCGGCACAATGCGCAGACCGTCGTCGGAGCCGGAGGCCCGCATGTTGGTCAGTTTCTTGCCTTCCTGCAAATTGACTACGATGTCGTTGGGGCGGTTGTGCTCACCCACTACCTGACCGCCGTAAATCTCTTCACCGGGGCCAATGAAGAAGCGACCGCGATCCTGCAATTTGTCGATGGTATAGCCCGTGGACATGCCCGTTCCCTTGGAAATGATGGAGCCGCTGTTCCGGCTGGGAATCACGCCACGGTACGGCTCGAAACTTTTGAAACGGTGCGTCAGCACGGCCTCGCCCTGCGTGGCGGTGAGGACGTTGGAGCGCAGGCCAATCAACCCACGCGACGGGATTTCAAATTCCAGGTGTTGCAGATCGCCTTTCGGCTCCATTATCAGCAGTTCGCCCTTGCGTTGCGTGGCCAGTTCGATGACCTTGCCCGCCGTAGATTCCGGCACATCCACGACCATCGTTTCGATGGGTTCGAGGCGGTTGCCGTTTTCGTCTTCTTTGAAAAGTACCTGCGGCTGACCCACCTGCAACTCGTATCCTTCGCGCCGCATGGTTTCGATCAGGACCGACAGGTGCAGAATGCCCCGGCCATAGACCAGGAATTTATCTTCACTTCCCCCCGGCTCCACGCGCAAAGCAAGGTTTTTTTCGGTTTCCTTGATGAGGCGGTCGCGCAGGTGGCGCGAGGTCACGAATTTGCCCTCTTTGCCAAAAAACGGCGAGTTGTTGATCGTGAAGAGCATGTTCATCGTCGGCTCGTCCACCGCGATGCGGGGCAGTGCTTCGGGATTCTCCAGATCGGCGAGGGTGTCACCGATCTCGAAGTCGTCGATGCCGGTCACGGCGCAAATGTCGCCCGCCTGCACCTCGGTCGCTTTCTGACGGCCCAAGCCCTCGAAAGTCTGCAATTCTTTGATTTTTACTTTTTTGATCACGCCGTCGGCTTTGCAAAGCGACATCTGCGTGCCTTCTTTCATCGTGCCGCGCAATACACGACCAATGGCAATCCGACCCACGAAAGCATTGTAGTCCAGCGAAGTAATTTGCATTTGCGGCGTTCCTTCGTTCACGGGAGCGGGGGGAATTTGCTCGATGATCGTGTCGAGCAGGAAAGTAATGTCGCCCGTGGGATGCTGCCAGTCGGCCCCCATCCAGCCTTGCTTGGATGAACCATATACCGTTACGAAATCGAGCTGATCCTCGGTGCCGCCGAGGTTGAACATCAGGTCGAACACGCTTTCCTGTACTTCTTCGGGGCGGCAGTTTTCCTTGTCCACTTTGTTGACCACCACGATGGGCTTCAGGCCCAGTTCGAGGGCTTTTCCCAGCACGAAGCGCGTCTGCGGCATGGGACCTTCGAAGGCATCGACCAGCAGCAGTACGCCATCGGCCATTTTCAGGACGCGCTCCACTTCGCCGCCAAAGTCGGCGTGGCCCGGCGTGTCGATGACGTTGATTTTGACGTCTTTGTAGCGCACGGATACGTTCTTGGAGGTAATCGTAATGCCGCGCTCACGCTCAAGGTCGTTATTATCCAGAATCAGGTCATCGAATTCCTGGTTCTCGCGAAACAGCTTGGAGGCGTGGATAATCTTGTCGACCAGCGTGGTTTTGCCATGGTCGACGTGGGCAATGATGGCGATGTTGCGAATGGATTGCATTTCTTTATTCTGGTCAGTTGTTGATATTTTCAGCCAATCGGGCCAGAGAAAGTACTTTTCATCCTCCTCCCCGCAAAAACAAGCCGCAAAAGTACGGACTTTTTGACTGAATAGCAGATTTTTACAATTAATTAATCGTAAACTCTGCGAAAACGTTCATTGGTCTGGGAGAAGTACAAAATTTTGGGAGAGAGGAGGCGGGAAGGAGAAGGGATCGAACTAATGATTCAGAAAAATTCCTCGGAAGAAAAGATGCATACTTCTACAGTCAGTCATCAACACCTCGGAACCTCGGGAAAGTTAATTGCACAATTTTTGTATAAAAAGACAGAGATAATCGGAATTTTTCCGATTATCCTCCATAATCATTACATTTGTAAATGGATTTTATGCAAACGATTCGACCTTTTCGCGGGCAACCTCTGACGCACCAGATGCTGGTTTCCGTGCTAAAAGACTACAAAAGGCCGAATGACAAAATCCATGAATTGCTTTCGGCGGGTGTGTTGATGCCGGTTCGCAGGGGATTGTACGTAGCGATGGTGCCCGATACACCCCGACCGGAGTCTTTTCTGCTCGCTAACCACGTGTACGGTCCCAGCTACGTTTCGATGGATAGCGCGCTGGCATTCTACGGCATGATTCCCGAACGCGTCTATGAGGTTTCCTCAGCGACTACCAAATCCTCACGACAATTTCACACTCCAGCGGGGACGTTTACCTACACGCGGTTACCACTGCCCTACTACGCCTTCGGGTGGGTTCAGAAAGAACTAGCCGACCAACAAGTGGTCATGATGGCCTCGCCGGAAAAAGCGTTGCTTGATAAAGTCGTTACTACCGCTGGGTTGACGCTCCGTAGCCAGTCGGCCGCTTCGCGTTATTTGCTCGAAAACTTGCGGCTGGATGAGGAGTCGTTGCGGGAACTGGATATTTCACTCATGGAGGAGTGGTTGTACGCCGCGCCAAAGAAAGGAAGTATAGGTATGATTTTGAACGTATTGAGGGACCTATGATAAAAGAATGGCTGAACATGTATCGCCTTTCTAATCAGGAAGACGCCACCCACGCCTTGCGGGAAATCATGCAGGAAATGGCGCTCGCCGGGCTATACCGAAGTGGTTTCTTTAAAAAAGCCGCCTTTTACGGTGGTACGGCACTACGAATTTTCTACGGCCTGAATCGTTATTCCGAAGACCTCGACTTCTCCCTGCTCGAACCCAATCCAGAATTTTCATTGGAAAGCTACCTCGGCGAGATAGTGGCAGAGTTCGAGTCTGCCGGGATGCAGGTATCCGTTCGGGAAAAGCAGAAGACAAATGTTTCAGCCGTGGATTCAGCCTTCCTGAAATCCGAAACGATATGGCGGGAACTGGTATTAGAGGAAGTACTACCACAAAGTGGATTGAACCAGATTGCCCGCGTCAAGATCAAAATCGAGGTCGATACTTTGCCGTCACCGGGCTTTGCCACGGAAGAAAAACTGCTGCTGAAACCCTTTTCGTTTTACGTCAAGTGCTTTACATTGCCCGATCTGTTCGCCGGAAAAATGCACGCGCTATTGTTCAGGAAATGGGGTACGAACGTAAAGGGCCGCGACTGGTTCGACCTGGAATGGTACATCCGCCAAGGCGTTACTTTGAATCTGGATCATTTTGTGGAACGCGCTCGGGACAGCGGTGACTGGCCCAAGGCAACCATGACCCCGGAAGAGTTCCGCCAGCTCCTGCATAAGAAAATCGAGTCGGTCGATATGGCGCGCGTCAAGGCCGACATCAGCCGCTTCATTCCTGATACGAGGGTGCTGGATATTTGGTCGGCGGGGTATTTTCGGGATTTAGTGGGGTATTTGAAAGTTGAATAAATTCCTGAAAGAACTTACAGAATGGTGATTCTCAAATCGGTGAAATTCTGAATACGTTTAAAGTCGGATCGATTGAAGGTCGCAAACTCATCACAGTACAATTCAGCGATAGCAGTGTGAAGGCAGTCGTTTACATTTTGGTAGCCGACCAATTCAGCTAATATACACGCTCTTCTAAATAAATCCAGGTTGTAGTCCAAGGGAACATTTATCCAGAACACCTCCATCTTTTCAGTTATCTCTGTATCCGGCATTTTGAGTTTAGCCAGAACAAACGAGGTTTCCTGTAAAGACAGCAGAGAGATGAAGAACTGCCCATCCCTAGTCGCCTTTTCGTAAAGCTCTTTTGCCGTTGCGTGTTTGTCTTTATCCTGAATGACCAAATAGTTGATCAGCACGTCCGAATCGAAGTAAATCATGCTTTATAGATTAACCTCATTAGCCAAAGCAGAAAGATCGATGCCAGGATCGACTACCATCGGCGGGTACTTCTTCTGTAATTCCTCAGATTTGAGAAACATCTGGTATTGATCCTCCCGACGATAGGCTTGCACGGTGATTGTTAGAGGTTCATCTTCCTTGAATGCTTTTTTAATTGACTCCAAAAGGCTCAGGTCGATTTCTCCTGCTTTGACATGGTAGGTGGTTTGCATAATTTGCTATTTTGAGACTCAGACGAATGGTATCACCAAGATAACGTAATTTTCTTCGGTTGATACCAAGTCAAATAGTCCGGTACCTGAATTTCTGATACAGAATCAATAGAAGGAGGGCAATTTCCAAAATTTGGTGGGATATTTGAAGGATGAGTAAAGGCGTGTTTTCTCAAATCCGAAAAAAGCGGCTAACTTACCACATTTAGAAAATCAAGCTAGTTCATGTCCTATATATTGTCCTTCATCGAAGAGGAAATTCTCGACCAATACCTGATCGATGACAACAACCGCCCGTGGGTAATCGGGTTCAGCGGGGGGAAGGATTCGACGCTACTTTTGCAGTTGGTGTGGAATGCACTGAAAAAAGTGCCTGACGGAATACGCTTTGACCGAGATATTTACATCGTATGCAATGATACTTTAGTCGAAAACCCACGCATTGTGCAGTTTGTCGAGCGTACTTTGAAACGAATTGAAGAAGCAACGACCAAGTATGGAATGCCCTTCAAGGTTCAGCGTACCACGCCTGTTTTAGAAGATACCTTTTGGGTGAAACTGGTAGGGCTAGGCTATCCCGCGCCGAACAACACGTTCCGCTGGTGTACCGAAAGGCTAAAAATAGACCCAACGACTCGCTTCATAAAGACCCAAATCAGCGAGAAGGGCGAAGTCATTATTTTGCTCGGAACGCGGTCAGCGGAAAGTTCTAACCGGGCCCGAAGCATCAAGAAATACGAAGTAAAAGGAAAGCGCTTGCGCAAGCACATCCTGACCAATGCCTTTGTGTACGCGCCCATCAAGGACATCGAAACCAACGAAGTCTGGCAGTACCTCATGCAGGTGCCACCACCCTGGGGCGGCACGCACAAGGAACTCGTAACGCTGTACCGCAATGCCAATAGCGGCGATTGCCCTCTGGTGATCGATGACACGACGCCCTCTTGCGGCAATAGTCGTTTCGGTTGCTGGGTGTGCACCGTCGTGAGTCGGGATAAGTCGATGGATGGGTTGATCGAGAATGGAGAAGAATGGATGTGGCCGTTGATGGAACTTCGCGACGAACTGGTTTTGAACCGTAATAACCGCGAAAATCGAGAGGTGTACCGTCGGCAGGATCGCCTTAAAATCCGGGAAGCTGACAAGGACGACGATTGGGGGCCATATAGCCCCAAGTACCGCGCCAAAATCCTGGAAATGGTTCTGAGGGCGCAGCGCGAAATACAGCAATCGCAAGGCGAAACCCTGCAACTCATTTCTCATCAGGAACTCGTGGCGATCCAGGTGCTATGGTACCGCGACGGCATTTTCAACCAAAAGGTATCCGACCTCTACAACCGTATCTACGAAACACCCATCGACATGGGTAAGCACGAAGACCGCTTCCGGGAGGAAGAGGAAATTTTGAACGAGGTCTTTGAACCCGAGTACGTGGAACTGGTTCAGAAATCGCTCAAAATCATGAAAATCAAATCGCTCATGGTCAAGAAACGCGGCTTGCAGAATGATTTAGAAAATCTGTTGGAGGAATTTTCAATCCAGAAGAAAATGAAGTATGTCGATTAGCGTTCAAATTCTTGACTACTTCACTTACGCCTTCACTCATCTTCGGCGTGATTCAAAAAAAGGCGGTGCTCCTCATAAGCCTATATTGCTCCTCGCTGTTATCAATGAATACGAGGCAAACCGAATCTTAGACAATAAGATTTTTATCACCCCTGAATTAACTCACTCATTTTCAGTTTTCTGGAATAGACTCGTCACTACTGAACATGATCAGAAATTTGCTCTGCCTTTTTTTCACTTAACAGGTGAAAAGGGGAATTGGTGGCAGCTTGTTCCAAATATTGGCTGTGAATTGTGGATTGAAAATGCAGGATCTATGCGAAGCTTTGGAAATTTGAGCGTTGCAGTTTCGTATGCAAAAATTGACGAAAATCTAGCTTTGTTACTTTCAAACACAGAAACAAGAACTCTTCTAAAAGAATCTGTTTTGAAAGTATATTTCTCTCAAAATACTATTTCTGAAATAAACATACAAGATAATAAGTATATTGATGATTTGAAGAATGAAATGAAAGAATCTTCATCTGAGTACAAGTCAAAATTAATAAATTTAAAAAATCGATTAGATCCAGAAAAATATCAAGTTGAAGTATATAATCGTAGCGCGATATTTAGAAGAGAAATTGTTAAAATTTATAGTGAAAGCTGCTGTATTTCAGGAATTAAAGTGGTTGCACCATTTTCAATAACTATGGTGGACGCCTGCCATATTATCCCATTTTCAATTAGTTTGAATAACAGTTTAAATAATGGAATTGCACTATGTCCAAATCTTCATCGCGCTTTTGATAGAGGTGTAATCGCAATAAATGACAACTACGAAGTTGTTTTATCACATAATTTCGTAGAAAATGATTCTAGTGAATACAGTTTTTCTAAAATGAGAGGAAAAGTGATTTCCTTACCGAAAGATGAAGATTACAAACCATCCTTAGATTCCTTTTCTTGGCATCGCCAAAACATTTTTAAGAAATGAGTAATGATGTCACAGAAATATCATCCTTAGAATGGAAAGATGACATTGCTTTCGGCAAGCATGGGGATTCCTATGCTATGTACCAAGTCTTTGATGATGGCGAGCTTTGGATTTCCGGCCCCAATTGGAGACAAAGAAAAAATAAGGCGGGACAAGTAGTACACCACCCCAATAAGACTGCTAAACTGGATTCAAAGGAATACGCGATGCTCATCGCAGAGAATTTGAATAAACTACTCAATACTGAGCCAGTCAAAAGTTTCTACAACAAGTAGTCAAAAACTCCTTTCCCGACGACTTCAAAGCCCTGCACGAGTTTTCTGACTCGCAGGGCGAAGCACTCAATACACTACTTCAAAATCTAAAACTTTCATTTAGAGAAAAATTCAAGCGGCTCACAAATGGCTACAATATGGCCAGAAATGAATTGGCGCAGGTTCGTCGGCGCGTTGCCGATGCGGAAGCGATTGCCGACGATGCCGTAGTACGGGCCGACCGAAGCAAGAAAGCAGAACTGGAAAAACAAATTGTAGGGATCGACGCCAGAATACGGGAGCTGGAAATAGAAGCGGGCATAAAGCAAAACGAAATTGCCCAGAAAAATCGTCAAATCAGTGAGTTAGCTAAGAAATTCGATATATCAGAAAGAAATAGAGGTAAAAATGAGGATTGTGACATATTGGTAAGTGGTCTGCGTGATGTCGTGGCGAAGTTTAAAAAGCGCAAGAAGAAATCGTTGGAGGATCAAATTCTGAAAGGCTTGCAAACCCTCATGCACAAGAAAGGCTTTATCCACGCCGTAGAAGTGGAGATCAGCGCGGAGGTCATTGACATACACCTGCTTGATAAGCGGAAGGAACGCATCCGAAAGGAATCGCTATCGAAAGGAGAACAGCAGATGTACGCCACCGCCCTGTTACGCGGTTTAGTGGAAGAATCGGAGATCGAGTTTCCCGTGTTTATCGATTCTCCCATGCAAAAATTTGACGAGGAACACGCCAAAAACATCATTGAGTTCTTCTATCCCAACATTTCTGAACAGGTCATTATTTTTCCGCTCATGAAAAAAGAGTTAATTCAGAGCGAGTACAATCTACTATCGGATCGCGTAGCCGGGGCCTATTTTATTGTAAACCGTACGCCCGATCAATCGGAATTTATGCCTGTTCCGGTGGAAGAACTTTTCCAGAAATACGAAGAACTCTACTATTAATTCCCTATTGATGCTTATCAATATCAAGACTTCCGAGGCCAACAAACTTGTCGTCACCGAGCTGACCCGCAAACTATTTCCGCAGGGTGGGCCCGAAAACTTCGTGGCGCGGGTTGCCCTGTCGTATTCGTTATCCAAAGGCGTGCGCTTCGAGTCGGTGGAAGCCGTGCAGGACAGCCGGGGCAAGGAATACAAGGAAGACATTTTGTTTGGCAGCTACCGCGACTTGTACGTGGCCCTCATTTGCCAGCACTACAACATACACCATTCCGACCGCGACATTCCGAAGTACCTAAAGCTACACATCGACGATGGGTTGGAACGGCTATCCAAACTATTTACCGAAAATCCCCGCTACTCCGGTTTTGACTTCCTGATGGAACACATCGAGCGCGGCACCGAAGTACTAGTCGAAGCCGATGTACCGGGCAGCGTGCGCAACAGCGCCCAAAAAATCAAGAAAGGCGCGTTTGAAGGGCCAGTAAAGCTTAGGGTAGGTACCAGGCTGGATTCTGATGAGGCCGTTGAGGTATTCATCAATGGCAAAGACGGGCGCAACAACGCCCACACCGCCGTGGCGGGTAGCAGCGGCACGGGCAAAACCCAGTTTGCCCTCGATATTCTGCGGCAATATTCTGAGATTTCGGGTGGAGCCATCAATTTCATGTACCTGGATTTTAAGGGCTTGAAGCAAGACGACGTCGAGCAGGCGAAACCCTTCTTTGAGCGCACCAACACCACCTTCATCGATGCTCCAAAGCAACCGTTTCCGCTCAATCCGCTGGCTTTCATCAACTTCATCAATGAAAAGGAAAGGCTGATGGGCATCAGCAAGTTCGTGGATATCGTGACTACCTACGCGCCGCGCATGGGCCCCGCCCAGGCCCAAATGCTGAAAGACGCCACGAAGGAGGCCTTCGCCGACGCCAAAAGTGGTGAGTATCCCAGCCTCGGCGACATTGCCGCCCGCCTGTTCGAGATCACGGGCCAAAAGCCTGATACCCTGACGCAAATCGTCCAAAGTCTGAGTGAGTACGAACTGTTCGACGCCCAACCTCAGCCCAATCTCGACTTCCTAAACCAGAATTACTATTTCAGCCTCTCGGGCGACCTCGACCGAACGGTGCGCTTCACGGCGACCTTCCTGACGATCAACTACGTCTACAACACGTTCATGAACATGGAGAACGCGCCCGTGAACGAGGAATTCCAATCCCTGCGCTACGTGCTGTTGATCGACGAAGCCCACGTCCTGTTTAAAGACAAGAAAAGCCACGCGCTGCTGGAAAGTATGCTCCGCGAAATCCGCTCCAAAGGCGTAGTGGTGATGCTCCTTTCGCAAGGCATCGAAGAATTTAACCAACCCACCTTCGACTTTTCCAGCGAATGTGAAAACGCTTTTTTGCTAAAAATAAAAGACAAGAACCTGAAATCCATGCAGCGTTTCCTCGGCCTTTCCGACCGCGACGCTACCACCCTCGCCCGCAGCATGGAGCGCATCGAAGGTGGTCAGGCGGTGTCGAACGTGAAGGAGTTTAAGCGTGGGGAGTTATTCGAGGTGGGGCAGTTTTGGAAGAATTAGGATATTTCTCTATACTTTTACTTTGATAGGAGCTAAACCAAGCTTTATGAACATCTCGGAAGTTGTAGAAATATCCCTGAGCGATATATCGCTGCAAGGGGCAAACGTGAGAAGCGATTTAAAATCTCCGAATTCTCAGGAAGGGATTAAGGAATTGGCTGAAAGCATCAAGGAAAACGGATTGATGCAGTCAATTGTCCTACGTGGCGTTCAGGGAAGTCCTCCTTATGATGTCGTAGTAGGGCAAAGACGCTTTTTGGCTCATAAGCTTTTAGGAAGGGATTCTATAAAGGCCACTTTTACTGGCGAAATAGATGATACAGAGGCGCTAGTTCTTTCGCTTTCAGAAAATTTATTGCGTCAAGAACTGAACCATGCCGATATAATGAAGGCGGTCACAACGCTTTATAACAAATTTGATAAAGACGAGTATAAGGTCAAGGAAAAGCTAGGTTTGAGCATCAGGGCTATTAGAAATTATATAGACGTAGATGCCCAAGCGACACCTGAAATTGTTCAGATGCTACATGACGGCGATATATCTATGGCTGATGCCAAACGCGCCGTACTGGCTGCTCAAGGCAACCCGGAGAAGGCAAATAGTATTGCCTCCCAAATTACGCAGTTGACCCGACACGAAAAGACGAGGGCAGTTGATTACGGAAAAGCAAATCCTTCTGCAAATGCTGATGACATCTTTGCCAAGGCAAAAACGCCGAAACTTGAAGAAACAGTTATTTTGAATTTGCCATTGAAAGTCTCCAAGGCACTAAAAAAGGCTACCGAAGATATGTCAATGGCCTCCGAAGAGATAATTATGAGCGCTTTGACGGAATGGTTGACAACTAACGATTTCCTAGTTCAATCTTAAATAGTTCAAATTATGAGAACGCAAGAAGAGATGATTTCCCGACTTATCGCAAGTATACCTTACTCTCCAAAAGCCCCTTTCTCCTTGGACTTAGTTGCTAGGGATATAGAGAATCTGAGAAGGGAGCTTGGCGGTTTAGACAAAGTGGCAGAAATTGTGAAGGTATCCGAAGGAATGCTCAATCAGTTTTTAAAGGTGAAGAAGCTATCGCCCAAAATCCAAAAATTGGTATCTGATCGGGTGGTCGATGGCGTCACACTTGTACACAACTTGGCTAAATTCTCTTACCCAGATCAAGAAGTAATTGTCAATGAGATTATCAGCGGAAACTTAAAGGGAACGGATGTAAGGTTGTTAAGTCCATTGAGAACACAATATACTGATGCTGACATCAAACAGTTAATTGAAAAACTGAAAAATTCTGAAAACAAGAAAGTTTCAGTAATAAAATTCAACTCCGAGGACCTTCACAAGGAAGTAGAGAAACTAAGAAAGGACTTGGTAAGAATCGTCGGGAAGGAAGAGCTTATAGATCTCTTGCTATCCAATGGAGAGGGATCAATAAAGCTAACTTCTAAGGGAGAGAAAGAACTTCGCTCTGCCGCTAAGAGACAAAAGAAGTCGTTCCAGGAATTTACTTATTCAATTCTGCAGTAGGCATGGCTAGTGGACACAGAGAATTGCTCGAGCAGCAGAAGTTTCATACAATAAAAGCAGGTCTTCAGGAATATCGTCTTGACAATTTTATAAGAACATTAGAGAATACGAAGGGTAAGAATAGGGGTGGTATTTTGCCTTTCGTTAGGGGTTTGAGGTTCTCCTCCCTCTTGATCTACAGTATAAGAGATTTTCTGGATGGAAGTTCACTTACTGCAAACTGGGGCCACATTATTGATGACGATGGAGAACTATGCTCACGCGAGTGCGATATAATTATTCATAAGAAGGGGCAGATTGCGCGTTGGAATGGAGATGGTGGATTACATTGTGTAATGGATTTTAGATTCATCGAACAAACCGAAGCAGTTGCTGTTGTCAGTTGCAAATCTTATATCCAGAGTAAGTCACAAGTAGAAGTTGAATATTGTGCTGATTTGAAATCCTATGTTGATAGAGTATGGCTGTTTGCAGAGTGTTGCGCTTCGGGCAAATCAGGAGACATAGCAGACAAAACGGTAGAAGCTGGTTATGAAAATTTTTGGCACTTATATGAATGGGATCGAGAAAATAACAGCGTAGAAGATTCGCTTGATAGTTGGAATGACTTTGTTCAGAAGATAAAGGACTTGAAAAGAAACTACTGACCCACCATCGTTCGCAACACTTCCACTACTCCCCTAATCGCACCTACCACTACTGGAATCTCCTCCGCCTTACTAAACCGCCCCAAACTAAACCGCAAACAAGAAAAAGCTTCCGTTTCATTCAGCCCAAGGGCCAACAGCACATGAGAGGGTTCGATGGATGCCGCCGTGCAAGCCGAACCGTTGGAGACGGCGATATCTTCCAAGCCCATAATTAGCGCGTCGGAGTCACAGCCTTGCAGTAGCACGTTCGTCACGTTGTAAAGGCGGTGTTGACGGCTGCCGTTTATCTGAGTACCTTCGATTTTAAGCAGTTCATTTTCCATCGTGTAGCGGAGTTGGCCGATGCGTTCGGCATCCGCGTGAAGTTCTTTTTGCGCCAATTCGGCGGCCATGCCCATGCCCACGATTCCCGCTACATTCAGCGTTCCCGAGCGTTTGCCTCCTTCGTGTCCGCCCCCATGCAGCAAGGCTTCCATCTTTACGTACCGCTGCCGCACGTACAAAGCACCCACGCCCTTGGGGCCATAAAACTTATGAGCGGACATCGTCAGCAGGTCGATGCCCATTTCCGTTACGTTGAAAGGTAGCTTTCCCACGGCTTGCGTCGCATCCGTCATGCAAAGCGCCCCGGCTGCATGGGTCAAGTCGGCAATAGCTTTAAGGGGTTGAATAACGCCCGTTTCGTTATTAACTAGCATCACCGAAACCAGAATGGTATCGGGCCGCAGAGCGGCTTTAAGTACCTCCAAATCCAGTAATCCATCAGGCAAGACGGGAAGGTAGGTCACCTCAAACCCTTTGGTTTCAAGGTGCCTGCAAACATCCAACACCGCAGAGTGCTCCGTTTGTACCGTAATGATGTGCCGCCCTTTATGGGCATAGCTTTCGGCTACACCTTTGATGGCCGTGTTGATAGCTTCGGTAGCGCCGGAGGTGAATACAATCTCATTGCTTCGGGCACCAATCAAATCGGCCACTTGTTGCCGGGCCTTTTTTACAGCCTCGCTAGCCCCTTGCCCGAACGGGTGCGTAGAGGCAGCATTGGCGAAATTATCCGTCAGGTAGGGCATCATGGCATCCAGTACGCGCGGGTCGATGCGGGTGGTGGCGTTGTTGTCAAGGTAGATCAATCTCGAAAATTTCTATACTGGTACATTCATTACAAGCTTTTCCAACCAATCCCTGTTGATTGTTGGAGAGCGATACTAAGGTAACACAATTATACGGAGCGTTGTCTTTGCGGAATTACTAGAAATACCCCCACTCAAAAAATCTCCCCCTGCCCCACCACGGGCAATTGCCCCGCTTCGTGCCCCAGCATCGCCTGCTTCCGCGCCGTTCCCCAGCGGTAGCCGCCTAGCCCGCCGGATTTTTGCAACACGCGGTGGCAGGGAATCAGGTACGCCAGGCGGTTGCTGCCGATGGCAGTTCCCACGGCGCGGGCGGCGGTAGGTTGGCCGATGGAGCGCGCCACGTCGTCGTAGCTGACGAGCCGCCCCGCCGGAATCCGCAGCAGGGCCTCCCAGACTTTGATCTGGAAATTGGTGCCGCGCAGCAGCAGGGGCAGTGGTTTGGCCGAGTCAGTTTTGGAATAAAATAGGGATTGGATGTAGGGCAGTGTCGCCGGGTTGTCCTGAACCGTGTCGGCCCGAGGCCATTCCGACCGTAACCGGGCGACGATGGCTTCGACGTCATCGGCTTCATCCAGAAATCGTAAATCAGTAATTCCGCGCTCGGTCACCGCGATCAGGCATTCGCCGAAGGGCGTTCCATGAACGCCGTAGCGGATAGTGACGCCTTCGCCCAGCGTCCGAAACTCGGCGGGCGTCATGGCTTCGTAGGTCACGAAAAGGTCGTGCAATCGGCTGGAACTCGATAGACCGACTTCATAGCTGGCTGCCAGCAGATTATTTGAGGTAGCCAATTGCTCCTTGGCGTATTCTTTCGTCAAAAAGCGCACGAACCGCTGCGGGCTCGTCCCCGCCCAGCGCGTAAAAAGTCGTTGAAAATGATATTCCGAAAGATCCACATGATCGGCGATTTGCCGCAGCGAAGGCTGGGCTTGGTAGTTTTCTTCGATGAAGCGAATGGCTTTTTCGATGCGCTGGTAGTCGTACAGGGTAGTTGATTGCTCTTCCATGATGGGCGGTTTGAATTTGCTCAAAGGTACCGCCACCGGAAAACGACCGCAATCCGAATGTTGCGGTTTTTAGCGAATCAGGTATTGGCGACCGTGTGGGCGGCAAACCACGCGCGGCACTCGTCCAGGCTGGATTCGCCGGAGGCTAATTTGAGAATGAAATCGTAAAGCTGGTCGTGAGGCAGCGATTTATCCAGCCGCATTCCGTTCATTTTGAGAAAAGCCAGTCCTGCTTCAAGGCCAGTCCGCTTATTACCATCGGTGAAGATGTGATTTCCGATAATGTTGAAGCAATACAATGCCGCTTTATCGGCAATCGTCAGGTAGAGCGGCGCGCCAAACATTTCGGCTTGCACCGCTTCGAGGAGATAATCCAGATTTTCCTCGTGCAGGAAATTATGCGGCGGCATATAATTGCCGCCGTGTTCCGCTACTGTTCTTTAATTGATGAAAACGACATCCTCTTTTTCAAGGTAGTTTATCATCAGGCCAGCGCTTTGAATACCTCGCCGTATTCGTCAAAATCCTCCTTGACGATTTCTTCGAGCCTTTGCTTTCTGGCCTTATTGAGTTCTTCTTTTACCTCCAAAAACAGCGCCTGCACGTAGTCGGGTTCGTTTTCGGCGAGTTCAATCAAAGACTTCTTCAATACTTCCTTACCCAATACAGTCGTCATAATTTTTATTTGTTAAAATGTCCGCTCCCGATTTTTTCGTTCAAAGATACGCAAAGCCCGGTGATGAAAGGAACGGCGTCGACGTGACAAAATAGGCGTCGGTGCCTGGGGATAGGTGTCTTCTTGCGCTTACCAGCGCGTCAGCATGAACTCCCAGTCCGGTACTTTTTTACGCATCTCCACCAGGTCGTCGCGTTTGGTCAGGCCGCATTTTAGGTAGTTTTGGTGCAGCCGGGCCAAGGCGTCCCGGTCCAGTTCGACGCCCAGGCCGGGGCCGTCGGGTACAGCCACCGCACCGTCTTCAAACTTGATGCGTCCGCCCACGATGACCTCATCTGACTGCCAGGGATAGTGCGTGTCGAGGGCGTAAGGCACTTCTGGCAGGGCCGCACCCAGATGCACCATCGCCGCCAGCGAAATGCCCAGGTGACTGTTGGAGTGCATGGAAAGGCCACGCCCGAAAGTGTCGCAAAGGCCCGAGAGCGTCATGGAAGCGCGGAGTCCGCCCCAGAAGTGGTGATCGCTGAGGATGATGTCCTCCGAACCCAGTTCGATACTGCGGGGAATGTCTTCGAAGGAAGTCGTACACATATTCGTCGCCAGCGGCGTTTTCAGGGCTTTGCGCACCGCCGCCATGTTTTCCTGGCCGCGCACCGGGTCTTCCAGATATTCCAGAACGCCCTCCATTTCCCGGCCGTACGCAATGGCTGTTTCGACTTTCCACAGAGCATTGGGATCGATGCGCAACGGCACGTCCGGCCCAAAGGCTTCGCGCAGGGCCAGAATAGCATCCACTTCCTGGCGGGGTTCGAACACGCCGCCTTTCAGTTTTATGGATCGGAAACCAAACTCGGCGCACATGGCCCGCGCCTGCGCCACGATCTCCGTCGGATTCAGCGCGCTGGCTTGCCGGGCGGCGGCCCAGCCCGTCGCGTCGGGATCGGTGCCAAAGGCTAGTTCGCCGCCCGCGCCTTCGTATTTGTAAAACAGATAAGCCGAGAACGGCACGCGGTCGCGCATTCGCCCGCCCAGCAAATCCACGACCGGGCGGTTCAGCATTTTGCCCATGATATCCAGACAGGCCACTTCCACGGCGCTGAAAATATGCACCATCTTCCGCTGGTCCCAGGGGGCTACGCCGCGTTCGGCGGCGGTGTCCTGCCCGAAGTGCGCGACCAGGGTGCGCCGGATGTCGTTGAGTTGGAACACATCTTTCCCGATCAGCAACTCCCGCGCTTCGGCCAGGGCAAGGTCGATTTCCTTAGTTCCGGGAATTTCGCTGATACCCGAAATGCCGTCGTCGGTCACGATCTCGACGATCGTGCGCAGGGCATAAGGGGCGTGCAAACCCGCCGCGTTCAATAACGGTGGGTCCACGATGGCAATGGGGGTGATGACGATTTGGCTTATTAGCGACATTGGTTTTTTGGATTAAATGGTTAAAGGTTAAAGGGTTAAAGGGTTAAAGGGATGTTCCTTGCCAGTTTGCTGACTCCAAAACCATTGACCCTTAACCGTTCAACCCTTAACCCAATTTAAACAGCATCATCCGCCACCATCTGTAACAATCCCTTGATATAGCCGTAGCAAAACGCGAACGACTGGCCGTTGGCTTCGGGGTCGGCGTGATGCGGGACGTGGTCGGGCATGACCATGCCATCGAAGCTGACGTCGCGCAGGGCGCGGATGACCTGAACGAAGTTCATGTCGCCGTTGTCGGGGTAAACTTCCTGAAAATTATTGAATCCGCCCTTGATATTGCGCAGGTGGATGTTAAAAATCTGGTTTCGCTCGCCAAAATACTTGATGATGGGCAGGATCTCGGTACGCGGGTCTTTGAGTCCCTCGGCGATGGAGCCGATGCAGAAGTTGAAGCCGTGGTAGGGGCTTTTGGAGAGCGCCGCGAACCGTTTCATGCCCGCAAAAACATCGGGACTGTTCCAGCGCATAACGCCCCGGTAGGCGGCGGGTATGGGCGGGTCGGCGATGTGGTTGGCCATTTTAACCTTATACTCCTCGGCGACGGGCAAAATACGTTCGAGCATATAACTGATGCGCTCGAATACCTGATCGACGGTCACGTCGCCCGCCGTGGATTTGGGGTCATTGCGTTTCAAGCCTTCTTCGTAATTCCAGGTGTTGTACTCGGCGTTGCCGCGCTTGGGGTCGACGATTCTACCCGTGCGCAGGATGGGCAAAATCGTCGTGTTGTAGTTCAAAACCTTGATGCCCGTTTTGGCGGCGACCATGATCATCTGTTGCAAATACTCGATTTCGCGGTCACGCTCGGGGCTTTTGCCGAGCATGACGTTGGGGTACACTACCCCGTCGATGCCCGCCGAGGTCAGCGGGTAGTGGTAGGCGTCGAGACTGATGCCGTACTTCTCGCAGGCGTCGCGCTTGGCGAGCGAATCTTCCAAATCCCAACCCTTGCCAGGAATGATGTTGGGCGAGCCGCCGTCGATGTTATAGACGCCGCAGCGGCCTTTGAGTTCGAGATTCTCCTTCGTCGTTCCGCCCGACTGGCAGCCGACCTTCATCAGGACTTTGCGGGGCGGTTGGGGCCGGGCCTGGGCCTGGCCCGGCTTCACGACCGATGCCCCCACGGAACCCACCGCGAGGACTTTCATAAAATCTTTCCGTCTCATAATTTTAAGTGTTTAGGTGTTGAATCGTTTAGTTGTTTAGAGTTTAGCCGACTGCCGATGGCCGACTGCCGTTCACTCCAACAGCAGCACCAACGCGCTGTGGTCTTTTTCGCCGTGGCCCTGGTCGATGGCCGTTTGCATTTGCTCGGCCACCAGGGCGGTGCCTTTTAAATCCATGTCGTACTCTTCGCCCGCTTGCAGGGCGATGCCCATATCCTTTTTGTGGAGTTTTATTTTAAAACCGGGCTGGAAATTGCGGTCGATGAGGCGTTGGCCGTGCAGGTCGAGAATGCGGCTTTGGGCAAAGCCACCCAGCAATGCCTCCCGCATCTTGGCCAAATCCACGCCCGCTTTGCTGGCTAAGGTAAAAGCCTCCCCTACCGCCTGAATGGTCATCCCGACGATCATTTGGTTGCAGGCTTTGGTGGTTTGGCCCGTGCCGGGTTCGCCCATGCGGACGATATTCTTGCCCATTGCCTGGAAAATCGGCAAGGCCCGATCGAAAGCTTTCTGGCTACCTCCCACCATGATGGACAGCGCGGCGTTCTCTGCCCCGACCTGTCCGCCGGATACGGGAGCATCGAGGGCTTCCACGTCTTTTTCCTGCATCAGCCTGTGTACTTTCGTCGCCATCGAAGGCGAAATGGTGGACATATCGATAAACAACGCGCCGGACTTGATTCCTTCCAGCACTCCGTCTTTGCCCGAAACCACCTCTTCCACCTCGGGAGAATCGGGCAGCATGGTGATAATGACATCCGATTTTTGCGCCAATTCGTTACTATTCGGATAGGCGGTGGCACCCACTTCAGTCAGGGCCTTAGCGGCGTGGCTCGTTTCCAATACGGAAACCGAATAACCCGCTTTTATCAAATTCAGGGCCATTGGTTTGCCCATTATTCCAAGTCCGATGAAGCCAATTTTTTCCATGTTTTTATTTTTGTTAAAATTCAAAGCCGTTGGCCGAGAGCCGACTGCCGAAAGCCCATTCACACCAACGGAAACAGCTTCGCCCCAATTAAAATAACCACCAAACCCGTAATTCCCATCACCACCAGCAGCGGCGAGATAGTTTTAAGCGCTTCTTTTTCAGTTAAATTACTCAATTTACAGACAATCCAAAAACCCGAGTCGTTCATCCACGGCACAATCTTGGAACCACAGCCAATGGCCAGGCCAAGATAAACGGGGTGAAATTCCAGATTTCCCTGCGTGGCCATGCCCGACAGAATCCCCGAAGCCGTAATGAGAGCCACCGTGGCCGACCCTTGCGCTGTGCGCACCACGGCGGCGATCAGGAAAGCCAGCGGAATAAGGGCCATTTGGTAGCCAGCGGTCAGGCCCGCGATGCGGCTGCTGATGCCCGTTTGTTGCAGCATTCCGCCGAAAGCGCCCCCGGCGGCGGTGATGAGGATAATGCCGCCCCCGCTCAGCAAAGCCGCCTGTACGAAGGTCGAGAATTCGTCCTTGCTCGTTCTGCGCTGACTGGCCAGCACGAGCAAAGCCGCGAAGCCGCCCGAAATCAGGGCTATGTTTTTATCGCCGAAAAATTCTATGACGGCCACAACTGCTGTCGCGAAAGCCGAGTCACCCCAGGGTGCGCCATTCTTGGATAAAGCGCCAATCGCCGTGTCGGCGCAGATAAAGCCCAGTGGAATCAGCACGGGCAGCAGCGACAAGCCCAGCGGCGGTAAATCTTTGTCTTCGCGGGCGGCGATGAGGCGGATGTCTTTCAGCGGCGCGTCGAGCGAGTCGCGAACTTCGATGGGCATCCTGCCGTTGACCCACACCGCAAAAAAGTAGCCCGTCGTGATGGTGAACAGTCCGACGATGACGCCCGCGATCATCATCAGGCCGATGGGAATGTGCATTTCGCCGATCAGAAAAAGTGGACCGGGTGCGGGCGGCACCAGCGAATTAGCCATCGCCGCCCCCGCCATGATGCACATCACCAGCAGCAAATAGTTTTTGCCCAAACGCAGGGCCATCGCCTTCACCAGCGGCATCATCAGGAAAATAACGGTATCGAAAAAAACCGGAATACCGAGAAAAAAACTACCGGTCAGAAAGGCGATGGGCGCCTTGCCGATTCCGGTCAGCCGCAGAATGGAGCGGATGATGCGCTCGGCGGCGCCGCTTTCCAACAGGCACTTCCCGATAATGGCCGCCATCGCAATCAGGATGCCGATTTTGGCGCAGGTGTTGCCGAATTCGGTAGCGATCCGTTCGCCAATGCCTTTTTGGGAAAGGGCCAGCGCGGCAGCGGCGGCGGTGCCTTTATCCAGGGCGTATTGCTCCACCGCAGCGGCTGGGGTCATAAACGCCACGACCAGTGCGCCTAAAATGAGCGCTAGAAAGGGGTGAAGTTTTAGGCCGATGATGCCGCCGACAACTATCAGAACGCCTACGGAGAGGATGAAAAGGGGATCGGTCATTTTTGGATACTGGACATTGGACGTTGGTATTTAGATTCTTAGACCGGAGCCGCCCGGGCGGTCAGACTTCAAAAAATGAATAGTATAAATTATTTTAGATTTGTATAACCCCAAAAATCCTCATGCCAAGAATTTGAATAGATCCAATGTCCAACGTCTAATATCCAGAATCTGCCTTCCCTCGCATTGCTCCCAGTTTTTTGGCCATATCCCGAGCGCCGTTGGCGACGAAGGTGGCGTCGGCACCGCAGGCGATGAATCGGATGCCTTGTTGGTGGTAGTTGTGGTATTCTTCGGGATTGAAGAAGAGAATTCCGGTGGCTTTGCCCGCTTTTTGGGCGGCGGCGATGGTTTCCTGCACGGCTTCTTTGAAAATCGGGTGATCGAACTGGCCGAAAATGCCCAGCTCCATTGTAAGGTCGGCGGGGCCGATGAAAAGAACATCCACACCGTCGAGGTTGGCAACTTCATCGAGGTGGTTCAGCACTTCGGCGGTTTCGATCTGCACGACGCCGAGGAGATTTTCGCGGGCGTTTTGGTAGTAGTCGTCAAAATTCTGGGCAAACTGGGTCGCCCGCACCATTTTGGCCACACCCCGGTGGCCGTGCGGCGGGTAATGCAGACCGCTCACCACTTTCCGGGCCTCCTCAGGCGAGTTGACCTTGGGACACATGATGCCCTCCGCGCCCATGTCCAGCACCCGGTGAATGCGCTGGCTTTCAGAACTCTCGACCCGCACGATGACGCCCGCCGGAGTCGCGTCCAGGGCTTGGAGTTGCGCCAGCACGTCTTTTTCTGTTCCCGCGCCATGTTCCAAGTCGATCAGTACCCAGTCGAAACCAGACAGTCCCACGATTTCGGCGGTTAGAGAACTGCCCAAATTCAGCCAGCACCCGTGAAGGGTTTCGCCGTTTTTGAGGCGTTGTTTGAGATTTTTCATATCCAATTGAGCAGTTTACGAATATTCCCCCCCTTCACCATCGCCCGCTCTTTTTCAGAATACCCTTTCATGTGCATATCGACGATCTTGGGCGAGCCGCTCCCCCACACCATCCGCTCGGGGCCGAACTCTTTGATGACCCGGCGGGTAAAGGGCAGTGCGCTTTCGTAGTAAGGTTCGTCGGTGGCAAAGTGATTCAGGCCCGAGAGTTTCATATAAACATTGGGATATTTCGCCAAATCCAGCACGTCGGCAAATTCGGCGGCGGTTCCCGTTTGCTGCTCGGCGAGGTGGTCGATGAGGACTTTGCAGCTGGGAAAAGCTTTGATGGCTTCGCCCGCCTGCCGGGCGTAGTTGGGTCCGATGTGCAGTTCGATGACTAAACCCAAATCGACCGCTTGCTTCCACAAGGCCCGGACGCCCGCGTCGGCGAAGGTGTCGAGGTAATTTTCCTTGCCCCGGTGCGCGTGGAAGCGGGTGGAGACGATGTGCGGTTCTTGCTTGACCAAAGCCGCCAACTTGGCGGGGGCCTGCGGGTCTTTGGGATAAAACAAACTCGTTCCCCGCAGGCGGTTCGGCTCCCGATTCAGGCAATCGAGCATGAGGCGGTGGTCGTCACCGTAGGGCTCGGGATGGACGATGACAGCGCGGTCGATGCCTTCTTCATCAAGCCGTTGCAGGTACTTGGCGAGCGGGTCGACGGGATGGACAGAAACGTCGGGTTGGTACACCGCCTTCGGATGAAGCGGGTACTTTTTAAGATCAGGGCTGAAAATGTGGGCGTTCCATTCGATGACGGGTTCGGCTGCTGCGTGTCCTTTTGCTGCCAGGCTCATTGCCGCGCCTATGCCCAACGTGGCGCTGAGCATTTGGCGGCGGGTGGGGTTGAATTCATTTTTCATCAATGAGTGATTGAGAGAATGAGAAATTGGGAGAATAAACAAGGAAGAAATTTTAATTTTCTATTCACTCATTCTCTCAATCACTCATTCACAATTACTTTTTATCCCACCAAACTCTCGTATCCAATAAATCAGGACCCTGTCTAGATATAGCAGCTTGCACGTTGTTGCGGTTGACGTTTAACTCGGCGTCGGTGTAGGTTAGGCGGCGGATGAAAGCCTCCGTTTTCAGGTCGGTGCCGGGGAAGGGATTGGGGGTGAGGACAGGGAAGCCGCTGCGGCGGAAATTAGCCCAGGCTTCGGGGCCATTCAGGAAGGAAGCCACCCAGTACTGCGTGTTGATTTGCTCCAATTCTTTTCCTGCTTCCAGCGGGTGGGCTTGCAGATAAGTTGTGATGGCGGCGTCGGGAACGGCTGATGAAGTTCCGTATAAAGCCAGTTGCTTCATGTGCGCCCGGATCCCGTTGGCAAACAGCGTGGCCGCGTCGCCCGTCGTCCATTTGCGCACCACGGCCTCGGCCAGTAGGAGTTGGGTTTGGCCGTAGGTCACGAAAAGCGTGGGACTCAGCAGGCCGGCCAGGCGGCTGCGGTCGAGTTGGCTGTAATCGTAGAGGCTGGCCAGTTTGTCGGCCTTCACCGCCGCCGAAACGGTGGTATTGTCGTAGCCCAGCGGCATCCCGATCTGCACCGCCGGACTGCGGTCGGCTTTGGGTTCCTTTTGGTCCACGGCACTCTTCGCCCCCACGTAACGCACGGCGATAGCCGCCAGGCGCGGGTCGTCGTTGGCTTTAAGGTAATCCACAAAATCCTTAGCCAGATAGAAAAAATCAGCCTGTCCACCGTTCAGTTGGGCACCCACGGGATTAGTAAAATTGGCCGTGTGACGCAGCAGGGCAATGTCGTCGTTGGACTGCATCACGCCGCCCGCCACGGCCTTGGCCACAATTTCGGCGGCTTTGCCGGGATTGATCTTTGAGAGCCGCATCCCGCCGCGCAGCAGCAGCGAGTAGCCAAACCGCTTCCACTTGACGATGTCGCCGCCGTAGAGGACATCGGTCGTCACCTTGGCTTTCGTGGCGTCGAGGGCGGCGGAGGCCGTTTCCAGCTCTTTCAAAATATCGTCGTAAATTTTCTCCTGCGCGTCGTAGGCCGGGGCCACAATGCCTTCGAGGTAGCTTCTCCCTGCCTCAGTGTAAGGAATGTCGCCGTAAGTATCGGTCAGGACCATGAACGAATAGGCTTTCCAGATGCGGGCCATGTTATACAGGTTGGAACGGGCGGGGACGTCCTTGGTTTGGGCCACCACGTCCACGAGTTCGCGAATCACGTTGCGGTAGTAGCGTTGCCAGTTGGCGGCGGTTACGCCCCGATTGTCCTGGTTGTATTGCCCCGCCGCGCCCACGCCGCTGAATGGGTTGATCATCTGCTTGACGATAATAGTCTCGTACTGCAAATTGCTGTACGAGAAGGCGCTGTTGACCACCGCTGTGTTGAACTGAAAGCCGGGATCTACCTTGGTCAGGGCGTTGGGGTTGACGTTCAGTTCGTCAAAGCCCTTGTCGCAAGAAGCGGCGAGGAAGAGGATCGTGAGGTATAGGGGTATTTTTTTCATGTCTAATTGAGTTTCAAAATTTAAAGTTGACATTAAACCCAACGCTCCGTGTAACGGGCAAACCAGTTGCTTCCAGGCCGACCAAGTTATCCGACGGAAAGCCGAATTGCTCGGGGTGAATGTTGGGTACCCACTTTTTCAGAACGGCCACGTTGTTGGCCACGGCATTGACGCGTAGCCCTTTGATGAACTTAAACGAGGTCAGGAAACGCGTGAAGTCGTAGCCGATCGTGATTTGGCGCAACTCCCAGAGGCCCGCGTTATAGACGAATTGCTCGGCGATGTTCTGCGAACGCACCGTTTCGTAGTAAGCCTGTACGCCCGATTTAGTTTGGTTGTTTTCCCCGTTGGGATTCACGCCCTCGCCGATCACGAAGCCGTCCTCGCGGCCCGGCAGCGTTCCCTTATGCAGACCGTGCCGCCAGGCGTTGAAGTTGGTGCCGGAAATCATTTTGTGGCCCAGCTTGAAATCGATCAGGAAGGAAGCGCTGATTCCTTTGTACTCGAAGGCGTTGGTGATGCCGCCCACCCATAACGGCAGGGCGCTGCCAAAAGCAATTTGAGTGGGTGTACGAAGCGCCCGGCCGTTGCCCGGGTCGAAAACCTGCCGTCCCTGCGCGTCGCGGAGGTAGCCGAAACCGTAGAGTTGGCCCAGCGATTGGCCCACCACTTGCCGCAGTTCGCCCGTAAATTCGCCCGTGCCGACGGTGATGGAGTTATCGCTGACATCATCGCCCAGGTTCAGGACTTTCGTCTTGTTGTAGGCGGCGTTTAAAACCAGGTTCCAGTTGAAATTTTGGTTTTTGACGGGTACCAGATTCACCAGCATTTCCAGGCCCCGGTTTTGGCTTTGGCCCACGTTGATAAGTTGCGTGAGGTAGCCGCCCGCGTCGGAAGTTTGGGCGCGGAGGATTTGATCGGACGAAAGCTTGTCATAGTAGGTCAGATCCAGTCCCACGCGGTTGTTGAACATTTTCAACTCCAAACCAAACTCCTTCTCCGACACCCGCATGGGTCGCAGGTCGGCGTTGGGAACCGTGGTACCGCTGATGTTCGCCAGCGGCTGACCCACGCCGCTGGGGGCGGGAAACTGCTGCGGGTCGATGTTGTAAAACAGGTTGTTGGCGTAGGGCGACACGTCGGTGTCGCTGCCCACCTCGGCGTAGCCCGCTCTGATTTTACCAAAATTAATCCAGGCGGGAAGCGCATTGGCAAACGCCTGAGAAAACACAAAGCTGGCTGTAATGGAAGGATAGAGAATGCTCCGGTTGGCGGGCGACAATGTCGAGAACCAGTCGTTGCGGGCCGTGCCGTTGATGAACAGGTAATCCCGGAACGAAACCTCCGCCGAAGCGTAGAGCGAGTTCACCCGTCGCTCCGAAAACTCGTAACTCGGCTCACGCTGACGGCCGTTGCCAATGGTGTAGAGGTCACGGACGTAAAAATCCTGGATGAACACATTGTGGCGACTGATGCGGCGGTACATTTGGTTGCCGCCCGCGTTCACGTTCACGCCAAACACGCCGAAGGTTTTGTTAAAGCCCAGCAGAAAATCCGTATTGAGTTCGCGCACGTTACGGTCGTCCTGCACGTACTGGCCGTTAACGAAGCCCGCCGGGGCGGAGGGCTGTCGTTGCGTTCCGGTGGGCAGATTGTAGTCTTGCTCACGGGAGTAATAGTCCTGCCCGATGCGGCCCTGCAAGAAAAGCCAGTCCGTGAACTTGTAGCGGGCGGTAAGGTTACCAAATACGCGGTCGTTGCGGATGTTGTCGAAGCGTTTGAGCGAAAAGTACGGGTTGGTGCGATTGGTAAAGCGCGACCAGCGGGTTTCGTTGCCGTTCTCGTCGGAAGCATACTGTTTCAGCAAATCCAACGGCATCGAATTGGCCATATTGTAGATTACCACCGGGCTGTAATCCTGCTCGGCGATGTTTGGCGGATTTTTACGATACTCGTTGGAATAGTTGATGTTACCCGTCACCGTCAGCCGTTTGGCGACCGTCTGCGTGAAGCCCAAGTTGACCGTCCGGCGGTGGTAGCCCGACGTTTCCAGGATGGTTTTGTTGTCGAGATTGGATAAAGACAGGCTGAAACCACCATTTTCGCCGCCCGAAGCCAGGGTAAGCGTGTTGGTGAAAGTCGAACCCTTGCGGTAGTAGTCGGTGACGTGGTTACGGATCGGTTCGTAGGGAGCCGTCACGTTGTCGAACAGTACCTGCGTCATGCCAGGCGCAAACTTCTCGCCAAAACTCCACTGGCCCGAGGCCGGAAAAGGCGTCGTGGGTCGCACGCCGTTCTCGCCCTGACCGTATTCGTACTGGTAATCGGTATAATCCAGCGGGGTCTCGGTGGTGTAGTTGGTATTGTAGGACAGCGACACGCCCGGCCCCGCGCCGCGCGTTTTGGTCGTGATCATGATGACGCCGTCCTTGGCGCGGGAGCCGTAGAGTGCCGAAGCTGCCGCGCCTTTCAACACGGTCATGCTCTCGATGTCGTCAGGATTGATGCTGCTCAGGCCGTCGCCACCGTCGGAGGTGCGGTTGCTGCCCCTTTCCGACACGTCGCCGCGCGCGCCGTTGTTGGTGTTGTCGATCGGCACGCCGTTGACCACGATCAGCGGCGAGTTGTTGCCGCCAAACGACGACTGCCCGCGAATCCTGATTTTGCTCGTTCCCGCCGGACCTGACCCCAGCGGCGTGATGTTGACGCCCGCCATTTTGCCCTGCAAAGCGTTCATGAAATTGGCCGTACGGTTGATCGTCATTTCCTCCGGCGACACAGTGGCCGTGGCGTAGCCCAGGCTTTTGGCTGATTTCTTGATGCCCAAAGCCGTGACCACCACTTCTTCGAGTGCCTTGCTTTCGGGTACCATCGATACGGTGAGATTGGTTTTGTTGCCCACCGTAACCTCCTGGCTTTGGTAGCCCACGTAGCTGAACACCAGCACTGAACTAGCATCGGGTACCTCGACTTGAAAATCTCCGTTGGCGTCCGAAGTAGTGCCGCGCTGGGTACCTTTGAGCAGGACACTCACGCCCGGCAGTCCGCCGCCGTTTTCCTCCACCACTTTGCCCCGCACCATTTGGGCGATGATTTCCATCTTGGCAGGGCTTGCCAAGGGTGAAACTTCGGCCTGACCAAGCCTTTCGGCGGTAGCCATTGTCGGCGCTTCAAAATCGCTCGAAGCAGGTTCCTGTGCCGTTTTTTTGTTAGCCAAAATAACGTAAGTACCGCTCTTGACTTTTTTATAGTTCAAATTGGCCTCCCGCAGAATCTTGTCGAGGTTCTGTTCCAAGCTCGCCTTGTAGTCGAGCAGGTCCGTGGAAACGACGACGTTTTCGACCAGGCCGCCCTCGAACAAAATATCTACCCGGTAGCGGGTTTTCAAGTCATTGAGGACGCCCCGCAGCTTTTGCCGGGCGGGCTGGACTTTTCCGCTTCCTTTGGCGGGTAGCTGGCTGGCGCTGGCGAAGGTCTGCGCGAGCGTGGGGGGGGGCGCCCGCGCCCGCCCCCCCCCCCCCCCACCCCCCCCCACCCAGGCACGGGGGATGTTTGTGTTTG
>JBBSUC010000038.1:0-57783 GCA_038235275.1 Cytophagales bacterium | reverse complement strand
TCAAATAACAAGAGAAGTTTGCCAAACCGTTCTTGATCGTAGCCCGTAGCAGAACGCCATTTTCGATCTGTAGTTAAATCCTTGGTTGAAATATTCATAGCCACTAAAATACAAATACATTTTCATCGCAACAAGTCTAATAAAGAACCATACAAAAAAAGCTATCAATCCCCAAACTATCCATGGCCATAGTAACTGTATACTTTTTTTGAAAAAAAACTCTTTCATATTCAGTTTTAAAGAAGAACGAAAGAAAAATCCGCTTAGCATAAAAAACAATGGCATATGAAACGAGTAAATAAATTCAAAAACTGGATTATGAAAAAAATCATATCCATTTTTTAGATTTAGCAATGAATGTCCCCATATTACAATGAATATTGCAAAACCTTTTAAAGCATCTATATATTCAATTCTTTTGTTATTATTCATTCCAACTTTATCCATTTATTTGATATTTGTCCTTTTTAGAATGTGTTGCTGAATCGTAGTCTCCTGTGGCCTGGTAATTATCGAACTTCAACTCCCGTTTGAAGCCCGGTTCAAAAAGCACCCGTTGTAGGTCGGTAATTAAAGCGGTATGGGGAGACCCTTTGAATAAGGAAGTACTGATGTCTCCTTGCTGTAAGGCGGTAGCAATAAGGTTCGAGCATTCCATACGCAATAAGATCCAGGAAGGATAAGTGTCTCTCTCGCATTTTCGGTGTGGATCTTAGCCAATTCTACTTTACACAAATGCACGTTCCCTCTGCCTCTTATTCTTTGCTTACTCGACCGTGAAGAACGATCGATACTGCCTTTTGAAAATTGTTCGGGAAAAGTAAAAAATAAATTCAAGATTTGAAACACCCACCCTTGAAAAACTTATCAAGCGGTAAGCTTTTTGTATTTCGGGCCCGAAGGGCGGGCAATTTGCGGTCGAAGTTAGTCTATCACCTCGCTGTACCAGCGACTAACCGCGCAGGCAGAAGCTAGGAGAAAATCCCCCGCAACATTTCCTGCTTGATCCCGGCCTTGACCGGATCGACGCCCAGCTTTTCCTGCAAAATAGAAGCATAGACAGAGCGGAAATCGTACTGGTGCTTCAAGTCGCCCTGAATCAGGGTGTCGAAGTCGGGATTGGAACCCACTGTTTTTCCGGCATTGCGTCCCCCGATCACGAAGACCGGGGCGGCGGTACCATGATCCGTGCCGCTGCCGTTGTCTTTGACCCGGCGACCAAATTCGCTGAAAACCATCACGGTGACCTGATCCAGTAGATTGGCCGCCAGCATATCATCGTAAAATGCTTTCACCGAAGCCGACAGTTCGGTTAGCAGCGCTTTTTGTTTGCCAAGTTGGTTGGAATGAGTATCGAAACTTCCCAATCCCGTGTAGTAAACGGGCGTCGCCAGGCCGCCTTTGATCATCCGGGCCATCCATTGGAGGTTTTGGGCCAGGGGGTGGCGGGAGTAGGTCGGTACTACTTCCTCCGACTTTTCCAGCGCCTTCGCAATTTGGTCGGAACCCTCGAAGGAACCGATCATCAGTTTGCGGACAAAATCCAGGTTAGGATTTTCGTTAGAGGCATCCTCCCTGCGCTCGTTCAGTCCTTTCAGCAAGCGTTCGAACCGCTGCGGGTCCTGCATCGTCAGGGCGTGGCTGTCGGCACCGATCAGCGACGGGTTGTCGATGTTGTCGAGATTCAGCGCCCCCAGGGTATTATCGGGGGCGCAGGTGGCATCCAGATAGCGCCCCAGCCAGCCAGTGGTCAGGTACTCGTTGGCCGCCGAGGCTGTTTGCCATATCTCGATGCTCCGAAAATGTGATCGGCTGGGATTGGGGTAGCCGACGTTTTGAATCACCGACAGATGGCCCGCCTGTTGCATTTCCGCAAAACCCGACATAGCCGGATGCCAGCCCATTCCGCCCGCCGCCGTTTGCAGTACCTGCGCTTTGGGAATGGCGATGGCTTTGCGAAAATCGTAGTATTGGGGCGAGCCGAAGGGAATGAAGGTGTTCAGTCCATCATTGCCGCCGTTGAGCTGAATCACGACCAGCACATTGCGGTCGGCCGCGTAGCCGGGGTACAAGCCGGATGCGGGCATGGCCGACAGGAACTTGGGGACGACCAGCAGGCCGCCCGTTGTGGTCCCCACCAGTTTGAGAAAATCTCTGCGGGAAGTAGTCATGGGAAATGCGTTTTTTAGTAAATCTGAAATTCGGGAGATTTCATAATATGCTCGGCCAGTCGGGTTACGGATTGCTGGGCCGTACTTGAGCTGGCATCGAAATCGTATTTCAAAAGCTGCTCACAGGCACTTTGCAAGTCGGCATTCACCGCGAAAACGTGGCGGTCGGTCAATTCCTGAATGATGGCTTTGTTCTTGGTCAGGGACTTGTCCCGACGTAGTTCGGGCTTCTGACGGCCTTCGCGTTCCGGGCGTAGCATCGCCTGCATTTCTTCGGGTTGGTTGGCCATTTTTCGCCCACCCTTCATCTTCCCGAAACATTTGCCGTTGGCTAGTAATGACACCACCCCAACGCGCTGGAGCAGTTTCTGGGAACTCAACCAGGAACGCCCGCCATCCCAGCCCTTGACATTCGGCGGATTCAGCAACTCCATACCCTGGCCGTTGCTGTAAGACCGGATGTACGGGGCCGGGGGGACGTCCAGTTGGAATTCGTAGAGTAACTGCAATAAAAAGGTGACCGGGTCTTTGATCTTCATTCCCTGACTTTGCAGAAACCGATTGTCCTGCCCCATTTTTTCGAGTATGGGTTTCATTTCAAAATCAGCCTTGCGGAAAGCAGCCGTGTAATCGCCGATGAGCGAAGCGGAGGGAGAATCCGTGACGAAGAATTTCAGGAACTTCGTCATCAGCAGTTCGCCGGCTTTGGGGTGGGCAAAAATATGATCGACCATGTCGTCCGCCTTCCAGTTACCGGTTTGATCCAGGTAGGTCTTGGGGTTATTGTCTTCCCAGCGGCGGTAGTACTGCCCGCCCTGCTCGCCGATGCTCAGTCCGGCCAGGGCGCGGGCCCCTTCTTTTATGTCGGTTTCGGAGTAATTGCCAACGCCCAGCGTGAAGAGTTCCAGCAGTTCGCGACTGAGGTTTTCGTTCAGCTTGTCGGCCCGGTTCTGCGTATTGTCGAGGTAGGCCAGCATGGCGTTGTCGTGCAAAATCCGCCGCGTGAGTTCCCGGTAATTCCCGAAGGCCATTTCCCGGAACAGTTGGTTTTGACCCCACATCGAATAGCTTATTTTGACCTTCTGCACGGACGAAACGAAATGCCCGTGCCAGAATAAGGCCATTTTTTCCCGGAGCGGAAATTCATCCGTGGCCATTTTTTCGAGCCACAATTGTACCACGCCCGCCGTGCGAAGGCGTTCCGCCACGGCCGCTTGCTTTTTGTCTTCCTGGCTCATCTGGCGAATTGCGCGCAATTCGTTGGGGGTGCGGGGCGCGTCCGCCAGAAAATCCGGCTCCGGCAGGGTAGGGGGAGTGGCCAGGCTTTGGCTCACGAAATTCCTGAGTCCGAGGCGCTCGATGGTAGCGGCCTGGGCGTTGGTGAAGCCCAGCCGCTGACTTAGAAAAAAGGATTCTTTCATAGTGATTTTTCTCAGGGAAAGACAGATACCTTATTTTTTTGCGATGGCGGTTCGACTTACCAAAAGGGGGCTGAGTTTAACCGGGTTGACTTTTTTTTCTTAACCACCAGAAAGTGGCCAGCAATGCCGCCAGCAGCAACAATCCCGGCTCACTCATGCGCTGTTCCTCGCCCAAATCCAGCGCTTTGTGGCTGGCCAAAATCTGCTTTAGCTTCTTTCGCAAAACCGCTTTCTGCGCCCCGTTCTCCACGACGAGGTAAGAAGTGACGGGCGTCATGACCTTGGTCACGAAGCTGTTTTTGACCAAACTTAGCCACGCTTCCTGCGAGCTTTCCGGGTGCAACACCTGCGTCATCCATTAGCCCTGCATCAGCAAAGCCGAGGACCAGTTTTTAGCTTTTACGTCTGTTTCATTGGAAAGAGAAAAACCCCTTTTCAAAAAAATACCTGGCTCATTATCATCCGGCAAATAGACGACGGAATCCGGGGCGTAAGTATATTTTACGACAGTTTTCTCAAAGCTCAATCCCAGACTATCGGGCAAAGCAGAGGCAGGATTTGAAACCAGCGAATGCGGGGTCAGTTGGTCCCTTTTATTTAGTTCAAAAAACAAATTGCTTTCGGGAACGGTGAAGGCGAAGTCGGCGAGATCGTTGCTGAGGATGGCTTGCCCCCAGTCGTCTGTCACGACGATGGGTATCGGATAGGTGTCGTCTTTGTTTTGGTACGCCTCGAACAACGCGGTTTTAAGAGCCCGATCCAGATAAAAGCCTCCTTCAAAAAGGCTGCGTTGAGTACTGCTTTTTCCAATCTTCGCGCATTGGCATCGTACGCACGTAAGCGTCCACGAAACTGATACGAGCGTTTTCTTTTCCAACCGGATTCTTGGCTAAAAACGACTCGATCCGTTCAATGAATTTTTTCTGAAAATCCTTGCCCCGCTCCGAAGTATTTACCAAAAAATGGTAGTAAGGTTTCCGCTTCACGCGCGGCAACGATTGCTTTTCCCGGGCCGAAACGTAAACCACCGGGCCGCTGCTGTTTTGGGACGGAGGCACGTCGAAAGTTGCTTTGCCCAAAGTCAGGGTATTTCCGTCGATGGTGAGCGTGACGGGTTCTTCGTGTAGGAACTCGATACCCGTGCGCCTCACCTCCTTCTCGGCGAAGGGGAACACCCGAAATGGGACGCGATTGCCCGCCAGGTAGTACAGAATGCCGGGGTCGCGGCGGTAGTTGCGGATTTGGGTCTATTCCCAAAGCGCGGATTTCTTCTCCGCCAGGATGCCCATCTCTTTATTTTTTCCTATGTACAAATAGTAATCGCTGATCTAGCAACCCGTGGGCAGGGAGAAAGTCGTAACGTACTCCGGCATCTGGAAGTTTGGGCCGCCCCGGTTGATCAGGCTCAGATCTACCCAACTAATCCAGGCCTTTTGGGTAGAATCGTAGCGGCTTTTGGAACTGATGCTATCAATTTCCACACCGCCAGTTCTACGGTCGGGTTCGCTGAGTTCGTAATTGCCCCCCAGAAAAACCCGCTCGACGGTGTTGATTTTGGCGGCGGAAAGCGTCACGTTATCCATCACCAGCCAGTTAAAGTACGCCGACAGATAGGGCGTTTGGTTGCTGCTCAGGGTCTGAAAATTTCTCGTCTTGTGGCTTCGAATCACATTGACCGTCTTTTCCAGTGATTTTTTGTCAAGATCGTATTTCCCGGCGTAGTCCGGGGCGTAGAGGTAATCCAGCGTTTTGTATAGAACGCTTTTGTCCCGCAGGTATATCGTTGTAAGTACGGTTGGAATGATCAGAAAGGACAAAACCGACGCAGCTACCAGTATCTTTTTCGAAAAATAATTTTTCAAAAAAGCAAAATCGGCCGCCAGTTCGCTGATGTGGACGACTAAAAGCACCAGCGGCGTGAGCATCAAGAATCCTACCCCAATGGCAATGATCGCCAACACGGAGAAGGGCAAGTAGGGCAGGAAGACCAGGAAAAAGTAGCAGGTGTAGGCAAAAGTCAGGCTGCGGGCCAGGAAAAGAATCAGTCGATACATTTTGTTCTCCCGATTGGGCAAACAGATGCAAAGTCCGTTCAGCGCGGCCAGACCGTAGAACCAGTAGCTATTGAAATCCCCGAAGACCCCGGAGTTGCCCCGGCCGTCGCCGAAAAGATTAAAGAGATGTCCGTTGTTGATCGCCAAACCCCAAAGCGGAAAGACCAGCGAGATGGTGAGTTTCCAGGGCAGTTGATACTCGCGCCAACCACCGATCCGCTTGCTGGCCACGATATAGGCAGCGCGAATCAGGAAAAAAAGGAACGCTACCGTGCCGGCGAAGAAGAAAACCACTAGGGCGTGGTCGTAGAAACCCCCGCTCACGGGCTCGCGGAGCGGCAGGATGATCTGAAAGAAAAAATACCAAAGCAAGGGTACGAGAAAGGCGAAACCAAAGTTTTTGCCCGCGCTGCTACGTTCGGGATCGGGCGTGACGCGGGCTACCAGCACAAAGAGCGAATAGGCCAGCGTGGGCATCAGGAACGTGCCGACGTACACGAAGCCATCGCCCGACAGCATCCAAAGCGGGATGCTGCGGGGAATCAGGTCTTCACGATACACATTGTAGGCCCACAGGAAGCCGATGTAGCTCAGTAAGGCGCAGGCACCGTACCAGAAAGAAATACACTTTTGCCTTATAATCAAGAAAATAGCGTAAGCGGCGCTGAGCATCGCCAGCAAGACCAAGGCCAGCCCCATATCTCGCCAAAGACCGATACTTTCGGGGGACAACTGGCTTTTGATGACGTTGTAATCGCCGAAAAGAATAAATATCAGCACCGCAGTCGGCAGCGTGTTGAGGACAAAAAGCCAGCGCGGGTTAAGCAGGTTGCGCATTCGGTCGGGTGAGTTTGGTGAGCAGGAATTCGGCAATTAAATAAATGGCGATCAGGCAGGAAAGATATACGAACACGCCCTGCGCCTCGTGGAACCAGGGAAGGTTTTTTGGAAAAAAAGCCCCCGTTTTATTTTGCAAAAAAATGGCAATTGAAATTCTGGAGGTATTGGCAAAAATCGTAAGGAAGTAAGCGCATAGCAAAGAAGCAGGAATGGAAATAGCAAGTTGTCGACGCCGCGCCAAATGATTGAACGCCAGGAAACTCAGCATCAGAAAACACAAAATCCAGAAGTTGAAGCCCGCGCAGGACTTGTCGATGAGGATATTAAGGTCAGGATGAAAATAGCCGCTGTCGGTCAAATACGAGGAGGGCGAACTTGCCGCCAGTCCGACGAGCGCGTCCGTGGGCCGAAGCAGAAAAGCCAGGTCGTCGTTGTCCGCTCCGACGTACCAAAGTTTCAGCAGTCCAAAAATGCCAATGGCGGCGAGTTGGTAAGGAAGTTTGCTAATCATTGTAGAAGACCCGAAAAGGGAGAAGTGGCTCATCAGCCAAATTTACGCAAGCCGCCGCACTTTTGCCCTGAACACGGAATCCTGCTATCTTGCCAGGATTTTAGCGATAACTGCCAGTGCTGCCTAAACATCTAGAAAATCACTGTCAACCGTCCACCCGCGCCGGCGTACCGGTCCACTGTCAACTAAATAAAGATGCCCAAGTTATTCCCCTACCTGCACGTCGAGAATTTCCTCAGCGACGAGCTCAGCCAGCAAATATTCGACTATGCCGTCGAGAACGAGGACCAATACACGCCCTCCCTAGTGGGTAAAGAGGGTAAAGTCAACGAAAAGATGCGGATTTCGAAAGTGTTGCGTGATCTCGGCCCATTCGATGCGGTGCTGCACGAGAAAATCGACGCCTTTTATCCTGAAATGCTAAAAGGGTTGAAAATGGCGGCCTTCAAGCGGCGGGAAAAACTTGAACTCGAAATAGCCGCCCACGGCGACGGGGCTTTCTTTAAGCCTCACATCGACATGCGCCTCGGCGAAACGGGCGACCGCGTCCTGAGCGCAGTCTATTACATGCACAGCATTCCAAAAAGATTCAGCGGCGGCGAATTGAAGATTTACCCGCTGGAGATCATGCCAGGCGACGACGAACCCGTTGTGCTGGAACCCAAGCACAATTCCGTCCTGATTTTCCAGTCTTACGTCCACCACGAAGTTCTGCCCATCGTCTGTCCGGGGGCGGCGTTCAAGGATTATCGCTTTGCCATCAACTGCTGGATTCACAAGGCGTAGCGGCTGCTTTATTCCTCCAGGAAATCCAGATCCTTGTCGTGCGTTTCGGGGATGGTGAGCGTAGAGTAAAAGCCGATGCCGTAAGCTATTACCCCCACTACAAAGGCTGCGAGGATGACGTTCAGCGAAGGCTTCAAGGCTACGAAAAGCAGATTCATTGGAATTAATGCCCCACGCACGAAATTAGGCACGGTGGTGGCCGCCGTGGCTCGTAAGTTGGTGCCGAACTGCTCGGCCCCCACCGTCACGAACATGGCCCAGTAACCCGTTCCAAACCCCAGCCAACAGCAGAGGGCGTAGAGCATTCCGGCGGATTTGATCCCGGCAAACAAAAAGAGTAGGACGCCAATCAGCGAAAATCCCATCATCCAGGCAATCGCTTTTTTGCGAGAGTGCAGGGCGTGACTGAGGAAGCCGCTGCCAAAATCTCCCGCCGAAATGCCGATGTAGGCCCACATGATGGCGAGGCCAGGGTCAATGGCTTCGACGATACCAAAAGCCTTGCCGAACTGATTGCTCTGGTAAGCCAGAATCCCGATGCAAAACCAGGTCGGTAAGCCGATACCGATGCATTTGAGGTACTTGATAAAGCGTTCTTTATTGGTAAAAAAAGAGAAAAAGTCCCCCTTCATGACGTTCGCCTTGTCGGTAATGTCTTTGTAAATGCCTGATTCCACCACGCCCACGCGCAGCAACAGCAGCAGGAAGCCCATGGCACCGCCCACGAAGTAGGCGATGGTCCAGTCGCCCGACAGCCGGACGGTGAAGGTACCCACTACCGCGCCCAGTAGTCCGACGCCCGCCACCAGCGAGGTGCCGATGGCCCGCAGTTCTTTGGGCAAACTCTCCGAGACCAGCGTAATGCCCGCCCCCAATTCTCCCGCCAGCCCGACGCCCGCCACGAAGCGCAGCCACTTGTAGGCTTCGATTTTATCCATAAAATTAATTTGGGGAATAAAACCGCAGGCGACGTTGGCCAGTGAGTAGGTGATAATTGAGCCAAAAAGCACCGAAAGCCGCCCCTTCTTGTCGCCCAGAATCCCCCACAGTAAGCCACCCAGCAGCAGGCCGATCATCTGGTAGTTGATGATGTCGGTTCCCACGGCGTCGGATTGCTCCAGCGTCAGACCCAGACCCAGCAAACTGGGGATGCGCACGATACCGAAGAGTTGCAGATCGTAAATGTCCACAAAGTAGCCAAGGGCGGCCACGATGACAGGGAGACTGAACAAGTGTTGGTATTTGGTTTTACCCTGGTAGGTTGTCATGGGGGAGGAAAGGAGTGCTTCGGCTGGATCGCCAGCCCGGTACGCTCAGGATGACAGGGGGCCATCCCTTGCTACTTAAAAAAATCTGTCTGCAAGAAAAGCAATACCGCTGGTATTTTACTCCCTCGGCGGCTTCCGGCGCATTTTCTTCGTCTCTGATCGTTGCTTTTTTGTCTGGATTCTGCGCCGTTTCGAGGCTAACGTGGGGCGGGTGGCCCGGCGATGGCGCGGCACGATGAAAGCTTCCCGAATAAGACGGTCAAATTTTTGGATTACCCTATCTTTGTTAGCTAGTTGGCTGCGCTCGGTTTGGTGCGTCAGGATCAGAACGCCTTCGTTGGTGAGCTTGTTAGCGAGTTTTTTTAGGAGAAATTCCTTTTGCTCTTCGCTCAGGATCTGTGAATTAGGGAGGTCGAGGCGGAGTTCCACTTTCGTTTCCACTTTATTCACATTCTGTCCGCCCTTGCCGCCGCTGCGGGCGGTTTGGAAGGAAACTTCTGGATGAAGTTCTTCGGGATTTATCTTGAGTTCGGATATCATGGCTTAGCGGCGTTCCATTTCATAAAATTCTGCACTTCCACGAAGCCCATTTTCTCGTACAACGGCTTGCCGGCGGATGAGGCGTTCAGCGTGACGTGACCGACCTTTTCCTCCTCACACCAGCGGAGCATGGTGTCCATGAGTAATTTCGCCAAGCCATAGCGGCGATATTCGGTTTCGGTGAACATATTTAGAATATGCGCCTGCATCTCCGAAGGGCAACCTAAGCCATTTTCCAGGGGAAAAGGCGCAATCCGACGCAGCAACAAGCCACCACCCGCGACGATCTTGCCCAATTGATTCGTAATGAGCCACCCCACGTACGATCGGTCGGCCACGGCTTCTTCAAAATACCGGACGCATTGGGCGTACATTTCATCGTAGCCTTCGGACCGCAGGTCGTGCATAGCGAGCCACATTTCGCAGCGGTGCCGAGCCAGAGTCAGAGCATCGGCAACCGTGGCGCGGCGGGCTTGAAATTCAGGAAGTATTTCGGTTTTCATTCTTGCAAAGTACCGGACTTTCCGTATCCTTTTCAATCGTACGAATGGGACTTGTTGTTCCCGATCAAACAAAAACATTCATCAAAGCGTATGTTTTTTCCGCAGCAATCAACTGGAATAGTCTTTTTGTCGTTCTCGTTGCTCATTACCTACTACTAATTCTGTATTCTTCCTTGTTCCAAACAATTTATTACAATAACCCGCTCGAACCCGTAACTACGTTCACCATTTTTAAATTTCCCAAAGAAAAAGCTTGGTGGGCTTTTGGCCAGATGGGTCGTAAAACGTTGGAAAACCCGCAAAGTGCAACGTTCAGCAAAATGCTCGGCAGTGGGCGAAAAGGCTTCGACATCATTCCTGATTTTTGCCAATATACATTCCTCGCTCACTGGGAGAACGATAAAGTCGCCGATGATTTTTTTGCTTCATCTGTTTTCCAAACTTACGCCGCTCAAGCTTCGGGACACTACACCATCAAAATGCAGGCGACCCAAACGCACGGGAAGTGGGATGGCATCGAGCCATTCAGGGTGTCCGAGAATATTGAAACAGAGTACGCAGGTCCGGTCGTCGTGCTGACCCGTGCCAAGATTAATTTTACCAAACTAATCGATTTCTGGCGGAATGTTCCGAAGGCCCATGCTTCCCTGAGCCAGTCCAAAGGTGTGCTACTTGCCCTGGGCATCGGCGAGAAACCTCTTGTCGAGCAGGCTACGGTCAGCGTTTGGGATAGCGTCGAGTCGATGAAGAAATTTGCTTACCAGCAACCCGGTCACCGCGAAATTGTGAAGCGCACCCGGCAACGGAACTGGTACAATGAGGAACTATTCGCACGATTTATTCCGGTAGCGGAGTGGACCGAAGGTAGTTCGGCTCGCAGCCTGTTTTGTTAATTTGCTGACAGGATAGGGGAGAAAGGCTTGTCACTTACTTAAAGCCAAAAACCAAAGGGAACAGAAATGTCACCACCGCCGTCCAGCCCCAATATATAGGCAAAAAGGAAGAAATAGATTTGCCTACTTCGATCGGGTCGGCGTCGCGGGTGAGAACTTTTACCAATTTTCCGGTTACCAGCAGCAGATTGGTTAGGACTAAGATGTTTGCTCCCAGCACAGCCGTTCGGTTGGGTGTGAAGCCCCATTCTGAGATGCGCAACACGATGGCCGACAGGGCGATGCCATTGACCAGAATCGTTACGACCGACAGCAGAAGCAGTACCATGAATTCGTAGCGGTGAGCCGAAGTTTTGGCCCGCTCAGCCACCGAAAAGAAAATGAGCGCCATCACGCCGATCAGCAGGACATTGAATATCAGCAAGAATTCCCGGTCGTTGTAAGGATCTTTGCCCGAAAAAACGATGGCCCCCAGGTACACCAGCAGCGTCACCAGTACCAGCGGACTGAATATCCGGGCGATAATGGGCGATACCTTTTGTACTAATTCCGGCGTGTTCTGCGTCAAGACTGTTCCCGCAATCGGCACCGCCGGAAGGCCAAACACGATGATGTACCGGAAATAAAACTCCGCAATGTTATACCCGATCAGGGAAAAAAGCCCGATGGTGAGGCCCGTTAGAATGCCGCCCGAGATCAGCAGCAGTGCCGACATCACCACCAGATCGCCATTGTAGCTTATGTACCCCAGCCGCTTTTTAAAGCTTCCGATTTGCTCCCCCGCAAAAGAAAAACCAGTCGTGGCCCACAAAAATAAAAGCAGATGAATGCAGGACAGCAGTAGGGTGTCGCTCGGGCGACCAGGGCCATCGAGTGTGCCTGGCAACAAATTGATGAATAACATTTCAAGCGCCAACGTACCCACCGCAAGCGCGATTTTTTTTTCCGAAAGCTTATTCTTCCAGGCGAAATAGGCGGCGAGGAAGGGAAACACCAAAAAGCCAGTGTTTCTCGAATAGAAAAAATCTTCGTCCAGGGAGAAAATTTCCGGCAATTTGGCCCCGATACCCGCCAGCAGAGTTGCCACGACGACAAATAGTACTTCTTTTCGGTCAACCGAAAAAGGTTTTTCAGCAGTGTAGTTTAATCGTTCGCGCCAGAAATCGGCCAAGCCAGTGTCTGTGAATTTAGGATAGAGCGCATTAAATTCCTGCCGGAAGGCGGACTTATCGTTCCGGTACAGCTTTTCAAGGACACGGGGGTTATCCAGATTGGAGAGAATCTTATTTTTCATAAAAATGGGCTGGGTTTATTTGCTATATTACAAAGTACTCTGTTTTTCAAAGTAAACAGGCAAAAAAATTAGACTCCTTTGTTATCCTGAATCAATCGCTCCAAGGCATCGAGGTGACTTTTAAAGGCATTCCTGCCTTCGGGTGTAGCGACGTAACGCGTGTTGGGCCTGCGACCGATAAACTGCTTTTCTACCCGGAGGTAACTGACGTCTTCCAGGGCGCGCAAGTGGCTCGACAAGTTGCCGTCGGTGAGTTGTAGGGTTTCTTTGAGAAAGGAAAAGTCGACCTCCTCTTCCACCATCAGCACCGACATGATTCCCAGCCGTGCCCGGCTCTCGAATGCTTTATTGATATTCTTAAGGTAGTCAATGGCGTACTCCATGAAATAATTTTCTTCGTTAGATATCAGCCAAAAGCTAGGTAAGATTATTCACTCGTTGTGTTTTTCGTATTTGTAATAAATCACGCTGCCATAAAATAGGTGCAGCAGACCAAATCCCAATGCCCAGGCCAGCAGTCCGTACTCGACCTTGAAACTGCTGACCAATCCCAACGCCAACTCAAAAACTCCCAAAGAGCGGAGATCCGAGAAAGCGTATTTACTGGCATTGATAAGCGCAAGGCCGTAGAAAAGGAGTGTAGCCGGAACCACCAGATACCCAATGCCGTGGAAAAGCAGTACGCCGCAAAAAATCCCGCCCACTACCATTGGCAGGCAAAAGTTAAGCAACAGACGCTTCGCCTGTAGCATCCAGGCCGATTGTTGCGCCTTACGGGCCTTAAGCATTGTGAAGTACAGCACTGTACCAGCAGCTAGTCCGAATACCAGAACCGCTGTCAGTCCCACGAACTGGATGGTTTCAATCGTTGCAATTCCCTGGTAAAGTGCAGAGTAATTCAACCTTTGCATCGTCAGATGCCACCGTACCGCGCCGGCCCCCACCAGCGCAATCATGCCCACAAAAATACCCGACAACCCGCTCAGCGACTGAAAACGAACGGAGCGATCCATGATGCTCCTGATTTCCTGTAGGGTTTGGAGTTGGTTGTCTTGTGATTGCATAGCAGAGTACTTTGAAATGCAAAGTAAATGAATTTTTTACACACTCCATCGGAAGCCTCAAAATTTTCAAAAAAATGAGCGCAAAAATTAATTTTTGCGCTCAAAGTATTCAAAGAAGTGCTTGACCTAAACGGCCAAATCTCCTTCTACCCCATCGTCCATTGTCTTCCCCGTAACCAGCGAAGCGGCCATTTTCAGGAATGATACAGCTCGGTTGTTTTTGGTGTCCCAATATCGAACGTCTACCGGCTCAATGCGAATTACCGTCAGGTCCGGGTCGTCTTTGCCGCCCTGGAACCACACTTTAATGAAGTCGTTCCAGTATTTTTCGATCCGGGTGCGGTCGCGGGAAACGGTGGCTTTGCCATAAATGCTGAGGTACTCGGAAGTACTTTGGTTGCAGAAAAAGAGCTGCACACTGGAGTCGGTGGCGATCTCCTTGTTTTTGTTGGACGACTGGGCGCTGAAAAAGTAGATTGCTCCATCGTCCTCTATGCCTTGGAGCGCCATTGGGCGACTGGGCATGGGATTCGAGTCAGTGAAGGTCGTGAACATACATACGCCATCGGCTAGGTCCTGCAATTTTTTGACGGCCTCAGCGCCGGAAAGATTCTGGATGTGGTTGTCTTCGTCGTGTCTTGAGTCTTGCATGGTTAAAGGTTTTTAGAGTAACAATAAGACGGGGAAAATAACAAAAAGCTGTGCCACCTGATCGGATGTGGAATGATTTTTATATTTATAAACAAATATATTTTTCGTGAGTTTACAACATAAGTAAAACATAACAGAGAAATTATGAAAATCGCAGTAGAGAAAGGTCAGGAGAAGCCATTACTGGAAGACGGACCGCAGCAGGTTACGATTATGGACATTGAGGAAGGCAGCAGCGAATACAAAGGCATTCCGTTTTTTGCCGTTCGGTTTGAAAACGACGGAGGTTACGTTTCGCACCGTTTTTACCAGTCGGAGGCCGGGATGCCCGCTATCATTGGTTTGTTTGAAGCCGTAGGCATCGACGCCAAAGCGGGCAAAGATTTGGACACGAAGCAACTGATGGGAAAAGAACTCACCATCGACGTGGGCGAGCGCTCCTATACCGACCCGCAGAGCCAGAGCGAGCGGACCCTGAAACAAGCCGTCAATTTCTTAGTCAGCTAATTGTTTTCAGGCACAATATTGCTCCCAAGCGTCCGATTCAGAATCGGACGCTTTTTTGTTTATCTGCCAAAAATATTAGTTGACTACACGGGAATATTTTTTGCAGTAACCACATTTTTTCAAAAAACCAATCAAATCATGGCTTACAAAAAGGGCGACTCAGTAACGTGGGAATGGGGAAAGGGCACGGCCACGGGCAAGATCAAGGAAAAATTTACCCAAAAAGTGACCCGTACCCTCAAGGGCAGCGAGATAACCCGCAACGCCAGCGAGGACGAACCCGCTTACCTCATCGAACAGGAAGATGGCGACGAAGTCCTGAAATCAGGTTCAGAATTGAAGAAAAAATAGTAGCAGAAGGATACGTCAGGTAGACTTAACCTGCCCTTCCTCACAACGTACGATCCGGGCGGGGTACTTTTCCAAGAGCGTGTAATCGTGGGTAGCCATCAGCACGGAGGTTCCGGCGTTGTTTATCGTCTTGAACACCTCCATAATCTGGTTGCTTACTTCAGGATCGAGGTTACCCGTAGGTTCGTCGGCGATCAGGATTTGGGGTTCATTGAGCATGGCGCGGGCAATAACCACGCGCTGCTGCTCGCCGCCCGAGAGTTGGTGTGGCATCTTCTTGGGCGAAGTCCCCAAACCCACTTGCATCAGCACTTCCGACATACGCCGGGCGATGTCGGCTTTCTCTGTCCAGCCCGTTGCTCTCAGCACGAAAGTCAGGTTCTCTTCCACCGTGCGGTCGGTGAGCAATTGGAAATCCTGGAAAACAATACCGATGCGGCGACGCAGAAAGGGAATGTCGCTGCGCTTAATCTTGTGCAATTCGTAACCTGCCACCTTTGCCGATCCGGTTTGTAGCCACAGGTCGGCGTACAACGTTTTGAGCAGCGAGCTCTTGCCGCTGCCCGTACGCCCAATTAGGTACACAAACTCGCCCTTGTCGATATGGAAGTTCACATCTGCCAGTACGGGAACGTCGCCCTGGTAAATATCTGCACGTTCCAGCGTGACGACAGGTTCGGTGGAAATAGCCATTTTTTTGTTGAACGGGGACGCCCGCCCGGCGTGTAATCGTTCAACCGTGTAATTGATGTTGAATTACTTAGCTGTTTAAATCGAGTTTATTCGCTATCATCGAAATGAACAAATAAACACAGAACAATCAAATATCAAATCAACGAATACACGGTTCAACAATTAAACAACTATTTGTTTCCCTTCTGGTAATCGGCCAAAAACTTTTCCAAACCACTGTCGGTGAGGGGGTGTTTCAACAGAGACAGAATGGTGCTGAGGGAACCTGTCATTACGTCGGCACCGATCTCGGCGCACTGGATGATGTGCATTGGGTGGCGGATAGAGGCGGCCAGCACCTGGGTGTCGTAACCGTAATTGCGGTAAATCAGCACGATTTGCTCGATGAGAGCGACACCATCGGTTGAAATATCGTCGAGACGACCGATGAAGGGCGACACGTAGGTGGCACCGGCTTTGGCCGCCAGCAGAGCTTGTCCGGCCGAGAATACCAGCGTGCAGTTGGTGCGAATGCCTTTGTTAGAAAAATACTTCAACGCCTTAACGCCTTCCTGAATCATGGGTACCTTGACCACAATCTTGTTATCGATCTCGACCAGTTCTTCGCCTTCACGGATGATGCCGTCGAAATCGGTGGAGATGACTTCGGCACTTACGTCACCATCAACGATGTCACAAATTGCCTTGTAGTGGCTGAAAATATTGTTTTTACCCGTAATGCCTTCCTTGGCCATGAGCGAAGGGTTAGTCGTAACGCCGTCCAGTACGCCCAGCGCCTGGGCTTCTTTAATTTCGGCCAGGTTGGCCGTATCAACGAAAAATTTCATGAGATTTTGGAGTAAAAATTAGGTTTTAGGGCATAAAAAAAGGCAAACCGAGAATCTCACCGCTACGACCACCTACCCTTGCTTCGATCAAGACCTGGGGGATTCAGCAGGAGCTGGTAGTTCCGATTTGCCCGTGCAAAGATAAGGACATTTTCCAAACAAGAAAAAACCATCTGCAAAGCTTTCCAGCGTACCTTTGCAACCTAGTGGACAATTGACAGTTGACAATGGACAATTATTTTTTTGATATACTTCTTAGAATTAGGAAGCTGGCAATTCGTAAATTTTCTGCCTACATCATTCCTTTCCTCCTTTTCTGGTGCGCCAGCCCGGTCCTTTCCTCCTTCCTCGTTGGCTGTAAAGATTCCTCCGACGCCTACATGGAAAAGGGAAAAACGTTGCTACGTGAGGGGAAAACACGCGAAGGAATTGGCTACCTCAACCAGGCCATCGAGAAAGATCTGGATAACGCCGAGGCCTTTAACACCAGAGGCGTGGCTTATTTTGAATTGAAAGAATACCCCAATGCGATGCTGGATTATCGGCAAGCCATTCAGATTGCTCCAAAGTTATACCGGCCTTACTTCAATCGTGCCTTGCTTTTCACCGCCCAAAATCAGCTCGATTCCGCTCTGGCCGACTACGGCCGGGCCGCCCAACTTGCGCCCGACACCGCCGACATTTACCTCAATCGCGGACAGGTGTACGCTTTATTGGATCAAACTCCCCAGGCTATTCAGGATTTTGAGAAAGCCACCCAGCTCGACGGAGACAACCCGCTGGCCTGGTATAATCTGGGTAATACGTATTATCGTCAGCAAGAATACGCCAAGGCAACGCTGGCTTTCAACCAAGCCACGCGCTACGATCCGAAGTTTGGCAAGGCTTTCTACGGGCTTGGGCTAAGCCAGTACGAAGGAAGCGAAAAAGACCTGGCCTGCCTGAGTTTTCAGCAAGCGGAGCGGCTGGGATACGCCGAAGCCGCAGCGGCCATCGCCCGGTACTGCGGCCGATAGCTGTCTACTGCAGGACGCCAATCTGGGCTAATTAGACCGCTTGATAACTTTATTCAAAAAAAAGGCCATCAAAATAGCCATTCCCATTCTAAAAAATTATATTTGAATGAAAATAAGACTGGCTTAGTCCACAAGTTGAAACTCCAACCAGAAAATAATTTCTAGCAATGAAAAAAATCACTACTTTCTTCGCCGGTGCCTTGGTGGCATTGGCCACGTTGGCACAGGCACAGGACTGCCCAACTACTACCACGTTAACAGCCCCTTTATCAGGTGCCAAAGTCGTAGAGCAAGCGAGTAAACATCTTACTGCTGCTAACCTGGTTCAATCCGGTGAAGTGGACTACCGCGCGGGACAGTCGGTAACGCTTGCGGCGGGCTTCGAGGTGAAGCCGGGAGCAGTTTTTGGAGCTACTATCGCACCTTGTAAATCCGTGGATTTGGACCGTAATTCTTTGGGCGACAAAGTGTTCGCCCTGGGTTCTTATCCCAATCCCTTTGCGCAGAATACCATGATCGAATACACTATTCCCGAGGCATCGACGGTGAGCGTAAGCATCATTGACCTGAAAGGCGTGACGATCTCCCGATTACTCACTGACCAGAATCAACCAGAAGGTACGCACCGCCTCACCTTCGAGTCAGACTCGCTGCCCGAAGGCGTTTATATATGTACGCTTACTACTCCTAATGGTCGCAAGACGCACAAAATCATCAAACAGAAGTAAGTACTTCCATTCTGTACACATACTTATAGAAGCGGTCGGGGGCAACCTCGGCCGCTTTTTTCATACGCGATGGGTATCATTTTCGGGTGATTTTCTTTTGATATGAAAAAGCTTTTACCAAGCGTATTCAAATCATGAAAATCATCATCGTTATCCTCGGGCTGGTCTTTCTGCTATTTGCTTATTTCCAATTCAACGATCCCGACCCCCAAATTTGGATTCCCATCTATTCGATGGCTGCCCTGGCTTGCTATATGGCCCACCGCCAATTGTGGCCTTCGTGGATTTTCTTCATTATGGCGGGTGCTTATTTTGTGGGAGCCATTTTGCAATGGCCGCCCGCCTTTGAGGGCGTTTTCTGGAGCGAGATGAAAATGCACAGCCTGAATATAGAACTTGCCCGCGAGTCACTGGGGTTGGTGATCTGTGCTCTGGCGATGGTATTCCTGGGCTGGTGGGCTAGGCTCAATCCGCCCAATGCCATTTGATTTCCTTGATGTCCAATTCGCGTATTTCACCTCCAGCCAGTTCAAGCAGCAACTTTCCGGCGGGGCTCACACCCTGTATGATCCCAGCGGTCGATTGCTGGTCGATGATATAAGAACGTGTTTCCCCAAATCCCAACAGATGCTGGCGGTACTCGCCGCGCAGCAGATCCAGATGTCCCGCCCGCAGCCGCAGATACATCTTCTCCAGCGCTAACAGCAACAGCGGAAGTTGTTCGGCCAAGTGAAAAGTTTGCCCGGTTTCGAGGCGCAACGAGGTGATTCGGCCGGGATCAAGGGATGAAAAACTCGATTGATTGATATTGAGCCCAATACCAACTACCGAGTGCGCCAGGCGAGTACCTTGTAAGGAGTTCTCGATTAAAGTACCTCCTATTTTCAAGTTATTGACATAAAGATCGTTAGGCCATTTTATACAGACATTTTCAGTTAACTCAGCCAAGTAACTTCTTATGCCCAAGGCAATAGCTTGGCTGAGCAGAAAGTGTTCGTTGATAGTTAGAAAAGTGGGCATCAGCACGAGCGAAAAAGTGAAATTCTGACCGCGATTAGCCAGCCAATTGGTCCCGTGCTGACCGCGTCCGGCGGTCTGCTCGTCGGCAATAATTACCGTACCTTCCGTTGCCTTCCCACTGCGTACTAATTCAGCCGCAATGTCGTTGGTAGAGTGACAAGTTGGCAGATACACAATCTTTTTACCGAAAAACAGGGTTTTTGTGCAAGAATCGTACACTTCTTTTGTATAAATTTATACTTTTATAAATGGCCTAAAGCGCATACCGTCTTTTCGGCCTACTTCCGCTAAACATGATGCATGAAACAACGCAAAAATAAAGAAGTATCCTCACAAGACCTCTCCCAACTCGTTGCCAAGGGAATGATTGAGAAAAAGGGACTAGATGTCGCCATTCTTGATCTTCGTCAGGTCAAAAATGCCATCGCCGACTATTTTGTAATTTGCTCGGGTACTTCTGATACCCAAATCGACGCTATTGCCGACTCGGTAGAATTCGAAGTGCACAAGGCCATTGCCGAAGATCCCTGGCATAAGGAGGGTAAGGAAAATCGCGAGTGGATTTTGATCGATTACGTGGATGTGGTGGCGCACGTGTTTAAGAAAGATCGGCGTCAGTATTACGACATCGAAGAACTGTGGGGTGACGCAGAGCGGACCTTTATCGAAGAGACCGCTGCTTAAAAGATTCGGAGTATCGCCGGGCGCGGACGCCCAGGCTGAACATTAAACCTCTGGATGACGTTCATAAGTACAAATTTCTATTAATGCTAAATCATAATGTCTGATAACGATAATAAAAGAAATCCTTTGAATCCGAAAAGCCCGCAACGCGGGTACCAGGGCTGGATAATCGCGGCCCTAATCGCGACGATTCTGGGGATTACTTGGCTGAATAAATCCACTAGTCTGCGCGACATCAGCCAAAAGCGCTTTGAGAAGATGGTGACCGACAAGGAAGTAGCCCGCGTTACAATCATTAACGATAACGCAGTCGAGGTATCGCTGAAACCCGAAGCCCTCCGCAAGGACAAATACCAGGTCATTGCCAAGGAAAACAATTACTTTGGTGGTGAAGCTGCCCCGCACTATAAGTTCCAGATCACTTCCGCCGAAACGTTCAAAAAAGATCTGGAAAAGATGCAGGAAGGCATACCGGATGGCGAGAAAATTGAATACAAGATCGACACAAGGGGCGACTGGTCGAGTTGGATCGGTACTTGGGGCTTCTTCATCGTCATGATCGTGGTCATGTATTTCCTGCTGGGCCGGATGTCCGGTGGGGTAGGGCCGGGCGGTCAGTTGTTTAATATCGGCCGTTCGCGGGCGACGTTGTTCGACGCGGAGAATAAGGTAAAAATCACTTTCAACGACGTGGCGGGTCTCGAAGAGGCCAAAGAAGAAATCAAAGAGATTGTAGACTATCTGAAAAGTCCCGACAAGTTCAAGAAATTGGGAGCTAAACTCCCTAAGGGAGCCTTGCTGGTCGGTCCTCCGGGTACGGGCAAAACTTTGCTGGCCAAAGCCGTAGCGGGCGAAGCAGAAGTGCCTTTCTTCTCGCTGTCCGGCTCCGACTTTGTAGAAATGTTCGTCGGCGTGGGCGCGGCCCGCGTGCGCGACCTCTTCAAGCAAGCAAAGGAAAAGGCACCCTGTATTATATTTATTGACGAAATAGACGCTGTGGGCCGTTCGCGCGGCCGGGGCGGAATGCCCGGCTCCAACGATGAGCGCGAGAATACGTTGAACTCGCTGCTGGTGGAAATGGATGGCTTTGCGACTGATTCCGGTATCATTATCGTGGCGGCCACCAATCGGCCTGACGTGCTGGACCCGGCCCTTCTGCGGCCCGGCCGCTTTGACCGCCAGATTTCGGTGGATAAGCCCGATGTCATTGGCCGGGAGGCTATCTTCAAAGTTCACTTGAAGCCAATCAAGATTTCGGATGATGTGGACATTCAAAAACTGGCCGCCCAAACGCCCGGTTTTGCTGGTGCCGAAATTGCCAACGTGTGTAACGAAGCCGCCCTCATCGCCGCGCGACGCGACCGCGAGAGCGTGACGATGCAGGATTTTCAGGATGCGATGGACCGGGTGATTGGCGGTCTGGAGAAGAAGAACAAACTCATTTCACCCGAGGAAAAGCAAATTGTGGCCTATCACGAAGCCGGCCATGCGGTGGCGGGCTGGTACCTGGAACACGCCGATCCGTTGGTTAAAGTAACGATTGTGCCGCGTGGGGTAGCCGCGTTGGGTTACGCCCAATATCTGCCACGTGAGCAGTACCTGTATCGTACAGAACAACTTTTCGACGAAATGTGCATGACCCTCGGTGGTCGCGCGGCGGAAGAGGTGGTTTTTGGTAAGGTATCTACCGGGGCATTGAGCGACCTGGAACGCGTTACGAAAGTGGCGTATAGCATGGTAACCATGTATGGCATGAACGACAAGATTGGCAACATTTCATTTTATGATTCCAAACAGTCGGACTACAATTTTACGAAACCCTATTCGGAAAACACAGCGGAAAAGATCGACCATGAAGTGCGGCTGCTTGTCGATAAAGCTTACCAGCGCGTAGTCGGTATGCTGCGTGACAAGCGTGAGCAGTTGGAAACAATCGCGCAGGAGCTATTAGAAAAAGAAATACTGTTCCAAAGCGATCTGGAAAAATTGATCGGTAAGCGCCCCTATGAGAAGGAAACAAATTACCAGGCTTACGTCAACCGGCGTTCCCGCGAGGAGGCCGCTGTCCACGAGGAGGCGGTGAAACACGCCGAGGAGGAAAAGTTGTTGGCCGAAGCAGAAAAGGAGGGCGCGATAGTGGCAGAGGCCGACGCCCCGGCAGCAGTGCCGAAAGGTTAATTGGTTGAAGAGTGGTTGAAAGGGATCGGGTAGTAGAATGAAAATTCTGCTGCCCGTTTTTTTGTATAAAATAGATTTAACAACTTGCGGAACGCCGCACGGTCGCACCACTCAAAAGTTGTCAAATTTCCACTAACTACCGAAGGTACCAGCGAGCTTTATGGTAGAGCAGATTGAATTGAGTGGCATAACCGGCGTGGGCCTGCAGGATACGCCACTTGTCGACCAAGCGATCGCGATGCCTTAACTGATGAAGCACGATTCGCCAGGACTTGGTCAACGGCTTGGCCCGGATGTCTTCCCAATGTTGCAAAGTGCTTTTAATAAACCCGCCGTTTTCAAACTCATCTATTTCTGACTGCACCACTGTCGGAAGGGTGATCGTTGCATCCAGCATTTGGGCGACTTGCAGCCCCATCGCCACCATCCGCAGGAAGCCTTTCTCCCGGGCTTTCGAGAAAACATAATCCCAGTCCAATTGAGCGCCGACCTTGCGCAAGAGCATAACCAGGTCCATGCCGTATTTAAGCTTATCCAGTTCCTCGATCCCCACATGGTGGACGATCATCAGCAAAAACTGATTTTCGGAGCGGGGAACTCGCATGGTCATTCCGGCAACCAGATGTTCTTCGGGGCGATCCATCAATTCTGACCAGTCGAGCGAAAACGCCAGGCGCGGATAAGCCACCCGCCACTGTAACTCTACCGATTGGATAAGTTGAGGAATTTTTGCTTCCAGTGGCAACTGATAGTCGGTGGCAAAGTACAGGTCGCTTCTAACCGGATCGTCCAGCAAATAGGCGCGGTACCGATCGGCTACGTAACCCGCTTTTTCCATGACCACCACGCTTCTGCCAACATCGGGCTTATTGATAAAAAAATCAATGTCCCCAAATTCTCGCAACCCTATTTCATCGTAGTAGAGTGTTGCCCATAAAGCACCCTTCATCAAAAAGCCCTCTACTCCACCCTCCTGAAGTCGTCTCATCAACTTCTCCGATTCTTTCATCAGCATCATGTTACCGACGGCTTTAGAAGTGGCATCGTCGCGCATCGACTTCTGAAACTGCACCGACACTTCGGGGCGATGCCTTATTTGCCGGTAAAGCAGCGCTTGAATCTGGTGCCAGTTGGCCAAGTCTTCCACCCGCTGCCAATCCAGGTCAGGCCATTTTATCTTGGATAAAAAATGGGTGGGGTTGCCCGCAACGAGCAGCAACTTCAACTCGGGGCTTATAACGTCAAAGAGTTTGTCCATGCGCCAAACTTAAGCCGAATACTCTTCTGACACCCACTTTTCCAGAGCCGGGAAGCCATCGGGACGCCGCTTGTTCCAAATTTGGGTATGGATGGCGCACCATGAACTTTGCTGAAAATGCCTTTGGTGAGACTTCCCTCGCAGCAAATGAGGGCTGAGGGGAAAATGACGCACCAATTCAATTGGTGCCTCGATTGGCGAGAGATTTCGATCAGTAGTCAACTCGTCCGGCTTGTGCAACAAAAAAATCTTCGCCAGCGGCACGGGTGCCGTAGGGAAATCGTGGCTGGGTCGGAGGGAAAATTTGTTGATTCCTTCGGCTACGGGTGAAAGTTTCGATTTATCAAAATCCAGACCATTTACTGTGTTCTCCCAGATTTTCAACTGGGGGTAGGCCGGAAGAATATGAGGTCGATTTTCGTGGTCGAAATAAATAGCGGTGAGATCATCGCTAAGCAATAGGGCACCGCGCTTGACGAAAGCCGTAGCTGTAGTGGATTTACCCGCGCCCGGCTCACCCAGGAAGCTGTACGCCACGCCGCCCACTTGCACCGAACTGGCGTGTAACAGCAATAGTCCCCGCTGCAACAAAATGCAGCCCAGAGCCTCGCTTACGGTGAATAGGCTCAGCAAATCCGCGTCCTCAGTGTACGGATCAACGTAAAGCGTATCACCGTTCATCGCTTTATAACCGGCGACTCCTTCCCAACGCAGGTAAATAGCCCCATCGTTTCCTTCGGCACTTTCGGCCATAATGCCTCGTCGGTGAATGGAGGTGGGAGTCAATTCGGGAAACTCCACCGCTGAACGCACGATTTTAACATCGACAGCCTTTCCCGCTTCTTTCGTCAGAACCAGTTCGGGTAGCGTTATTTCTGAAAAAATACGTAGATCGAATGCTTTATAGAGCGGCATGAATTGGTTGGTTTGCCAGGGTCATTGCCACACCCAAAGGGGGCGGTACGTTTTGCCTTCGGGCCATTCCCCGATGACGATCTGCCCGGCTCGCTCGATCCAGGCATGGGCTTCAAATTCTGCGATATCCGACTGCTGGACGCCGATATTTAGCGGCAGGTTCGGATCCTGCCGCAGTAGGTACTTGACTGCCAATGCTTGGGGAAGGCAGGTGAGAGAAATTGGCAGGACATGGGCCACGGTTCGGACTGCCCAAGCGGTGTCCTGGATGTATTGGTTGCTCAAGGTCGCTTTCCTCTCACTTTTTGTCATTCGAGAGAATAGCTTTTTAAATTTGTTGAAAGAAAATAATTTGAGGCCCGCTTTTATAACGAGCATAGAAGCAACGGCTTTTGCCAGAAAAACCCACTGCCCGGCCCTCAGCTTTTGAGCCTTCTCCCAAAGCGTTTCTCTCTGTTGCAATGATAGGGGAGGGGGATTAAGAATCGGTTTCGACCAGCTTTTCCTGCATCAATTCGTCAAGCAAGGCCGAAATATCCGCCTCACAGGTTTTTCGGTCCACCTCATATTGTGCCGTGACCAGTTCACAAAGCTCATCGAACGATTTGGGACCACTTTCCAGTGCACTCCATATCGCCGCCCCCACTTCGCCCAAGCCGTAGTACACGCCTTTGTCGTGATTCAGGATGACAACCTCATCGGCCACGTTGGAAGATACCTGCGCGGAGGACAGTTTGAATTCTTTGCCGCTCAATTCGATCATGGGTGTAAGCTTTTTGAAAATAATCACAAAAATAGCAAATATCCCCCCCGAACGGATTACGTTCGCTTGTTTTTCCTGAAATCAACCTCAAAGTTCAAAAGTAATTCCTTGAGCCAAAGGTAAATCCGTTCCGTAATTCAAGGTGTTGGTTTGTCGTCTCATATACGCTTTCCAGGCATCGGAGCCAGATTCGCGCCCGCCGCCCGTTTCTTTCTCACCGCCAAATGCCCCGCCGATCTCGGCGCCCGAAGTGCCGATGTTGACGTTGGCAATGCCACAGTCGCTGCCCGCCGCCGAGAGGAAACGCTCCGCCTCGCGCAAGTTGAGCGTAAAAATCGCCGACGAAAGTCCCTGCGGTACACCATTTTGGATGTCGATGGCTTCTTGCAGCGTGTCGTATTTTATTAAATATAAAATCGGCGCAAAGGTCTCATGCTGCACAATGGCCCAGTCGTTTTTGGCTTCAGCCACGCAGGGCTGCACGTAGCAGCCCGAGTCGAAGCCCTCGCCCGACAGCACTTCCGGCTCCACAACGAAAGTGCCGCCCAGCGCCCGGATTTCCCTAATCGTCTCCTCATAGCTCGCCACGGCTTGCCGATCAATGAGCGGGCCAACGTGGTAATTCGTGTCGAGCGGATCGCCGATGCGAAGTTGAGCGTAAGCCTTTTGCAACCGCGCCTTCATGTCGTCATAGATGCCCGCGTGGACAATGAGCCGCCGCGTACTGGTGCAACGCTGCCCGGCGGTACCCACCGCCCCAAAGACGATCGCCGGAATCGCCACCGCCATGTCGGCCCCCGGCGTGACGATGATTGCGTTGTTGCCGCCCAGTTCCAGCAAACTTTTGCCCAGTCGCCGCCCAGTGGCTTCGGCCACGGCCTTACCCATGCGGGTGCTACCCGTTGCCGATACCAAAGCGACCCGTGCGTCGTCGGCAATCCACTCTCCCGCTTCCCGACCGCCTACGACCAGGCACGACACGCCTTCGGGTACATTATTGACTTTCAGGACATCAAGAATGATATTTTGACAGGCGATGGCGGTAAGGGGCGTTTTCTCCGAAGGCTTCCAGACGCACACATCACCGCAAACCCAGGCAAGCATGGCGTTCCACGACCAGACGGCCACCGGAAAATTGAAGGCCGAAATGATGCCGACCACGCCCAACGGGTGCCACTGTTCGTACATACGGTGCGCGGGCCGCTCGCTGTGCATGGTAAGTCCGTACAACTGCCGGGAAAGGCCCACGGCAAAGTCACAGATGTCGATGATTTCCTGTACTTCGCCCAGGCCCTCCTGCAAGCTCTTGCCCATTTCGTAGCTCACCAACTCGCCCAACGCCTGCTTGTGCTGCCGGAATCGCTCACCCATCTGCCGGACAATCTCGCCCCGCAGCGGCGCGGGCTTCATGCGCCAGGTTTTGAAGGCAGTTTGGGCAGTGTCGATTACGCGGTCGTAGTCCTCCCGCGCGGCTTGGTGGGTGGAGGCAATCTTATTGCCATTTACTGGTGAGAAAGATTCCAGCGGAGCGCCCTGGCCATCCCAGGATTCTTGCCCGGTACTGACGCCGTGGTTCCGGGGCTTTATTTCGAGCTGATTTAAGAAGTTCGTCATGCGGATAATGAAGTTATTCAGATTTGTAGAGCGAGCCATTCTCCGTTTCTAAAAACGCCTCTAAAGAAATATCTTCCTGCTTGATAAAGCCATGCTGCGGCAGACTGCCGTGGGCAACCATCTCTACCACCGCCGCGATAGAGGCCGCCGTGGTCCAGGAAATAGCCCGCCAATGTTGCCCGTCGATTTCGATGGGATGGTAGGCTTCGTAAAATTCCTCACGGGCAAGTTGGTCGTCTTTCCAGCCTTCTATTACGGCGTAGACGTACACGACGTCTTCCTGTACCGGCGGCTTGGCTTCAGTCAGTATTTGCTCGATGAGTTCTCGCTTGTTTTTTAGGATGAGTTCGTAGAGCAAAAACCGCATGAGTTTGGCGTGGCCGGGGTAACGGATGGTTTTGTAGTTGAGCGTGTCCACGCGCCCTTCGTAGGTTTCACACATGGTACCCAGGCCGCCCGAGGTGGTGAAAGCTTCGAACTCCTGGCCTTCGATGTTGATGACCTCGGTGCCATCCAGTGAAGAAACGGTTTTTCGGACGCCATTGTGAATCACTTCGGCGTCGTTGATGTACTCGTTGATGACGCCCGCCGGCGACCAGGTAAAGGAGTAGCCCATGAGGCCGTTGGGGTAGCGGGGCAAAGCCCCCACGCGCAGCTCGATGTCACGGAGTTTGGTGAAGCGGGTAGCCAGGTTGGCTCCCACGATGCCGATGAAGCCGGGGGCCAATCCGCATTGCGGGGCCATGACGCCCCGGCTGTCGCGGGCCATCTCGCGGATGGCGGTAGTGGTCGGAACGTCCTCCGTCAGGTCGAAGTAGTGGATGCCCTGCTTGTAAGCCAGTCGGGCAATGGGCAGATTCAGATTATAAGGCATGCAGGACACGACAGCGTCGAAACCGACCATTGTTTTTTCCAGCGAAGCCGCATCTGACACGTCGCCTTCGACCACGGTGAAAGAAAGAGGCACGACGGGTTGATTTTTGTCAAAACCAGTCACCTCAAATTGCTTGTCGAGTAAAGTTCCAACCAGCGAGCCAACCTTACCCATACCGACTACCAGAATCTTTTTCATAGGAAATCTTAAAAATAAAAAACTCGAAAATCCTATTCACAAAGATAGCTTTTGCCTGAATAAACAAAAAGCCCTTCTCCCACCAGGGGTGAGAAGAAGAGCTTTTACGATTTTTTTATATAAGAAGCTAACTCAAAGCACTGGATTCGGATTCACCTTACGTGCTTCGGCGACTAGTTTCTTGCTTTCCTGCTCGTTGCCCAGTGCTAGTTGGATTTCGCTCGCCTCACGCAGTAATTCGGGATTTTTACTGCCCGTGCGCCGGGCTACTTCCATGTATTCCTGAGCTTTTTTCAAGTCGTTATTCTTCAATGCTACCACAGCCAGCGCCTGGTTGACGTCGATATTCTTAGGGCGTCGATCGTACTCGCGCTGACCGTACACGGCTGCCGAATCCAGTTTGCCCAGCTTGGTGTAGAGTTTGCACATTTCTAGATCCACCAAATGGCCCGACTGCGCGTCTTGGTCCAGCATGGTCACGACTTCAGCGAACTTGTCGGTGGCCTTTTTCTCTTCGCCCTGCAAGGCGTAGATTTCAGCCATTTCTTCGTGAAAAGAGAACTCCGGCATGATGGCTGCTGCTTTGCCTAACGTGACTAGGGCTTTGTCGTATTGCTTCCTGAGCCTTTCTACGTGCGCCTGACCGCCCAAGGCAAAAGCGTAGCTGGGACGGATAGCCAATATCTCGGCGTATTCCCGTTCGGCCTTGTCGAGTTGGCCAGTTACCGTGTACAGGTGCGCCAGTATGTTCTTCGACCAGCAATAGGGCTCGGAGCCCGGCAGTCCGGCATCGACGGCCAGTTGCATGGCTGAAATGGCACCGGGGTAGCTGCCGTAAATTTCCCGCAAGTACGAAGCTCGCGAGTACGATTCGAGTGAAGGCTTCATGGCCTGCATCTTGTCGGACATCGCCACGGCCTGCTCGTAGTCGCCCAACTCGACGTTGGCATCTACAAGCACCCCGTAAACGTAGGCGTTGTCGGGGTTGATCTGCCGGGCTTGCTCGGCCAGGTCTCGGGCTTCGGCGAATTGGTGCTGCGACATCTTAACAGACGCTTTGAACGTAGTGGCCTCGAAACTGCGGGGGTCTATACTCAACACGCCATCCAAAATTTTTAAGACCGCAGGGTAGTAATAAGGGTGTTCGCCCGTGATACGGGCCTCGGCCATGTAGATTGTGGCAATCTGCAACCGCGCCTTCACATCGTTGGGGTCTTTGGCCAGCTTGGCTTTCAATTCGTCCACCTTCGCGATGGTTCGTGGCCATTCATCGGCTTTAGACAGCTCACCCGTCCGCTGAAAAAGCGGGGGGATGCTCATTGGGGAAGTATCGGCGGTGGCACTATCCGCTTCGCCCTTTTTGTCCGCACAACTCGTCAGAAGAGATGCGGTCAGAAACAGGGCAAGAACCCAAACCAGATACCGGCCAGCGCCGGAAGTATTCATTTTCATGCGATGCTATTTTTTGGTGATGCCTAAAAGTCAGCCGGAGACAAACGCACGGAGATTACTCATTCGTGTGTTTGTCTCCGGCATAACCTGTTCTTTTTTACTCAATGGTAGACTAGAAGTCGACTCAAGAGTCAATCTAATCCTACTCGCGCAGCAGCTTGATTGTGCGCGTCTCGCTCGGCGTACCCACTTTCAGGAAGTAGATGCCGGGGGCGCGGCCAATCCGCACACTGCGGCGCTCCACGTTGCCCGTTGCGCTGAACGCATCGTGACTCAGCAAACGTCCGCTGGCGTCAGAGAGGCCGATTTCCATGGCTTCTCCGGCATTGCCACGCAGATCGAACGCCACTACATCTTTGTTAGTGGGGTTACCCAATACATTGATGGCGAACGAAACGGGAGCATTGGTTGGCTCCGAAGCGACACGCGCCCGACCGCATTGCTTGCGGAAGTCATACTGCATAGTCACCTCCGAATCGGGTTCACCCACGTAACGGGCTTTGATAGTTAGTACGCCGCTACTATTGTTATCCCAGAAAAGTTCCTGTTCTACGCGCTGCTTAGGATTGGTGGTATAGGGAGTCACACCCGCCGCCGAATATTCCACCGTCTTGCCGGAGGCGGCATTCTCGTTACCGAACTCAATGTCGCCGTTCGAACAGGCAAACCGCTTGACGATTACCTTGAACTTAGTGTCAGGCGCGACGGGCGTATCCACTTTCTTACCCTCGTAGCTTGGTCCCTGAAATCCTCTCCAAGGCTCGGCCTCGTAAGGGAAGGTCATGCTGAACTCTTTATCATTTTTGGTAGGTCCAGCTTTGAAACCCAGTACCTTACCCAGCATAGGTGTTACGGGACTAGCCGTAGTGCCGGGAATATAATCGTCGTACCAAAGGCCGATGGCTGCCAACACGGCTCCGCCCACTGCCTGTAGTTCGATGGTCGTCACGTCGTCTTCCAGGCGGCGTCCATTGGGGAAGCCATCCATGTTAGGAATCATCTGCATATCCTTCGTCGTGTTGTAACGGGCGTCGGTCAGGCCGAGTACTGCCGCCTGAATCAAGCCCAATGAGCTAAAATCAGCACTGGTACGAGGCGTGACGGGAACGGCCATGTTGAGGCGAAGCAAATCACCCAGCGAAGGCAGGAAGTTATTGATAAAGGGCTTACCGACTGCCAAAGGGTTGCCATCTTTACCCGTTGCCAATTGGTAAGGGGCCAGATTGGGTACGCCAGTGTAGAAAATAGGCAGCAGATCCACGGCACGAGGACTTTTATTATCGGGCAGCAAAATGCTACCAAAAGCTGCCTCGGCCAATGCGGTGCCTTTGACGGCATCGCTACCTTTCAACGACCACAAACCTGGCATACCGTTACGGAAGTCGAACGCACCGAGCGATTTAGTCTGAATTCGCAGAGGTGCCAATCCCGGTACCGCCTTCCCAAACTGCGAATCATCCATGTAAAGCGCCAACTCGGGGTTGGAGAAATACTTGGCAAACTGCAAATCTTCCGAAGGCTTAACAGCATTCCAGCGGTCTTTCATGCCGATGGGAATGATGGCTTCGTTGGTCAAAGGCATTCCCAGACGTGATACCTGACGGTACTCGCCATCATATCCAACGTCGCCGCCGTTGTAAAGAGTCTTAATCATCTGACGGCTGGCCGAGGCGTACACACCGATCACATAATCACCATCCAAAATATTCTTGGCCGCCGATACGGGCTTACTGTCTTTCTGTAGAGTGGCGATCGGCACTTCGATTACAATGGAGTGACAGTTAAATCTGGATACCGCATCGCGGGGATTTTCGGTGCGAACTGCGCCCAAATCAAAAATACCCAGGTCAACGAAGAAAGGATCGTCCACGGGACCAGCGAAAATCTTTTCGCCCGTACTGGCCATCATGAATCCTTTTTCCATCTGCTTGTCATAGGTAGTTCCCAGTCCAACAGTCTTGTTGTCGATAGAACGGGGGCCGATGTTGGGCGGCGGCACGACACCATCGGAAATGATCATCTGGAAAGTCTTTCCGCCATCCATGCTGCGCTGGCAGGTGTAAGTGGTTTTCAGATTTTCCTTACCCAGTCGGATGAGAAAAAAAGTAGTCGGATCCTCGTTCATCTGCTTGAACTCGAAACGATAGACGATATCAGCACCCGGCGTACCAGCGTTGTTATCCACGTGCACTTCGTACCGGATATGCTCTCCGAACGAGTACCAGTTGGGACCGCCAGCGGGATGTTCAAACGGAATGTAGTTAGCGATTAGCACTACATTTTGGTCGTTGGCAGGACTTCTGAACGCATACACGTCAGTATTGTCAGCCAGCGGGTCATTGGAAATTAGGGGTGCTTCGCGGTGCGAGGATGCCACCGCCGAATAAGGCTGAAGACACACCACCGCCAGAAGCCCCGCGATAAAATATAAGAGATTTTTCATTTTGCTCATTTTGGTTAGAGTGAATATCAGAATCTGTCTTTTTGCGGGTAGTCGAATCCGCGCCACGGCTTAGCCATATAGGGGAAAGTCGTCATAAAACCCGTGTCGTTCATGGTCGGTCCAGCCGTGAAGCCGAGTACGCTCACCAGTTGAGGCGTTACGGGGCTGGCGGTGGTACCAGGCTTGTAATCGTCGTACCAAAGGCCAACGGCGGCCAACACTGCGCCCGAAACAGCCTGCAACTCGATCGTGGTCACGTCATCCTCCAGGCGGCGTCCGTTGGGGAAGCCATCCATATTAGGAATGAATTGCATTTTAGCATCAGTGTTGTAAGCAGGATCGGTAAGTCCCAGAACAGCGGCACTAATCAAACCCAGGTGGCTAAACTTAGGATCGTTGCGCGGGGTAGCGGGCACAGCCATGTTCAGGCGCAGCATATCGCCCAGCGTCGGCAGGAAGTTATTTATGAAAGGTTTGCCAACAGCCAGCGGGTTACCGCTTTTACCCGTTGCTAACTGGTAAGGAGCCAGATTAGGCACGCCAGTATAGAAAATAGGCAGCAGATCCACCGCGCGAGGGCTGGCGTTATCGGGTAAGAGGATACCGCCGAAAGCCGCTTCGGCCAGAGCCGTGCCGTCGAGGGCCGAGTTACCCTTCAGGCCATACAGGCCGGGCTTTCCATTACGGAAGTCGAAAGCTCCGAGGGAATTAGTCTGGATGCGTAGGGCGTTCAGCGAAGGTACCGCTCCACCAAACTTGGAGTCATCGATGTACAGGGCCAACTCGGGGTTGGTGAAGTACTTGGCAAACTGCAAATCCTCTTTGTAGTAAGGGCTGGTGGCATTCCAGCGGTCCTTCATGCCAATGGGTATAATGGCCTCGTTGGTCAGGGGCATGCCCAGGCGCGAAACCTGCACAAACTTGCCATCGGTGGACATATCGCCGCCACCCCGGATGGTTTCGATCATTTGGCGGCTGGCCGAAGCCCACACGCCGATTACGTAATCACCGTCGAGAATGTTCTTAGCCTGGCCCATATCCTTACCGTCTTTCTGCAACATATTCACAGGAATTTTCAAGGCAATCGTGTGGACATTAAAGCGGTTCAATGCGTCCTTAGGCGGGTTGGTCGAATTGCCTTCGGGACGGAAGTTGCCGACATCGAAGACACCGGCCAGATCCACGAAGAAAGGATCATCCACGGGTCCGGCGAAAACTTTCTCGCCAGTAGTCGCCGTCATGATCGACTTCTGCATCAAAGCGTCGTAAGTCGTGTTCAAACCCGCTGCGCCTTCGATGGAGCGCGGACCGATGTTGTTCGGCGGCACTATGCCGTTGGAAACGATTGCCGTGAACGACTTACCGCCATCCGTACTCTTCTCGCACTTGTAGGTGGTCTTTAGGTTCTGCTTACCTAGCCGGATGTTGAAGAAAGTCGTGGGATCTTCGTTAACCTGGTAGAAAGTGAAGCGGTAGGTGATGTCGTCACCCGGGGTGTCCGCCCGGTTCTTGATGTGAATCTCGTAGCGGACATTCGTACCGAAGTTATAGAAGTTGGGACCACCTTCGGGCGACTCGAAGGGAATGTAGTTCGCGATGATCGTGATCATGTTGGGATCATCGGGACTCTTGAAGGCGTACACGTCGGTGTTGTCGGCCAGGGGATCCTGCGAAATGAGCGGGGCTTCGCGGTGGCTGGATGCGAAGCCAACGACCGTCAGCAGCATCAGGGCGCAACTCAGTAAGCCTGTCCTGAGTGACCCGAATGGTATAGGATTCATGCGCATATTGAAAAGAAATTAAAGATGAAAAAAAAAGAAAATTAAAAGAGCGAGCGAACGTGGGTTGCGTTCGGGAGGAAATCATACTAGGAAGAATTGAAGTAAAGTTTTCTGATCATGGGAGTTTTATTGGGATAGAGTAAAAAAAGGCAAACATCGCCGACCGCCGACGAGTAAAAACCCTGCTGTTGGAGGATGACAACCGCACGCGGCAGCATATTCCATCAGATAGGGACAACCGTACTACTTATTTACTAGGAAAGAGAGGACTAAATGGAAGCGGGAACAAAGCTGGATAAATCCAAAATCGTTTTCAAGCGGTCGAGTTTCCAACAGTCACTATATACGCCAATGGCGACTGCTTTAGATTCAAAGAATTAAAAAAACTTCGCCAATAGGACAATAAACCTACATGATGTCTTCTTGAACAGTGGCTTCTGTCACTAAAAAAGTTTTGGCAGTAACAAATTTACTGTAAGTCAAGCAGATTTTTAAATTATTGGCCTAAATGTAACATTATTTCTATATGTAAAAATTTTTGTACAAACTTGACTGGCACTCTTTTAGCGTCATTAGGAAAGTGTAAATTCGTAACAGAGGCTGACTTGTAGTTTAAAAAATACAGTTGATGGTTGTATTACTCAATGAGAGTAGCTATAGTTCGAACCCCATTTTGGGGAAGGAATTGCGCGTGGAGTAATTCCTTCCCCAGTTTCTATCAAACTTTGCTAATGTGTTTGTTCCCCTTGATGTAAAAGCGGTAGGGTAACTCCGCCCCCTGTGTGATGCCAATACGTGTAGTGGTGACCATCTCAAAATCAGAGAAGATGGGCGGCGTAACGTAAATGGCACTTCCCCACAGCGAAACCATATTGTGTTCGGGACGGATACCCATCGCTTGCACAAGTTTGCCGGGGCCGTTGCAGAGGTCTTTTTCAGCCAAGGGCTTTTCGCGGACTTTCAACGAAGGCTGCAACGACTTGGGATTGAGATCGCGCCTTTTCCGCATCAAATCCAGCCCCTCGGTAGGCTCCAGGGCTCGAATCAAAACCGCTTCGCCCTCCCCAGCTGGTCCGCCTACGATGTTGACGCAATAATACATGCCGTAGATTAAATAGACGTACAAGTGTCCTGGCGGGCCAAACATGGCGGCGTTGCGCTTCGTTTGACAGCGATAGGCATGGCAGGCCGGGTCGCCCCAGAGATAGGCCTCCGTCTCGACGATGACGCCCGCCGTGCGCCCGGCGGCACTTTCGTGAACAAACTCACAGCCCAGCAATAGTTGCGTGAGCGTCAGGGTGTCGTGTTTTTGGAAAAAGTCCGCCGTCAACTGCGCGTTCATGCCTACACGATGTTCAGGGTTTGCTCCTTTATTTTTTCCAGTTCATCCTTCATCTGCACCACCAGCCGCTGCACGATGACGTCGTTGGCTTTCGAGCCGATGGTATTGATCTCACGCCCGATTTCCTGCGAAATGAAGTTCAGCTTCTTGCCGTTGCTGTCCGCCGAGTTCAGGGTTTCGGTGAAGTAGTCGAGGTGATTGGTAAGTCGGACTTTCTCTTCCGAGATGTCGTATTTCTCGATGTAGTAAATCAGTTCCTGCTCGAAGCGGTTGGGGTCGAAATTATCGGCGGCTACTAGGTCATGTACCTGTTTTCCCAGCCGCTCCCGCACGGCAGGAATGCGGTGGATGTCCTGCGCCTCTACCTGAACCAGTAACGAACGAATGATTTCGATGTATTCCAGCAGTTTATTAGCGGTCGATTGGCCTTCCTGCTGCCGAAAGTTATCGCACTTTTCGATGGCCTGCGTCATAGCTTGCTCGATAGTCTCCCATTCCTGCTCGCGACTGGTCTCGTCGGCCACGGCGGTTTGGTAGGCATTGGGCATTTGCAGGGCCAGACTGAGCAGTTCGGTATGATTGGCATCGAATCCTAAAGACTTAGAGGTCAAATCCAAGTCCCGAAAGTAAGTACTGACCAACGCTCGGTTCACAATGGTAGTCCCCGCGCCCTGCCCTTTGGGCTGGACCGATAAGTTGAATTCCACTTTTCCGCGCTCCAATTGCTGCGTCAACCGGTTCCTGATTTCGATTTCCCGCTCGGAGTACTGGCGCGGAATCCGGCAGTAAATATCTAAAAACTTGGAATTCAAAGTCTTGATCTCGACGGTCACCGTCAGCGTCTCGGACTCTACATTGGCCGTTCCGTAGCCAGTCATTGATTTAAGCATTCGTTTTGTGTAATTGTTGAATCGTGTAATCGTGTAATTGATGTGTAGTTGTTTTCTTGTGGAATCGTGGAAGTGATGAGCCGTCCCCGTGTATAATCTAGTGGCCTGTCATATTCATTATCAGCTTCTTAAGCAAATTGACAATTAAACATCAATTACACAGTTCAACGACTACACAATTCAACAACCTACCGGTATCTGTTCGTCTTCTTCACTTTCCCCGGTGCCTGATTTTCGGAGGCCTGGGGCTTGGTTATTAAGGCATTTTTAGCAAGATCGGCGGCTTCCTGGCGGTATCGCCAGACATCGCCCGCCAGGTAGATGGCGGCCAGCATCGAACCCGGATCGGCCTCGTTCTTGCCCGCGATATCGTAGGCCGTACCGTGATCGGGTGAGGTGCGCACCACCGGGAGGCCCGCCGTGAAGTTGACACCCTCGTTGAAGGCGATAGTCTTGAAGGGGACCAGGCCCTGATCGTGGTACATGGCCAGCACGGCGTCGTATTGTCGGTAGTTGGCTGTCCCAAAGAAGCCATCCGCCGGGAAGGGGCCGAAAACCAACTCACCCTTTTCGCGGAAACGAATCAGCGCCGGTTCGATCACCTCCTTTTCCTCGGTCCCCAACAGGCCGTTTTCACCCGCGTGGGGGTTGAGGCCCAGCACCGCCAGGCGCGGCTTGACGATCCCGAAATCGCTCCGCAGCGAGTGCAGCATCTGGTTGATTTTGTTGCTGAGTTTTTCATTCGTGACCTGAGACTTTACTTTCTCCAGCGGAATGTGGCCCGTTAACACGCCCACCCGGAATTCGTCGGCCACCATGAACATTAGCGCCTCTTTAGTGTCAAAAGCCGCCGCTAAAAACTCGGTATGGCCAGGGAATTTAAATTCCTCACTCTGCATGGAGTCCTTGTTAATAGGAGCGGTCACGAGGGCATCAATATGTCCGGCCCGCAGGTCGTCGGTCGCCCTTTTCAGGGCCGCAAACGCACCTTGTCCAGCTTCGGCGGTAATTTGGCCTGGTTCGGCCTCCGTCTTCTGGTCATTCCAGCAGGTGATGACGTTGGTGGTTTTAGTATTGGCCTGCTCCGGCTTTTGGATATTTTGTAAGTTCCACTCTTTCATCCGCAGTAGGTGGCGGTAGCGGTTGAGCACTCGCAGAGAGCCGTATACGATGGGGGTGCAGTACTTCGACAATTGATTGCCTTCCAGGGCTTTCAGAATCACTTCCGGCCCGATGCCGTTATAATCGCCCATTGAGATACCAATGACAGGCTTGCGGTTGCGGTCTTGTAAATCACTCATGAAAACCAATGAATCAATTTTACTTGGTACAATGTTAGAACGGAAAACGAAAGATTGGCAATTTACGAAAATTCCCCCCGCTCCCATGAAAATACTGATCGCCGACCAAATGCACCCCTCGCTGTTCGCCATGCTCGAAGCGCAGGGCTGGGCCTACGACTACCACCCCGACTTCCGGCGCAATGATATAATATCTTGCCTGGCCGAATACGATGGCCTCATCATCCGAAGTAAAACCCGCATTGACGAGGAACTCCTTACCCAGGCCAAGCGTCTGCAATTCATCGCCCGCGCCGGAGCCGGACTGGACCTGATCGATGCCGAAGCCACCCAACGCCTGGGCATTCAACTGTTCCACGCCGGGACGGGCAACCGCGACGCGGTGGCCGAACATACCGTTGGGATGCTGCTTATGCTCTTTAATAATCTCAGCATAGCCGACCGCGAGGTCCGGCAGGCCATCTGGGATCGTGAGAGCAACCGGGGCGTGGAACTCATGGGAAAAACTGTCGGCCTGATCGGCTACGGCAACAACGGCAGTGCCACCTCCCAACGGCTGAGTGGCTTCGGCTGCCGCGTGCTGGCCTACGATAAGTACCGCGACGATTATGGCGACCGATACGCCGAAGCAGCCTCCGTGGAAAAAATCCAGCAAGAAGCCAACGTGCTTAGCCTGCACATTCCGCTCACGGAACTGACGCGCGATATGGTGAACGCTAAATTCATCGCCGCTTTCCGCAAGCCTTTTTATATAAACAATGTGTCGCGCGGTGAAATCGTGAACGCCAAGGCACTAGTGCAAGCTATGAAAAGCGGCCAGATTCTGGGCGCTTGTCTGGATGTGCTGGAAAACGAAAAACTCAGCCAACTCACCAATCCGCAGCAGGAAGCCTTCGACTACTTGCGCACGTCGCCGAACACCGTTCTTACGCCCCACATCGCGGGATGGACGCACGAAAGTTATGTTCGTATCAATGAAGTGTTGGTGCAGCAGGTAGCGGAATGGGAGGACCTTAGGGTAAAGGATTAGACGGTCAAATGGTCAAGGGTTAATAGATGGGTTGGAGCGGGAAAAATGTTTTTCTTCGTTTCCAACCCTTTTTTATTGGCTTGGGTCTTGGGCAGGATAAAACGAGCAAAAAGACTTACCCTGTGCTCACTTTTTTGATAAAGCCCAGAGCCTGCATAGGGTCGTTGCTTTTCAGTTATTAGAATATCCAAAATTTTTGTTAAATTCTTGCACTAAGTTACAGCATGGCTTACTTTGCTTGCCAAACTTAATCACAGTGAATTATGAAAAAACTATGGCTAATGGGAATGATTAGCGGCCTGCTCGGCTGGCTCCCAGTGCGGGCTCAGGTGCAGGATGGAACAAGATACTGGGGCGGGACGGTGAATCTGAACGGAAATACTGAGAAAAGCCGCCAAAATACCGGCAACTCGACTGACAGAATCAACAGCTACCACAGCATTACGCCCGAACTACAATGGGGTAAGTTCGTCAACCCCACTACCCTGATTGGCCTGGGGGGACGATACGGTTTTAGTCGGAATAGGAATAAGTCGGAAGAGGCTTTCTCACCCGGTTCAGGATCCAGAGAAACTACCATCCGACAATCGGTCGCACTTCTCCCTTTTATCAGAAAGTACAAGCCCCTGGGCGAGCGCTGGACGGTGTTTCTGCACGCTGAGGCGGGACCTACGTACAATTGGCAGAAATCAGTAGCGAAGGGTACCAGAAGCAACACGGATAAGAACCACAACTGGCAATACGAATTAAGTGTGAAGCCCGGTTTGGTTTATTTTATTCCTAAACGGAGCCTAGCGATCGAAGGCTACGCCAATATCCTGTCACTAAGCGCCTCGTATAATGACTTTGAGAAAGATGGAGGAGGCCAGTTTTTGTTTGCCACAGGGCTTTCAACCGATTTTCCTAGCTATTTCACGATAAGGATTGCCAAGTACCTTGCCCCCAAAACCAACTGAATCAGCCATGAAAAACTTTCTGATTTTTGCCGCTTTCCTTATGTCCCCAGCCCTCTCGAAGGCCCAGTTCAAAGCCGGGCAAATATTTTTTGCGGGAGGAGCCAGCTTCTTCCTGAACGACACCAAGTACAAGAGCCAGGGGTTTGGCCCAGACAGTAAATTCGGCACCTACGGCCATAACCTCAGCTACAGTTCGGGATATTTCACCGATAAAAACAGAGCCATCGGCTGGACGCTGGGCCAATCGCTGTCTTTGGTTAATTTAGGAGAATACCGTGGCACCACTCCCGCTCCCCGTACCCTGCGCAGCATTGGTTTTAGCGCTGGCCGCTTTGTGGAGCATTACAAATCGCTGTCCGATAAGTTTGCGCTCTATGTTCGCCCCGGCTTTGACCTAACCTATCAGCTACAAAATGAGGATGGTCAACAGGATACAGGTGTGCGGTACACCAAATACCAAACCAACACTTTCTTTCTAGGTGTAAACGTCAGTGGGGGTGTAGCCTGGCTAGTTTCTTCCAAATGGGCTTTGTACGGAGGCGTTGCCTTTGCCAATCCTATCAGCGTTTCGGCGGGCTGGAATAATACCGCCACCGTTTCGACCAATTACCCCGGTGGCGCGAACACCGACAATAAAGGCAGCTTTTTCAATTACAACTTTTCTCCCAGACTAGCCTCCGGCAGCATCAACCTGGGCTTCCGGTATCTGGTTACCCGGAGCGACGTTTATTAGTCTCAAAACAACCGCGTATAGCCTATGAAACGCTCCGCTAATTACCTCGTTTGGGCCGCAATGGTGGCTTTTATGGTGGGCTGCCAGCCCAAAATACCCGATCCCGACCAAAACCTGCAAATTCTCTCCCTTTATTTCCGCGAAATTCCGGCGGAAGAGGTGACCATCGACCAGGAGAAGAAAGTGATTACGGTGAAGGCTCCCGAATATCTGACCGAAGGCGCAATCATCCCTTACGTTGAGTTGACCAAACAAGCGGAACTGGGGTCGGTAAACTGGCGAGGGTTGTTTTATGAAGGTTGCCCGGAGTGTAGGAAGCTGGATTTATTTGACAAGAATGACCCGTTCGACGCGCAGCGCTCCGTCAACGTTCCTCGTAAGACTTATACCGTCACCTTGCTCCCGCGAGGCCCGCTCACCATCGACGCGGCGGCACTTGCTGAGGATTTTGATTCCCGTGATTATAGTTTCAAATCGACCGATTACGGCCCCAATTTTTTCTTTTTGCCGTTCCGAAACCTTCACGGTAACGCGCTACCGACGCAGGCCAAATTCACCAATCTTGAGAATAAGGAAGTTTTTGTGGTGAAGGACTCAGATATTACCAACGGATCAAATTCTTCCTTCTTTTTTCAGGGGACCTCCTCCCGGATCAATCAGCTGGGCATCGAAATTCAATCTATAGAGGAGAAGCTGACGCCCGGCCGCTACCAAGTGGAGTTGACAATGAAGAACGGCGAAGTACTGACCACGCCCGAATCCGTGACCCTCAAACCCGGTAGGCTCCGGGTGAATAACTGGCAGCCAAATTACGAAGGATCCAGAGTACGGCCGGGAGGGGCTTTCCAGCTCACAGGAGGGCAATTGTACGCGGATAACCTGAAAGTGGAACTGGTCGATACCCTGGGACGAGCGACAAAACTAACGGTAGCGGAAGCCAGCAAGTACGGCGAAAGAGCCGTAATAAAACTTCCCGCTTCCCTGGAATACGAACATTACATGATGCGAATCAGGGACTTTACTGGCCAGTTCGAGTTCTGCCATCAGGTTCATACGAGACCCGGCAAACTCGCCGCGAACGAAATTTATTACCTGGGCGATTACTCATCGTCGTGCTCCATCAAAGAGCCGCTCCTTTTTCCCAAAAACCAAACAATTTTTCTGAGTGCCAACAGTAAGGCTGCCAAAACCCGCCTGAAGCTGATTCCAGCCCAGGATTCAACTAAAACCTATTTTGCCGAATCCAACCTCTATTTTATAACCCAACTTGGCTCAAGCTCCATCGTGCGCTTTTCCGACGATGTTCCCGCAGGTAAGTATCGCGTATCGCTGCAAGTACTAGACAAAGCCGGTAAAGTAACGGAGGAAGGGCCAAACTTCTGGCGGATAGTCGAACTCAAATAAAAAAACGCCCTGACGTTGGTCGAGGGCGTTTTTTTAGGCAGAAAAAACGGGATATTACATACCCGGCATCAGCACTGCGTCAATGCTGTGTACTACGCCGTTGGTCGCCTTGATGTCGGCCGTCGTGACGGTGGACATGCCGCCTTTGCCATCTTCAATCATCACCTTGCCATCCTTCATGTGTACGGTCAGCGTGCCGCCACCCACGGTTTTGATCTTCTGGCCGTCTTTCAGCGACGACGACATCACGGAGCCCTGTACCACGTGATTCAGTAGAATGCCCGAAAGCATTTTCTTATTCTCGGGCTTCAGCAGCGTTTCGACCGTACCAGCGGGCAGCGCGTCGAAGGCGCTGTTTTCGGGAGCGAAAATCGTGAACGGGCCGGGCTTGGAAGCCTGGTCGGCCAGTCCGGCGGCTTTCAGGGCAGCCAGCAAAGTCGAGTGATTGTCGGACATGCCCGCACTAGCGGCCAGGTCTTTGTTGGTCATCTGTTGCGCGTTCGCATTAAAAATGACGCCCAGGCCCATCACCAGGGTAAGGGCCAGACTTTTTAGAATCGTTAGATTTTTCATATTTTAGTTTGTTTTAGGCAGAAATTCGTTTCCCTGCTTTTTCCAGACCATCTAACTATCTCTTTTTCAATTTGTTTTATTTTTTATTTTAGTCCAAAAACCAAACAAATTGCTTCATCGAACCGTTGCGGCTCAGTTTCGGACTAAATGGACAAAGTAATTGAAAGGATTTTGGGCAAAAGCCAATCCCTCCCAGAAGCTAAGAAATGCCAAAAGGCAAGCAATAGGAATTACCGCTTAAACAAAGAGTCCACAAATTCTGCGCGGTCGAAGACCTGCAAGTCGTCCATCTTCTCCCCGACGCCAATGTACTTGACGGGAATCTGGAATTCGTCGGAAATACCGATCACGACGCCACCCTTAGCGGTACCGTCCAGTTTAGTGACGGTCAGGGAGGTAATTTCCGTGACTTTGGTGAACTCGCGGGCCTGAATGACGGCGTTTTGGCCCGTGCTACCATCCAGCACCAGCATCACCTCGTGCGGCGCATCGGGGATAATCTTTTGCATCACCCGCTTGATCTTGCCCAGCTCGTTCATTAAGTTGACCTTGGTGTGCAGGCGTCCGGCGGTGTCGATGATGATGACGTCGGCTCCGATTTCCACGCCTTTTTTCAGGGCATCGTAGGCCACGGCGGAGGGGTCGGTATTCATGCCGTGGTCGATGACAGGAACGCCCACGCGCTGGCCCCATAGTTTAAGTTGGGCCACAGCGGCGGCCCGGAAGGTGTCGGCGGCTCCCAGCACGACTTTGTGGCCCCGTTGGTGGAACTGGTGCGCTAGTTTGCCGATAGTCGTCGTTTTGCCCACGCCGTTGACACCCACCACCATAATGACATAGGGCTTGGGCAGGTGCTCAGTCTCGAAGCTGTCGGTGACGCCAATGTCAGGGTTTTCGGATAAGAGGACGGCTACTTCCTCACGCAGGATTTTGTCCAGTTCGCCCGTAGAGGTGTACTTGTCGGCGGCCACGCGGGCCTCTATGCGACGGATGATTTTGACGGTTGTCCCCACGCCCACGTCGGAACTAATCAGGATTTCTTCCAACTCGTCCAGAACGGCCTCGTCCACGGTGTCTTTGCCGACTACCGCGCGGGCGAGCTTACCGAAAAGGCTGTCTTTGGACTTTTCAAGTCCTTTGTCTAGGGTTTCCTTTTTCTCTTTGGAGAAAAAACCAAATAGGGCCATGCGCTTTGTGGTTGCCCACGGTTAATTGTGGAGGGGGATGAGGAGATGTTGCCCCAAATTTAAAACAAAAAAAGTCCCGTACGGGACTTTTCGTGCAATGAATCGCGAAAACGGCCCGGTGCGGACCCCCTCGTTTATTTCTTCAAAGTTTCCTGAACCATGTCAGTCGGTACCATTTCCTCCTTGAAGGTATAGGCTCCGGTCTTAGGCGACTTCACCGCCTTGATTACCTTGGCGAAGGTACGACCGCCTTCTTTTTTCAGGGTTGCAACTACTTTCTTAGCCATGTCTCTATGCGGTTAATGGTTATGAATTACTTAATTTCCTTGTGCAGCGTGTATTTACGCATATAAGGATTGAATTTCTTCAACTCGATACGCGTAGGCGTATTCTTGCGGTTTTTGGTGGTGATGTAGCGCGACATCCCCGGTACGCCCGAACCTTTCTGCTCGGTGCATTCCAGGATTACCTGTACTCTATTGCCTTTCTTAGCCATTGCGTTTCTTCGTTTTTACAAATAGGACTGCAAAAGTAAGGTTTCTCGACAATTTTGCAAAATGATTTTCACAAAAAAACAAAATTCGGCTACCGATAGTCTATTCACCGGAGCCTCCCGCGCTAATTTCTGCGTAAAACCCATTTTTTTCTTTCCGATTTAAGAAAAAATGCGAGGTTTGTACTTTATTGAAGGCCCATTCAAGTCCACAACCTGCGCCGGGAAATCAGGCATAATTTTTTAAAAGTCTTCCTCTACCTAATTTTTACCAAAAACAGAACCTCCATGACACTCAGAAAATTCACCATTCTTGCCTCGATTGCCTTCGTAGGGTACGCCGGAGCGAATTGCTCGTCGAAGGAAGATAAGGCCCAGTACGATAAATTCTATGGCCAGGGCCGCACCGAACGCGACAGCGCCGCCGGGAATGGCAGTTTTGCGTCCCGCTCGGACAACGACGAAACCTACGCGGATCGGGGAGATCAAAACTTGAAAGTAAATCCTGACTCGATCAACTCGCTTTCCGTCACGGAAAACGCTGATTCGGAGCAAGGCACCAGCACCGCTCTTACGGAAGGCAAGCCCGAAACCGCCGGCAAAACCATCGCCGAAGTTTCAGAAAAGGAACCCGTTAAGAAAGTGGAGGAAGCTCCCAAGCAGAAGCCCGTCCCGGCGGACATTGCGGCCCTGCTCAACAAAAACACCTGCTCGGCTTGCCACAAGCCCTACGACCGCCTGGTGGGTCCGGCCTACTCGGAAGTCGCCAAGAAAAAATACTCCATCGCTCAGATTGTGGAATTAGTGTACAGCCCCAAGCCCGAACACTGGCCCGGTTACCCACCCATGGCACCCATGACGCAGGTTCCTAAGGACGAAGTGGAGAAGCTGGGGAAGTGGATTAATTCTTTGTAGCGTTTTGGTTGTTCATAAAAAAGGCTGCTTCCGGGTTTGGGAGCAGCCTTTTTTCTTGTTCGTAGCTATACTAATAGCGTCGTGATCTGAGCCTTAAACCAAGCCGTTTTGACCAAATCACTCTTGGCAATATGCTGTCGCTGTGGAATGCGCTTGCCGTAGTCTTTCATAGGTAACGATTTGTAGAAAGTCTCTAAATCGTCGTTACTCAAATAGCCCTGCACGGCGGCAGTCTGGTCGAAATTTTCCTGGCTACTTCTGAATCTTTTTTGCAGCGGTTTGCCGTTAAAATCTGGCTCTTCAAAATATGGGTAGCTCGACCTCACCGATGCTATGCGTAGAATTAGTGAGTCTTTTACATCATTCTTGGTCTCCTTCAATTGCTGAATGTAATCCAGCTTGTCAAAATCCTTACCGGTTTTTTGATAATATTCTGCCAGATTATCAGGATGATACATGTAATTTTCGACGCTGTAATAATTCAGAAGGCGTAATTTCGGGTAGTGCTGCCGAATCTGCTGAATGTCATCGTCACTCAGAAAATCCCGATCAACTAGGCCATTGAATTCACTCGTCTGCACTTTGCGATAGACGCTATTGCGGTCGTTAGCAGACACGAAAACGGTTTTAGGGATGCCAATAGAGGCGTAATAATCCTGGTCCTTATTTTCCACAAAGTAAACTGCCAAATGCTGAAAAAGGCTGGGCAGAAGTTCTTTGCCGACCGCAATTTCATAAACTTCGGGATTGTCCTTAGCTTCGGGAACGAGCGTTTGGGGAAGGTCGAAGTTCAAGTCGTCAAAGTCCAAGATAGAAGCGTGATCCGACTGTTTGGCGTATTCAATGAAACCCAGCGAGTGCGTAGCCGTCCACAGTTGGCACCTATCAGGTATCCAGTTCTCGGTGATTTCCTTTAACAGATTGAATTGAAGCTTAGTATTGAGGTGCAGGTCGATTTCGTCTAGGTAGTAAACGGTATCCTGATAGAGTGAAGCTCGGCTTAACAGATTTATCAGAAGATTGAACACTTCTTTCTCTCCCGCACTAAGGTAGTTATAATGGATTTCAGAATTTCCTTTTCGAAAAGTGATTTGCGCTACTTTTCCTTCCAGCGGGGGAATAATTTCAATTAAATGCAACTTGGTGTCATTACCTTTCCCAAATATGTTTCCAAGTGCCTCGTTGATAGGTAAAATATACTTTTGCCGAATTTCTTCGTTGGAGCGGCCGGAACGAAAAAATTCTTTTAGAATGATTTCTGTTACTTTTTCAATATCATTCTCGAAACGATTATCTCGATCAATTAAGAATTTGGGACGGTCAGAATCTTTCTCGAAGTCGATTCGTCCGCCCTGTCCAAGTCCAGTTCGCATCAGGCGGGGTATTTGCCGGAAACTACTTCGACCATAAAAGCTATTAGTAGAGAGGTCAGGTCTGTTAAAATGATTTTCACCTGAAAGGGTATGAATTAATCCATCACTTGTTTGCAAAGAAACTGAAATTTGCTTAGTCTCAGTTTTACCAAAATACTTCCAAAAATCCTCAGATGTGGAAGTATCTCCTTTAATGAGCGTAGCAACAAATCCAAACGCATCGAACAAAGAAGACTTTCCCGAACCATTGGAGCCGATGACGACCACCAGCTTCGAAGATTCGGGAATGTTGCTGATTTCAAGGTGGGAAAACCGCTTGAAGTTGACGAGTTCGATTTTGGTGATTCTCATAGCCTGGGGAAGTGACCCGCCAATTTACGAAAACCAACTCATACCTGCTCTATTACCGCCACCTTCGCCTCCCTCAAAGCAAAGTAAATCACCACCCCAAAGCAAAGCAGCGGCACAATGAAGGCCTGATTGATGCTGCCCGTAGCGTCGGAAATTTGTCCCTGCACACCCGTCAACACTGCGCCGCCCAGAATGGCCATAATAAGGCCTGAGCCACCGATTTTGGTATCTTGGCCCAATCCTTGCAGACCTAATCCGTAGATCGTCGGGAACATCAGTGACATGCAGCCCGAAATGCCCACGAGGGCATAAACGCCCACGTAGCCGCCCGTAGCCATTGCCGTTCCCGTCAGAATCATGGCAAATACCGCCAGGCTCAAGAGTAATTTACGGGGCGTAATGAACCGCATGAGGTAGGTGCAAACAAAGCGCGATAGCAGGAACAACACCAGCGCTGACAGGTAATAGCTGGACGCCGCTTCTTCATTAAGGTTCAGTTCTTTCATCACATAGCGAATTGTGAATGACCAGATGCCGATTTGCGCCCCAATGTAGAAAAACATCGCTACGACCGACCAGACGTAGTGCCGCTTTTGCCGCAACCGACCCCAGGCATCTCCGAAGTCGAACTTGCTGTTTTCGTCGGAGGCAGTGGGCATTTTATTGAAGAAAATCAGTAACCAGATAATTACCAGAAAAAAGGCCACGCCCACGTAGGGACCCATTACGCCCGTGAGTTCCTCCGACTGAATGGCTTGTAGCTGCGCGGGCGTCATGGAAGCGCGCTCGGCCTCGCCCGCTACGTTGAGTTTTGACAAGATAAAAAGCTTACTTAATCCTACCCCGATTATGGAACCAATGGGGTTGAATGACTGCGCCAAATTAAGCCGCTGTGTCCCGGTTTCTTCTGGCCCCATCGCGATAATGTAAGGATTGGATGCCGTTTCCAGCAGCGACAGCCCGCCCGCCAGAATAAAGAGCGCGGCCAGGAAATGCCCATAAACCATGGTCTTGCTGGCCGGATAGAACAGCAGCGAGCCGCCGATGAACATTCCCAAACCAATAAGAATGCCCGTCTTATAGGTGTACTTTTTGATTAAAATCGCCGCCGGAATCGCCAGACAGAAGTACGCTCCGTAGAAAGCGTACTGCACGAAGGTCGTCTGGAAGTCGGACATGCTCATGATTCGCTTGAAGGCCGAGAGCAGCGTATCGGTCATGTTGTTGGCCAGCCCCCACATTAGGAATAGACTGGTGATAAGGACAAAGGGAAGAATGGGAGTCTTTTTTAACATGGAGGAAAAAGGGGGGAAGGATAAGAAAGGACAAAAGGAGGAAAGTAGGGGCGAATACAAAATTTACTCTTTCATTAATTCCTCTCCTCCTTATCTTTACCCCATGAACGATACCATCCAGTACGATTATCAGCCCGAACACCTCGCCAACTCCGAACCCAACAAGTACCGGCCCGGCGACTTGCGGAAGGAGGAAATGGTGCTGAACGTCGGGCCGCAACATCCGTCCACGCACGGGGTATTGCGGTTGGAAGTGATTACCGATGGCGAAGTCGTGATGGATGTGGTGCCGCACCTGGGTTACCTGCACCGCTGCTTCGAGAAACACGCCGAGTCGCTGCCCTTCAACCAAATCATTCCCTACGTGGACCGCATGGACTACACAGCGGCCATGAACTCGGAACACGCCTACGCGATGGGCGTGGAGCGGATGCTGGGCATCGAGAAGGACATTCCGCCGCGCGTGGAGTACATCCGGGTGCTGGTGGCCGAGCTAAACCGCTTGGCCTCACACTTCATCGCCATCGGTACCTACGCGATGGACATAGGAGCCTACACGCCTTTTTTGTGGATGATGCGCGACCGCGAGCAAATTCTGCGGCTGCTGGAATGGGTCTGCGGGGCGCGGATGTTGTATAACTACATCTGGATCGGCGGCTTATTTTACGACCTGCCCGTCGGTTTTGAGGAGCGCTGTAGGGAGTTTATCAAGTACCTCAAGCCCAAGCTCGTCGAGTTGCAGCAACTCGTGATCGAAAACAAGATTTTTATTGAAAGAACCGCCAATGTCGGCGTGTTGCCGCTGACGACGGCCATTAACTACGGCTGCACGGGGCCGATTTTGCGCGGCTCGGGTCTGCGCTACGACTTGCGGCGCGTGGACGGCTACTCGGTTTATCCCGACCTGGACTTTGATATTCCCATCGGTAAGGGCGAAATGGGCGCGCTGGGCGATTGCTGGGACCGCAACTGGGTGCGCGTGGCCGAGTGCTGGGAGTCGGTCAAAATCATCGAGCAGTGCCTGGCGAAACTGACCAAAGAACACGCCCGTACCCGCGACTTCGATCCGCAAGCCCTGGTACCCAAGAAAATCCGGCCCAAAGCGATGGATTTCTACATCCGGGCCGAGAATCCCAAGGGTGAACTGGGCTACTTCTTCCGCACCGACGGCCGTGCCGATGTCCCGGTGCGATGCAAGGCGCGGTCATGCAGTCTGCATAATCTCTCGGTCATCGCCGGAATAGCCAAAGGCGGACTGATCGCTGACCTGGTGGCCGTAGTGGGTTCGCTGGATTTGAATTTAGGGGAAGTGGACCGGTAGGCTTTTAGCAAAAAAGCCGCCCCTGATCTCAGCAGAAGCGGCTTTTTGAATTATCGGTATCAGATTGTTAAGGACAAACTTACACTTTTTCGGCTACATCCACTAATTCGTGTTTTATCAGATATTCCGCAATCTGCACAGCGTTGGTTGCTGCGCCCTTGCGCAGGTTATCAGACACCACCCACAAGTTAAGCGTTCTGGGCTGCGTTTCGTCGCGGCGGATGCGGCCAACAAAGGTATCGTCCTTGCCATGGGCGGTCAGCGGCATGGGATAAATGAAGTTCTTGGGATCATCCTGTAGCACAACGCCCTCGGCTTTACTAAGAATTTCGCGCACTTCGTCCAGGTCGAATTCGTTCTCGAACTCGATATTTATCGCTTCCGAGTGCCCTCCCATCGTTGGGATTCGCACGGCGGTGGCGGTGACGGCGATGCTATCGTCGCCCATAATTTTCTTGGTTTCGTTAGTCAGCTTCATCTCCTCCTTGGTATAGCCGTTGTCGAGGAAAACGTCGATGTGCGGCAACACGTTGAGGTCAATCGGGTGCGGATACACCTTCCTCACGCTGTTGTCCCCTCTTCGCTCGGCAAAAAGCTGATCCACCGCTTCTTTTCCGGTACCCGTCACCGACTGGTAGGTTGAAACGACCACGCGCTTGATCGTATATTTGTGGTGCAAAGGATTCAGCACCAGCACCATCTGAATGGTAGAGCAGTTTGGGTTGGCGATAATTTTGTCTTCGGGCGTCAGCGTGTGGGCGTTGATTTCCGGCACGACCAACTTCTTGTTCGGATCCATGCGCCAGGCGGATGAATTGTCCACGACGGTGATACCCGCCGCGGCAAACTTGGGGGCCAGTTCCAGTGAAGTGCCGCCACCCGCCGAGAAAATCGCCACCACCGGTTGGGCCTTAATCGCGTCCTCGTAGCTCACTACCTTGACCTGTTTACCTTTGAACATGATTTCCTTACCGACGGAACGTTCAGAGGCCACGGGCAGCAATTCCGTCACCGGAAAATTACGCTCGGCCAACACTTTGAGGATTTCGCTGCCTACCAGTCCGGTAGCGCCTACGACTGCGATTTTCATTTTGGTTGTTTGGTTTTGGTAAAAATTGGGGGCAAAAGTACGAAAAATCTTTTGGCTCCCGGTTAAAATCGTTAGTTCCAGCGGTGTATCCGGTCGGGTGTCACGCAAATATCGAGCGTCACGTCCCACTCGTTCGTATCCTCGATTTCTTCGATGGGTTCGAACTGAGAAAGTCCGATTTTCAGCGTGTTAGGACGACAGTGGGCCAGGAAGCGGTCGTAATAGCCACCGCCGTAACCCACGCGGTGGCCTAGTTTATCGAAGGCTAGTAATGGTACGAGGACGGCGTCTATGGCTGGTATCTCAATGAATTGAGAAGTTTCGGGATTGGGTTCTTCAATTCCGTGCCGGTTGGTGCTTAATTCTGTGTCATTGTTCCAAATGTAGCTTTCCATGTGCCGGGCGCCGGGTATCATGCGGGGCGCGGCCCATTGTACTTCAGGAAATTTCGCTTGCAGGATTTGGCGGATGTGCTTCGTATCGACTTCGTTTTTTGCTTGATTGCCGATGAAGGAATGGAGAAGTTTTATTGGGCTTTTGGCGAATATCTCTCCTAACTGATTAGCGATGCGCTCAGGATCAGCGTGGCGTCTTTTTTTGAGGTAGAGTTCTCGGATTTGTGGCTTGGTCATTTTATCACCCTCTCTACCTACTCCTCCAGAATATTAAACTTAAAATCCAGCGGGTCGAAATGCTCGAAAAGTGCTTCGATGAAATTTCGATTATTCAAATAAAAGTTCAGGAAATTATCGTGGCGCTCCTGCGCTGAACCATTCGGAAAGAACGTATCCAGCACATTCTGCAACTGCCCGACCTGAATGCCGTGCTTCTTCTCCTCGGCTTTCCGAATTCTCTTTTCCAGCTTTTCCAACGAATTGAACAGCCGCGCCCGCTCGGCCAGCACCGCCTTTTCCATCGTCACATCGACGTCCAGCGCCTTGTTCACCACTTTGGCTAATACTTCGGCGAAGGCGTATTTTTCCAAATCCAGCGACAGCGAATGTTCGGAAAGACGCTCGACCAAATCTCGCTTCAACTGATATTCTTCCTTAAAAATATCTTCGTAAGAAAGACCCAGCTTCTCCATCCGGTGCCGACTGGGCGCATTGACGTACAAAGCAAAGTTGCGCGGAATAAGCATCGGAAAGGGAACTCTGAAATGGTCGAACACGCCTTTCAACTGTAGCCAGTACGGAACCTCCGACGGACCGCCAATGTAAGCCAGATTAGGCAAAATAATTTCCTCGTACAAAGGCCGCAGCACCACGTTCGGACTGAACCGCTCGGGGTGTTCATTCATCTCCTGCCGCATTTCCCTATCCGTAAATTCCAGCTTGGTGTTCAGGATATTAAAGATATTTTCCTGCCGAATGATGCGCTCGCGCAGTCCGTCAATCAGGTAAAACAAGTTGATTGCCCGCGCGTGAACGGGTGTGTGGTAGCCCAACTTCCCCAGCTTTTGGGTCGTCCCTTCGACTAAGCGGCTGGAATTTTGCTGGAAGAGCTCATCTTCGATGACGGGCAGAAAGTGCCTTTTTAAAGCCGCATCGTCGGCGTCGATCGTGACGAGACCTGCCGCGCCGAAGAGGGCGTGCATGTAACATCGGGCAGCGTCGGCCAGGGTTTTATTTTCGAGGTAGGCTTTTTCAAAAAGGGGGATCGATTCCGGCAGCGTATTCAGCACCGTTTCCAACTCCTGCGGGTTTAGCCGCCCCACCGCGCCGCTCGGTTCGCCGGGCCAGGTGTACTTTTTGCCAAAAAGATTGAAAGAAGCAATTTCCGCAAAATCATGATCTTCCGACGCCATCCAATACATGGGGACGAAGTCGTAGTCAGGATAAGTCTCCTTTAACGTCCGCGCCAGGTTGATGGCCGTGACGATCTTGTAGATCACGTACAGCGGGCCGGTGAAAATGTTTAATTGGTGGCCCGTGGTGACGGTAAAGGTTCTTTCGTCAAGTAAACCGCTAAAATCGGGTGCGTCGGTGATATTTTCGTACTGCTTCGTCAGCACTTCCACCAATGTTTTCCGCTTGGCCAAGTCGAAATCCGCGCGTTGCTCGATAGCCTCGATGACTTCGTCGCGACTGGGGAAGACGCTGTAAAACTCTCTGATTTCCGACTTTTGATCCAGGTAATCCAGCAAAAGCGGCGGGAATTGTCCGGTGTCGCGCAGGGCAACGGAATGTAGTTTCATTTAGTTGAGAGTGGATAATGAAGGGTTGGGCGTGCTTGATAGGCAGCTTTTTCACTGCAAAATAGCTAATTTTTCAACCTCTACCCGTTCAGTAAAGTTTCGGATTATGGCAAAGCTATGACTTTCCTCCCTCAACAAACTCCACGATCTCGGGAAAATGCCGATTCCACGGAAAAAAGAACTGCACGATCATCGGCACGTGCTTCTTGCCTTTTAAAACTTGATAACGCGGCTCGGGAACAAATTTCCGATAATCGCCCATGAATGCCTCGGTACTTTTCTCGATGGACTCGTAGGTTTCACCGCCCCGATAAATCAGCATCGGTGGCATATCTTCGCGCAGATAGTACCTCGGCGACGCCTTTTTCCAAATCTTGGGATCGTTGGTAAAAGTTTTGATGTACGTATTGTCGGCGTCGTACTTTTTCTCCAAAAGGTAGTTGTACATATCCAGCCCGGCGGCGTCGATAAGAACCAATCCTGTGGTCGGATTATTCATATCGAGCGCTTTGAAATACGCATCATCCAGCCCGATGAGCGCCGCCAAATGTCCGCCCGCCGAGTGGCCCGACAAAAATAACCGACTCGTATCGCCGCCGTACTTTCCAATATTCTCCACCGTCCACTGCACCGCCTTAGCGGAAGCCTTCGCCATCTCGTCGTAATTCGCCGCCGGACTCAGCGGGTAGTCGATAATCACCGTGACGATGCCTTTTCTCGCAAAATTGCGCCCCATCGGCCAGTACTGCGACTTCTTGCCCGAATTCCAGTTGCCCCCATGAATAAACACCAGAACCGGACGCGGTGATTTGACCTTGCGCGGTGCGTACACGTCGAGTTTCTGTTCGGGGAATTGGGTGGTAGCGGCCTGGTAAGTGAGGTTGCCGGTCTTCCTAACGGCGCAGCTTGTTATAGAGAAAGCCCAGACTGATAAGGCGGCGAGCCGAAAGAAGAGGGTGGTTAATTTGTTGATCAAGAGATTGTGGATTAGAAATGATATAATCAGCTCAGAGTAACTACATCACCCAAACAATCGTTTGACAATTTTGAGTAAATCTGCTTTCTTGATGCTGCTGTCTTCTGACTTGTCAAACATGGTAATCAGGTAAATACTCGTCTCGTCTTCTTTTTTACTCACTAAATAGGTGACAATTCGGAAACCGCCACTTTTACCTCCGCCTTTGCTGCGACTTGCGAGTCGGATTTTGTACAAGCCCGCGCCCAGAGAAATTCCCAGCGTGGGATTCACTTTCAGATCTTCGATCAAGTCACCAACTTCCTGGTCAAGTGATGAAAATTTCTTTACAAATCGCTTATACTGGCTTTCAAAAAGAGGAATGGCTCTGACTTTATTGGCCATTTTTCAAGTCATTTCTAATATCCTCAAAAGTCCGAACCGGAATTTTGCCATCCTCCATAGCTTTGACTTCTTCCAGACCTCTCTCTATTTGTGAAAGAAGCGACATAGACGCATCTGAGTCTTTTTCGTTGATAATTAGGTCTTTAAGTTCCTTTCGTACCTTTTTAGGCAATACCTTGTACTGCTCGTATAGTATTTTCGCGGTGTTCATGGTTCAATCTTTTTTGGAAGTCCAAAGATAACAAAAATCATTCCCCGCCGCCCGAACCATTCCCCCCGAAAGCGTTGTTACGCCCCATACGCTTTTTCCCAACTCTTCCATGAATTTCGAACTGACTTCCGAATACGTTCCCACCGGCGACCAGCCGCAGGCCATCGAGCAGCTCGTGCGGGGCATTCGCGACGGCGAACCTTCCCAGACGCTGCTCGGCGTGACGGGTTCCGGCAAAACCTTCACCGTCGCCAACGTCATCCAGCAAATCGACCGACCCACGCTGGTGCTGAGCCACAACAAAACCCTGGCCGCCCAGCTCTACGGCGAGTTCAAGCAGTTTTTTCCCAACAACGCCGTCGAGTACTTCATCAGCTACTACGACTACTACCAGCCCGAGGCGTTCATCGCCACCACCGGGACGTACATCGAGAAAGACCTGATGATCAACGAGGAAATCAACAAACTGCGGCTCTCGACGGTGTCTTCGCTGATGAGCGGGCGGCGCGACATCGTCGTCATCGCGTCGGTGTCGTGCATCTACGGCGCGGGTAATCCCAACGAGTACAAGAAAAGCATCCTGCGCGTGGGGGTAGGTCAAATCACGAGCCGCAATCAGTTTCTGTTTCGGTTGGTCGAAATCCTGTACAGCCGCACCGAAGCGGAATTTTCGAGGGGTACCTTCCGGGTCAAGGGCGACACGGTCGATATTTTTCCCGGCTACGCCGACTTCGCCTTTCGGATCATTTTCTTCGGCGACGAGATCGAGGAAATCCAGCGCATCGAACCCAACTCGGGTAAGAAACTATCCAGCGAAAAGAAAATCGCCATTTTCCCCGCCAACCTCTTCGTCACGGGACGTGATGTACTGATGGATTCCATCAAGATGATCCAGGACGATCTCACCGCCCAAATAAGGTACTTCGCCAGCGAAGGCCGACTAACGGAGGCCGAGCGCATTAAGGAACGCACCGAGTTCGACATGGAAATGATGCGCGAACTCGGCTACTGCTCGGGCATCGAGAACTATTCAAGGTACTTCGACAAACGCCTGCCCGGTCAGCGGCCCTTTTGTCTGCTGGATTATTTCCCGGAGGATTTTCTGATGGTCGTGGACGAAAGCCACGTCACCATGCCGCAAATCCGCGCCATGTGGGGCGGCGACCGCTCCCGTAAGGAGTCGCTGGTGGAGTACGGCTTCCGGCTGCCCTCGGCGATGGACAACCGCCCGCTCACCTTCCAGGAATTCGAGGACCTCACGCCCCAAACCGTCTTCGTGAGCGCCACGCCCGCCGACTACGAACTCCGCCAGACCGACGGCGTGGTGGTGGAGCAAATCATCCGCCCCACCGGCCTGCTCGATCCCGAAATCGACGTGCGGCCCAGCCTCAACCAAATCGACGACTTGCTGTCCGAAATCGACATCCGCGTCAAGCGCGGCGAGCGGGTGCTGATCACGACGCTCACCAAGCGCATGGCCGAGGAAATGAGCAAGTACCTCGAGCGCGTCGGCGTGAAGGGCCGCTACATCCACTCCGACGTGAAGACGCTCGACCGCGTCGAAATCCTGCGCGAACTGCGGTTGGGCGTGTTCGACGTACTCGTGGGCGTCAACCTGCTGCGCGAGGGACTGGACCTGCCTGAGGTATCGCTCGTGGCGATCATGGACGCCGACAAGGAAGGTTTCCTGCGCGACATCCGCTCGCTGATCCAGACGATCGGCCGCGCCGCCCGGAACGAAAACGGCAAGGTACTCATGTACGCCGACCGCATCACGGGCTCCATGCGCAACGCCATCGACGAAACCAACCGCCGCCGCGCCATCCAAATGGCCTACAACGAAGCACATGGCATCACGCCCAAGACCATCCTGAAATCACGCGAGGCGATCATGGGCCAAACCACCATCGCCGACACCAAGGTGACTAAGAGGTCCGGCGAGCCCGACGAAATCCGCAGCGCCGCCGACCCCGTGGTGCAGTACATGGGCCAGGGCGAACTCCAAAAACTCCTCGCCGAAACCCAACGCAAAATGGAAGCCGCCGCCAAGGATCTGGACTTTCTGGAAGCGGCAAGGTATCGGGATGAGGTGTTGCAGTTGAAGGAGCGATTGAAGGGGGAGAAGGTAGGGAAGTAAGTTTTGTAAATCAGTATTTTACGCAAGAGTTTTCAAATCGCCTACCTTTCAAGCAATAGTTCATGGAGTCGCTATACAGGGAAGATCAAATATTCATTCCGATTATTTCGGACTACGGTTTTAAGGCGACCTTCGGCAATGAGGCCAATACGCTTTTCCTGCGAAAAGCATTGCAGGCGCTCATTAAGTCGAAAGTACCTATCTTGGAAGTCAAGTTTGACAAAAACACTTTTGAAGGCGTCACTCAGGACGGACGGGGCGGCATTTTCGATTTGGTGTGTACCGACGAGGCTGGTAATCATTTCATTGTTGAAATGCAGTACGGCGAGGAACCAAACTTTGTGCAGCGTATGAAATTTTACGCCCTGCACAGATTTAACTTGATGGTTAAGAAAGGCAAATATGACTACGGATTACTGCCGAAAATCTATTGTGTGGCCATTTTGGCGAATAATATTCTGACCTATCCTCAATTCCACACTGTTGCAAATCTCAGAAATGAGCAGGGAGAAATTTTCGATGAGCAGCTAACGTTCATTACCGTAGAGTTGAATAAATTTAGGATTCAAGAAACTGATTGTCAGACTGACCTTGAAAAACTCATTTACACTATGAAAACGATACACACAGTCACCAAGCCGACACAATTCCCCAAATTCTGGGATGAAGAGTGGCTGCAAATTGCCATCGATGAGTTGGACAGCCGTAAAATGACCCCTGACGAGAAAGCTTCGTTAGAAATTCTCATTGCCCGGAATGCCGTGGCAGTAAATGCTGAAAAGAGGAGAGTTGCAGAAGCAAGAGAGTCTGAGAAACTGGCAACGATTACGGAATCCTTAAAAGAAGGTCTAAGCACCGAACTCATTGCGAGAATTACCAGTGTATCTGTGGGATTTGTTGAGGAAGTCAAAAGAAAGCTGTCTGAAAGCTGACCGAACCCGACGAAATCCGCATCGCCGCCGACCCCGTGGTGCAGTACATGGGCCAGGGCGAACTCCAAAAGCTCCTCGCCGAGACCCAACGCAAAATGGAAGCCGCCGCCAAGGATCTGGACTTTCTGGAAGCGGCCCGGTACCGGGATGAGGTGTTGCAGTTGAAGGAAAGGTTGAAGGGGGAGAAGGTGAAGGGATGACGTAGTTTAGGAGTTAAGGAGGCACAAAGTGGGGTAGTGTAGTGGGACTGGGGAATTTTGCTTATTTTTCATTTTTGAACGGCTCTTGATGACTGCAAAACGAGGAGCAGCCGGGGGCTTTTTACAAAAACTCGATCATGCCAGAAATTTCAAGATTTTTTGGAATAATAATCAAAATGTATTTCAATGACCATAACCCGCCTCATTTTCACGTTGAATATCAAGGATATACGGCAATTGTCAATATTGAGGATGGAACCATCCGGGGCGAAATGCCAAGAAAACAACTGGGTTTGATCTACGAATGGATAGATGAAAATAGAGAAGACCTTTTGAAGAACTGGAAACTATCTGTGGAACAAAAACCCTTATTTAAAGTAAAACCACTAACCAAATAGAAGCCATGTTGATTAAAGTAATCGAAGCTAAATATTTGAAAAGCCATCAACTGGATTTGAAATTTAATGACGGGACTTGCGGAACGGTAGATCTGGAAAGAGAGCTTCGTGGTCCGGTGTTTGAACCTTTGAAAGATGTAGAGGTGTTCAAAAAATTTGAATTGGACGCTTGGACAGTTTGCTGGCCCAACGGAGCAGACTTCGCCCCAGAGTTCCTCTACGACCTTGTTAACAAAACACATAAAGTGCTGAATACAAGTGCTTAGTAACGATTTTATTTCTTGTTCGCCCCTTAATAGAGGAGGACACGAACCAAGATTAAAGGATTTTTTCTTACTTTTCGTTTTTGAACGGCTTGTCCCGATTTGTAATCGGTACTATGTCACTTCGCGTCTGTGACGCGGTCCGAGTATTGGCTTTTTATCTTTTTGGATCGCGATGGAAAGTGAGGGGAAGACAACCTTAACGTATAAACATAACTTCTATGAATCTTGCGAAAATATGTTACAGAGATTTCTTTGATAATTTTGATTCGGTCGAACTCAAAAAATTGCTTGAAGGAATTCCATCAATTAATATTTTAGAAAGAGTAAGCCTCAGTAATATGAAGTTATTTTATGAAGACAACCTGGATTCAAGTAATAAATGCAACGGCTGAAAAAAAAGCCCCCCTGCCGGGGTGCGGGCCCCGGGGCCGACCCCCGCCCGGGGGGGGCGCCGCGCAACATGAAAAGGTTGGGGTACCCCCCTCACAAATCCCAGGACACACACAACGCCAGGGCAAAGGGAAGCGAAT
>JBBSUC010000037.1:0-59443 GCA_038235275.1 Cytophagales bacterium | reverse complement strand
GACTAACGCGGCCACCGAGGGGCTGAACAACGTCATCCGCTACGTCAAGCGCATCAGCTACGGACTGCCCAAATTCGAGCATCTTAGGCTACGTGTTCTGGCCCAAGCCATCTGACCACAAAAATTGTCAAAGAACCAAAGAAAAAAGGAATATATCCATGAAATTATCACTCATCGCCTTTGCTTTTGCCGCTATCACGATGGCAGGCTGCGGCGACACCAATCCGAAAGACAATAGTAAAAACGAAGCCGATACACTGGCAAAAATGGAGAACACACTGGACGCCACCCCGATTACCGAAAAGTACTGGAAGCTGGTAACGCTGGAAGGCCAAAAGGTGACGATGGCGCAGAATCAAGAGCGCGAAATGTACTTCATGCTCAAAAAGGACCAAAATCAGGTCAGGGGCTTTGCGGGCTGCAACACCTTCAATGGCACTTATATAATGGAAAATGGATAACGAATCCGTTTCTCCCCGCTGGCCGCTACCTTGAAAGCCTGCCCCGACGTGGACGTCAACGAGTCGGAGTACTTCAAAGTCTTCGAATTGGCCGACAACTATTCCATCAGAGGAGATACACTTAGCCTGAACGTAGGCCGCCGCGCGCCGCTGGCGGTTTTTGAAGCAGTTTATTTTTTAAAAAAATTCGGTGTTAATGGGGAAGGAGGCACTTTTGAAAATTAATTGTTACCTTCCCTCTCCGAAGACATACTCCAAAAAAAACATGAAAAATCCCTTTCACGACCGCCGGGGCTTTTTGAAGAAAAGCGTACTGGCCTCGCTGACTGCCGCGCTTGGCGCCAAAGTGGCCTTTGCCGACAAAATGCCCGCGCACTACACACCGCTCGCCCTGGAAGAAGTCGAGTTGCCCGCCGGGTTGAACAAGGGCATGATCGTCCTGAACAACCGTCCCTGGAACATCGAGACGCCGCCGCACTTGCTGGACGACGCCGTGACGCCCGCCGACAAAATGTTTGTGCGCAACAACGGCAACGCGCCCGCCGAAATTGACTTAAAAACCTGGACGCTCACCATCGACGGCGAGTCAGTCAAGGCCAAGAAGGCCTACACGATGCAAGATTTGAAGTCCAAATTCAAGCATTACACTTACCAACTCACGCTGGAATGCGGCGGCAATGGCCGCAGTGGCTACACGCCACCCGCTTCGGGCGGTCAATGGGCCGAAGGAGCGGTGAACTGCGCCGAGTGGACGGGCGTCCGACTGAAAGACGTGCTGGCCGACGTTGGCCTCAAGCCCGACGCGGTGTATATCGGCTACCACGGCAGCGACATCCACCTCAGCGGCGATCCCAAAAAGGACACTATTTCGCGCGGGGTGCCAATGTCCAAAGCCCTGGAAGACGAAACCATTTTGGCTTGGGCCATGAACGGCCAAGACATCCCCATCATGCACGGGCCGCCCATGCGGCTGGTCATCGGCGGCTGGCCTGGTTCCGTCTCGGGTAAGTGGCTGAGCCGCATTTCGATCCGCAACATCGTTCACGACGGCGAGAAAATGGGCGGCGACAGCTACCGGATCCCGGCCTATCCCGTGCAGCCGGGTACCGAAGTGCCGGACAAGGACATGAAGATCATCGAGTCAATGCCCGTGAAGTCGGTCATCACCTACCCGCGCACCGGGGCCACGCTGGAAAAAGGCCAAAACCTCGCCCTACGTGGCCACGCCTGGGCGGGCGATCTGGAAGTAAAGGACATGCAGGTATCGCTGGACTATGGCAGCACCTGGCAGAAATGCGACCTGAAAGCCCCCAAAAATCGCCTGGCCTGGCAGCATTGGTCAGCGGACGTGAAATTCCCCGGCCCCGGCTACTATGAAGTTTGGGCTAAAGCCACCGACAGCGAAGGTCATTCCCAACCGATGGTCATCCCCGCCTGGAATCCCAAAGGCTACATCAACAATGCCTGTCATCGAATAGCGGTAAAGGTTGTGTAAATTTTGTTGAATCGTGTAATCGTTGATTTGTACAATTGATGTTGAATTGTTTGATTGTTTAAGTCTAAAATCGAATTTGGTTACCACCAACGGCCTCTAAAAATAAGCATAGAACGATTCAACAGCACCGCTGGGCGGCGGACCGCTTCAACGATTACACGGTTCAACAGTTAATCAAAAAATTATGACACTCTCCAAAATTCTCCTCTCCACCTTACTCTTCATCGGCTTTGTGTCGATGACCGCGTTGCGGCCTGTAGCGGTTTCTACGGAAACGGCGGGATTGGAAATGCGTTTGGACACGACCAAAAAGCAACTTGACCCCACGACGGGCTTTATCATCGCCGATGGCCTCGACATGGTGCGGGCGCACTGCACGGGCTGTCATTCCAGCAAACTCGTCACGCAGTACGGTGCTTCGCGCGATGGTTGGCTGGCTAAAATCCGCTGGATGCAGCGTACCCAAAACCTCTGGGACCTGGGTGAAGCCGAGCCCGTCATTCTGGACTACCTGGCTAAGTACTACCCCACCGCCGAGAAATTCGACCGTCGTGAACCGTTGAAAGACGTGCAGTGGTATCGGTTGGGCAAGGGGAAATAATGGAAGAGAAAAATCTCTCGCTCGAAAGACTGGTCTTCTTTTCGGACGCGGTGGTGGCCATTGCGATCACGCTGTTGGCCCTGGACATCCGGGTAGAGCCTGCCATCACGGGCGAGTTGCATTTTTCGGATGTAGGCGAACTCTGGAAGCCGTTGCTGGCCTTTGCGCTGTAGTTTTCCAACATCGCCAACTTCTGGCGCACGCATCACGCCTTCTTCATTTACATCAATAAAGTCGATGAAAGGCTGCTCTGGTACAATATGCTGTGGCTGCTTTTCATCGTCCTCTTTCCTTTCTCGACCTCGCTGCTGAGTACTTTCTGGGGCGAATCGGTTGCGGTTTTCATTTATAGCCTGAACACGCTCCTCATCGCCCTCTTTCAAAACCTGATTTGGGACCACGCCTCGGACAAAAAATACCTGAAAGCGGAATCCATCACGCCAGCAACTGAGGCCCGATTTCGCACTTTTTGCAACCTGGATATGATCAATGGAGTGCTGGCAGTGGCGGTGGCTTTCATTCATCCCATCGCGGCTTTCGTTTTGCTACTTACCAAATTGCCTACGATCGTCATTGCCCGGATGTTTTTTAAGTCGGGGCGGCGGTAGATTAAGAAGCCGAATAAATCAATAAAACCAGTCCACCATTATGCAAAACACATTCAAATACTTCGCGCCAAGAGCAGCCCTTTTCTTCGCCGCCATTGTCATGTCAACCATGCCCACCTCCGCCCAATCTCAGAAAAGGTACCTCTCGGCCCGCGAGAGCGATCCCGTCAAAATGGGCTGGATGCAGGGCTTTCCGCCGCCGCAGGATAAGGTTTTGAGCGCGGCCGACGGCTCCTTTTTTCAGTTTCCGGCTCTGCGCTGGAGCGTGGCGCACATGCGGCAGTTTTTGCCTACGGTGGGCGTAAGCGCGGGACTGGGCAATCCAAAGCCTTTGCTGTACGCGCTGGACGAAAAGAAAATCGACGCGCTCACCTTTACGCCCTGGAATGCCAGCGAATCCATGACCTGGGAGGCTTCACTTTGGCAAAACTACACCGACGGCATCCTGATTATGCATCGAGGAAAAGTAGTATACGAGCGCTATTTCGGAGCGCTCGATGAAAAAGGCGTTCACGCCGTGATGTCGCTCACCAAATCCTTCACCGGCACACTGGCGGCTATGCTGGTGGCCGAAGGTACTTTGGACGAAAATAAATTGGTAACAGCTTACGTACCAGAATTGAAGAACTCCGCCTACGGTGACGCCACCGTCCGGCAGGTGATGGACATGACCACTGCCCTGAAATACAGCGAAGACTACGCCGACTCTAAAGCCGACCTCTGGGACTTTTCCGCCGCTGGCAATCCCTTTCCCAAACCCGCCGATTACAAAGGGCCGGTGGGCTACTACGGCTATTTGGAAACGGTCAAAAAGGAAGGCAAGCACGGTGAAGCCTTCGGCTACAAAACCATTAATTCCGACGCACTGGGCTGGATCATCGCGCGGGCAACCGGGAAATCAATCGCTCAATTGCTGTCGGAACGCATCTGGAGACAACTGGGCGCGGAGCAGGATGCCTATTACCAGGTCGATGGCCTGGGAATTCCTTTTGCCGGGGGCGGGTTGAGTGCTTCCCTGCGTGACCTGGGGCGATTCGGTGAAATGATCCGCAACAAAGGTCAATGGGACGGCAAGCAGCTTATACCAAAAAAAGCTATCGAAGACATTGAAAAAGGCGGCAGTAAAGAGGCATTCGCCAAATCGGGCCACCCGGAGTTGAAGGGCTGGTCGTACCGCGATATGTGGTGGATCACTGAGAACGAACACCGTGCCTTCGCCGCCCGTGGCGTCCACGGACAAACCATTTACATCGACCCCACCGCCGAAATGGTGCTGGTGCGCATGGCCTCCCATCCCGTGGCGGGCAACAGCGCCAACGACCCCTGGTCGCTACCCGCCTACGCCGCCGTGGCCGATTACCTGATGAAAAAGAGTAAGTAGCCATGCGTAGGCTCGTCCTTTTCATCGCATGGATTCACTGACCCATTTGGCACTCGGGGCTTGCGTCGGCGAAGTATTACTGGGCCGCTCATTGGGTAAAAAAGCGCTGGCGGCTGGAGCTTTGGCTTGGCTAATGCGTCGCTAGCGTTGGGCGCGGTCGGTGCCAATGGGGACTTGGTTTTTCTTTTTCGCCTTCCAACTTTGTCTGCACGATCTGCTGGACACGGCCAATGCTTACGGAACGGGGCTTCTGGAACCGTTCAGTCATCAGCGTTTTTCGGTGTATCTACTGTATGTGGCCGATCCGTTTTTCACCATTCCGCTGGTCGTCACAGCGCTCTTTCTATGGCTTTTTCTTCGTCAGTCCCGGCCACTAAAAATTGGGGCTGTGGTCGCATTATTCTGGGCGATGGGCTATTGGGTTATGCAGCGGCAAATAAAAACTGGGTAGAAGAGCCAATTCGCGCCTCGCTGGCGGCGGCGGGCGTGCTGGCGTTTCCGTTTTATCGACTCACATTACCCGCTTTCGCGCAGCGGCTCAACTACCGCAACCACCGCAAAATCGTCGTGATCGACGGGCTTACGTCCTTCGTCGGCGGCATCAACGTCTCGGATCGCTACATCAACGGACCGGGTACTGACAATCCCGTTTTCTGGCGCGACACCCACCTGCGCATCGACGGCAAGGGGAGTTATTATTTGCAAAATATCTTCCTTTGCGACTGGAATTTTTGCGCCCCCGACCATCAGGTCGAACTTGACCGGGCGTATTTTAGTCTGGAGTCTTACCTGCCTGAGCGTGAAGGAGCCATCGTGCAAATCGGCGCCAGCGGCCCTGATTCGCGGATGCCGACGCTGCTGTTTTCCTTCATGCAGGTTATCAATTTGGCCAAAGAAGAACTCCTCGTTACCACGCCCTACTTCATTCCGGGCGACAGCATTCTGGATGCTTTGGTCATCGCGGCGTTGAGCGGCGTGAAGGTAAAGCTGCTGGTTCCGGGCGACTCCGACTCATTGCTGGTCAACGCGGCGGCTAGTTCTTACTACGCCGATTTGTTGGGGGCAGGCGTGGAGGTTTACTGTTACCAAAAGGGTTTTGTCCACGCCAAGACCCTCGTGGCCGACGGCCAACTGGCCGCCATCGGCACGGCCAACATGGACTACCGCAGCTTCGACCTCAATTTCGAGGTGTCGGCCTTCGTGTACGATGCCGATTTGGCCCAACAGCTCCGGCAGGCTTTTTACGAAGACCTGAGCCAAGCCGACGCCATCGACTACGAAGTCTGGCGGCAGCGGCCCGCTTGGAAAAAGCTTCTGCAAAAAGCGGCCCGGATGGTATCGCCGTTGTTGTGAAAACCAAATTTCTAACGTCTAACAACCTAAAAACCAAATGGATTTCGCTAAATTTTTTCGTGACCACGCCGAGTCAATCTACTGGGGAGTTGGCGTAGTGGTGGTAGCTACCCTGCTTTACTACCTCACCAACGTAGTTGCCCGCCTGGTTATTCGAAAAGGCAAAAAACGAGGTTTTGACGAATTCGGGCTGGTATTTACCATCCGGCGGATTCTCAAAATTTTCATTGTCCTGTTCGTGTTCCTGTTTTCGACCTACTATTTTGTGGATGCGAAGAGCTACGCCAAGGTGACCGCGAACATCAAAATTATCACCTACGTCACTTTCGTGGCTATGTTCACCATCGTGCTGGATGCGGTGGTGCGGACCGTCATCAATCGGGTAGTCAAAATAAGGAAGCGCCGGGGCGAAGACCAGACGACCTTGAAGTTTCTGAAATACGTCAGTTCGTCGTTGGTCTATCTCTTCGGATTGGGTCTGGCGGCCTACGCCTTTCCCGCCCTGAAAGGAATTACTACCACGGCTATCGGCGGGGCGGGGATTGCGGCTATTATTATCGGGGTAGCCTCGCAGGAGGCGCTGGCCAATCTGGTGGGCGGTTTTTTTATTATTTTCTCCAAACCCTTTCAGGTGCAGGACATCATCAAAATTTCGGGGGAGTTGATGGGCGAAGTCGTGGACATCACTCTGCGGCATACCCTCATCCGCGACGCCCAAAACAAGGTCATCGTGGTCCCCAACGCCATCATTAACAAGGAGAAAATTGTCAATTATAGTCTGGGCCGGGCGCATATTTGCGAATGGATCGAGATCGGCATTTCCTACGACAGCGACATCGACCGGGCCAAGGAAATTATGCGCAGCGAATGCCTAGCCCACCCTGATATTGTTGACCACCGCAATGCCCTGGAACGAGCCAATGATGACCCCGTGGTGAAAGTGCGGGTCATCCGACTCGACGATTCGGCGGTTATCATCCGCGCCTGGGCTTGGGCCAAAGATTTTCCAACCGCTTTTGGCCTGAGGTGCGACCTGCTGGAGTCCATCAAAAAACGCTTCGACGCCGAGGGCGTGGAGATTCCTTTTCCGTACCAGACAGTGGTGTTCAAGAATCAGCCGGAAAAGGGTGGCGCTGAGGAAATGGACCAGCAAAAAAAGTCCTCCCCAGGAGACCAGCCTTAATGCACCTGAATCTCGTCGGCGAACATATACCCCTTATTGTTCTTGGCAAAAACCCGAATGTAACGGGCCGCTTGGCCATCGAGCGGCACGGTTACGTCCTTGATCACCAGCGTATCCTGCGACTCGGGGACGGTACGCTCCACCCGCACCGGGGCTGAAAATGTTTTGCCATCCTTGGAAAGCGACACCTCCACGTAGCGGGGCATGTACACGCCGGGACCCGTGAGTTGCATGAGTCCCACCTGTACATCTTGCAAAGGCTGCACCGTCTGTAGGTCGATGGTCACGTCCATGTCGATGCCCTCGAAACCCAACCATTGCTGGTCGCCGTAGGTAAACGAACCGCGATTACCATTCACCAGCGTGGCGTCACCCTGCGCGGGGTAGCTTTTGGTGTAGCGAACGCCATAGGTGATAGGCTTGCCGAGGGCCTTGTGAAAATCGACGGGCAGCGCCGCCACCGGACCAATCGGCGCAGCATCGCGGTACAAAACCGCCTTTATACTAGCCGACTCTTTCACCAAAAACGGCCCCGTGTAACGGTTTGACTTGGGGGTAGGTTCGCTGCCGTCGAGCGTGTAGCGAATCTCCGGTTGGTACTGTTCCGAGCGGAACTCGACGCGGGCGGCGTGTTCGTCGGGTTGAAAGTTAGCCAGGATTTCCAGCTCGACGCCAGGACGGTAGTAGTTGACGTTGCGTCGTTGCAGCAGAAGATAATGATCCTGCAATCGCCGCTGAAAATCCGGCCAGTCCCGCGCCGACGAATCCGACCAAACCACCTCCGATAGGGCCAACATCCGGGGAAAAACCATGTATTCCAAATGCTCCATTGTGGGGACGTACTCCGCCCAGATATTAGCCTGCGCACCCAGAACGTGTTTGGCCTGAGCGGCGGTCAGTTCTTTCGGGATAGGTTCGTAGCTATATACTTTTTGCAAAGGCAAAAATCCGCCAATGGCTTCGGGCTGCGTGGTGGGATTGGCCTGGTAGCTGTCGAAATAAACGTAGCCACCGGGCGTCATAATCACGTCGTGGCCTTTTTGGGCGGCGGCGATGCCGCCATTTTCACCGCGCCAGCTCATCACGGTGGCTCCTTCGGCCAGCGGCGCTTCGGGCGTGTCACCCTGCAGGATTTCGTCCCAGCCAATCATCTTGCGGCCTTTTTTCTCCAAAAACTGCCCGACCCGGCGTACGCCGTAGCTTTGCAGGGCGTGTTCGTCGGCCAGGTTGTGTTCCTTGATGCGGCGCTGGCACTTGGGGCAGGTTTTCCAGGCCGCCGTACTGGCCTCGTCACCGCCGATGTGGATGTATTTCGACGGAAAAATGGCCATCACCTCCGTCAGTACGTCTTCCAGAAAAGTAAAGGTGCTATCGTTACCGAGGCAAAACTCGCTGTTGGCGTAGGGTTCACCCGAACAGGATAAATTGGGATAAACTGCCAGCACTTCCTCGGAGTGGCCCGGCATTTCGATCTCGGGAATGACGGTGATGCCCCGCCGTGCGGCGTAGGCCACCAACTCGCGGGCTTGTTCCTGGGTATAATAGCCGCCGTAGGCATTCGGGTCGCCCTCGCGGCTGTAATGGCGCGGACTGGCCCACCACTCTTTCCAGGTCCGGTGGGTGCGCCAGGCGGCCCGCTCGGTGAGAGCCGGGTACTTTTTGATTTCCAGCCGCCAGCCCGCCCCGTCGGTCAGGTGCCAGTGGAAGGTGTTGAGTTTGTACAAAGCCATCAGGTCGATGTAGCGCTTGACAAAATCCAGATCGAAAAAATGCCGCGACACGTCGAGGTGCATTCCCCGGTAGCCGAAGCGCGGCTCATCGGTTAGGTCCAGACCGGGAAGTTGCCGCGTATCGGGTTGAAGCTCAGCCAACTGTAGCAAGGTTTGTGCACCCCGCTGCGCCCCGGCCACCGTGGCAGCGGTGAGGTGAACGCGGTTGGCGTCGATGCGGAGTTGGTAGCCCTCGGAGTTACTATCCTTGGGATTACTGCTTTTCCTTTGCTCAAAAATTACCTGGGCTGAACCGATGTTGCTTCCCGACATTGCGCTTACTAATGACGCTTTCCCAAACGTCTGCTCTGTCCACAATCTGGCCACATCGGTAAAGGCGGGCGAACTGTTGATTTTCAAACTCGGCGTGAGCGAAAAATGGCCTGGCACCGACTTTATCGAGGTAGGTTGCGGAATGAGGGAGCGAACCTGTGCCTTGGTTGTTAAAGTTAGCAGGCTTGCAATCAGTAGAAAAAGAACGTGGATTTTGGCTATTTTCATAGGAAATTAAGGGTGTACGATCGTTTGAATTGCTGGTAAAAGTTGGTCGCTGCCGCCGCAAACGAAGCAAAAATAAGACTTGCAGGAATCCAGTGTGAGTATTATCATGTATTATTTAACAAAAGTATTAAATAATACATGATGGCCAAATTTTACAAATTAATTCCCTCAAAGGCATTAAAAGCTTGCCCATCCTAATATTTTAGGTTTACTTTACTAAATTAGCCATTATTAGATATTACTTAATAAAATGATGAATTATTCGAATATTCAAAGCGACTTACTAGAAATCGACGGTCAGTCATTGGTCGATAAGGCGGAAACTGGTATCCTGGATTTATTCAGCGAGAATAAATATAAGGTAGGGGACGTAATCCCGAAGGAAATGGACTTGGCCGCTCAATTGGGTGTGAGCCGAACGGTGGTGCGCGAGGCGGTGTCGCGGCTGCGAATGCGCGGTCTGCTGGAAACCCGCCGCAAGCGCGGTACGGTCATCACCAATCCCGACGTGATGGGCCTTCTGGAAAAAAACCTTTACCCCGGCATCCTGGACGACGCCACGCTGCGCAATATTTTTGAATTGAGAATGGTACTGGAAATTGGCATGGGCGACCTGATTTTCGAGCGTGTCACCCAGAACGACATCGACGAATTGTACGCCATCGTCGAAAGTGAGCCCACCAACGCCGAGGAGATTCTTTTCGAGGTGGATCAGGAGGTGAAGTTCCACGGCAAGCTGTACCAAATCACGGGCAACGAAACTCTGGAACGCTTCCAGCAAATACTACTCCCAGTATTCGAGTACGTCCACGAGAGCGGCATCCTACGGCGTCCGATCATGAACAAGCGGTTCGTATCGCACCGCGGACTGGTGGATGTCATCCAGCATGGCTCACCCGAAACATTCCGTAATGCCATGCGGAATCACTTTGAGAATCATTTTCAGCGGATATTTTAAATAGACATTAGATTTTGGACATTGGATTTTAGAATTAAATCCAGCATCCAAAATCCAACGTCCAACATTGACTATCCAAAATCCAGCATCCAATGTCCAAAATTCAAAACACTCCGGCTATGCTTGTCCTGATCTTAAGCATTTGTCTTGCGTCCTGTAACAAAACCATGCAGTCGCCACGGGACATGGGTACACGTTCGACCGACGGCGAGGAAATTACTGAAACCATCGTCTTTGAGAATGGGCAAGACGGGTACAAATGTTACCGCATTCCGGCTATTGTGAAAGCTCCCAATGGCGACTTGCTGGCCTTCGCCGAGGCGCGGCGCAACGACTGCGGTGATTTTGGCGACGTGGATATGGTCCTCAAGCGCAGCACCGACAACGGCAAAAGCTGGGGCCAACTGCAAATGGCCGTGGACTTCGGCGACAACCAGGCGGGCAATCCTGCGCCCGTCTTCGACCTCACCGACCCAAGTTTCCCGAAGGGCCGCCTTTTTTTATTCTACAATACCGGCACAGCCCACGAGGCGGATGTCCGTAAGGGCAAAGCCGTGCGTGAGGTTTGGTACAAAACCAGTACCGATAACGGTATAAGCTGGAGCGAAGCGGTGAATATCACGCTCCAAACATCTCGCCCCAACGCTCCCACGGCTAATCCAGCCTATACTTTCCAGGAAGACTGGCGCTCGTACGCCAACACGCCCGGCCACGCACTGCAAATCCAAAACGGTCAATACAAAGGGCGGCTTTTCGTAGCCGCCAACCACTCCGCCGGGGCCCCGCAAAAAGAGTCCCGCGACTACGCAGCCCACGCCTTCTACTCCGACGACCACGGCCAAACCTTCAAACTTAGCCCCAATCTCGACTATGCCGGAGGGAATGAGGCCACCGCCGCCGAAACCTCCGACGGCAGTCTGCTCTTCAACTTTCGCAACCAGTCAAGCGACGCCAAATACCGCTTGCAGGGCTTCACCAAGAATGCGGGTGAAAGCTGGGACGAGGTGCGCGTCGTGAAAGACCTGCCCGATCCCATCTGCCAAGGCAGCATCATCAGCTTTACGCCAAAAAAAGGCCAGCACATCCTCCTGTTTTCCAACGCCAATAGCCAAACCAAGCGCGAAAACCTCACCGTCCGCCGCAGCACTGACGACGGCCAAACCTGGTCGGCGGGTAAAGTCATTTACCCCGGCCCGGCGGCCTACTCCGACCTGGTCATCCAGCAGAACGGCGACATCGGCGTCCTCTACGAAAAGGATGAATACAAGCGGATTGCCTATGCTCAGTTTAGGTACGCGTGGCTGGAATGAGTATCTGACAAAGGCTAACGGTAACTGGGACGACCACGCGCGACGGGGTGAATGGTGTGGCTACCTCGACCGCCGGGGCGAGGTATTGCTGCCGCTGAAGGGCGGGAAGTGGAAAGGCTGCTTTCACGTACCCAAGGGACTGCACCGGTGCTGGCAGATGCTGGAAAATATTCAAGTGGTATGAATTTTCACCCAATTTATATTCCTCATCAGACACGTTGGGCAGTGAAGACACTTACTTCGGACAGTAGTTCAGGCATTTATTCGAAATCAACGTATATTTGAAATAAAAAAACTCAGCCATGCTAACCGCCATTGAAGGTACCTACGAAAACGGGCAAATCATTCTGAAACAACAGCCAAAGACTGCCGCCAAAGCCAAAGTGATGGTGATTTTTGAAGAACAAGTCGTTGACACTCCCCAGCCGAAGGAGAAGCGCCCATTTGGAATTTCCAAAGGAGCATTTATTTTAAGTCCCGATTTTAATGAGCCTCTGGATGATTTAAAAGATTATATGTGAAATGCGCTATTTACTCGATACGCACGCTTTACTGTGGTTCACCGGAGGTGATAAGCAATTGTCTGTCAAGTCCAGGGACATTATCGAAGACAAGGGTAATAAAGTGATGGTTAGTGCCATCAGCCTGTTTGAAATTCCCATAAAAGTCAAAATAGGCAAGATGGAGCTTATCAAACCTCTGGCCGGAATCTACCGGGATATTCAGGTCGCTTCAATTGAGGTATTGCCAATTCTACTTTCCCATTTGGACGAATATCAGAATATCCCACTCTACGCCGACCACCGCGATCCTTTCGACCGCCTCATACTTGCTACCGCCGTGGTTGAAAAAGCCGACATCATCACGCTCGATCCGAAATTTCAGTACTACACTGATCTGGTGAAAATAATCTGGTGATGAGATACCTCTGGCTTAGCCTACTATTCTTGTCAGGTTTAGGTGCAAAAGCCCAAACCCCCTACGGCAACGAGTGGCTGAATCCAGCGCAAACTTACCTCCGGCTAGGCACGACGCAAGACGGCTGGTATCGCCTGAACGCTACTGATCTACAAAAGCAGGGATTGGATTTGGCTAAAATCCCCGCCCAATCGCTACAACTCTTCCGACGCGGGCAGGAAGTTGCCATCAACGTGCCGGGCGAGTCCGATGGGCGGCTTGATTCGCTCGACTACCTGGAGTTCTACGGTCAGCGCAACGACGGCTGGCTGGATACGCTGCTCTACGTGCAGCCTGAGCTGATGCCGCACCCGTATTATAGCCTGTACTCCGATACCGCAACGTATTTTCTGACGTGGCGCACGGACGGGAAAGCAGGCAGACGCATCGCGCAGGTTGCTTCCTCTCCTGCGTTTTCCTCCGTTACCTATCACCAGGAAACGGTTTTGCAAGTCCAGACCAACGAATATTCCGCCGGGGCAATCTACCCACCGGGGGCGGTCGATGACAACGGCTACCTCCAAACCTTCGGCGACACGGGCGAGGGCTGGACGGGCTGGCTGCACCGTACCGATCAATGGGCAGGTGCTTTGGGGTTGCAGACGCAGAATCCGCTGCCCGATTCTTTTAAGACGGCCACGGTCGAAATGCTTTTCGTGGGTCGTTTTGTCGGGCAGCATCGCGTGGAAGTATGGATGGGTAATCATTTGCGGCAGAGCCGAAAACTGGGCGAAGTAGAGTGGCAGAACTACGGGACAGAAGTTTTCAAAGCAAGCTTACTGCCACAAGACCTGGACAGCCTTGGCCGGGTGAATATTACTTTTGTGCCGAGAGGGACGAACGAGCGCGTTTCGGTTTCTTACCTCAAGTGGACGTATCCGCAGCGGCTAACTGCCGTTGCTGCCGACCAGAAAAAGCTTTTTCCTGCCGGAGAAAGCGCTTTTCAATTGGATTCGGCCCGGAACGCGCGATTTTTCGATGTATCGAACCCTGCTTTCCCCGGCCAACTGCTTGCTCAAAGTGTCGGGGAAATAGCAACGGTCGCGCCCCAGGGGGGCTCGGCGATTTTATTGGTCAACAAACCCCTGTCGGTCGCGAACATTCGTCCGGTCCGGTTCCGAAACATCGACTCCATAGGCACCGATTACCTTATTGTCACTCATCCGCTGGTGAGGAAACCTGTAGTAGGCAGCACCGACCCCGTGGCCGATTACGCCACTTACCGCGCTTCGGCGGCGGGTGGCGGCTACAAACCGCTGGTCATCGAGGCCGCCAATGTATTCGATCAGTTCAACTACGGCGAACCCGGCCCGGTAGGAATCCGACGGCTGATGCGCTGGCTGCACGACCGCGCGAAACTGAAATACGTGCTGCTGCTCGGACAATCGCGCTCGCCGCAGGCCGTGCGGAAGAAGCCTACCTCCCGCACGGAAGACATGGTGCCCAGCGCGGGCTGGCCCGACTCGGATATGGCCCTGGGCGTGGGCCTCGATCCCGCCGATCCTTACACGCCGCTGGTGCCGATTGGCCGCGTGAACGCCTACACCTCGCAGAACGTGTACGATTATTTGCAAAAAGTAAAGCAGCACGAAGCCGTACCCGCCACCGCGCCCTGGCGCAAGAACGTGCTGCACCTCAGTGGCGGGCGCTCCGCCCAGGAATTAATTCTGTTCCGAAATTTCGTGGACTCTTACGCCGCCAAAGTCAGAGGAAGTTTCCTGGCCCCGGCCCTAAAAACCATTTCCAAAAAAACTGACGAGTACATCGAGCATTTCCCCATTGCCCCCATCGTCAACGAAGGCGTGGCGCTGATGACGCTTTACGGTCATTCGAGCCTTAATATCACTGACATCGAGATCGGCGAAGTGTCGAAAAATGCCTTCGGCTACCGCAACAAAGGCCGCTATCCGGCGGTGATCGTGAACGGCTGCGCCCTGGGCAATTTTTACTTCGCCGGGCCACCCACCAGCACCGACTGGATTCTGACGCCTGACCGGGGCGCGGTGCTGTTTGTGGCGCACACGCACCTGGGTTTTACGGCGGCACTGCACAACTACACCTCTTCTTTTTACGAAGCCCTGGCTGATCCCGCCTTCACCAGCCGCCCCTTCGGCGACATCATGCGCGAGGGAATTCGCCGCACCATGAGCCGCAACCCCACCCTCAGCGACCGCGTGACGGCTACCCAAATGGGCTTGCAGGGCGATCCGGCCATTAAAATTTTCCCGGCTACTCGCCCTGATTACGCCTGGTTGCCTACCTCTGTTACCGTCACCAATCGACAAGGCCAAAAAGTTTCGGCCTGGGACGATTCCCTGCGCGTGATCGCCCGCGTGGCCAACTACGGGCGATTCGAGAAAGGAAATTATACCCTCAGCATTTCCCGCAAAAAGGATGCACGGCTGTTGGCCGAGTACACCCTTACTCGCCCGGCCATACCCTTGCAGGATTCGCTGAGCTTCACTTTTCCAAATGTCAGCCGTCAGGGTGGAGACGAAACCTGGGAGTTTCGGCTCGATCCTGAGAACGCGATTGCCGAAGAGGACGAAACCAACAATGGATTTTCCGTCCAAATCCAGGTCGCCGAAGGCGGAGCGATTCCACTGCTTCCCGCCGACAAATCGGTTTTTGTCGAGCCGAAAATCGAGATGGTCGCTCAGCTTCCCCCAGGTCGTAATCCCGCCGAGGTGGTTTTCGAGTGGAGCGGCAGCCCGGATTTCGATGCCAATGTTCGCCGTGATACCGTACGCACTGAAACCATTTTGGCAAGAAAACCCCTTACGCTGAGCAGCCCACAAACCATTTATTGGCGGGTGCGCCTCGTGGGCGACGCTTCGGCTTCGAGCCAACGAACCTTCCGTTACGATCCTGATGCCCCAGCCAACACCTTGCCCTTGCCCGAAGGAGTGGCCGAGGTAAAAAGCACCTACTCGCCGGAGGTGGACGAGGGTGCCGTTTTCCGAGCCAGCGCGACGTTCAGGAACATCACCGACGTTCCTTTTGAGGATTCGATTGCCGTTTTAGTGCGGGAATTTTATGAGAATAAAGTTTTGGAAAATCAATTCAAGATTGCCCCATTGGCTGCGAAGGATACTTATACTTTTGATCTTTCCAGAGAAACCCAAACTAAATCAGGCTTCAATCGAGTTCTGATTTATTTCAATACCAGCCTAATTCCCGAACTACTCTACGCCAACAACGTCGCCGAGATTCTCTACACCGTCCGGCCCGACCGCACGCCGCCCTTACTGGACGTAACGGTGGATGACCACCGCCTCACCGACGACGAGGCCGTCTCGCCGCAACCCAAAATCCAGGTGCGACTTTCGGATTCTAACCCTTACCTACTCCGCACCGACACGACGGATTTACGAGTAAGCCTGTGGAAAACCTGCGGCAAATGCCCGGAAACCCTCATTCCGCTGGATAAAGCCACTTGGTCCCCGACACCCGCCGCTGATTTTCTCGCGGACTATAATTTCCCTAAACTACCACCGGGCACCTACCGCCTGAAAGTGGAAGGCCGCGACATCGTGGGCAACGCCGCCGCGCCCTACGAAATTCGTTTCCGCGTGGCCGAAGCCAACCGCGTCGTGTCGGCCACGGCCTCGCCTAATCCGGCGGATTTTTGGGTGAAGTTCGCGCTGGAATTGGAAGGCGTCGTTGCGCCTTCCGTTTGGCGGGTTCTAGTTTTTGATTTGAATGGTAAAGTCATCGCTACGTTGAAAGCCATGCCGAATCTGGGAAGGAACGAGATTTTCTGGCTACCATCGGGTGTGGCGTCGGGAGTGTATCTTTACAAAATGGAGTTGGAAGGCGAAGGCTGGCCGCTGGTAGTAGGGAAAGGAAAAGTCTTGTTAAGGTAGGGGCGAACTCTTGTGTTTGCCCAAGTCTAAGCAGAAGTTTTTTAAACCTATTTCCAACCATTCAAGCCCCTTTGGTATCTCCTTCTAAAAAAACAAAACGAATTATGTTGAAACAAACTCTAATTCCCTTTATTATTCTACTGATTTTAGGTTTTTCTGGCTGTCGAAAATCAGTAGAGCCTGAACCAGAAACCTGCTATCTAGAAACCTACGCTACTGACCTATCTCAGGCGAAAACATGGTTTGTCGGCGAGTGGAAGTTGACCCAGCAGTGTGTTATGCTTGCTGGCGCAAAACTACCTGACGTAAAGCTGATTATTGACAAAAATAACCAAATCACGGTCATCGAAAACGAGAAACAAATCGATAAAGTCGATTATGAATTGATAAAAGGCCAATACGATATGTTGCTCAAAACAAATGCCGAACCCAGATCTGACAACTGGTACGTTCGTAATCCCAGCGTTCGTATTTCCAGTTCTGAGATATTTTTAGATGTCGGTATGGCTTACGATGGGCCAGGATATAAATTCAAAAGGGTCAGGTAAAGACCTAAATTCAATCCCAACATTCCATCACCAGCAAATCCCCCTCCCGCGCCGCAATCCGCACAAACCCATCGGCAGCGGCTTCATTACTATTGCCCGAGCGATAACCCAGCGTCAGTGCTTCGTCATTCAGGTTATACTTCAAACCGCTCGTCACGAGGCCGCTCACTTCGCCAACGGGGATGAGCGAAATCGGCGTTCCGGCAGTGTACCATTTTTCGAAAGTACCCACGAGCGGGAAAATCTTGGAATGGTCGTCGTACATCACCAGTTGGATGGCGGTTTTGTAGCGCACCAGATTAGTGATGTTGGTAATGGCGTGGTCGGCGCGGCGGCCCGTGGCCCAGACGACGTTGGCCGCTGGAAAGCCGCGTTCGATCAGGAATTCGATGGCTTTTTCGAGATCGGTTTTGTCTTGGTCGGGCGTGGGGACGATTTCCAGCGGGTGCTGCCGGGCGCGGATGGCGTCGAAGTCGTGATCCTGGTCGAAGTCGCCCAGCCAGGCGTCTACCTTGATGCCCCTATCCAAAACGCGGTAAATGGCGTGGTCCAGCACCACCACGAACGGACTCCATTCCAGGAGTTGGCCCAGCATCTCGTCGCTGCACGACTCGCCGTTGGCGATGATGAGGGCAGGTTCCTGCTTGTCGCGAACGATGTGGTGCGAACTCACGGCTGCAACTCGGTTTTGGCAAGGTTCCAGTAGGCGTCCATCTCGGTCAGCGTCATGTCGGCCAGCGCCTTGCCGTCGGCTTTGGCGTGTTCTTCCATAAACTGGAAGCGCTTGATGAATTTCTTGTTTGTGCGTTCGAGGGCGGTTTCGGGGTTGAGGTCCACGAAGCGGGCGTAGTTGACGAGCGAAAACAGCAGGTCGCCGAATTCCGCCTCGGCCTCTTTTTTATCCAGCACCGTATCGTTCTCGGCGTCGAAATGCGCTTTAAATTCCTGAATTTCTTCCTGCACCTTTTCCCACACCTGACTTTTTTCGTCCCAGTCGAAGCCCGCGCCCCGCGCTTTTTCCTGAATCCGCATGGCCTTCACCAGCGCGGGCAGCGACTGCGGCACGCCCGACAGCACCGAGCGATTGCCCTCTTTGAGTTTGAGCTGCTCCCAGTTTTGCTTGACTTTTTCTTCGGTGTCGGCCACGACGGTTTCCCCGTTTTCATCGCCGTAAATGTGCGGGTGGCGCGAAATGAGTTTTTCACAAATTCCGTTCAGCACGTCGGCGATGTCGAAAGCGTCGGTTTCGGAACCGATTTTGGCGTAAAAAACCAGATGCAGCATCAGGTCACCCAGTTCCTTTTTGATCTCGGACAAGTCGTTTTCCAGAATCGCATCCGACAGTTCGTAGGTTTCCTCGATGGTCAGATGGCGCAGGCTCTCGAGCGTCTGTTTGCGGTCCCAGGGGCATTTTTCCCGCAGGTCGTCCATGATGGTAAGGAGGCGATCGAAGGCCGCAAGAGAGAGTTGACGGTTGACCGGTACGCTGGGGCGGGTTGACATTTAACAGTTTTTTTTGAAAACACTTCGTGAAACACTGTGCAAAGTTAGTGAAATCGCGTCGCTCCGGCGCACCGGGCGAACCGCTCTGTGGCCTGAAAATGCGAAGTCATAAAAGCCGACTACCGAAAGCCGAAAGCCGAAAGCCCTCTTGATAAAGCATCTCATACTCCAGCAGCAGCGTCCACCCGTGCGCCTCGCAGGTCCAGTTCATGTGGAAAATTTTATGGGAAGCCAGTTGGTACAACTCCGGCGATTCATAGGCGGTCAGCAGCCCGGCGATGAAAAAATGGAAACCTTTGAAATGGGCTTCCGTGAATTTTTCCACCGCAATCCGGGGCGTCGACTGCCCCAGCCGCAGAAGCGAAGTCGCTAATAATACACGGTCCAAAGGATGGCTTTCGGTGCGCAGCAATTCTCCAGCGTCTCGGATTAGCTTGGCCTTGACGGGCCACAAAGCGGGTGGGTCGAAAGCCGCAATCAGCCGCGCCACGTGATAAATGATGAGGACCGTACTCGGATATTGGTGGGCGCAGCGAAACGGCTCGACGCGGTAGCGGTCAGTTTCGATGACCGAGCGGATATAAAGCAGACTGTGGGCATCGTGCTGGTTCAGAGGTAATTTATAATGAAAAATGCAGTACAAAATATTGCTTAACACGCAGGCGTCGAACTCCACGTACATATTCTTGCCAAACCAGGTCGAGTACGCCCGTAGCTTGCGGTATTTGGGGTAGGTGTTTTTAATCCACTGCTTACTACCGTTGGCGTGTTGGGCAAGCTTGTCTTTTAGCCAAAGTAATTCCTGGGGCGTGGAGTCGTCGGTGAGATAGACGAAGGCCGTGTCGTCCACATCGTCGGGAATGCGGAAATGCTCGAAATGACGGAAAACGTAGCCGTTTGGGAAGTGGCGCGAGGGTTTGGTTTTCCAGAAATTGTAGGTTTTCAGGCCGTCTTTGTTCTGGAAATCGGGGTAGTTCTTTTTGATTTTAGCTAAAATCAAATCCACTTGCGTTTGCTCCGAGGGCGGCAACTTGTCGCGTAACGATTGCAAAGTAAAACCAATAATGACCGAGAAAAATAGGGTAGCATCGGGACGCGCGTAGCCGAGGTAGGCATTGCGACGATGAGCCGGAAAGAGTCCCGCCGGGAAATGCTTGGTACCCGGCGACTGCAAAGCAACGATTTTTTGCAGGAGATACGGTACCACCAAATCTATTTTCTCCATGATTATCTACACATTTGTCTAAAAGTCAATTAATTAAAAAATTGGCACCATAATTGATAACTCATTGGGTAGAAACCTTAAAACTACTACTGCAATGAAACGTCTTTTACTTCCCATCGTCCTGCTGGGCTTGCTTTCGGGCGAAGCCGTGGCCCAGCAACGCAATTTCATCCTGTCCAACATCGACCACAAAGGCTTCGTCAGTTTCACGGCGGGCTACAGTCTGCCCGGCTGTAATACGCCTTTTGGTAGAAACACGGATGATATTATGGGCGTCGGCCAGTTTGCGCAGACCTCGGTTGGCTACCGCTTCGGGCGTCGGCTGGGCGCGGTCGCCACCTATTCCTACGGCACCAACACCATTCAGCAGGATGCTCTGCTGCACTCGATTGGCCAGAACGTGAACCCCGCCAATTGGGATACCCACGCCACCAACTGCACCCTGCAAAGTCTGATGGCCGGGCCGCTGCTGATGGTACCCGCAGGCCGATTCCAGTTCGACTTTCAGCTCACGGCGGGTGTTGCCCAGTCCACCAGTTCAAGTATCGAACTCAACTCACTCGGCAAGGAGCAGCCTGTTTCCTACAAAACCCCGTCGCAATCTACGTACGCCATTGCCGCCGGGGCCGGGGCCACCGTCCGCTTCAAACTGAACCGCTGGCTGGCCGTCCACACTTCGCTGCAATACATTACGGCCAACCCGAAATACACCGATCTTCAGCAAGAAATCCGCCTCGGCAACCAACGCTCCTTCGAGCCTCTCACCGCCCGCCAGCCGCTGGGAATGTTGAATTGGGGAGGAGGAGTTTCGTTTATTTTTTAGAGTACCTGAGTTCCTGTGTACAAAAGTACCTAAGTGGGATAGGGCTGTATCTATAGCTTTTGTTTAAGTTTTTGAATGAAACTGTTGAGCATTCTTTCAATTTCGCGGCTTTGAGAAAACAGTAAGTTGAACTCTGTTTCAGGAACAAAACCCAAGTTGGGGGGTACTTCAAGCTGCGTTTGCAATTCAAATAGTGATCCCATCGCAATTTGTAAGAAGCGTGTAAAATCACCATTACTCCGCCGACCGAACCCTTCGGCAATATTACTCGGTATTGAAACAGCAGATCGTCTCATCTGAGAAGTCAGACCAAATTGCTCTGAATTTGGGAAGGCAACCGTCAGCTTATAGATAGCTGTCACAAAGCCCATAGACTTCTGCCAAACCATCATATCCCTATAAGTATTGATTCCAGCCATACTGAATACCTGAGTTTGTGTTGTTAAATAAGTAAGCAAAGCTGACTATTCATTTCCCTCAGGTACTTTGGCACTTAGGTACTCAGCCCCCCTTTTACAACCCATACCGCGCCTTTACCCGCTTTACAATCGGCCCGAGCGTAATACCCTGCACCAGAATGGCGAAGATGACGATGCAGTAGGTGATCGAGAGAATGATGTCCTTGTTCATGGCGGCGGGGAGTGAGAGGGCCAGAGCGATGGAAATGCCGCCGCGCAGTCCGCCCCAGGTCATGATGAGCGGGGTGCGGGGCATGAAGTTGACCGAGCGGCGCAGGGCCAGGATGGGGATGTACACCGACACGAATCGGGCAAACAGGGCGATACCGATGCCGAGGATGCCTGCCATCCAGTAGTCGTCAAGGTAGGGGATAATCACGATTTCCAGGCCGATGAGAACGAATAGCAGGGCGTTCAGCGACTCGTCAACCAACTCCCAGAATTTATCGAGGTACTCTACCGTTTGGCTCGACATGGCTTCGGAGCGACCTTTGTTGCCGATGAACAGACCCGCTACGACCACGGCCAATGGGCCGGAGAAATGCAGACTTGCCGCCAGGGCATAGCCGCCCATGACCAGCGCCAGCGATAGCAGGACTTCGGTTTGGTAATGATCGATGGACTTCATCATTTTGTAGGTAATGTAGCCCAGCACCGCCCCCAGAATCAGCCCGCCACCGACCTCCTCCCCGAAGAGCAGGGCAATTTCACCCGGCGAAATCTCGACGGTTTCACCCATCGTGGCTATTTCCAGAATGGTCAGAAAAATCACTACGCCCACGCCGTCGTTGAACAGTGATTCGCCCGTGATGACGATTTCGAGGTTCTTGGGAATCTTGGCTTCTTTCAGAATCCCCAGCACCGCGATGGGGTCGGTGGGGGAGATCAACGCACCCAGCAACAGACAGTGGATGAATGGAATGGCAAAGCCGGTAAAAGGCAGAATGTAGTAGAACAGTGCCCCGATCAGGAAAGTGGATATCAGCACGCCGATGGTAGCGAAGCTCAAAATGCTCCACTTTTGCTCGCGCATGAGGTCCATGTCGGTGTGTAGCGCCCCCGCAAAAAGTAGAAAACTCAGGAGTACTTCCAGCAATACCTGCGGGAAATCAATCTGGCCAACTAATCCTTCGATGGCTTCCAGCACTGTGGGACTGAACTCGCCGACGATCAGGATGGCGATGGAACTCAGCAGGGCAATGAGCATGAGTCCGATGGTGGTGGGGAGCTTGACGTAACGGAAGTTGACGTAGGCAAAGAGGGCGCAAATGGTAGTGAGAATGGCAATGACGGTAAAGAGATCCATCGGACGATAGCGTTAGATTTTACGGGAGGTGATGCTTTATAGTTAATCAAATATATCCCATTTATCTTTGACGCCGTTACTTTTTCTACGTTCCCAGCCCTATGAGCGAACCCCAATCATCCTTCCGCACTGCGGTTTTCCTGCGTTATGTCCAGGGCTACTTTTCCCATTTATTCAACTTGCAGGAGGGCAAAGCTGACGACGACGAAGTCATTGAAGATATCAGGCGGGGCGTTGCCTTCCGGGGCACCAACCTGTGGATTCTGATCTGCGCCATCTTCATTTGCTCCATCGGCCTCAATGTAAACTCGACCGCCGTGGTCATCGGGGCCATGCTGATTTCCCCGCTCATGGGACCCATTATCGGCGTGGGGCTGGGCGTGGGGATTCTGGACCTGGATTTGATCCGCCGCGCTCTGAAAAACCTGGCCATTGCCGCCTTCATCAGTGTGCTTTCTTCGACCATTTATTTCCTGATTACCCCGCTCGACGATGCCCAAACGGAGATTCTGGCCCGCACCACGCCCACGCTCTGGGACGTGGTGATTGCGCTTTTCGGCGGCTTCGCGGGTATTATCGCCAGCACCCGACAGGATAAGAGCAACGCCATTCCGGGTGTAGCCATCGCTACGGCTTTGATGCCGCCGCTCTGCACGGCAGGCTACGGCATCGCCACCGGGCAGTGGAATTTTGTTGTCGGGGCTTTCTATCTGTTTTCCATTAACTGCGTTTTTATTACCTTATCCACCTTTCTGATCGTCAAATCTTTGCGCTTTCAGCGGCGGCACTACGTGGACGATGCCACCGACCGCCGGGTGAAACTGTGGGTCGGCTTTTTTGTACTAGCTACCGCCATTCCCAGCGTGTTTCTGGCTGCTAATGTCGTGCGCAAGAGCTTCTTCGAGCGCAGCGCCCGCGACTTCATCGTGGCCGAAATCAATACGCCCAACACGCAAATCATCAATCAGCAGCTCGTGTACCGGCCCGATACGTCCAGCATCATCCTGACCTGCATGGGACAAACCCTGGACAGCAACCGAATCAGAAAAATAAGCAGTCGACTGTCCAAGTACGGTCTCAGTAATACGCAATTAATTGTGCGGCAGAACTATAACGAGGTCGATGCGCACATGCTCGACCAGTTCAATACCAACCTCCGCACCGGGATTCTGGAAGATTTGTACAAGAAAAACGTGGAAATCGTCCAGAACAAGGACGCCCGGATCAATATGCTGGAGAAAGAAATTGCCCGCTACCGAACCATCAACTCGCAGTCGGGCGACATTGGTCAGGAAATTAAGGTGCAATACCCGGACATCAACGAGTTTTCACTCACCATGTCGCCGATCTTCAACCTAAAAACCGCCAAGGCCGATACGGCCTACCTCGCCTACGCCAAGTTCAGCAAGCGACCCAATTGGCGCGAAACCAAGCGGATGGAGGATTGGCTGAAAGTGAGGGTGAAGGCGAAGGATTTGCGGTTGGTAGTTCAATAAGGCTTTCGGCTTTTGGCGATCGGCTCGGGGACGCCCGCCCGGTCGGCTGCTTTTTGTGTTCGATTACATCAAAATTTCCCGCTCCGTCACAATTGTCAGCACTTCCGAATCTTGTAAACGCTTTGCCAAGCCGAGTGCCTTAGGGATTTCGTAGTGAAAATAGTACTTCATCGTCTGGATTTTACTTTTGTAAAAATCCGTGTCGCTTTCACCTGAATTACCGTTGCTTAGGGCTTCCTGCGCCACGATGCCCTGTTTCAGCCACTGCCAGGCTACCGTTATTAGGCCGAATAACTCCATGTAGAGTGTGGCGTCCATGAGGAAGCGTTCGTGGTCGCCCTGTTGGGCGAAGGGGAGGAGGGTGTTCGTAACGCGCTGAAGGCGCTGTATTTCGTCGCCAAGCATTTTGGCGTAGGGTTTTAGGAGTTCGTGGGCGTTGGCAGCGGCGATGGTTTTGTTCATTTCTTCAAAAAGCAGCCGTGGGGCTTTGCCGCCTTTGATCGTCATTTTGCGGCCCAACAAATCCTGCGCCTGAATTCCCGTGGTGCCTTCGTAAATCGTCGTGATGCGGATGTCGCGGTACATCTGTTCCAGCGGAAAATCCTCCGTGAAACCGTAGCCGCCCAGTACCTGCAGGCCTTCGTTCACCGAGCGAACGCCCATTTCAGTCGGGAAAGCCTTGGCCACGGGCGTGAGCAATTCCAGCAGCAGCGTGTAGTTTTCCTTTCCCTCACCTTCGCTTACGTGGGCGAGGTCCGACAGCCGGGCGCTTTCCAGCAGCAGGGACAGCGATCCTTCCACGATGGCTTTCTGAAACAGCAGCATTCGCTTTACGTCGGGATGGTTGATAATCATCGTCTGCGGCGAGTCAAGTTGGTTTTTCTCGTTGAGGCGGCGGCTTTGCGGGCGCTCCTGGGCGTATTCCAGCGAGGCGCAGTAAGCCGCCGAAGCGATGGCCGCGCCCGTGGTGCCCACCGCGATGCGCGCTCCGTTCATCATTTGGAACATATAGCTCAGCCCCCGGTTGGCCTCGCCCAGCAGCCAGCCGTGGCAGTCCTGGCGGTCGCCCATCGTGAGGTGCATGGCCGGAGTGCCGCGCTGTCCGAGTTTGTGGTAAATACCCGTGGAAGTCACGTCGTTGTCCACGAAAGAGCCGTCTCCCTGACTCCGAAACTTGGGCACCACAAACAATGAAATGCCCTTCGTTCCCTTGGGGGCGCCCTTGATGCGGGCCAGCATCAGGTGAATCACATTGTCCACCGCGTCAAGGTCGCCCGCCGAGATGAAGACTTTTTGGCCCGTAATAATGTAGCTACCGTCGGGTTGCGGTTCGGCAGTGGTCGTGATGTCGGAAAGTGAACTGCCCGCCTGCGGCTCGGTGAGGGCCATCGTACCCTGCCATTGGCCACCAAGCATTTTGGCGACGTAGGCATCCACCAAAGTCTGCGAGCCGAAGGTGGCGATCAGGTTGGCCGCGCCAGCGGTCAGTCCGGTGTACATCATGCCGTTGTTAGCGGCCATTTGGATAAAATCCACGCAGGTGCCTACCATTTCGGGCAGTTGCTGCCCGCCTTTGTCGAACGGAAAGCCCGCGCCGATCAGCCCGCCTTCGCCCACGGCTTTCAAGAAGGGCTTGATTTGCGGATGTACCGTCACCTTGCCGTCTTTCAGTTCGGGCGGGTGGCGGTCCACGTCGCGGTAGTAAGGGTGCATGAGGGTATCGGCGATTTGGGTCACCGAGTCCAGCACCAGGTCGAAGGTTTCGCGGTCGTGGTCGGCGAAGTAGGGGTACTTCGTCAGTTCGGGGGCGTTATGAACTTCGTAGAGCAGGAAGTCGAGGTTGCGGCGGTTGAAGTATTGGGGCATTTTGGATTATTGGTCTTCGGGAATGATGGAAGAAGTGGTGGCCTGTCCGATGCTATTCTACTTCAAACGCTCCTCCAGGATTTTTTGAAGCAGATCGAAGCGTTGATTTATTTCGTTGAAACCTTCCTTGACCTCTTTTTCTAATCTGACTTAGCTGTCGGCAAGCTGGTTTTGCTTGTCAGCTAACTGATTGACTTTCATAGTCAAATTGCTGCTTTGGTAGCGAGGTTGGTTATCTTGCTCTGGTCCTCGATCAAGCGGTCAATTTTTTGCAAACTGCCGGCTAGTAGTGGCTCTAATTGATCGAGTCGTTCGTCGGGGGGCATATTGGCTTTACCATTAGGTACAAATAAATCAGTTTGATCGAGTGAGCCTTAGGGACTCAACACGCGTTTGTCGCTGACAAAGATAGGAAAATTATCTCCCTGATTTCCTGCCCGAAAATCATGAAACTTCAAGAGGTTGAGCCAAAATACCTTATTTTTGCAAACGCTTTCAACCTCAAATAATCCACTATGCTTTCCAAAACTTACGGCGGCGCGGTCTATGGCGTCAATGCTTCGATGATTACCATCGAAGTCGCGGTCAGCCAGGGATTGCACTTCTTCATGGTGGGCCTGCCCGACAGCGCCGTGAAGGAAAGCCAGCAGCGCGTGGAAGCGTCGTTGAAGCACGTCGGCTACCGGATGCCACGCCAGAAGATCGTCGTGAACCTGGCTCCCGCCGATGTCAAGAAAGAAGGCTCGTCCTACGATTTGCCCATCGCGCTTTGCGTGCTGGAAACGTCGGAACAAATCAAGTGCGAGCGCAGTCTGGAAGAGTACGTAATTATGGGCGAGCTGTCGCTCGATGGCCAGTTGCGGCCCATCAAGGGCGTGTTGCCCATCGCCATCGAAGCCCGCAAGCAAGGCATGAAGGGTTTTATCCTTCCTACCGAAAATGCCCCCGAAGCCGCCATCGTCAATAACCTCGACATCATTGGCGTCGAGACCATGCAGGAAGCCGTGGAATTTGTCGAGGGCAAGCGCGACATCGAGCCGCTGGTCATAGATACCCGTGATATTTTTGCCAATACCGTCAAAGACTACGAGGCCGATTTTTCGCACGTTCAAGGACAGGAGAATATCAAGCGCGCCCTGGAAATTACGGCGGCGGGCGGCCACAACGCCATCATGATCGGTCCGCCCGGTGCGGGAAAAACCATGCTGGCCAAGCGGCTGCCGTCCATTCTGCCGCCTCTGTCGTTGCAGGAGGCCCTGGAAACCACCAAAATCCATTCCGTAGCCGGGAAGCTTGGGTCGCGCTCGACATTAATTTCGCGACGTCCTTTCCGCTCGCCGCACCATTCCATCAGCGACGCGGCTTTGGTCGGCGGCGGCAGTTTTCCGCAGCCGGGCGAGATTTCGCTGGCCCACAACGGCGTACTTTTCCTGGACGAACTGCCTGAATTCAAGCGTAGCGTACTGGAAGTGATGCGGCAGCCGCTGGAAGAGCGCAAGGTGAGCATCTCGCGGGCCCGCATGGCCGTGGAATTTCCGTCCAACTTCATGCTCATTGCCAGCATGAATCCCTGTCCGTGCGGGTACTATAACCATCCCGAAAAGGAGTGCGTCTGCGGACCGGGCGTGGTACAGAAGTACCTCAACAAAATCAGCGGCCCGCTGCTCGACCGCATCGACCTGCACGTGGAGGTGACACCCGTATCGTTCGACCAGATTTCGTCCACCCGCAAATCCGAAAGCAGCGACGAAATCCGCGAGCGCGTCATCAAGGCCCGCGACCGACAAACCGAGCGCTTCAAAGACCGCCCCGAAATTTATTCCAACGCCATGATGCCGCCCGAAATGGTGAAAGAAATCTGTGAGATCGGCGACGCGGGCCGCGCCCTGCTGCGCACCGCTATGGAGCGGCTGGGCCTCTCGGCCCGCGCCTACGACCGCATTCTGAAAGTCTCGCGCACCATCGCCGACCTGGCCGCCAGCGATGACATCAAGATCGAACACCTGGCCGAAGCCATCCAGTACCGCAGTCTGGATCGCGAAAACTGGGCCGGCTGATGCAACTCCTCGTTTTTCCTGATAATCTGAAAGAGTGGCTGGCGCTGAAACTTAACCTCGTGCCAATGCCGCTGCTCCACGCGCAGATCCTGCCCGTCATTAGCCGCGCCGTGCTGGAAGCGGTGGATGCGGGTATATTTGAGGCCATTGACGCCGGATGCAACACGGCAGAAGAGGTGGCGGAAAAATGCGGGCTGGAAGCCCGCGCCACGAGGCAATTGCTCGGCGTACTTACTTCGGTTCATTATCTTCAATTCAAAAAAGGCGAGTACCACCTGACGCGCATTACCCGCAAGTGGATTTTGCCCGACAGCCCTGATACGGTGCGCGATTTGGCTATTTACAACAACCGCATCGTGTGGCCGTGGCTGGAAAAAATGGGCGAGTACCTGAAAACGGGTAAAGGATTGCAGTACCACGACTCGCTGCAAGCCGATGAGTGGGAACTCTACCAGCGCGGTATGTGGGCCGGGGCCATCGCCGAAGCGCGGGAATTTGCCCGCAAAGTACCCCTGCCCAAAAATGCCAAGCGAATGCTCGACATCGGCGGCTCCCACGGGCTGCATTCCGTGGAAACCTGCCGCCACTACCCTAACCTTACGGCCACGATTCTCGATTTGCCGGGCGCGGTGGAAAAAGCCGCTCCCTTACTAGCAAAGCAAAACATGGGAGATCGGATTACGCATCAACCCGGTAACATTCTGACCGACGCGCTGCCGGAAAGTACCTACGACCTCATCCTGATGTCCAGCGTAGCGCACCATTTCACCGAGGAGCAAAATATTCTGGTAGCCAAAAAAGCCGCGCAAGCCCTGCGGCCCGGCGGCGTCTTCATCATCAACGAGTTCATCCGGCCCGACCCGCAGGCCGCTCCCGAATTAGTGGGCAGCAGCACCGATCTGTTTTTTGGCTTGACGAGTACTTCGGGCAACTGGTCGGTGGCGGAGATCAACGCCTGGCAACGCGCGGCGGGGCTGACGCCGCTGCGACCTATGGGGTACCGGGCCATTCCGGGGCGGTTTCAGGTGGGGGCGCGGAAGTAAAATATGGTACGGGCCGGGCCGCATTCGGCATCTTGCCCGTTTAGGCAGAATATTGCTGAACGGGCGAGACGATGGTGCGCCAGCCCGGCCGTACCACAAGTTTTACATCTCCTCCAAACTAACCCCACCTAATTCTTCAAACAACACCTGCCAGTAGCGCGTCACGTGCGGGTTATTTTCTTTGGTAGAAGCCGTAGGTTCAAAGGGCGACACCACCGTGACATCCGGCGTACCAATGGTGTACTTCTCCATTTTCTTCGCGTCGGCTTTGGCCCAGGCTTCGGCCTGGGCGTCGTCGGTGGGCGGCTGGCGGTGGAAGTCGCGGCGGTCGGCGCCTTTGACGCTTTCGATCATGTCGCTGAAATAATAGACCCGTACCTGCGCCCCGTCCTCGGCGGCTTCGGCGATGATGGGCAGACTCGCCCAAATGTCCGTCGCCTGGTTCGACGCTCCCGTGTTCTGCTGGTTGAGCTTTGCCATTGCCTGCCGCAGGAAAACACCCTTTTCGCGTTGCAGCGACATCTGGAAGGCCGTTTCGCTGGCCTCGCGGTCGGTGGCGTTGGCGTTTTCGAGACCTTCCTTTTCGGAGTGGACGGTTAGGGAAAGGGCTTTGGCCTTGGAGGTATTTTCGTGGATAAAATAGATCTCCAGCTCGTCGCCTTGGTTAGCCATGTTGTGTTCTACGATGTCGTTGAGCGCCTGGCGGTATTTTTCCTGCACAAAGGACTCGTTGACGTTGACACTCTGGGTTTTGTCCAAAAATACCAGCGTATGGATGGGCGCGTCGGGTGTGGAGGTTGCCTCATTGGCAGGCAGCAGACCGCAGGCCAAATTCAGGCCGATCAACGCAAAGAAAATTAAAGAAATCGAAAACGAGGGAAATTTCATGGCGGGGTAGCGGGCTTTATTTTTTGGCAAAACTACGGGCTTGATAAACACCCCGCAACGCGAAACGGACGAGCGGACGGAATATTTTGCCAGGTTTCGCTGTTGCTTTGACGTACCAAACGCTCCCGACTAGCAATTGTCCGGGATTGCACCTACATTGAGGAGTCATTTTGTTTTTCAAAAAACCATGCGCTTACTTTCAAAATTAGTCGGATTGCTTTGCCTGATGGCGGTTATGGCTGCCTGCTCCGAGAATAAAAGCACCGAAACTGCTGAGCAAACTACGGCCAGCCCGCGTGACACAGTGGCCAAAAATTCGGAACCTACCATTCTTTTCTTTGGTAACAGCCTCACGGCGGGTTACGGCGTGGAGCCTTCCGAAGCCTTTCCGGCTTTGATTCAGAACCGACTCGACTCGCTGGGCTTGACTTACAAGGTCGTTAACGCCGGGGTGAGCGGCGAAACGACCTCCGGCGGCAACAGCCGCATCGACTGGGTGCTGCGCCAGCCCGTGGATATTTTCATATTGGAACTGGGCGGTAACGACGGCTTGCGGGGCATTCCGCTCACCGAAACGCGCCAAAACCTGCAGGCAATTATGGATAAGGTAAAGGCCAAGTACCCCGCCACCAAAATCGTCCTGGCCGGGATGCAGATTCCGCCGAATATGGGGAAAACCTACGCCAACGAATTCCGGGACCTTTACACTGAGTTAGCCGAAAAAAATGATGTGGCCCTGATTCCATTTTTGCTGGAAGGCGTCGGCGGCATCCGCAAGCTCAACCAAGCCGACGGCATTCACCCCACGCCGGAGGGACACCGCATTGTGGCTGGAAACGTGTGGGATGTGCTGGCCAACGAATTATAAACTCTGCCCGAGAAAAGTGGCTTTTCGGGATTGGTGAATTTTTTCTAAAATGATACGACCAACTAATCATCTGGTGAAACCCAACATTTCTCCCTTGGCCTTCTGGGACGTGGATTTTGAAAAAGTCAATTTTCAAAAAAATAGCCTTTTTGTGATGGAAAAGGTGTTGAACTACGGAATTTGGGACGATATAATTGGACTGATAAAGTATTATGGAGAGGAAAGAATCAGGCGGGAAATTGTCAACTCTGCTTATCTTAGCAAAGAAGTTCTCAATTTCGTTTGCTTCTATTTTCGCCTAATGCCCGACGACTTCAAATGCTACAAATTCAGGCAGTTGCAGAACCCGCATTGGAATTATTGAAAGAACTGATGCGGCTTCCCGAGTTGAAGTCGTTTTTTCTGGTCGGGGGAACCAATTTATCCCTGAAACTGGGACATCGGCGGTCGGTGGACTTGGATTTTTTTACAAATTCGCCCTTCGATAGCGACGCCCTACTCAATGTACTAGAAAAGAAGTTTTCAGATTTGGTAGTCGTCAGGCGTACCCCCGGCGCGATACTGGGCTATATTCAAGAAGTCAAGGTGGATTTCATCTTGTACGAATATCCAATGCTACAACCCGTGGAAGAAATCGACGGTTTCCGGTTTGCCTCTCTGTCCGATATAGCCGCCATGAAAATCAATGCCATTTCCCGACGGGGCGTTCAAAAAGATTTTTGGGATATTGCCGAATTACTGGATCACTTTTCTTTGGAGCAAATGCTCTCGTTTTTCAAGCAAAAGCACAAAGCAACTGACATCGGTCACTTAGTCCGCTCGCTCGTCTATTTTGCCGACGCCGAAGAAAGTGAATCTCCCCTCGCCCTCAAAAAAAATACCTGGGTTGCTGTAAAGCTCAAAATAGAGACATCGGTACGAGCATATGTCCAGAATCAAACGCAGCGGTAAGTAAACGAACCCGAATCTATGAGCAAATACTTTTTCGCAGCCTTGTTTCTGGCAGCAATTCCCGGTTTTCTTTTTGCCCAAAAACCAACCTTCACGCACCAGGATACCTTGCGCGGGTCCATCACGCCCGAACGAGCCTGGTGGGATTTGACCTACTACCATCTCGACATCGCCGCCCATCCGGCTGATAGCACTATCGACGGCAGCAACACGGTTTTTTACAAGGTGTTGAAACCCTACCAAACCATGCAGATCGACCTGCAACCGCCTTTGGCTATCTCCAAGGTCACGCAGGATGGGAATGAACTGAAATTCCGGCGCGATGGCAACGCTTATTTTGTTTCTTTACAAAAGAAGCAGAAGCCGGGTCAGGCGGAGTCGGTGCAGGTTTTCTACGGAGGAAAACCCAAAATCGCCACTAACCCCCCCTGGGAGGGTGGTGTACAGTGGGAGCGTGACGGCCAGGGGCAGCCGTTTGTGGCGACGAGCTGCCAGGGCCTGGGCAGCAGCGTGTGGTGGCCCTGCAAAGACCACATGTACGACGAAACTGACAGTATGCTCATCAGTATCCGCGTTCCCAAGCCGCTGATGGACGTCTCGAACGGGCATTTGCGCAAAGTCACCGACAACGAGGATGGCACCCGCACCTTCGACTGGTTCGTGGACAATCCGATCAACAACTACGGCGTGAATATGAACGTGGCCGATTACGTGAGTTGGCAGGAAATCTACGACGGCGAAAAGGGCAAGCTCGACCTCAGTTACTACGTTCTGCCTACCGACCTGGCGAAGGCGAAGGGGCAGTTCAAAGACGTGCCGCGAATGCTGAAAGCCTTCGAGCATTGGTTCGGGCCTTATCCTTTTTACGAGGATGGCTACAAGCTGGTGCAGGTCCCGTACCTCGGGATGGAACACCAAAGCTCGATCACCTACGGCAACGGCTTTATGAACGGCTACAAAGGCCGTGATTTGTCCGGTACGGGTTGGGGTTTGAAGTGGGACTTTATTATCGTCCACGAGAGCGGGCACGAGTGGTTTGCCAACAACATCACTTACAAAGATGTGGCCGATATGTGGGTTCACGAAAGCTTTACCAATTACTCCGAGAACCTTTTTACGGAATACTACTACGGCAAAGACGCCGGGGCGGACTACGTCATCGGTACCCGAAAACTGATTAAGAACGAAAGTCCGATCGTGGGGATTTACGGCGTCAATCAGGAAGGCTCAGGCGACATGTACTATAAGGGCGGCAATATGCTGCACACGATTCGCCAAATCGTGAACGACGATGAAAAATGGCGGCAAATCCTGCGCGGCCTGAATGAGACGTTCTATCACAAGACCGTCGATGGTTCCGAGATCGAGAAGTACATCAGCGACCACGCGGGCCGGGATTTGAGCAAGGTTTTCGATCAGTACCTACGCGACATCAGGATTCCAAAACTGGAATATTCTTTCTCGGAAAAAACCCTGAAATATCGCTGGGAGAATGTGGTAGATGGTTTCGATATGCCCGTGAAGATCAGCATGGCGGGCGGAAAGGCGCAGTTTATTTATCCGACGACTAGCTGGAAAACCATGAAAGCCGACGGCGAAACCGCGCTTGCGATCGACCGGAATTTTTATGTGAATGGAGCGGAAGTAGAGAAATAGTTTTTAAATTTGGGGGAGACAGTATTTGAAAATATCGGGTCTAAGTTTTCACAAAAACCAATACCAGGATGCATAAAATAACCATTGACATAGAAAACGATAGTGACTTCGAGCTAATCAAAGGTCTTGCTCAACGTTTGGGACTGCCCACTTCCGAGCATCACGAACAAGAAGTGACGGCTGAACAGAAAGCGGCCTTTGAGAATCTGTTCGGCAGTTGGGAAAGCGACGAATCTGGCGATGAATTAGCCGCAGAAATTCATAATAGTCGGCATGACTCAATGCGCGATGTAGATTTATGAAAAAGTACCTGCTGGATACCAACATTTGTGTTCATTATCTGAAAGGGCAGTACAGTCTGAAAGAGAGAGTTGCCTATGTTGGCTTGGCATTTTGTTTTCTTTCGGAAATCACTATCGCTGAACTTCTTTATGGGGTAGCGAATAGTTCGGAAGAACACCGTATAAGGAATCTAGAACGAGTAAACCAGTTGCGTGCGTTGTTTGCAGGGCGAATCTTGCTAGTTGGAGAATGTTTCCATGAGTATGCCTTTCAAAAAGCTTCGTTGAAAAGAGCTGGTAGGGTGGTTGGCGAATTCGATCTATTGATTGGCTCTACCGCAATTGTTCGTGATCTAACGGTAGTTACCAGAAATACGCGTGATTTTATCAATTTGAAAAATATAAAGTTAGAGAATTGGGTTGATGACGAGACCCAGTCTCGTTGGAGAGCCTATCCGAAGCCATGATAAATCCCGAAACGGTCGATAGAATCAAGCAGGCCGCTGACATTGTGGAGGTGGTGGGCGATTACGTTTCGCTGAAAAAGCGCGGGTCGAACTACACGGCCTGCTGTCCGTTTCACAACGAGAAGACGCCCTCGTTCAACGTCAACCCGGCGCGGCAGATTTTTAAGTGCTTCGGTTGCGGGGCGGCGGGCGACGCCATCAAGTTCGTGATGGACATCGACGGCATCGGCTACGGCGAGGCGCTGAAGCACCTCGCCCAAAAATACAGCATCGAAGTCCAGGAAGAGAAACTCACCGACGAGCAGGAGATTCGCCAAAATGAGCGCGAGAGCCTGTACATCGTCCTGAACTTTGCCAAGAATTATTTCCAAAAACAACTGACCGAAACCGAAGAAGGCCAGTCCATCGCCCTCAGCTACCTGAAAGAGCGCGGTTTCAACGAGACGATCCGCACAAAGTTCGAGCTAGGTTACAGCCCCGAAGCCTGGGATGCCCTCACGCAGGAAGCCCTTTCCAAAGGCCACAGCGCCGATTTGCTGGAAAAAGCCGGACTGATAATTCGCCGTGAAGACAGCAAGACAGGCGGCTACGATCGCTTCCGGGGCCGCGTGATTTTCCCCATTCATAACGTAGCGGGAAAAGTCATCGCCTTCGGGGCCAGGATTCTCAAGACCGACCCCAACGCCAAGGGCCACCAGCCGAAGTACGTCAACTCGCCCGAGACGGACGTCTATCACAAGAGCGACGTTCTGTACGGAATTTATCAGGCTAAAAACAGCATCCGCCAACTGGACGTTTGTTACCTGGTGGAAGGCTACACCGACGTGGTATCCCTCCACCAGGCGGGCGTCGAGAACGTGGTGGCGTCGTCGGGCACCTCGCTTACGGTGGAGCAAATCCGGCTCATTGGTCGCTTCACGCCCAACGTCACAATTCTGTACGACGGCGACCCGGCGGGCATCAAGGCCGCCCTGCGCGGATTGGATTTGGTATTGGAAGAAGGGCTGAATGTCAGCGTCGTGACTTTCCCGAACGGCGAAGACCCCGATAGCTACGTGCAGCGCGTGGGGGCGGAGGAGTTCAAAAAGTACATCCAGTCCTCGGCGCAGGACTTTATTACGTTTAAAACGCAGACGTTACTGGCCGACGCGGGCAACGACCCCTTCCGCCGCGCCGCCGTGATTACCGACGTGGTAGGCAGCATCGTCAAAATTCCCGACCCCATTCAGCGGCAGATTTTCTTCCCCCGCATTGCTGACTTGATGCACGTAGACGAGCAAACGCTCATTTCGGAGGGAAATAAAATTCTGCGTAAAGAGCAGGCCGCCAAGGCGAGAACTCAGGATCGGCGGGCGCAGACAAGCCTTCCCGACGGGCCCGGCGACCTGGCCGCAGGAGCGGAGCAAAGCGTGGAAGAGCGGATGGAGCCACCCGTCGAGCTAACTCGCCAAGACCCGGTAACGCAACACGAACAGGAGTGCATTCGACTGCTGGTCAATTTTGCGCGAGAAAACCTGGAACCTAACGTATCGCTTTGCCACTACATGCTCAGCGAACTTTCGGGCATTGAGTTCCATCACCCCATGTACCAGCACTTGCTAACGGTGTTCCGCGAAGGTTTCTCGCGCGGCGAAATCCCCGACACGGACTATTTCCTCAACCACCCCGACCCCGATATCAAGAGCGAAGCCATCGACCTGGTCACGACCCGCTACCACTTGAGCGAGCAGTGGAAAGATAAATTTGACATCATCGTCCCGACGGAACTCGACAAACTCCCCGATTTGGCTTTTACCAATATACTACGGCTCAAAAAAGGCTATAACGAGGTCATCATGAAGGAAATCCATGACGGCTTGGCAAAGGTCAAGGACGAGGCGGAAACCAACGCTTTACTGGAAAGATTCATGCGCCACAAGGCCATCGAAAAAGAAATCGCGAAAGAATTGGGAACGGTGGTGTCGTGAGCTTTGGGCGACAATTTTAAACTTCGACATTTCATACCATTCATTATTTCTCAAAATTGCAAACTACTACTTCTCCCGACCTCACTCATTTCAAAAACTTAGTTGCCAAAATCCCGACGTTACGGGAGGAAATCGCCAAAGTCATCATCGGACAGCAGGAGGCGGTCACCGAAATACTGATAACACTTTTGGCGGGTGGTCACTGTCTGCTGGAAGGCGTACCGGGCCTGGCCAAAACACTCATGGTGAGTACGCTGGCCAGAACGGTGGATATGAGCTTCAAGCGAGTGCAGTTTACGCCCGACCTTATGCCGGGCGACATCGTGGGTACCGAAATCCTGGAAGAAGACCACGAGACGGGGCGGAAGTTTTTTAAATTCAACAAAGGCCCCCTCTTCGCTCACGTGGTGCTGGCCGACGAGATTAACCGCACGCCGCCCAAAACGCAGGCCGCCCTGCTGGAAGCGATGCAGGAAGGCAAGGTCACCTACGCCGGCACGGATTATGCCCTGCCACGTCCATTCCTGATTATCGCTACCCAAAATCCCATCGAGCAAGCCGGTACTTACCCCCTACCCGAGGCGCAATTGGATCGTTTTCTGTTGTACGTCAAGCTGGATTATCCTTCGGAACAGGAAGAACTGGACATCCTGAAAAATACCACCGGAACGGCTAAGCCCACGCTGCGAACCATCCTCACCGACGCCGACATCCTCGACCTGCAAACGCTGACCCGGCAAGTCCACATCAGCGACGAACTGATCGCTTACATCAACCGCCTCGTCCGCGCGACGCGGCCACTGGAAAGCCCGTCGGACTTCGTACGGCAGTGGTGCGACTGGGGCGCGGGACCGCGGGCGGGGCAGGCCCTCGTCCTCTGCGCCAAGGCCAACGCCGTGCTGAACGCCCGCTTCTCGGTCGTTCCCGACGACATCCACACGCTGGCCTACCCGATTCTCCGCCACCGCATCGCGCTGAATTTCAAGGCCGAGGCGGAAGGGATTACGCCGGATCGGGTGATTGGGGAGTTGTTGAAGGGAGTGAAGGTTTGAGAGAAATTCGTTTAAAATGAATACATTAGGATCACGATCCGAAATAAGAATCATCGATAATGACATTTTAAAGTGAGCCAAAAACTAACCTGCGCCTACCAACAAACCGCCACTACGACCTTCGACGCCATCGTCGTCGGCTCTGGGATTAGTGGCGGTTGGGCGGCCAAAGAACTCTGCGAGCAGGGGCTGAAAACCCTGGTGCTGGAACGGGGGCGCCCCATCGAGCACATCAAAGACTACCCCACCGCCACCATGAGTCCCTGGGACTTCGAACACCGGGGCCGGATGCCACGGGAAGTGCTGGACGACAATCCGCTCATCAGCCGGGCGGCTGGCTACGCCGATGACACGGCGCACTTTTTCATCAAAGACGCCGACCATCCTTACGTGCAGGAAAAACCCTTCGACTGGATTCGGGGCTACCAGGTCGGCGGCAAGTCCATCACCTGGGGCCGCGCCTGCCAGCGCTGGTCCGACTACGAGTTCACGGCTCCCGCCCGCTTCGGCTACGGCATCGACTGGCCCATCCGCTACGCCGACGTGGCCCCCTGGTACAGCCACGTCGAGAAATTCATCGGCGTCTGCGGTCAGCGCGACAGCCTTGCGGCCATGCCCGACGGCGAGTTTATGAAACCCTTCGACCTGAATTGCGTGGAAACACATTTGCAGCAACAACTCAACGCACAGTATAAAGATCGGCACATCGTTGCCGCCCGCTGGGCGCAGCTTACCGAGCCGCAGGAAATTCACCATAAACAAGGACGGACGGGCTGTCAGGCGCGGAACCTGTGCATGCGGGGCTGTCCCTACGGCGGCTATTTCAGTTCGGTGTCGTCCACGTTGCCCTGGGCGCAGGCCACGGGCAACCTCACCATTCGGCCTTTTTCGGTGGTGCATTCGGTGATTTACGATGAGGCCAAAAAGAAGGCGGTGGGCGTCCGTGTTATCGACACCAACACCCAGGAAACTACCGACTATTTTGCGAAGATTATTTTCCTGAATGCCTCGGCGCTGAACACCAACCTGATCTTGCTCAACTCCAAGTCGAACCGCTTTCCCAATGGCTTAGGCAACGACAATGACCTGATGGGCAAATACATCGCCTTTCACCTTTACCGGGGTTCGGTCAGCGCCAACATCGACGGCTTTGAGGACAAGTACTACTTTGGCCGCAATCCCACCGACCCGATTTTGGTCAACTACCGCAATCTGGACAAGCAGGACACGGACTACTTCGGCGGCTTCACGACTTTCCTGGGAGCGCGTCGCCCTCAGGGGGCTTCGTCGCCGGGATTACCGTCTTTCGGGGCCGACTACAAGGAAGCCATGACCCGGCCGGGCGGCTGGCGCACCTACATGTACATGCAGGGCGAGACGATTCCCAAAGCCAGCAACCACGTCCGGCTTAGTGCCACTGAAACCGACCCTTGGGGTATTCCGCAGTTGATTACGTCGGTCGGCTACGACGACAACGACGAGAAAATGATCGCCGATTTCCTGACGCAGACCGCCGAAATGCTGGAAAAAGCGGGTGGTAGGGACATTCACCAAAACGACACCCACCAATCTCCCGGTCTGGATATCCACGAAATGGGTGGCGTCCGCATGGGGCGTGATCCCAAGACCTCGCTGCTCAACGCCTGGAACCAACTCCACGCCTGTCCCAATGTATTCGTTACCGACGGGGCCTGCATGACCAGCACGGGAAATCAGAGTCCCTCCATCCTGTACATGGCTTTGACGGCCCGGGCGGTCGACCACGCGGTGGAGGAGATGAAGAAAGGGAATTTATGAACCAGGAGCACTATGAATTTCGGACAACCAAAGACAGCTTATGGTTTGACTTTTACAGCGTCGGCCCTCAAAGTACCGTGAAGAAAATTGTAGTGTACTCTCCTTTTCCAGACGTGTCCGATCTCTTCAATTTGACTTTGGCCGACTCGTTTCCCGATGGCTCAATCAGCGACACGAATGTGACTGACAATGGTGATATGGAAAAAGTATTGGCTACGGTAATACAAACCGCATTTCATTTCTTTGCTAAAAATCCCACCAAGCGCATCTACATCGAAGGCAGTACTCCGGCCAGAACTCGTCTCTACGGGGCGGTCGTAGCGCGAGAACTGACGATGATACAGGAAAACTTCGACGTTTACGGAGTTTCAAACGACAGATTGGTTCCTTTCGTGAAGAACCACAGGTACGCGGCTTTCGTTATCGCTTTGAAAAATCAGAAAAATACGTTAACATTATCGCTATGAAAACAATAGAAAAGAATGAACCTGCTTCTGCTCCCAAAAGCGGCGAATATTCATCCATCCATGAATTGATCCGTATCAAATTGGAACGCGCTGTTAAAACTCTGAAAAATGTTGATTTCGGTAAGGCGCGATTGATTGACCGCAAAGGTTAATCACCAACAATCTAATGCCCCACCTCGCCACCGACCTTATCAAACTCAATAACCTCCAACTGGCCGGAAAAGTCGTCAGCGAGGAACTTTTGCTGGGCGTTCACGGCAGCCGACGGTCGGGCGTGGGCGTGGAGTTCGAGCAGTATCGTCACTACGAACCCGGCGACGACCCCAAGCGCATCGACTGGAAACTCTACGCCCGCACGGGCAAACATCAGGTGCGCGAATCAGCCACCGAAAGCAGCCTGCACATTCGTTTTCTGCTGGATCTTTCCGGCTCGATGAACTACGCCGAGGGGGGCATTAGCCGTTTGCAGTACGCCCGGATTCTGTTAGCATCGATGGCATATTTGGGCTACCGGCAAGGCGATGCCATGAGTTTGTACGCCTTGCAAGACGGTGCTTTGCAAACCCTTGCCGTAGCGGGCAAGCAAGCATTCCAAAAGATTTTATTTGGTTTAGAAAAAGCCGAAGCCAGTGGCGAATGGCGAAACGACGCGGCCGCTTTCCCGGAATTTTACGCCCGCCAAAAAGAAATGCTCGTCTTCGTCTCGGACTTGTGGCAGGTCGGCGAAGAGTGGCTGAACCTCATCAAAAGCGTCGCCAACCCGCGCCGGGAGGTCGTGATTTTTCAAATTCTGGGCGACCAGGAAATGGATTTCGACCTGAAAGGTTTTTACCGCTTCAAAGACCTGGAAACCGGCCGCGCGGTCGAATTGGAAGCCGACGCCGTGCGCGATACCTTCCGTCAGAACGCCACGCTGTACCTGGAAAATTTGGAAGAGGAATTGCGTCTGCCACACGTTCACCTCGTCCGGGCGCGGCTGAGCGATCCGATCGCGGTCGTTCTGCGAGATTTTCTGGCGAAGCGGAAAGTATAGCTCGGAAATTAAGTCTCGGAGAGACCCAACCTTCGTAGAGTACAAGAAACAAAAATTAACCCGGCTTCGGAGAAGCCTAACCAACTTATTCCGGCTTGATTCTTACGATTTTTCCGTCCCGCATTACGACGAGGTCGGTGCCTTTCTGTTTTTTGAACTCGATGAGTTTTTCGTAGTTTTTTTCGAGACCAAACGAAATTTTGTCAAAAAGTTCTTTTTGTTCCTTAATAGTGGTCATGAAATTTTATTAGTTTGTCAAACGTAGTTTTGTTGATAATTTCAAATTTGCTATCCATATATTTTCGTGCTAAAAGCTCCTGTTTTCCTGCGGAATTATCATAAATCAAAACTCCGTCTACTATTGGCAGATATATCTCAAACAAGTTCTTGATGCCTCTGTGATAGCGCCTTTCAATTACGTCCGGCGCAATATTATGCCCTCCTTCCGCCACTCTCGTTTTAACCCGTTCCTTCGCTAGTGCTACACTTTCCAGCCAAAAGAAAAGTAGCGTTGTCGTATAGCCTTTGCTTTTAGCTTCCTCAATCTTGACTCGATAGCTTTTTGTCGCTAAGGTAGTTTCAAAAGCAAAGCTTTCGCTGCTGTCCAAGAGAGCGTCAATTCTGTTCAGCATGATGCGCCCGGCTTCAAAAGCGACTTTTTCGGGTTGGAAGGGCGAAAGTCCTCGGGCGATTTCGTCGGCATTGACAAATTCTTTGCAATCAAGAATTTCGGGCAGGATGGTGAAGGAAGCTGTAGTTTTACCCGCCCCGTTGCAGCCCGCAATGATGTAAAGGTTTTTGTTAGGCATGGGTAATCAAAACATAGCTATCAGCACTTTCACTATCTTCACGACCTGAAAGTAAGCAAAAATCCAGAATTTAGTTTTCACTTCAATGCAATTCCTCCAACCCGCCCTGCTGTGGGGCGCACTGGCCATCGTCCTTCCCATTGCCCTCCACTTTTGGCATCAAAAGAAAGGCAAGGAAATCGCCTGGGCGGCTACCCGGTTTCTTTTTGAGAAAAACCAGCAATCGCGGCGTGGTCTGCGCTTGGATCAACTTTTGCTGCTGGCGCTGCGCTGCCTAATGCTGCTGACGCTGGCTTTTTTGTTGAGTGAGCCGGTGTTCAAAAACAAAAATACGGCGGAGATTTTGCAAAAAATTCACCTCGTCCAGCCCGATGCCTTCGTGGTCAGCAACTACCGCTTTGAATTGGAACGCGCCCGCGAAAATGGTGAAGCGATCTACTGGTTGACGCCCGATCTGCGCCCGGCTGACGAAACTTCTCAATTACCCGCCGCCGGAAGCAACTTTACCCCTGTGCTGTTGCAAAATTCCATCAACCGGGCCGCGCGAGAAGGCGCGGAATTGCACCTTTACCTCAAAAACAAACGCCCAGCCTATCCCCTACCCTTCATTCAAACGCCCGCTGACTTTCAACTCCACGCTTCCGCCGACACACTTAGTAAAGGCCTGCACAACTACCGTCTGGTCGGTAATAATCAGAAACTATACGTCAATACCAACAATCGTCTTGCTACCGCCGCCGAAGATCCCACCGTGGCGTTTGCCGCCCAACCTGTGGGTCAGGGTACTTTTAAAGTACACCTCGACTTGAAGAACCCCCTCGAACGCAAAACCGCCGAAGCCGCCCTGCGGGCTTTTGGCGAAGTATATGGTCTGGAAGTAGCGATGGATGAAAATACGGCTGGGTCGCCCGACCTGGTTATCGGCGAAAACGCTCCCGTCGCGCCTAATCCCACGACGCTGTACATCGTGGCTTTGCAGGCGGGATTATCGGCTTATCCCAACGTGGTCTATTCCCCCGAAAGCCTGACGCCGCAAACTTCGCCGCTCGTCGCCGATGGGCAACTACCCGAGTGGCTGGGGCAGCGGATTTTGGAACATTGGGAAATCAAAGGCGATCCGGTGCCTTGGAGACGGGGCGAGCTAAGTACCTTGTTTCAGCCCACTGCCCAACCGACGGGCAATCCGGCGGCCCCTACGCAGCGAATCATTTTTATTATTCTGCTTGTTCTCGTTATTTTGGAGCGAATCATTGCTCTCACCCGCAACGCATGAACGACCTCAAACGCCTCATCGCCTCGGTGCGAAACCAGCTGTACGCCAACGCTTTCCTGCGTTGCGCGTTGCTGGGCGCGGCGGCGTTGCTGGCAACCTCGGTGCTGACGAATTCGCTGGCTATCCAGTTGGGGGCGACAATGGCGGCTATTTTGGCGGGTGTTTTTATTACCAAAATTTACCAACCAAAAAAGCCCGAAGCCTTCGCATTGCTTCACCAAGAAGTATCGGGAACGGAATACAGCCTGGCGTTACTGGACAAGGAAAACCTGAATTTGGCGGAACAGTTGCAACTCGAAAGATTGTACGGACAGATCGAAGCCCAACCCGCACCGCGCGTCTTGTTTGCGCAGCTTTGGCCGTATGGTTTATTGTTGGCGACGGCGCTACTTTTTCGATTGGTGGTGCCATATTTTGGGACAAAAGCAGTCGCTGAAAAACAGGAGAAAAGTTTTTTTAGCCAAAAAACCGAGCAGAAAAAGCTTCTGCCGCCGAGTCTGCAAAAGGCGAGTGTGAGGATTCAGCCCCCAGCCTATTCAGGTTTGCGGGCTTCGGAATCGGCGGATTTGAACGTCGCGGCGTTGAGCGGTTCGCGGCTGGCGTGGCGAGTGGAGTTAGCCAACGCGGACGGCGTGGCGCTGCGGCTTTCGGATGGGCGGGGCGGGGAGAACGTTTTCCAGAAAAAAGGCGGTGCTTACGAATACCGCGACCGCTTGCTACATTCCGGGATTTATAACCTGAAAGCCTACCGGGGCGATTCACTGCTGTGGCAGTCGGAATTTTATCGGCTGGAAGCGCAGCCCGACTTGCCGCCCAAAATTACACCCGCCAGCAAGGAACTCTACCGCTATCACCAACTGAACGACGCCAAGAAAATTTCCGTTTCGGCCAAAATCTCCGACGATTTTCGGGTACAAAATGCCTTCATCGTCGCCACGCTGGCGCGGGGTTCGGGCGAGAACGTGAAGTTTCGGGAAGTGAGGCTGCCGCTTAATCCAAGTACTTTTAAGGAAGCCAACCTGACCAAAGTCCTCGATCTGAAAGCCCTGGAATTCACGCCTGGCGACGAACTTTACTACTACTGGGCCGCCGTGGACAATCGCCAACCGGAGGCCAATTTCACCAAGTCGGACACCTATTTTATCGTTTACCGCGACACAACGCGGATGGAAGAATCCGAACTAGCAAGGATGGCCGTGAACCGGATGCCGGAGTACTTCCGCTCGCAGCGGCAAATCATCATCGACACGGAAAAGTTAATCGCTAAACGGAAAAAGCTGGCGGACAAAGAATTCAAAAGCACCTCCAACGAAATCGGCTTCGACCAGAAGGTACTGCGGCTGCGCTACGGGCAGTTTTTGGGAGAAGAATTTGAGACGAATATCGGGGGCGGGGGACCTCCTGACGACCACGGTGCTGGCGGCAATCCGCTGGAAGGCTTCGTCCACAAGCACGATACCGAAGAAGAACACGCTGCCGTAGCGGAAATGCCCAAGCACGACCACGCCGCCACGTCGCCCGCCGAGCAGCAAGACCCGCTCGCCGCGCTGATGGAGCAGTATGTCCACGCGCACGACGACGCGGAGGTGAATACTTTTCACGAACAGTCGACCCGCAGCCTGCTGAAAATGGCGCTGGAACAGATGTGGCAGTCGGAATTGCACCTGCGGATGTACGAACCCGAAAAGGCGCTGCCGTTTGAGAACAAGGCTTTAGAATACCTGAAAACCGCCCAGCAAAAAGCCCGCACCTACGTCAAGAAAAGCGGCTTCGACCCGCCGCCATTAAAAATCAAGGAAACGCGCCTGACGGGTGAACTCGACAAGATCAACGAAGGCTACCGCCAGGAACGAACTTACGAGCGAGAGCAATTGGCTACGAGAATCAGGCGGGTGCTGGGCTACCTCGAACTCCCCAAACTTTCGACGGCGCAGCAGCACGACGTGCAGCAAGTCGGCACGCAACTGGCCGAAACGACGATCAACAGCGGCCTGAAAAACTGGGCTGTGTTGGGTGATTTGCAAAAACTAGCCAGCGGTAAAAAGCTCACAATGAAAGAAAAAGCGCGGGCCAAAGCTTTCTTGCTGCCGCTTTCCAATCCAACCTGGCAAACCAATTCTTCCCACCGCAGCGAACCCAAACTGGAAGCCGCCTTCTGGCGACGGCTCTTATGATTTCTTTCGATTTTTCCTTCAATCCTTCTGATCCGCTGCATTGGTTGCTTCTCATTTTGCTGGCGGCTTTTCCGGTGGTAGTCGTTTGGATTTTGTGGAAAAACACAACGCTGCCGCCGCGCCGGAAATGGCTGCGGGGCGGACTGAACGGGCTTCTATGGCTGGTGCTGTTGGGCTATTTACTACAACCCACCTGGACGACGACCACGAATTCCCGGCAGGCGTTACTGGTTGGGAGGGATGTTCCCGCCGCCGTGGCCCGGCAGTTTCAGGATAGTTTGGGGATAGAAGAACGGTTCGGCGTGTCCGAATTTTTAAAGAAAAAGCTTACGACGCAGTTCGATTCGGTAACGCTGCTGGGGCAGGATTTCCCAACGGATCTGTTGTCCCAAATCGGTTCAGGAGCCATGGGTTGGCAACCGTATTATCCAAAAAATCAAATGCAAAACCTGAGCTGGCGGGGTATTGTCCGGCAGGGCGAAATGCAACGCGTCTCGGGTGTCGTCGAAGCGGCTGAAAAGCAGTGGATAAAAATAAAATACGCCGGGGAGACGCTGGACAGTACGCAGCTTGCGGCGGGATTGAATTCCTTCGCGCTGAGCTTCCCAACTTTCACCGAAGGCCGCACCGCTACGGAGCTTTTTGTGGACGAAACTTTCGTGGACACGTTGCGTTTCTTCGGGCGTCCACGTCCGAAATTAGCCTACCAGTTTATCCTGAATAGCCCGGATTTCGAGAGCCGTACCCTGGCCGAGTGGCTGGGCCGACAAGGCAACGCCGTTACCGTGACGACGACCGTTTCCAAAGGAATCAGTCAAAGCACGACGATTAACGAAGGCGTCGAGAAAGGCGCGTTACCGGATATAATCATTACTGACGCCAGTAACGCTGGAAACGCCCAAGTGAAAAAGGTTTTGGCCGCCGGAAACAGCGTATTTTTTCTAGGTTCGAACCAGTCCGAAGCGAGTATTTTCAGCATTAACCGTGCCTTAGGAACGGGCTTTTCCGTAAAAAGAACGACTTCCGAAGCGGCGACACAACTCGCGCCGAACCTCACTTCTGCCCCTTATAAATTTAATGAGGCATTACCGCAATTGGTGACCTCCACTTACCCGGTGGCGGTGTGGAATAAAGCAGGAAAAGTGGGCGTAAGTCTACTGAACGAAACTTTTCCGCTCAAACTCAGCGGCGATAGCGCGGTTTACGAGAAAGTCTGGAGCACAATCATGGCGCAGGTGCAGCCGCCTTTGGCCAATACTTTAACGGCGGATGCGCCATTATTCAAAGGGCTGACGGGAAAGATTTCGATAAATTCCAATTCGCAATTGCCTGATCGACTAAAAATTGGGAAAGATACGACTGCACTCACCGCCTCCCCGCTGAACGAGCATTCGGCAACGGCAGAGTACCTGTTCGGGCAAGCGGGCTGGACCCGGCTGGGCGATTCGGTGGAGGTTTTTGTGCAGGGTTCGACATCCAATCTTTTCCGGACCCGGCGCATGAACGCCTACATTCGGGCGCAACGAGCGGTGCGGTTTTCGACGGTTGGTTCAAACGCAAAGCCGCAGCGACAAGAAAAAGTGGACGATTGGGTATGGCTGGCGTTGTTTGTTATGAGTTGTACAGCCTTGTGGGTGGAACCCAAGTTATCGTTCTAAAACCTGGGCACCAATCGACTCGCTCAGGGCATTTTCTCAAACACGAACAAGTCCACGGCCCGGTATGCGCCGTCTTTGTTGAGCGCGCGCCGGATGACAAGCTGCGTGGGCGAACGCCGCTCGTAGATGATGCGCACCGAGGCATCATCTTTTTCAAATAAAGCCTCGTTTTCCTTCGCACTGAGAAAAATGTAATGGTCGTGAACATCCTTCTCTTCCAAACCCACCATGCCCGGCTTGAAGTGCTTCACCATCGCCACGGGTCCCTTATCGGTTTGCTCGAAGACGAATAGTTCGTACATCGTGGGCTTGTCGTCTTTCATCATGCGGATGTAGCCAACGATATTTTCCGCCGCCGGGGCGGTCCAGGAAGCTTCGATGGAACCGCCGTTGAATTGGCCAAGCCAGTGACCTTCGAGGAAACTGAGGTCGTCGAGGGTGCCTTTTTGGGCCTGGGCGAAAGGAGTGAGCAGCAAGACAGCGGCCAACGCCAGGCCAAATGAGAACTTCGAGCGGGGGTTTTTCATGGTATTCATGGGAGTTTTTTTGATTAAAAGTCCGTACGGATGTTTTCTTACCTGTTTAATTACTGCGTCATATACTCCCAGTTAACCCCGCTATACCGCCATGCCTTTCCTTGCGTCGGCAACTGCTGCCCCTTGCCGTTTTTGACTTCCAACTTTGTCCAACCAAAATCCCCCTTTTCGTAATCGAAGGTTTCGCCATCGTCGTCGTAGAGGTTGAAACTACCCGGCTGCGTACCGTAGTAGCGGACGCTGAGTGGCAGCACCTCGTCCCGAGTGGGCGAATGCAGCGTGGCTGGAACCATCGGGATAATGCCACCCTCCTTTACAAAAAGCGGGATTTTATCCAGTTTGGCGGATTGGTCGACTGTAAAGGTTTCGCCGTCGCCGACGTACTTTCCCGTGTAGAAATCGTACCATTTCCCTTTCGGCAGAATTACCTTCCGTATCGGCTCCTCGGCAAACATCGGTGCCACCAGCAGGTAGTCGCCGACCATGAACTGATCTTTCACATCCTTACGCACGGCCATCGCGTAGGGATTGTCGGTGGCGTCGAACTTGCCGACCACGAGGGTTCCGGCGTCGGCGAAGCCTTCTACCAGATTCATGGCCCGGATGGGCGGTTTACCCTCGAAATGATACTGGGCAAAAGTCGTGTAGAGGTACGGCAGCAACTGCATTCGCAACTGCATCACCTCCTTCACCTGTTCGGCCACCTCGGGATACGACCAGGGCTTGATGCCGCTGGCCCAGGCATTCAGCATGGCCATCGGCGAAAAGCAAACCGCCTGCATCCGCCGCAACCACTCCTCGGCGGTTTTGGACGAACGCGCCTCGGGCGTCCACAGCACGCCAATGAAGCTGCTGTTGCAGAGGGCAGTAATGAAGTCCTTGTGGTCATAGTAATCGTTGTAAATTACGTAGGGCAGGCCCGACGATCCGGCATTGGTAGCCCGCGTCAGACCATAAGTGCGCTGGTTTTTGGCCCGGAACCAGGCCATCGTCATTTTCTGAAATTGCAGCCCGTAGGTTTGCCTCACCTGCTCGGCGGCGAAGCCCGACGGGAATTTGGCCACGTCCGGCCACAGCCATTTATCGACTCCGTCTGTTTCGTCCACTTTATAGCCCGACACCCCCAGCTCGACGCCCTGTGCGGTAAAGTGTTTTTTGAAAATATTCCGGGCGGGTTTTAGATTAAAATCCGGCACCACACCCACCCACACTGTGTGCGAGGCAGTATAGGGCAAAATGGCTTTGTAAATCGGCGAATGCGAGGATACATAAGGGTTAATCCAAAGATTCGTCCGTATGTTTTTAGCCAGCAATTTATCCAAAAAAAGCTTCGGCTGCGGGTAGCGGGTGCTGTCCCACACAAAGCTGTTGGGATAAGAGTACGTCTGCCAGCCGGGTTCCAGGCCGATCACGCTTAGCGGGTAGCCTTTGGCCTCGAACTCGTTCATTTCCTGCTCCACCTGAGTATCCGTGAACAAGGTGGGCATCCGGTGGACAAAGCCCAGACCCCACTTGGGTGGTAGCGTACCCCCGCCGCAGTAGAGGTTGTAGCGCTGCACGACTTCCATCGCATTCTTGCCCGCAAACACGTACACCTCCGTTCCCGCCGCTGGCACGAGCACGTCCACGGCATTGGAGTAAGGCAGCGAATTCCAGTCTTTCTGGGTGTTGCGGTTCATTTCGGGCGGCGCGTCGAGCCCATCGCGTTGAACTGCTGTCCCGGCGTAAACTGTCAAATACCGGGCGGAATTGATGAGGACACCATATCCCTGGTCCGAGACGTAGAAAGGTACCGGGGCGTGGGTGCGGCCATCGTCCTTTCCGCCGTAATGATCCATGTGCAGGTTCTTGATCGTACCACGCTGCTGTACGGTCTTGAAATTCAGGCCCAGGCCGTAGAGTTGCTCCCCCTTTTGCAGCGGAAAGTGCAGGTACAGCTTCCCATCGGTGAGTTCGCTTTTGCTTTCCTGCAATGCTTTGGGAAAAGCCGACGCCCCCAGCTTTTTCAAAGCATCGACGCGCGGCTCGATCTCCGCCACGCCCAGCGGGGTGAGTTTTTCTGGCTTACCGACGGTGGCTTTCCACACGCCGGGGGCTACTTGTTGCCATTGGAAAGGGGCGGGTTGGGCGAAGAGGAGAAACGGGAAAAATAAGGAGAAGAGGAGGGAGGTAGTAATTTTTTTTACTGCATTCATAGCAGGTCAATCAGGGAAGAGAAAGAATGCAAGGTAGAAAATCAGCAGCTTAACAAAGACAGTATGTAGCCCTTGAAAATAAATCTATAAATTTCGGATTAAAAGTAAAAGATTTTTGAAAATGGCAAAACCGCACCTCGTTTATACCAAGCCTTCCGAAGGATACGAAATCTACAAGCAGCCTACTCGTTTTATTGAAAAGGAAAAGAGCTCGTCTCCCAACTACCAACCTATGCAGGCGGATTTTGGTCTTTACCTAGCTGCTTTTCAAGTGGCACGAATCCAGCGTTATCAGGCGCGGTCGATTTCTGTTCCAGCGCACCTCGACTATCTCAGGGTCACATTCCAAAACGTATTCGATCAAGCGAACTTTGAAGCTAGGTACCGAACAAAGTACGGGATAACCGCCGTGGAAGTGGATCATTTCGGACGGCGTATTCTATTCGCTATTCGCGACGAGGACAAATTTCAGTGCTTCCTGCGTACTCTACGAGCCTTCGTGGAGGCAGAGCCGACCGCTTCTCCCGCGCCTACATCGGACTCTGACATCTTGTTCATACGTAAATTCGAGTTGTTGACCACAGACGATATACTCCCTTCGGTGCTTGAAGATACATCCGACATAATCTTAAATCTTGTTAGCGAACGCTCCGATATTTTCGATGCCTTGATGAAAATCCAAGTTTCGTTGGCAGAATATCTGGATAGTCAATCCATACGCTACGAGGAAATTGCGGACAACGACACTGTTCAACTTTGGGGCGCAACGCATGAACAACTCCGCGATCTGGCCGATAACTTCGATATTCTGCATTCTGCCCGCCCCAATTCGTTGGGGCTTATCTCGCCGGGCCGCTTCGGAACCGCGACCCGGAGTTTTGGTTTCACGGTCATTGCCCCGCCTACCGCTGCCCCAATCATTGGCATCCTCGATACGGGAATCAGCGATCAAACTCCGTTGGTCGATTTGATTGTAAATCCTCGGCAAGATGATCCCTTTGACTTAGCTGGTACTAACGCCCGTGTCGATAACTGGGAAAGCACCTGGGGACACGGCACGGGTGTAGCTGGTATTGCTGCTTTTGGGGATCGTCTATATCCGGTGGCCAAGGGCAAAGTACAAGCTGATGCGCGACTGCTTTCAATCAAAATACTGAACCCCAGAAACTCCAGAATGCCCCGCGTTTCGGATAAGGCAATTCTTGAAGCTATTAGGCTTGCTAATAAAGAAATTGGGGTGCGTTTGTTCGTTTTAACCATTTTGGAAAGTGTTAAAAATGACAACGAATCTATCTCAGCCTTGGCCTACGCCTTGGATGTTTTGGCTTATGAGTTGGATATTTTGATCTGCATTGCTGGAGGAAATATGAAACGGAGGGCTATCGATCCCAATAGCGGAGCCTTACTTCCTTACCCTAGCCACTTTGCTGATTTAGATAACAACATCCATATTCCGGCCGAGAGCATGAATAACCTAACTGTCGGAGCGGTTGCCGATAATCTAAATCCCAGTATAACTGTGGCTGGTATTGCTAACGACGCCACATTTCCGGCAATTTACACGTCGAAATGCCACGTTGACTTTGCTACTTCGGGGCTGAGCCAGAACCAAACCAATAAGCAATACACCAAGCCAGATGTAATATATTTCGGGGGCGACATAGAAATGAGTGGAGAAACAGAGAATACTGGGCTTTCGGTACTTACTCCAAAATTAGGACGGTATTGGATGAAAGAAACCGGGACAAGCTATGCTGCGCCATTCGTAGCAAATCTGGCTGCCCGAATTCTAGCAGAGTACCCAAACCTTTCCATGCAATCGGTTAAAGCGATGCTAATCAATTCGGCTGTTTTACCGAGAGTGGATGGTTCGTTCGATGGTTTGCCCAAGTCTGTATTGAACCGGGTTTTGGGAAAAGGCATTCCTGATTTGTCTACCTGCTTAACCTCCACCGACCATGAGGTGACGATCATTTTGGAGGAGAGCATTCTGCCAGAAAACATTGTGATTTATTCCTTAAAATTACCGCCTTATCTCCAACATTCGGGTCGTTCACAAGGACTACTTGCGTTTGAAGCTACGCTTTGCTTCAAGTTCAAACCGATTCAACATAGCCAAATCGCCTATTGTCCCCTTCATCTGGGATTTGGTATTTTTAAAAATAGAACTCTGGAAGAAATAAACGGGGGAAGGTCTGGACCCAAAGAAGATGAAGAAACAGGTATAATTCAGGAAGGCTACAAGCTGAGAGAGAGTTGGTCACAAGACCCCTACTACAAAGGTAAATTACTGAGCAACGCACAGAAGGTATCCTTTATGGTAGGGAAACAGAATATCCTTGACGAAGACTTTACCTTCAAAATAGCTGTAAGCTCAAAATTCAACAAGCTGCTGACGGAGACTCAAAAGTTAAGTTACGCCGACGAAATAGACTTCTCGCTGGTTATTCGCGTTAAACAAATTCCGTCAAAAGGTATGTACATCGGCTCTCTCTACGAGGGGCTTATGGTCGAGAATGAGTTGCAGGCGCTAGTTGTGCTTGACGCTGATCTCGAAGCCGAAGCCGAAAACGATTAATTGACAGATTTGAGTAGGTGTGCTCGTTCCTGCTCCACCAAACTCGCCCAAATATCAGTTTGGATGGTTTGGGTTTTGCCCGAAGACGGTTTTTGAGAAAACAGGCTCCGCTTGATCGCGGTCAGAAGTGTTTTTTGAACGGAGTAGTAGGACAGGCCCAGCGACGCCTTCATGATTTTTTTGGATTTCGCCAAATTGTCAAATTTAAAGGGTGAGTCCAGGATAGTGCGGTCGATCAGTTCGCTAATTTGCCTCTCGTTGGGCAATTCCAACTGTACCGAAAGATCGAATCGGCGTAGCAGTGCTTCGTCAATTCGATCTTGCTGATTCGTGGCCGCAATAACAACACTGCTCTGAGGCAGGTAATCGAATAGTTGAAGAATGGTGTTCACCACGCGCTTCATTTCTCCGTGATCTTGCCCATAATCCCGCACCTTGCCAAGTGTGTCGAACTCGTCCAAGAAAATAATGCAATCCTCCGTAGCGGCTCTACGAAAAATTTTTGCCAGATTCTTACTCGTTTCCCCAAGTTTCGACGAAACGATGGCACCCAGATTGATGACGATCATCATTTTTTCCAGTTCACCCGCCAACACGTACGCTGCCAGAGTCTTGCCACAGCCCGAAGGACCATAGAAAAGTACCTTATTGGACACGGGCAGGTCATATTTTCGAAGAATGTCGATCGAGCGATGTTCCTGCACAAAGTATTCCAAGTGCTCTCTTACTGCCTTCTCGCATACCAAGTTGTCGAACTTATAGTCGGAGGTCAACTTTTCAAGGATGAAGTCCGCTACTTCCCGGTCTTCCTCCCGAATGGCGTACTTAGAAGAGCCGTGCCGCAAGATACCTTTGGTTTCCTGTTGCCGGATGGCGTCCTTTAAAATGGATTGAAGTTGTAGGGCAAAGTTGACCTTACGTGACTGCTTGGAGTGTTCAATCAGTTCATTTAGGGTGAATAGAAGTTTTTCCTGGTCATTTTCAAGACCATATCTAGCTATCTCCTTTATGTAGTCTGCCTGTTGCATTACCTCGTAAACTAACTAAACATTAAGATTTTCTAATAATAGAAAGGAGATTTTTTGTAAAATACGTCGTCTTCTCCCTAACTTTTCTAAAAACTATCTGCAAATTTCATACTAAAAACGCTTATAACACTCACGTATTTGCTAGGAAGAGCATAAAAAGCGAATTTAAAAACTCAGCAAATACCCCGTCAAATCCGCCAGCGCCTGCTCGTCCAGCCCCATCGACGTTGGGTCAGGCATAAGCGAGTTGGGGAGTTTTTCGCGGCTTTTGATTTGATCGGCTTTGATGACGTGTTGCTTTCCGGTGGCGTCCTTAATCACTACCGTCGGCCCGTCGCTGAGTAGAAAACCGAAGTAGCTTTTGCCTTTCTTAGTCGTGACGGTGTAGGCTTCGTAACCGAAGACGATGCTGGCTGAGGGATTCACGATGGCATCCAGCAGCGTGAGCTTGTCAAATTTCTGGTGGATCATCGTCAGATCGGGGCCGATGTCTGCGCCGCTGTCGCCGTGGCGGTGGCAGGAGGCGCAATTGTTGATGAAGACCTGCTGACCGTGCTTCGGGTCGGCTTTCATACGGGCCACGAAATCTACTTTCAAAGCCTTACCCGCGCGGGGAAAAAACTGGCTGGCCAATACCCGCACGTTCTGGTCAGGGTTTTTGAATAATTGATCGCTCACCGCTTCAGCGACCTTGCCGGGTAGTTGTCCCTGCGATTTCAGGTCGATGAGCATATTGCCACCGCTGGCGTCGTCGGCCATAAGTCGGGCAGCTTCGGCGCGCTGCTCGTCGGTCAGGGCTTTGTCTTTAACCTTGTTTTTCAAATTCAGCATTCGCTTGTATTCGGGCGTCAGGGCCTGGGCGGCGGCGGTTTCCCAGTCCATGAGGTCGGCCCAGTCGTTGGTTTGGCGAAAGTTGATCCACCACAAGGCCGTGGCCGACACGTCGAGCAGCGGCGATTTGGTTAGGCCTAGCATATTTTCTGCCGCTTTTTTGGTATTGATAAAAGCGAGAGCAGTCAGCGCTTTACGGCGCTCGGCGGCATCGACCTGAGCGGAAGCGGCCCGCGCTTTCAGGTCGTCGGCGGCCTGGGCAGGATGCAGCCGCCAGGTCAGGGCTGCGCGTTGCGGCGACCAGCGCGTGGGTTCAGCTTTGAAAGTGTACCTGACTAATTCATATACTTCATTCTCCTTGCCATCCGCCGCCGTGCCGATGGCTTCCAGCAGCCAAGGATCTTTACCGTCGTATGTTTTTATCAATTGCACGATGGCTGTTTTCGAATCATTGAAAGGCACATCCCGCAACGCAATGCCCACTTCACGGCGGACGGCGGCATCGGGATCTTGGGCCATTTTTAATAAAATATCGTCAGCCGCTGAAACTGATCGTAACGCACGGAAGGCCACCAACCGCTCGTCGGCTTTGGGCGAATCGAGTAGTACTCTCACCTCGGCTTTGCCTTTCTCTCCCAACTGCGCCATCAGCCAAATAGCCCGCGCCCGGTAGTAGGGGTTATCAGCGGATAATAGTTTTTTTACCTCGCCCAACACGGCCTCGCCTTTCTTTTGCAAAGCGTTGAATCCCAAAGCCCGCACGTTGACCGCCGGACTTTTTAGGGCGGCGATCATGCCCGCCGTGGTACTGAGACCGAGATTGGGCGTGGTAAGTTTTTTGCCCTTAGGCGTAATGCGGTAGATGCGGCCGTAGCCTTTTTTATCCTGCATGGCGTGGCCGCCCACGATGGGATCGTACCAGTCGGCCACGTACAAAGCACCGTCCGGCCCCACCGACACGTCCGACGGACGGAACCACTTGCGCGTATCGGTGTCGGTCTCGAACCACTCGTAGCGCTCGGAGGCCTGGGGGAAGGAACTAATCAGGTCTTTTCTTTTGAGCGAAAAGCCCGCGCCCGTTTTCTCGGGCTGATAGGCGAACACCACATTGCGGCCCGCCTCGCAACTCAGCAAAGTGCCCCGATATTTCTCGCCCAGCGCGTCGCCTTCGTAGAACACGATGCCTGTGGGCGAACCCGCCCCGGTATTGTCCCCGGCGGGCATCACGCCCGGATCTTCCTGGTGCCAGTGCGCCTCGAACATCGTCTGGCCGGGGCGGCGGTCGGCCTGCCAGAAGCGGGTACCATCGTCGGCGAAGTACCCGGCGTTACCATTTTCGGGCAGGAACGATACCCGGCAGGTAATCACCTGGTCGTCGTTGTCGTTTTGCCACATATTGCCGTAGCTGTCGAGGCACACCTCGTAGCTGTTCCTGAAATTATGGCCCATCACTTTCAGCCCGGTACCGTCGGGGTTGATGCGCAGCGCTAGGCCGCCCACCCACACGCGGCCATCGTCCGACTTACGGTTGCCAGTGTTGCTGTTATTATAAGGCGTACCGCCGTTGTAAAGCGTACCGCTATTGAGCGTCCAGCCGCTCTTGTCGGTCACCACGTGCGGCCCGGCGTTGCCCGTGTTGAAGTACCAGCGGCCGTCCGGCCCGGTCACGAGCGAGTGCAGCGAGTGGTCGTGGTCGAAGCCACCGAAGCCCGTCAGGAACACCTCGCGCTCGTCGGGCTTATCGTCACCGTCGGTGTCGGTGTAAATAATCAGGTTGGGAGCGCAGGAAACGATGACTTTGTTGTCGATGACGGCGATGCCCAGCGGAGCGGTGAGCAGCGTATCCTCCACATACACCTTAGAAGTCTCGGCCTTGCCATCGCCGTCTCGGTCTTCCAGAATCATCACGCGGTCGCCTTTTTGCTCGTGCGAAAGGCGCTTTTCCGGTTCGGTCTTGAAGCTGCGGTAGTTGACCGCCTCCGTAATCCAGACTCTTCCGCGCGCGTCGATGTCCATATTGGTTGGGTTGTAAAACATCGGTGCCTCGGCCCAGAGCGTGGCTTCCAGGTCGTCAGGGACGTAAAGGCGTGAGTTCTCGTCCTCGGGCGTCCACAGGCTGACCGCCGAGAGGGAAACGAGGAGTGCGACTCCAAGGGTGAGCGTTACATAGCGGGATAGGGATTGATTTTTCATGTAGAAACGGTGTTTACAAATTCAAAAAAAGCCGACAGCCGAAAGCCCTGTCAGGCTGAGCGTACCGGGCCGAACTCCAAATCTAAAGGCCGGTGCGGCCGAAGTCCCTACGCAAACTCAAAAAGCCCTTCCAAATATCGGCGATTATGCTGGTAGGTTTCCACAACGTTTGCCCCCTTGGGTATTGCACCTTCAATCTGCATCCAACCTTGGTAATCAATCTTTTTTAGCAAACCCGCCACGCGCGGCCAGTCGATGGTGCCTTCGCCCAGGCGGAAGCCGTTTTCCTTCATATGGAGTTCACAAATCAGGTCCTTGCCCAGGAAGGGAATCTCCTCGTAGATATCGTGGCCCGCGTCGGCGGAATTACGCGAATCGTAATACACCTTCACGGCTTTAGAACCCACGGCGTCGATGATTTTCAGGTGTTCCCGCGCACTCAGGTACGACTCTATGCCCAGCGTGATGCCCTGCTTCTCAGCGTGGGGAGCCACTTTTTTAAGCCGCTCGATCACCATTTTCTGGCCCGCTTCGTCTTCCCGCAATTCACCATTACCAAAAAACGCCAGCAAAATCACCTTCACGCCCAGCGCCTTGGCAGCGTCCACGCTGTTCCAAACCCACGCCTCGGTGCGTGGCTCCGACTTGTAGGGAACGCGATTCAACTCGGCGATGGCTAGGCTGGAAACGGCGATGCCGCTACGTCTGGCCGCCTCCTTTATCTTTTTCAGGGTCGCCGGAACGGACAGCCCCGCCTCATCATCTTTGGTGTTGTAGCTGACTTGCAAGCCCTGCAAACCAATCGTTTTAGCGATGTCGAAGGATGCGGGATTTAGCCTTGGGCCAATGGACCAGTCGCAGGCCCCGAGACGGAAGCGGGGCTTTGCTAGGGCAGTGAGGTTTCCGGCAAGGCCCGCGCCCAGCAGCAAAGCGGTGGTTTTAAGGGCGTCGCGGCGGGTAAGTATGGTTTTCATAAACGCTTCTCTGCGTCGGTACACAGATGTAAAGTACTGAGGCAGGGAAATCTATCTCTGTGGGCCGGATTATCAAAAAAATCCCTCATCCAGGCAAGAGAATCGTGCGTATAGTATTGGTATGATTTTTTGTAGAAAAGGCCAAGTATAAAAACCCTCCTTGAAAAAATGATTGAAAATCAGAAACCCAGCTCGCACACGAAGACTCCAGAAAATTTATTGAGCCGCCGCCGCTTTTTTCTCCAGACTGGGGGAGCCATTTTTACTACAGCCATTTTATCGGCCTGTAGTAAGGCGAAAGACGACGTGCTCCCCGAAACCCAGATTCCTGAGCCAGAAGTAATTCCAGATAGGGATAAAACGCTCGCTTTTTTTGGCGACAGCCTGACGATTGGCGCGGGCGGCACCGCCCCCTATGGAAACATCGTTGCGGCTGCTTTACAGGGGCGGCCCGTTGCAAGCGACGGGATCGTGGGCCAGGGGGCAGCAAGTATTGCCGTCAGGCAGGGAGGAGTACCCCTAAAAATATCGGTAGAAGGTAATAAATTCAATAGCATCCAACCGGTAAAGATTACCAAGTTGAGTAATGCATTTTTATCGACCCCATTCAGAAAAGAAGAATACAGCCGGACGGGAACCATAAATGGCGTACGCGCTACCATCCGGAGAACCGAAGGCGAGGTCTACACCATCACGCCAGCCACAGTCAGTGTAATCGATATTCCGGCGGATTCTGAATTCTTGCTGGAAGATGCGGCCAAGCTCAAAACCGCCACGCAGATTCTATGGTATGGCCGGAACAACATAGGAAAACCGGGGGCAGAAGAAGAAATTATTGCTTCTCTGGCCAGTTCGGTTGCCTACATCACCGCCCCTGCCAGATATGTGGTTCTGGGAGTACTTACCGAGGCGGATGAGAACAAAGGCTCTGAAAACTACAACCAGGTGATTGCGATCAATGAGAAACTTGCCGCCAAATACGGGGACAATTTCGTGAAAATGACCCCTCCGACCGATGCAGAACTGGCCGCGATTGGCTACAAACCCACGGCTGAGGATCTTACCGATTTGGCGAATCTCAATTTTCCTAGAGGGTTGAGATCCAATATCGCTACCGACGACATCCACTTGAATGACAAGGGCTATCAAATCATTGCCAACCGGGTGATAGAAAAACTCAAGGCGCTCAAATACTGATCCCGTCGGAATGCGCTTGCCTAAAATTTGGGAGTTGCCGTGAAGAGTCCTTTTTTTCTACGGGGTGGGAAGTGCTGAGTAAAACAAAACAGCACTTCCCTTTTTTAGGCTATGGCTAAAACGAAGCTCTGTATCATCCTTCTGTTCCTGGCGGGTAGCGGCAGGGCGCAGCAAATCATCCCGCTGTATTCGGGTCCTATTCCCAACGCGACTTCCTACGCGATGCAGGAAATCGCCTCGGAAAAAGACGGTAGAGTCATTTGGTATCAGAAAGTATCGAAACCAACCCTCACTATTTTTCTGCCCGCCAAAGAAAAGGCCAGCGGGGCCGGGGTCATTATTTTTCCAGGTGGCGGCTATTCGGGAGAAAGTTACGACGGAGAAGGCACCCGCATCGCCGAAACGTTTATCGCCCATGGGGTGGTGGCCTTCGTGGTCAAGTACCGGCTACCCAGCGACTCGATTATGGTGGACAAAAGTATAGGTCCCCTGCAAGATGCCCAGCGTGCCATCCAGGTAGTCCGGGCGCGGGCCACCGAATGGGAACCTCGCGCCGGACAAAATCGGGATCATGGGTTTTTCGGCGGGCGGGCATTTGGCCGCCACGGCGGGCACTCAATTCGACGAGCCGCTGATCGAGAATACGAACCATACCAGCCTGCGGCCCGATTTTATGATTCTGGTTTATCCGGTCATTTCGATGCGTGATACCCTGGCCCACCAAGGATCGCGGACGAATTTGTTAGGTGCGCATCCCACGACTGAGCAAATCGAACGATTTTCGAATGAACGGCACGTAACCACCCAAACCCCACCCACCTATCTCACTCACGCGGGCGATGATTCCGTGGTGGACGTGGACAACAGCATTGCTTTCTACGAGGCGCTCCGGCATCATAAGGTACCCGCCGAGATGCACCTCTTCCCGTCGGGCAATCATGGATTTGTTTTAAAAATTCCCACCGAGGAATGGATGCAGCCGCTATTCACCTGGATGAAGAAGAATGACTGGGTTAAATAAATTCCAATTTCGCGGATCGTACCAATTTCAAATCGGGGTTAGAGGGTTGACAATTGGTTGAAAATGAACCAGATGACTGTAACGACGGACCGCAAAGAGTTCTCCGATTTGGCGCTATTCGTCAACGCCGACTACCTGATAAGTGATGACACCGACTTCAACATTTTCAAATCTTTGCCGTTTCCTAAACTAAAAGTGATCGGATTGGAGGAGTTTCTAGCTCTACTTTCTGGAGTTAGAATAATCAACACATACTCGGGATTGGAGGGTGAGGTCTCTCTCTCCGAGTAAATTGGTTTGGGAATTGGCTTTTTTCGACGCTGCCCGTTAAACGAGGCCGACCATCGGGGGCTATTTATTTGGAGTACGGAGTCTCGGAAGACGCCGCACAAAGGAACTCGGAACGCTCCGACGAACTGGGGGTTACAATTAAAAATTCACGAAGAAGGACATTTATTTGAGAGAATAGCATTATCTTCTAAAAACAATAAAGCTCATGGCAAAAGGAAAACCAGTTCAGAAGAACATCAAAAAGAAGTCTGAGAAAACTCCGAAAGAGAAGAAAGCAGAAAAAGACGCAAAGAAAAAAACAAAGTCGTACGGTGATTGAGACTGTATTTTAATGTCCTGTCAATTTCAATTTGCCCCCTAACCCCGATTACTAGTCCAGTCAGTTGAGAATTAAAGGGGAATTTCGTAAGTTGAGTACATGGAAGATGAGCTGGAATTCAATAAAAGTACCAACATTCGGGATTACCGCCGCCATTCGATCATTCGCTTT
>JBBSUC010000036.1:0-60048 GCA_038235275.1 Cytophagales bacterium | reverse complement strand
GTCATGGAGTAGAGGCGTAATATATTCGCACCAGCCCACGAAGGTAAAAGGAGAGGGCGGCAGAAACGAAATTTCGTTTCTGCCGCCCTCTCCTTTTACCTTCGTGGGCTGGTGCGAATATATTACGCCTCTACTCCATGACCACGCAGGACCCGTTTTCTACGTCTTGTTCTACCTTTTTGTATTTGATATTTTTCAGGACACGGCCATCGCGGTACTGTACCGTCACCTTTTGGTTGCGGTCGGCAATTTTCAGGGCGCGGACGGGTTGCTGCCTCACGGTATTTTCCATGTGCCGGGCGTGCTGGTTGGGACCATTGTCCTCGTAGTCTTCCTCTTCATCGCCCCGATTGGTTTGCAGGGCCGGGCTGGGTTGGCGGCGGGCGGGTGGCCGCTGCACGTTTTCGGGCGCGCCTTGTTCCTGCGGAATGTCGGCTTTCATCAGGAACGAAATCGTGTCGAAATTCACCTTGCTCAGGAAGCGCTTGAATAGCTCGACGGACTCGAATTTGTAGATCAACAGCGGGTCTTTTTGCTCGAAGACAGCATTCTGCACCGACTGCTTTAGGTCGTCCATTTCGCGCAGGTGTTCTTTCCACTCCTGGTCGATAAGCGACAACACAATAGCTTTTTCCATCTCGCGGACAATCTCGCGGCCTTCGGTTTTAATGGCCTTTTCCAGATTCACCACGACGCCGGCCTGGCGAATTCCGTCGGTGAACGGAATCATGATTTCGACGATCGTCGCGCCGCGCTCGGTGTGGATTTGCTTCAAGACTGGCAATGCCTTAGTCGCAATCGCCGCGTTCTTTTCGCGGTAGTGCTTTTCGGCTCCCTGATAAAGCTTTTGCACCCGATGCACCTCGTTGATGCCGCCGTACTCACTTTCATCAATGGGCGGCTCGATGCCAAAGGCCGTTAGCGTAGCCAGCTCGAACTCGGCGTAATTGTTACCAGTATTGGCCACGATATCCTCACAGACGTCGAAGAGCGTGTTGGCGATGTCCACGGCCAGTCGTTCGCCGAACAGGGCGTTGCGGCGGCGGCGGTAGATGGCGTCGCGCTGATAGTTCATCACGTCGTCGTACTCGAGCAGTCGCTTCCGGGTTCCGAAGTTGTTTTCCTCCACCTTGCGCTGGGCGCGTTCGATGGACTTGGTAATCATGCTGTGCTGAATCACCTCGCCTTCTTCCAGGCCCATGCGGTCCATGACCTTGGCCATGCGGTCGGAGCCGAAAAGCCGCATCAGGTTATCTTCCAGCGACACAAAAAATTGCGACGAACCCGTGTCGCCCTGTCGTCCGGCGCGACCGCGTAACTGGCGGTCCACCCGGCGACTTTCGTGGCGCTCGGTGCCGATAATGGCCAGGCCGCCCGCTCCCTTAGCGTCCGACGTCAGCTTGATGTCGGTACCGCGTCCGGCCATGTTGGTGGCGATGGTCACCGTGCCGGGAATACCCGCCAGCGACACCACGTCGGCCTCGCGCTGGTGCTGCTTGGCGTTCAATACCTGGTGCTGAATCTTCCGGAACGTCAGCATTTTGCTGATGATTTCGGAGTTCTCGACCGAGGTCGTACCCACCAGCACCGGGCGACCGCCCTCGACCATTTCCACGATCTCATCGGCCACGGCATTGTATTTTTCCCGCACCGAACGATAGACTTTATCTTCTTCGTCCTTGCGAATTACGGGAACGTTGGTTGGGATGGATACCACGTCCAGCTTGTAGATTTCCCAGAACTCACCCGCCTCGGTTTCGGCCGTACCCGTCATGCCCGCCAGCTTGTGGTACATGCGGAAGTAGTTCTGCAAAGTCACTGTGGCGTAAGTCTGCGTGGCGTCCTCGACCTTTACGCTTTCCTTGGCCTCGATGGCCTGGTGCAGCCCGTCGGAGTAGCGGCGACCGTCCATGATGCGGCCCGTCTGCTCGTCCACGATCTTGACCTTTCCGTCCATGATGACGTACTCGACGTCTTTCTCGAACAGGTTATAGGCTTTCAGCAATTGGTTGACGGTGTGAATCCGCGCCGCCTTTACGGTATAGTCACGGATTAAAGACTCTTTCTTCACGACGCGTTCCTGCTCGTTGAGGTCGCCATCTTTCTCGATTTCGTTCAACTCTACCGCAATGTCGGGCATGATGAAAAAGTTTGCTTCGTCCGACTCGCCCGTCAGAAAGTCGATGCCTTTTTCGGTGAGTTCGATGCTGTTTTGCCGCTCGTCGATAGTGAAGTACAGCGGCGCATCGGCCTCGGGCATCCGCTTCTGGTTTTCGGACAGATAAATGCCTTCCGTTGACTGCAAAAGGGCTTTCATGCCGCCTTCGCTCAGGAATTTAATCAAAGGTTTGTATTTTGGCGTACCCCGGAAGGCGCGGAACAGCATCAAGCCGCCTTCGTCCTTATCCCCGGCGGCAATCTTCTTTCTTGCCTCGTTGAGCAGATCCATCGTCAGCTTCCGCTGCGCGTCCACGATGCGAGCCACGCGGGGTTTCAGTTCCAGATATTCCTGCTCGTCACCGCGCGGCACGGGGCCGCTGATGATAAGGGGCGTCCGGGCGTCGTCAATCAGCACGGAGTCTACCTCATCCACCATCGCGAAGTGATGCTTGCGCTGCACGAGTTCTTCCGGCGTGCGCGACATATTGTCACGCAGGTAATCGAAACCAAACTCATTGTTGGTGCCGTACGTCAGGTCGGCCTTATAGGCGTTGCGGCGGGCGAGGGTGTTGGGTTCGTGGCGGTCGATGCAGTCCACGCTCATGCCGTGAAACTCGAACAGCGGCGCGTTCCATTCGGCGTCGCGCTTGGCGAGGTAGTCGTTCACCGTCACGATGTGGACGCCCAGCCCGGCCAGCGCATTGAGGAAAGCGGGCAGCGTGGCCACCAGCGTTTTACCTTCTCCCGTGGCCATTTCGGCGATTTTGCCCTGGTGCAGCACTACGCCACCGACCAACTGCACATCGTAATGCACCATTTGCCAGCGCGTCGGCTGACCGATTACGTTCCAGGTGCTACTCCAGGTGGCCTTGTCGCCGTCGATCGTCACGTGTGACTTCTTAGCAGCTACCTCACGGTCGAAGAACGAGGCCATTACTTCCAGTTGGTCATTCTCCTTAAAGCGGCGGGCAGTTTCCTTCACAATAGCAAAGCCTTTGGGAAGAATTTCTTCCAGAACCTTCTCCAATTCTGTGTTGCGCTCCTCGCCCAGCTCGTCGATCTGTTTGAAGATGGTCTCCTTAGCGTCCACGTCGGGTTCTTCCTCGGCCTGCTGCCGGAGCGTTACCACCTGGTCGTCGATGGGTTTGAGTTGCTCGGCGATGTAGTCGCGCAAGTCGGTGGCGCGCTGCCGCAGTTCGTCGTGGGAGATGGTAGCCAACTGCTCGAACTCGGCGTTGACCCTGCCGATGTAGGGCGTCAGTTCTTTTAAGTCCCGGGCCGCCTTGGTACCGAAGAGTTTACTGAATATTTTTAGCATGGTGATTTCTTGAAAATGGTAATGAAGCCGCTCGCAATGAGTTCTTTCGCTAGTTAATCGAACAAAACTTGAACGTACGCAAGCGGCAAATCTTTTCTGATAAGGGTTTTTTGAAAAATAATACGCCCGAAAGCCACTGAATGCCAGATTGTCAGTCAGCGAGGGATTTAAACCGCAAAGTTAATTCTTTGGCGGGTGGATTTATAATATGATTTTGGGAAGAGGAGGGGAGGAGTTGAATGTCAAAGGATTGCTGGTTATTTTTAAGACAAATTTAATGAGTGAGGTTTGTCATATTAACAGAAAATATTGGCTTACTTCCAACCATTTCCCTAAAAAAACCTTCTAATAACAGAACGCTGCTTCTCATTACATTTTTATGAAAAAGGATAATTTTCTAATAAAGACCCTCCTGATTTATTCGACAATGGTCTGCCTGACAATAGCTTGCAAGCCAGACGCCCCTATTTCTTCGGGCGGATCAGCGGGAGCCACCATCAACGGAAAACCATGGATTGCGGACGAGGTGCGTTGCCAGACGAATGTACCGTGCTACGGGGATCGTCTCGGACTTGGCTTGTGGCGACAACTGCCCAGTACGAACGTGGAAAGTTTTTACTTTCATAATGTACCCGCTCGGGTGGGTACTTATGCAATATACGCCAGCGGGAACCAAAGCCCCTGTGAAAAGGACACAGTGGCTTCCAGTTTTGATATGTCGATTGGCGGGGACGTATCGGGAGAGCGTTTCCTGCCGATCGGTGGAGCCAGCAACCAGCTACGTATCACTCAATACAACGAAAAGACGGGCGAAATTAGGGGTAGCTTTGCCGGGACTTACGTAATTTCAAATAGGCGTTATCAAAGCTACCCTGATACGCTGCACGTGACAGACAGCCAGTTTCGGACGATTGTCATCAAATGAAAGACTACTCGCTCCTGAGGCTTTCCACCGGATTCATCAGCGCCGCTTTCACGCTCTGAAAACTCATCGTCGCCAGCGCAATGAAGAGACCCAAGCCGCCCGCCAACGCAAACACCCACCAACCGATGTCGATTTTGTAAGCAAAATCCGCCAGCCACGCCCGCATGGCGTACCAGGCGAGGGGCGAGGCGATAACAATCGCGATGAGCACCAATTTGATAAAATCCTGCGAAAGCAGCGCGACAATGCTGGCGACGGACGCCCCCAGCACTTTGCGAATACCTATTTCCTTGGTGCGCTGCCCGACCGTAAAAGAAACCAAGCCATATAGTCCAAGGCAGCAAATCAGGATGGCAATGCCCGTAAACACATTGACGAGCCGGGCGGTCAGGGTTTCGGTTTCGTAAAGCCGGGCCAGTTGCTCGTCCATGAACTGGTACTCGAATACCTCGTCGGGGAAGGTTTTTTGCCAAATCTCCCGGATATGCCCGAGCGTTTTTGCCGGATCATTACCCGAAAGGCGAACGCCCGACAGTCGATAACGCTCCGCCTGGCTGGCGATGAAGATGGGTTCGATTTTTTCGCGCAGTGATTTTTGGTGAAAATCTCTCACGACGCCAACAATGGGCAATGGCGCCGCCGAAAGGTAGTATTGCATCTTTTTACCCAAAACTTCCTGCGGATTTTTGAAGCCTAGTTTGTGGAGCAGAGTTTCGTTAATCAGGTATTCGCGAATGGTATCGGCGGGTACGATGTTGCGCCCGGCCAGTAATTTCATACCGTAGGTGTCGAGGTAATCCGCGTCGGCCAGCCGCTCCCGAATCGGGAATTTCGACCAGTCAGGATTCCCGTCGAACTTAACGGAACCGCCGTAGCCCAGCGGGCTAGCGGGTGGCAGCATGGTCAGGCTGACCGACTGCACGTCGGCGTAAGGAAGCAGTTGCTGCTTGAAAGCGTCGTGCCGCGATTTCTGGCCGTAGGGCAGCGACACCAGCACGACGTTGTCTTTTTTAAATCCTAAATCGGTCCGCTGAATGTAGTTGATCTGCCGGGCCACAACGAGCGCCCCGACAATCAGCACCTGACAGACGGCAAACTGCGCGACGATCAGCACCCGCCGCAGGGTAAAACTACCCGAAACGGCGGTCGCCAGCGAACCGCGCAACGCCAACCGGGGCGAAAAACCCGACAGCACCGCCGCCGGATATCCGCCCGCCAACAGAACCGTTCCCAGCAAAAGTAAACCGATAAAAGCGAGCGAAGTTCCGTCGAGCCGCAGCGTGAGGGGCAATTGCAACCAGTCGTTGAAGGCTGGGAGAACCAGTGCCACTACCAACAACGCCAACGCGGTAGCTGCCAAAACGATCAGCACCGTTTCCAGCATAAACTGCCGGATCAACTGGCCGCGCGTACTGCCCAGGGTTTTGCGGATGCCCACTTCCTTTCCGCGCCGCAGTGCCTGCGCCGTAGCGAGGTTGATAAAATTGATGCAGGCCGCTACGATAAGCAGCAATCCCACCGCGCCCATCGACCAAATTAGTGACGCCCGAATGCTGTTCCCGCCCCGCCTTACGTCGAAATGAACCTCGCGCATGGGTTGGACGCGAAATTGAAAAATCGACGTATCGGCCCCGTAGTGCTTTTTGGCCAAAGCCGTCAAGGCTTTTTCAAGGGCCGGGGCGGCCTCGGCGTCTTTCAGCGTGACGTACAGCCGATTGGTGCTGTTGAGCCAGTACCAGTCTGTTTGGTCATACTCAGGGTCGAGTTGCCGGAGCGTAGCCAGCGATACAAACACGTTCAGCGGCGTGTCGGTGGTTAGCGGCGGATCGGCCAGAATGCCCGTGATAGTGGCCTTGATTTTATTATTTAAAGTCAGCATCTGTCCCATCGGATTGGTACCTCCGAAATACTTTCGGGCTTGGGACTCTGTCAAGACTACGCTGCCGGGTTCGCGGAGCGCCGTTTTCGGATTTCCCTGCTGCCAGGTGTAATCCATAATCTCGAACCATTCCGGTTTGACCAATCCCACGCCCTGGTGTTCCTGAAAGCGGAGCGGGGCGTCTCCTTTCCCTCGCTCGATGCCTACAGTCAATTGCCGCAACATGATCAGAAAAGCTGCCTGCTCGACCTGCGGGCAGTCCGTGCGCAACGCCTCGGTCATAGGCAAGGGTGCTCCGGGGTCGTATTCGACGGAACTGTCGTCGAGGTGCATATCCGTCACGACGCGGAAAGTTCGCTCGAACTTGGCGTGATGGCGGTCGGTGCTGAGGTGGTGTTTTACAAATAAAAAGACCAGCAAAGCCCCCGCCATGCCGACGGTCAGGCCCGTGATGTTCAGTAGCGTGTAGCTGCGCTGAGCGCGGAGGTTGCGGAGGGCGATTTTCAGGTAGTTGGAGAGCATCGTTTATTTTTATTCTGAGCGAAGACTCTCCACCGGATTTCGCAATGCCGTTTTAGTCACCTGCAAGCCAATGACCAGCGCTGAAACCACCGTCAGCCCCGCTCCAACTTGCACAAAAGGCAACCAAGTGAGATCGGTATGGTAAGCGTAATCGGCAAGCCAGTCCGTGAGTAGCCAGTAGGTGAGCGGCCAGGCGATGAGGTTGGCGATGAGCAAAATCCAGGCATACTCACTGAGAAAAAGCCCCACGATTCCTGCCACCGAAGCCCCCAGTACTTTGCGGATGCCGACCTCCTTATTACGGCGTGAAACGGCCAGCGAAACCATGCCTACGACGCCCAGCAGCATCACCAGCAAGGAGAGCGCTGTGGCTACGTAAGCCGCTTTTTCCAATTGCAATTCGGTTTTGTATAATTTCTCCAGAGTCTGATCCAGGAAGGCGTACTCCAGGGGGGCCTCGGGGAATAGTTCGTGCCATTTTTTTTCGATGGCATCCATCGCCAGACGGACGTTGCCGGATTGCAGTTTGAAAGAGAAATAGCGGTAAAGCGGGATAGTTTGGACGTGACTGATGAGCAGCGGTTCGATGGCTTTGTGCATCGTCCCGAAATGAAAATTCCTGACAACGCCCAGCACCCGAGACGGGGCCGGACTTCCTTGAATTCGTACCCGTTGGCTGACCGCCGCTTCGGGCGTTCCGTAGCCCAACGCTTTGGTGGCGGCCTCGTTCAAAACGATTCCGTCCTTATCTTGCGTGGCGGCGTTTTGTTGAAAATACTGGCCGCCCACAAGTTCGATTTGGTAGGTTTCGGCAAAATGTTCATCAGTCGTGAGGGCGGGCATGGCGACGGCTTGGGTGCTGTCCTGTTCCGGCAAATAAACGCTGGCGTTCAGTCCCGCGCTCCCGTCCGGAATTTCAAAAGACAGACTGGCCGAGCCAACGCCGGGCAAGCGGGCGAATTGGGCGCGGACGTCTTCCATGCGCGTGACGCCCTTGGGCGACCAGTCGCGGGGCAGGGAAGATATGGTCAGCAGGGCTTCCTTTTTGAAACCCAGATCGGCCTCGAAGAAAAACGAAATTTGCCGCGAAACAAAAATGGCTCCTACGAACACCAGCACCGCAATCGTGAATTGTACCGTCACCAATCCCCGCCGAAACCATTGGCCACTTGCCGCCGATTTTTCTTTCCCTTTCAAAGAATCGACCGACGAGTAGTTTGCCAGGTGCAACGCGGGATAGCCACCCGCCAGTAAGCCAACCAATACGACCAATGCAAGCAACGCCCATCCGTAGCCGACGGGCAATTCGGTTAGCGCCGGAACGGTTTTCCCCACCACGCCGCCGAACATCGGGCGAAAAAGCATATACAAACCCAGCGAAAGTATTGTGGCAACCAAGGTCAGAACCAGGGGTTCGGTCAAAAACTGCGCGGCCAATTGGCGGCGCAACCCGCCGAGGGCCTTGCGAACGCCGATTTCGCGCAGCCGCGAGGAGGCATTGCCCAACGATAGGTTGACGAAATTGATGACCGCCATCAGCAAAATGAATCCCGCCACCCAGGCCAGCGTTGCGATCATACGGCGCACCAGTCCATCGTTGCTGGTCAGGTAGTAGTCGGTCAGCGGCGTGAGGTAGGCGGTCAGGTTTTTCTGAATGTTGGGCGGGGCATTGGTGGCGATGAGTTGGGCGAGGGGTTTTTGCAAATCATCGGTCGACACACCCGGCCGTAATTCCACGTAATTGGCGATATACGCGTTGCCCCAATTGGTGAGGTCACCGCCGAAGTAGGGCATCGCGCCCAGCGACAGGAAAACCTCGGCTTCTAGGGCCAAGAGATGCGTCACGGAATTGAACGGCAGCGGTTTCAAAACACCCGTCACCATGAATTGCTGCTTGCCCGCTTGCGGCGTCTCCACCGTCAGCGACTCGTTCAGGACATCGGTTTTGCCAAAAAGCTTGCGGGCTTTGGCTTCGGTAATCACGATGTCGTTCGGCCGCGTCAGGGCCGTGCGCGGATTGCCCTGCGACAGGGCAAAGCCGTACATCGTCAGCAGGCTCGAATCACCGATCTGAATAGATTCCCGGAAGTGATTATTGGCGTGAGATAGTGTAGCCGTAACGCCGTAGAAGGCGTAGGAATCGGCCACCAACGTCGGATACTGCGTTTTCAGCGCCTGACCAATGGGGGCCAGCGTCGTGAATTCCAGTCCCATATTTTCCTGCTTCCAGCGACTTTGCACCAAGTATTGTCGGTCGGTATTACGCAAGGTGCGATTCACTTGAAATTCACCCCATACGTAGCTACCGATCAGCATCGCGAAGGTAATCCCCACCGCCAAACCGACGATATTGAGGATTGAGTAAAACTTATTCCGCAATAGGGCTCGGTAAGCGATTTTGATATAGTTTTTCAGCATAAAATTGTCTAAAAAGTACAGACAACTTACGACTTGCCTGCGAGGTTGAACACGCAGGCAAGGTATAAAACAATCTAAAAATGAAGGTGTTAATAAGTCTTAAAATGACAGTCTTCGTCCGCTTACTCCGACCGAAGACTCTTCACCGGATTCATCAACGCCGCCTTCACCGACTGAAAACTCACCGTCGCTACCGCAATCAAAATTGCCCCGAAACCAACCAGCGCAAAAATCCACGGACTGAGGTCGATACGATAGGCGTAGTTGTCCAGCCAAAGCTGCATCCCGTACCAGGCGGCGGGCAGAGCAATCGCCAGGGCCACAAGTACTAGTTTGATGAAATCGCGCGACAGCAGGACGACCACCCCGCTCACACTAGCGCCCAGCGTTTTGCGGATGCCGATTTCTTTCGTACGCTGCTCGATCATCAGTAGCGCAATGGCGAACAAACCGCTGCACGACAGCACGAGCGCAATGCCCGACGCCAATGTTAGCATCTTCGAGAGCTGCTCTTCGTTCTGGTACCAGGCATCGACATTCTCGTCGAGGAATGACCCGATGAATTCCGCCTGCGGGGCTACTTCGTGCCAAACTTCCTTCATTTTTTCCATCGAACCCGCCAGGCTTTGGGGCGTCACGCGCACGAAAATGTAGTGAATGGGTTCGGTAGCCGACAGGTGCATTGTGATCGGGTTGGCTTCATCGGCTACCGAATACAGGTGAAAGTCGGGTACCACGCCGATGATCTGCGATTGGGTACCCGTCGTGTCGGTATCGTCGATCAGCAAGGCACCCACCGGATTATCCAGCCCCATCGTTTTGGCCATACTTTCTGTAATTACCACCCGATCGACGGAATCAGAAGGATAAGCGCGGTCGAAGTCACGACCCGCGATCGGTTTGATTTTTAGGGTTTTGAAATAATCATAATCCACCAGCAGCACGTCGGTCGATATTTGTTTGCCTTTATAGGGAAAACTCACCGTCGAACGCGAACTGACGCGATCTTTTCCCTTTCCTAGGTTTATATTCGTTCCCGTTACGGCCAGCACGCTCGGGTCGCTATTCAGCCTATTCCGCATTCGTCCGAGTACCTGACGGCCATCGACCTGATTGCCCACCGGAATACTGATGACCTGCTCTTTGTCGAAGCCGAGTGGACTATCGCGCAGATAATTCACTTGCTGGTAAGCCACCACGGTGCAGCAAGCCAGCAAGCAGGAAATGGCGAATTGACTCACGATGAGCGAACTACGCAACAGGCTGCGCCCTTTCATCGTCACTTTGCCTTTCAGCACTTCCACGGTATTGAACCGGGCCATCTGCCAGGCCGGGTAGCCGCCCGCCAGCAGCGTCACCAGCGCGATGATACCCGCGAGCAGGGCTACAAATCCCGGTTGCAGCGCATCGGCCAGTTTGAGTTTTGTTCCAAAAACGGCGTTGAAAGCGGGCATAAATGAGTAGGCTAAAAGGCACCCTGCCACAATTCCCAGACCGCAAATAAGTGCCGCCTCGCTCCAAATCTGCACGAATAAACCACTCCTGAGCGCCCCCAACGATTTGCGAACGCCAACTTCCCGCGCGCGGGTAAATGATCGGGCGATGCTCAAATTGATGAAGTTGATGCAGGCAATCAGCAAGATGAAGGCCGCCATGCCCAGTAGCACGTAAATGGCGATGATTGGAACCCCCTTGCTGTCAGATATTTCCCGACTGAAATGAACGTCCGCGAGTTTCTGCAAGCGCACCGCAAACACATCGCCGCGCGCATCGGGCCTGGCTTTGTTCTTGGTAAGGTCGGCGATAACCTCTGGGAAGTATTTATGGGCAAAAGGCTTCAGACGTGCTTCGAATCCGCTTTTACTAACCTGCGGCGGTAGTTTCAGGAACACGGCGTGAGAATCGTTGTCCCAACTGTCTTTGCTGTTCTGATAATTTGGCGCGTTCTCGATCCGCACCAGCGCATCGTAGCGGATCGACGAATTATCGGGAGCGTCGCTGATGACGCCCGTCACGACGTAGTCTTTCTCGTCGCCATTGTTACCGATGCGAACTGACTTGCCCAGCGCGTTGACGTCGCCGAAAAGATCGTTCGCCATGTTTTCGCTGAGTACGACGCTCCCCAGTTCGTTCAAAGCCGTCTGCCGATTCCCGGCGACCATCGGGAAGGAGAATATTTTCAAGAAATCGGGATCGGTGAAATTGATGAGCTTGTCGAGGTACTTGCCGTTCGCCTCCACCAAACTCCGGCGGCCCGTCATCAGGCGGGCCACGCCTTCCAGTTCGGGAAAATCCGCTTTCAGAGCGGGTGTGAGTGGCAGAGGCATAGCCCCATTCTTGACAACTTTGTCGGGGGCATTGGCGAAGAAGTAGGTCTGGAAAATTTGGTCGCCTTCTTCGTGGAAAGAATCAAACGTCAGGTGCAGGTAAGCCGTCAGGAACAAGAAGATCCCAATGCAAAACGCGGTGGCCAGGCCCACGACATTGATAGCGGTGTAGCCCCGGCTGCGCCAGATGTTACGGAGGGCGATTTTTAGGTAGTTGCGAAGCATAATTGTATTGGCTGAGCCAGTTTAGTGTATTTGTTGACGAGTTTGACGTGATCTTAGGGTATAATAACCCACAATAGGAAAGGCTCCCAGGAAGGCTAGCAGACCAGCCATACCTATACCCAGTCCTACCATCTCGTGCAGTGGCAAGGCCACACCCTGATCGGCAAAAACACGGTATTTAAGCCACTCTTTCTGTATCCGGTTCATATCGTCTATACTAAATGTCTGTTGATAATGAACTGGTTTTGTATCATCTGGCCGATCAATCTGGATGGTGAGCGTTTTGCCATCATCTGTGATGCGCGTCCGCGCCGGGCCTACTTTGGAGGTTTGGGCCAGAGCCGCTGTACTAATAGTTAGCAGGAAAATAATGAGCAGATTTTTCATGATTGTAGTTGTTATGGTTGACTATTTATTCGCTTCGCAGCGACTCCACCGGATTCATCAACGCCGCCTTCACCGACTGAAAACTCACCGTCAGCAGCGTAATTGCCAAAGCCCCCGCGCCCGCCGCCACGAAAATCCACCAGCTTAGTTCGGTGCGGTAGGTGTACTTCTGCAGCCAGCCATCCATGAAGTACCAGGCCAAAGGCGCGGCGATTAGCAGGGCGATCAGTACCAGAAAAACAAAATCTTTGGACAATAGCCGCCACAAACTAGCGACGCTCGCTCCTAGTACCTTGCGGACGCCAATTTCCTTGGTGCGTTGCTCGGCGACGTAGGAAGCCAGGCCAAAAAGACCCAGGCAGCTAATCAAAATCGCCAACCCGGTGAAGACGCCCGCGAGTTTGCCGATGCGCTCCTCGGCGGCGAATTTAGCGGCGTACTCTTCGTCCACAAACTGGTACTCGAAGAGCAGATCGGGGAAGTTTTTCTTGAAAATGCCTTCGATGGTGGCGATACTCTTGCTGGCACTTTGGTCGGGGTTGAGCCGTAGGTTATAATAGTTGGCATTGCCTCCCTTATCGAAGACGTACATCGACTGCTTAACGGGTTCATAGGGTGACTGCATGATCATGTCGTCGATAACGCCAATGATCGTTAGGGGCGGGTTGTCGTCAGACCGGATAAGTGCGCCAACGGGTTGTTTTAGCCCCAAATATTTCACGGCAGTTTTGTTCAGAATCACGGCGTTAGAGTCAGAGGCGCTTCTCCGCGAGAAGTCGCGCCCGGCGGTTATTTTCAGACCGAGCGATTTGACGTATTCGGGCGAAACCGCTGTCCAGGCCAAATCCACTTGAAAACCTTCGGGTTTTCCCAACCATGTATAGCCTGAACGATTGTTATAGACCTGAGTCGTGGGACTACTAGAGGAAGACATTTCTACTACGGCCCCCGTATTTAGAAGTTCCTGGCGCATGAAGTCGTACTTACCGTTAAAAGCGCCTCCTCTTAGTGGAGTTTGAATTAGCCCCTCCCGGTCGTAGCCGATCGGACGGTTTTTAGAAAACTGAATCTGCTGGAAGACGACAACTGTGCCAATTATCAAGGCCACTGACACCGTGAATTGCAGCACCACCAATATCTGACGAGGCAGCGCAGAGTACCGTCCCGCCCTGAAGGTACCTTTAAGTACCTTGACGGGATGGAAGGACGACAGATACAGTGCCGGGTAGCTACCGGACAGTAACGCTGTGAAAATGACGAAGAATAAGGACACACCCCAGAAACAAATATTTCCCCAAGGAAAAGTGATTTGCTTGTCGGCCAATGCATTGAAAGTCGGAATTAAGGCGAGTACTAGTGGAACGGTTACAAGAAATGACAGGCAAACTACCATAAATGATTCGCTCAAAAACTGGCCGATTAACTGCATCCGCACCGAACCAACCGATTTGCGGATGCCGACTTCTCGCGCTCTTTTTTCGCTACGGGCGGTACTGAGATTTATAAAATTAATGCAAGCCAGCAGTAGTACGAACGCTCCGATAGTGCCGAACAGCCAAACGTTCTCGATTTGCCCACCTGCTTTAACGCCATTTTCAAAATTAGACCTCAAGTGCCAGTCGTCCATAGGGTGCAGAAGTAGCTGCGGATTATACTGTGCTGCTTCTTTGTCCGATTTCAGTTTGATATCCTTAATCTTGGCGGATACTTCTTCCATTGTAGTGTTGTCTGCAATCTGCACAAACATCTGGAATGAACTGTCTCCCCACAAATCGCGCACACTCCTGGCCCACTCGGAATTCGCCAACATATTTTCCCAAGACACAATGTATGCCGTACTGTTGAATGAACTGTTGGACGGAATGTCGGCGAAAACGCCCACCACTCTTAGATTATATTTATTGTTTAGCTTCACGATATTGCCAACGGCATTTTCATCACCAAAGAGTTCTTGAGCCGTGGTTGACGATAGCATAACGGCGTCAGGATCTTTTAATCCATTTTTTTGCCCAGACAACATCCTCAAATCCATGATTTCGGGTGCATCTTCCTGCATATAAATACCCTCTTTGCGCAGCTTGTTTTCTTCGTAGTCCAGGATACCCTGATTGGGCCAAGTTGCCATCACGATGTGTTTGAAATCATTAGCGTACCCTTGGCGCAATGCCATTTCCAACGGGCGTGGAATGGGAGCAGTCGTTCCTGTTTCACCGTTGTAAGTTTGGCTTTGGTAAACCTGTGCAATCTGGTCGTGGTTTTTATTTGAATGGTTGAACGTCAGTTCGTCTTCCATCCACAAACCGATCATGATGGCCACGGCCATACCCACCGCCAGGCCGCCGATGTTGATAAAGGAGTAGCCCTTGTTGCGGGCCAGATTGCGGTAGGCGATTTTTAGATAGTTGCGTAGCATGGCTATTTTTGTTTATGGTTTTATATTGGTAAAAAGAAAAGGAAGGGAATTAGGATTGGACAAAGCGCTAATGGAAAACTCCTTCTTCCTATCCTCCTTCCCTCCCTTTCTCTCTTTATTCAGACCTCAAACTCTCCACCGGATTCGCCACCGCCGCCTTTACTGACTGAAACGAAACCGTCAGCAGCGCGATACCAATCGCCAGCACGCCCGCCAGCGCGAATACGCCCCAGCCGATGTCCGTTTTGTAGGCAAAATCCGTCAGCCATTGACTCATGGCGTACCAGGCGATGGGGCTGGCGATGAGGAGCGCGACCAATACGGGTTTTAGGAAATCTTTGGAAAGCAGCGTTACGATACTGCCGACGCTGGCGCCCAGTACTTTGCGGACGCCAATTTCCTTGACGCGCTGCTCGGCCATGAACATCGACAAGCCAAACAAGCCCAGGCAGGAAAGCAAAATGGCGATGCCCGCAAAAACGCTGAACAGGCTTTGTTGCCTTTGTTCGGCGGCGTAAAGGCGGTCGAAGCGTTCGTCCAGAAACTGGTACTGAAAATCTTCCCCGGGAAAAAGTTGCTTCCAGGTGGATTCGATGCGCTGAATTCCGGCGGTGATGTCGCCTTGCATAGGCAGCGAAATCCAGTTGAGGCGGCCCGGCGTCAGCGTCATGGCGATGGCGGCTACCTCCTCGTGTAATGATTCAAAGTGATAATCCTTGGTGACGCCGATGATTTGGCCCTGTACCGCGCCGTACTGAAAAGGCTTGCCGACGGCCTCGTCGGGCGTCCAGCCAAGTTGCCGCGCGGCCGTTTCATTTATGACTACCATCGAAGTATCCGTGGCGTAGTCGCGGGAGAAATTGCGCCCGGCGGCCATCCCGATCTGGTAAGCCGACACGAAATCGTAGTCCACCATCAGTTGTTTAAGAGTGATGCTGGTGGGAGCCATACTATCGCCCTGCATGGCGCGGGCGCCTTGCGAATCGAGCAGCCGCCCGGAAGGAATGCGCGACGAGCGGCCCACGTCACGCACCGCGCCCGTCTGGCCGAATTGCCGTTTGAGCGTTTCGTAGTTGGTGTTCTCGTTACCCGCGTCGGGCAGCAGCAGTACCTGATCCTTCGCCAGACCTAGGCCGTAATCCTGGATGTAATGCATTTGCTTGCGCACTACGCCCGTACCGATGATGAGGGCGATGGCAATCGAGAACTGCGTAACGACCAGCACCTGCCGCAGCATTCCTGTCCGTAATTTGGTAGCGATTTGCCCTTTCAAAACATTGAGCGGCCGGAATGAAGCCAGGAAAAAGGCCGGATACAGGCCCGCGATGAGCCCCGTCAAAAGCGTAATGCTGGTCAGGATTAGCAGGAAAGTTGGATCGAGTAATTGACTGAATGACAATTCTTTTTGGCTGAAATCATTCAGCATGGGCAAGCCGAGCGTCATCAGCAGCAGGGCAAAAAATAAAGCCAGCACGACCAATAGCAGCGACTCGCTCAAAAACTGCGCGATGAGTTGGCCACGCCTGGCGCCTACTACCTTGCGCATCCCGACTTCCTTGGCGCGTCCCGCCGAACGGGCCGTAGCGAGGTTCATGTAGTTGATGCAGGCGATCAGCAGAATAAACAGGCCGATGAGGGAAAAAATGTAGATATATCGGATGTTTCCCGGTGGCTCTAGCTCCGAATCGGTATGGGAGCGCAGGTGGATGTCGGTGATTTTGGTCAGGTTCAGCAACGAAAAAGAGGATGGCATCTGGCCTTGGTAGGACGGCACGTGCTTGTCCTGAAAGGCCGGGAACGCCTTTTCCATGCGCTGCGGATCGGCACCCTTGGCCAGTAAAATATAGGTAGTGAAAGAATTGTTGCCATAGTTAGTCCGCAACTGTTCGGCCCCGTAAACCTTCGGGTCGTTCAGGGCCGAAAAGGCCAGGAGAAAACTGGGGTGAAAGTGCGCCTGCGCGGGCAGCGGCTCGTAAACGCCCGTCACGATGAGGTCGTACTGGTTTTCGACGCGCAGCGTCTGGCCGACGGGAATTTCTTTGCCAAAGTACTTCTCGGCCATCGGGCGCGACATCAGCATAGAGTTCGGGTTAGCCAAAGCCTCGTCGGGATTGCCGCTGACGAAGTCGAAAGTCAACACTTTGAACAAATTCTTTTCCGCAAAATACCCGTCTTCCTCGGTGAATTGCCGCTCGCCGTTCCGCAGTACCAGGCCACCCGCCCCCAAGGTTCTGACGACCTCTTCGGCTTCGGGAAAATCCTGCTTAATGAGCGGCCCAAACGGCGGGGCCACCTGCGCCAAAGACAGCGAAGGCGTCCCGTCCGAGGTCAGGAACGTGCGGCCCATGCGGTACACCCGGTCGGCGTTTTCGTTGTAGCGGTCGTAGCCCAGCTCGTCCTTGACGTACAGCGCGATCAAAAGAAATCCCGCCAGCCCGACGGCCAGTCCGACGATGTTGATAATGCCAAAAGTCTTATGGCGGCGGAGGTTTCGGTAGGCGATTTTGAGGTAATTGAGTAGCATGATGTTTAGGGTTGTAGGGGCGAACCTGTGTGTTCGCCCATCGTTGCCATACAGCAGACAAAAACCTATGCCTGGAAAATATTTTACTGATAATCAGTATTTTAAACAGAAATAAAACAAAAAAACTGTCCGATATCGAACACTTGCGTTTCGATATCGGACAGTTAGAAATGGCGTGTTTTAAAAGTAAACGCTTACTTATATACACGTAGAAGAATCCTTACGCCACTTCCCCCCGCAAAAACCTCCGACTTTCTTCCTTCACAAACGTAATGGGAACAAACTCATCGGTGGTCGCACCGATGTAGTACACCGTCCAGGCGGGGTCGTGGGACGAGAGCATTTCGCTGATGCAGTCGGCGCGGTGGCCCTGCGGATTGCTGCAATCGTTCCAGTAAAACAGCTCCACCCGGTAGTGCAGTTGGTGTTTCAAACCGTTGATGGTGACTTCTACTTCGATCTCCTGCTTACCGGGAAGCGGAGGAATGGGAATGGCTATGTGGCTCATGGGCTTTCGGGGGTTTAGTGAAACATTTGGTTCTTGGGTTTAAAACGGGGCTTCTGTGGCGGTAAAACGGTTAGGGGTCAACGGTTGGCGGGAGATTGGTGTGTATGGGTTTTCTTCGACCACCTTTCACTCACTCCGCAAACTCTTCACGGGATTCATCAGCGCCGCCTTCACACTCTGAAAACCCACCGTCAATAGCGCGATGCCCACGGCCACGCCGCCCGCCAGGGCGAACATCCACCATTCGATCTCAATCTTATATTCGAATTTCTGCAGCCATTGATTCATGATGTACCAGGCAATGGGGGAGCTTAGCACCAGAGCGACGACTACGAGACGGATGAAATCGACAGAAAACAAGCCAAAGATGTGGGCTACCGAAGCGCCCAGTACTTTCCGAACCCCAATTTCTTTGGTGCGCGACTAGGCCATGAAGGCCACTACTCCATAGAGTCCCAAACAGCCAATGAAGCTGGCGATGCCCGCCAGAAGTTGCAGCAGGGAATACATCCGCTCCTCACTTTTGTAGAAATTCGCCAGCGTCTCGTCCAGAAATTCGTAGGAAAAAACAAATTCGGGGTAGGTGGCTGTCCAGGCCGTTTCGACCTTTTTAAGCACTTGGCGTACGGTTTCGGTACCTCCCTTTTCTGTCGAGAGTTTAATGGCCATGGTTCGGTAACTTTCCCGCTGAGTCGTCAGCACGCTTGGCTCGACCCGATCGCGCAGCGAATAGGTGTTAAAATCCTTCACTACTCCTACGATGGGCTTTTTCACATCCTCCCCGGCTACCGTCATCATTTTCCCAATGACTTGCTCGGGTTTCTGAAAGCCCAGTCGTTTCATGAAAGTCTCGTTGATCACCAGTTCCCGAATGGAATCGGCGGGCAGGTACATTCGTCCGGCCAGTAGCTTTAAGCCATACGTACTTACGTAGGCGGTGTCAGCCGGGCGCATCAGAACGCCATAATCGGGCTCTTTTTCTTCATTTTCAAATCTGAAACCCGTCGTCCAGTTTGTGGTCGATGAGGGAGCAGTCATCCCAAAACTAATAGACGCTATACCTGGCACGTTGGTTAGTTTGGCCCGTAGGTTTTCAAACTGGCCCGGCTCATTCTGCGGTACCGTAACGGTTATTATGGCATCCCGGTTGAAGCCCAAATCCACCGACCGGAAATACTTCATCTGGCTGTACGCCACGATAGTACCGATGATCAGTAGCTGCGAGATCGCAAATTGCCCCACGATCAGTCCCCGCCGGAGCGTTAAGTACCGGTTGGTGCCTGAGGTCAGGATTTTACCTCTAAGCGCCAAAATTGGCTGATAACCCGACAGCACCAGCGCGGGATAAAAACCAGCCAGCAGGGTAGTTAGCACACCCAGTACCACCAGAAAACCAAGTGCGATCGGACTGAATAAGGTCACGGCACCCGGTTTGATATTCAACAACTCGCCTACGTAGGGGAGAGATAGCTGCGCGACCAATAACGCCAGGATTACCGCTCCCGCCGTCAATACGCTCGTTTCGCCCAGAAACTGCCGGACCAATTGTCCGCGGGTGCTCCCCAGCACTTTCCGAACGCCCACTTCCCGGGATCGTCGGATGGCCTGAGCCGTAGCCAGATTAATGAAGTTGATACAGGCCGTAATCAGAATAAAGAGGCCAATCAGTACCATAGCCCAGATCATTTCGATGCTGATGCTCCGTCGGGAAAAATTCGAGGTATTGGTAGCGAAATGAATATCAGTGAGCGGCTGCAGAACGTACCGCAGCTTTTGAGCATTTTCGGGATTATGGTACTTTTTAACAAAGCCGATCAACTGCTTTTCCATTTGGGCCGTCGGCGTTTTCGACCCGTTTGGTGCTGAGGGTAGCATGATATAAATTTGAGCTCCACCATAACTCGATGACCAATCGTCGGGAGGAGAACTGGTACCGTACGCCAGAATGGAGGCATGGGACAGAAAAACGTCAAAAGGCAGGCTAGTCGTAGGTAGGGGGGATTGAACGATACCCGTTACCACAAAATCCATCCGATTCTCCAGCCGAATGGTTTTGCCCATCGGATTGGCGTCACCAAAGTACTTATGGGCGATTCGGTCAGAAAGTACCACCGTATTGGGATTGGAAAGTGCCGTTTGCTGGTTACCTTTTTTCCAGGTGTAATCGAATAGATTGAAATATTCCGGTTCGGCAAAAGCGATGATGCCATAATCTTCCTGAAATCGTTTGGTATCGGTATCTGCCGGATTGCTCACCGATACCACCGCCGACCTGACCGCACTGACCATAGTGAGCTGGTGTTTCAATTCCGGAAAATCATTTCGGAGGGCGGCCAGGGCCGGAAACGTTGTTCCCGTATTGGGCCTGTTGTCAGTATCTGTTTTATCAACTCCCAACATGCGGTAGATGCGGTCGGCGTTAGCATGGTGTCGGTCGAAGCTCAATTCGTAGCGGACCGCCTTGAATAGCAGTAAGCAGCAGGCCAGCCCCAGCGTCAACCCGGCCACATTGATGAGTGAGTAGCTCCAGTTGCGCTGCAAGGCGCGAATGGAGGTGATGAAATAGCTTTTAAGCATGAATTCCGGTAGTTTATGGCCAAAGGCCGATGTGACAATTAGTTTGATGTCGGGTGTTTCCACGCGACAGTGGTCGACTTACTCGCTTCGCAGCGATTTCACCGGGTTCATCAGCGCAGCTTTGATGCTCTGAAAACTCACCGTCAGCAGAGCAATGCCCACGGCTACTGCGCCCGCCAACGCGAATACCCACCATTCGATGTCAATTTTGTAGGCAAAATCCTGCAACCACGTATTCATCGCGTACCAGGCGATGGGAGAAGCAATGACTATAGCAATTAAAACGAGTTTCAGAAAATCTTTGGACAGTAGCGCGACGATGCTGGCCACACTTGCACCAAGTACCTTGCGGACGCCGATTTCTTTGGTGCGGATTTCGGCGGTGAAGGTGGCGAGGCCGAAAAGGCCGAGGCAGGAAATGAGAACGGCCAGGACGGAAAAATACAGTACGATTTGGCTGGTCTTTTGCTCGGCTCGGTACTGCGCCGCCAGGTCTTGATCCACAAAACCGTAGCTCAGCGGGTAGTTTGGTTCGTTGGCTTTATGGATTTTACCAATCTCGGCCAGCGTTTGGGTAAGATTACCACCGCTGGTTTTTACCAACAGGTTGAAATAAAACTCCTTGGGCCGAAAGCGGAAAATCATGGGCGCGATCGCCGATCGTAGCGGTTTGAAGTGAAAATCCTTGATCACGCCGATCACCTCGCCATCGAGGCCCCAAAATTTCACCCGCTTCCCCAGGGCCGTTTCGTCAGTCCAGCCCATGCGTTGGGCCGCCGACTCGTTGATGAGGTATTTGCCGAATTTATCCAGCGTATCTGCCGGAATGGTTGCCGAAAAATTGCGCCCCGTGGCCAGCGATAGTCCGGCGGTTTGTAGGAAATCAGCGTCCACGTTCATCTGCGTCATGCTGAACATATCGTTTGGTTCCTGTCCTTCCCATTCGAAGTTGGACTCGTTGTCCACCTCCACGAGCGTCGAGGTAGTCGCACTGACCAGGGCCACACCCGCCAGTTTGGCGATTTCCTCCTTGAACAAAGGTGCTTTGCCGCGGGAGTCACCTTTCAGCTTGACGTACAGCAATTGCGATTTATCAAAACCCAACTTCTTGTTTTGCATCAGATCGAGCTGACGGTAGATGACGATCGTGGCGATACAAAGCGCGATCGAAAGCACGAACTGCCCCACGACGAGCGTCTGCCGGAACCCGGCACCCGAGCGTACCTTGACAATGCCTTTCAGCACCTTAGCGGGTTGGAAAGCCGACAGGAAAAAAGCCGGATACGTGCCCGCTAATATGCTCACCAGCAGTGCGAGGCCCGCGAAGTAACCCCAAAAGGCGAACTGCTCCGTGGGTAAACTCAATTGCTTGTCCACCAGCGCGTTGAACAGAGGTAAAAACGATTGGAAAATAACCAGCGCCAGCAATAGGGCCAGCGTAGTCAGCAGAAACGATTCGCTCAAAAACTGCCAAACCAAGCTCCCACGTAAGGCACCGACGCTCTTGCGTACGCCCACTTCCCGCGCCCGCTGCGAGGCCCGCGCCGTGGCCAGATTGATGAAGTTGATGATGGCAATCAGCAGTACAATGAGACCCACGGCCAGAAAAATCTTGACGTAAAAAATATCGCTGCGCTTGCCCCAATCCGTGCCGAAGTCGAACTTGGAATACAGGAAAATATCCCGCAAAGGCTGCAAATGCAGCGTAGCCTTATTCTTGGCGTCGTGCTTTTCGATGTGGTGCGTGATTTTCTGCTCGAACGCCGCCGCGTCGGTACCCGGTTGGAGTTCGAGGTAGGTGTGGTAGTTGTTGCTGTTCCATTTGTTGCCCCATTCATCGTATTTATCTACGTACTTGAAAGGCAGCAGCGCGTCAAACTGCAAATGCGAATTGGTAGGTGGATCGGCCACCACACCCACGACCGTTAGCGGCTGTTCGGTATTTAGGGTTAATACTTTTCCCAAAACAGATTGCTTCCGCCAGTCGGAACCGTAGAGTTGGGCGGCTAACTTTTCGCTGATGACAATTTCGTCGGGGTCGGTCAGCGCTTTCGCCGGATTGCCCATCAGGAGCTTGAAATCGAACATCTTAAAAAAATCGTTGTCCACGATCAGCATTTGGTCCGGCTCGACACCCGTCGGTCCCGCCTGTAGCAGGTAGCCCCATTTACCCACCCGCACGCTGTGGACGATCTCGGGATACTCCGCCGCCAGACTCGGGGCCAGCGGGCCGGGGGTGAACGCCCCGGGATGGGTGCCGTCGGCCTGCGCTTGGATTTCGGTGATTCGGTAGATGTCGGCGGCTTTGCGGTGAAAGCGGTCGTAGCTGTACTCGTCCTGCACGTGCAGCCCGATGGCCAGGCAAGCCGCCAACCCCACGGCCAGACCGAAGACGGTGATGCCGCTGTACACTTTGTTACGCACGAGGTTGCGGAAGGCGATTTTGAGGTAGTTGGTAAGCATGGCTGTTTTTGTTTATTGTTTTATATTGATAAGAAGGAAGGGAAGAGGATTTTGATTTTATTCACTTCGTAGCGACTTCACCGGATTCGCCACCGCCGCCTTCACAGACTGAAAACTTACCGTCAGCAGCGCGATACCTACAGCCAGCCCGCCCGCTAAGGCGAAGACCCACCATTCGATGTCGATCTTGTAGGCGAAGTCCTGCAACCACTGATTCATGAGGTACCAGGTGAGGGGCGTGGCGATGACGATGGCCGCGACGACCAGCTTGACAAAATCCTTCGACAGCAATGCTACGATGCTCGTCACGCTCGCGCCCAGCACCTTGCGGACGCCGATTTCCTTGACGCGCTGCTGCGCCTCGAAGGCCGTCAGGCCAAACAAGCCCAGGCAGGAAATCAGAATCGAGATGATGGTAAAGACGTTGACGATGCGGGCCGTGCGGGCGTCGGCGGCGTAATTTTTCTGGAAATCTTCTTTGAGTAAACTATACGTGAAAGGCTCATCGGGTACCAACGTTTTCCACTTGGCTTCGATGAAGGGCAGGACTTTGCTGGTTTCCGCCGTATTGGCGTGGACGATGAGGTAGTTGTAAGAATGGTTTGATTTGAGGAAAAACGCGTAAGGTTCAATGGTTTGGTGCATATCGGCGAAGTGGAAATCCTGCACGACGCCCACGATTTCCACCGAGTGGGTTCCCTCGTAGTCGTAATTGAGTTTTTGGCCAACGGCTTTTTCCAGGGGAATGTTAAATTTTCGGAGGGTGGCCTCGTTCACCACCATTGTTTCACTAGCGGTATCGCCCATGAATTCTTTTGAAAGCAAGCGACCCGCTACTATTTTGAAACCCAGTACGTCCATGAATTCGGGTGACACCCAGTTGCTCTTGGTTAGTGCTACCTCGTTTACAGTCTGATCGGGCCGATAAAGCCCAAAGTCGCTGGGATTTAGAATGCCCGGATAGTAGCCCGTTCCCGCCGCGCCGGAAATCTGGCTGTTTTGCAGCAAATCGTTACGGAGCGCCCGGTACGCCTTACGCGACTGCTCGTTGCGCAACGGAATGACGATCTGCTGATCTTGATTGAAACCCAAGGGTTGTTCCCGCATGAACTTCATCTGTCCCTGAATCACGATCGTCGCCACGACCAATCCGATTGAAATCACGAATTGAAACACTACCAGCCCGCGCCGCAGCAAAGTGGCCGAGGCGGAGTTGGTGAATTTACCCTTGATAACATCCAGCGGGTTGAAGACCGACAGATAAAAAGCCGGATAGCTGCCCGCCAACAATCCCGTCAGCAGCGCCAGCCCTACGAACGCCGCAATAATCTTCGGTTGCAGCAGGTCGGAAAATGCCAGCACCTTGCCCGACAACTGATTGAAAGCGGGCAAAAACAGCACGACCAGCACCACGGCCACCAACAAAGCCAGCAAAGTGAGTACCATCGACTCGCCCAAAAACTGCCCGATAATCCCGCCGCGCTGCGCCCCCATTACCTTGCGCATTCCGACTTCGGCTGCGCGTTTGACCGAACGCGCTGTGGCTAGGTTCATGAAATTGATGCAGGCCAGCAGCAGTGTAAACAGCGCGATCGAACTTAATACATAAAGGTAGGTCACGCTACTCGTCGGCGTGAGAATGGCATCGACTTTGTCAAAAAGGTGAATATTCTTGACCGAGAGCAAGGCCATTTTCTTGTTCATACCCGACAGTTTCAGGTCTTTCCGGGCGTACTTATCGACAAAGGCGGGCAACTTGTCCGTAAACTTGGCGGCATCGGTGCCCGACTGCAAGCGCAGGTAGGTGTAAAACATATTATTGCCGCTGTAATCCTGCTTCTGCTCCCGCAGAAAACTGCCGACCCATCCGGCATTGATCGATAAAAAGTAGGGCGCGTCGATGTGCGAGCGGGTGCTTTCGTCACGATACACGCCCGTAACAATATAGTTTTCGTTGAAGCCCGATACCCCGCCAATTTTGATCGTTTTGTTCAGGGCGGGTTGGTTGCCAAAAAGTTTTTGGGCCAATGGCGCTGATAGAACCACAGAATGGATATCATCCAGCGCGCCTTTGGAACTTCCTTCCGTAAATTGGTAGGTGAAAACATCGAAGAACGTAGAATCCACTTGATAACCCGGTTTCTCATTAAAGGCCTTCAAAGTCTTGCCCGATTCCTCCACCCGAAGCAAGGCTTCGTTTTCCAGGAAATTCTGCCAAACCCGCGTGACCTGCGTCACTTCGGGGTACTCGGCCTTCATCGCCCGTGCGTAGGGCGAGGGCGCGCGCGGGTTGTCCATCAACTCGCCGTTGTAAGTATTTTCACTACGCAGGAGATAAATATCGTCGGCAAACGCGTGGTGGCGGTCAAACGATAACTCGCTGTTGATGTACAGCAGCAGCAACATACAGCACGCCATGCCCACCGACAGGCCGAAGACGTTGATAGAGGAAAACAACTTGCTCTTGCGCAGGTTGCGGATGGCAATTTTTAGGTGGTTTTTTAGCATGGCCTGGGTTTATTGTTATATTTGATAAAAAACAAGATTATGTATTATCCCGAATCAAACCTTGACATGGGAATCAATGCGCCCAAGGCGCATCAGCGGATCATTAGCAAACTGACAGCCAGCTTGGGGCATCTGTTTTACCACCAGCACGAAATCGCGCTCGAACCTTTGCCCGAAACCCAGATCGACGAAGGTCAGACCAGCCCGGTTCCTGATATTTTGCTGTACGACAATGAATCCTACCGGACGCCGATCATTATCGAAATTTGCCACCCCAACGGCTTCAAAAACGACCTGAGAAAAATCATCCGCCTGATCGAGGAGAATGACTACGGAATCGAAGAAGGTTTTATCTACGACTACGTCCGGGGTATCTGGGCCAAATACCAAAAAGGCGTCGGGCAGGTATTCGAGGATACTTCTTATTCAGGCATTCTAGAAATAGACTTCGCTACTCTTCTTTAAAGCCTTCACTCACTCCGTAAACTCTTCACCGGATTCATCAGCGCCGCCTTCACGCTTTGATAAATCACCGTTGCCCAGCAGATCAGCAGTGTCAGCACACAGGCCGCCACGAAAACCCAGGCGTGGATATCGGTCTTGTACGGAAAGCTTTGCAGCCATTTATCCATCGAAAAATAGGCGATGGGAATGGCGATCGGGAAGGAGAAAAGGACGAGTTTAGTAAAGTCCCGCGACAGCAACACCACCACGCTCGACACCGACGCACCCAGCACTTTCCGCACCCCAATTTCTTTCACCCGCTGCTCGGTGGTGAAAGTCGCTAAGCCGAACAAACCTAAACAGGCGATTAGAATGGTGAGGATCGAGAAAGTCGTGAAAATCTGCCCGCGCAGCACGTCGTTGTGGTAAGCCGACTCGAAATCCTGATCCAGGAAACTGTATTCAAATACCTTGTCGGGATAAGTAGCATTCCATTCTTGCTTGATGAAGGCCAGCGTTTTGTCGGCGTCTTTGGCGGCTATTTTGATGTGGGTGACCGACAGGGCCGGACGGTAAAACATAACCAGCGGCTCAATAGTGTTGTAAAGAGATTGTTGGTGAAAGTCCTTCACTACGCCCACCACCTGCGCCGTGGGCGGGGCTTCCCGACCGTCTTGGGGCAAACCTCCCTGCATCACTTTTTTGCCCAGAGGCTCCTTCCAGCCCATTCGCTTCACGGTGGCTTCGTTGACTAACACGCTGTTGATCGTGTCGGAAAGAATTTTCTCGGAAAAATCACGTCCCGCGACCAGTTCCATGCCCATCGTGTTGAGATAGTCATGATCGATACCCAGCGGTTTGAACGCCATGTCTTTCATACCGGTGTTGGACTCGACGCCGAGTATCACCCTGCCTCCCATATTGCTGGCGGGCTGTCCGGCGGTGGCTACTTTCTGGACATTAGGATTGGCCAGCAGGCTGCGTCGGAAAGCGTCGTAGCGTCCGCGGGGCTGAACATCGCGGTAGTTGATGGTGAGTACCTGTTCGCGGTCGTAGCCCATGTCCTGGTTTTGCATGAAATTGAGCTGCTGGAAAACGATCCAGGTGCAGATGAGCATCACCAGCGACACCGAAAACTGCGTCACGACCAGCGCCTTGCGAAAGAAACTGCCGCCCCGGCCTTGCGTGGCCCCTTTGAGGACGGCGGCGGGTTCAAAAGCCGACAGGTAAAAGGCCGGATAGCTCCCGCTGACGAAGCCCGTGAATACCACGATGCCCAGCGCGATAAGCAGGAACTGCGGCTGGAGAAGTTGCGTAATCTCGATTTCCTTCCCCGAAACGGTATTGAAAAACGGCAACATGATCCCGACCATAATCACACTCGCCAGCAGGGCCAGCATCGTCATGAGTACCGATTCGGATAAAAACTGCCCGATCAACGCGCTCCTGACCGAACCCATTACTTTGCGAAGCCCCACTTCCTTAGCGCGCCGCACCGAGCGCGCCGTGGCCAGATTCATGTAGTTAATACTAGCCAGTAGCAGCATAAAAAATGCCACCGCACTGAACGTGTAGACGTAGCCGATGTCGCCGTTGGTCTCGCCTTCCATTTTAGAGTGCAGATGAATGCTTGTAAGCGGCTGCAACTGGTAGGCAATGTCGATACCCATTCGCTTGAATATCGAGTACATATACTCTTCGTAGAGTTGCGGCGATTTGGCTTCGATCGTTTTCGGGTCGGTGCCTTTGGCCAACACGACGTAGCTGGGCATGTAAAAATTACCCCAGTCGTTGTTCTGCTGCTGCCGTGAATTGAGAGAGAGCAGGGCATTGAATCGGAAATGTGAATTTTTTGGCACGTCTTCCATGACGCCCGTCACGTTGTACGAAGTCGTGTCGTTGGTACGCAGCGTTTGGCCGAGCGCCTCGGTGGTACCAAAAAACTTCTGCGCTAGTTTCTGCGTCAGTACGATGCTGCCGGGCGCGTCGAGGGCCGTCTTGGGATCGCCCGCCAGGAATGGATAGGTGAAAATAGCGAACACGGTAGAGTCTGCCGCGTAAATGTCTTCCTCCGAAAATCGTTGTTCGCCCCGCCGGAAGGTCGTCGTGCCGTTTGGGAAAAAGCGCACGTAGTTTTCCACCGCCGGGTACTTCTCTTTCATCGTCTTGACCGCCGGAGCCTGGAGACCCACCCAATGGTTGACCTTATCAGGCTCGTGAATCTCCGTCACGACGCGGTAGATTTGGTCGGCACTCTTATGGTAGCGGTCGTAGCTCAGTTCATCCGTTACGTACAGTAACAGTAGCAAGCCGCAGGTGATGCCGATCGTTAGACCTAGGATGTTGATAAGGCTGTAAAACTTGTCGCGACGCAGGTTGCGGAGGGCGATTTTCAGATAGCTGGAGAGCATGGCGGTTAGTTAGTAGGGTCGAACAGGCGTTCCTGCGGACCTGTGTCCGCCCAACGTTTGGAGTAAAACCTATGCCAAAAAACCAACTGTCTGTAAATCAGTATTAATTTAAAATTAAACTGTCCGATTTCGGACAGTTTAGTTCGAAATCGGACACACGAAGGCCTTCTCTTCTTTTTTACTTACTCCCAGGGCTATCCAGGAAGAGTCTTGATGCTACCTGATCGGCAAAAAGTTTTCCCTTCTCCGTCAGCAGCAGCAGCCCATCCCGCGAGTGCAACCAGCCAATTTCGTTAAGCAGGAAGATTTCCTGGCCCGTCTTCATTAGGAAACTGTCCCCTGAGAGTTCCTGTAACAATTCCAGCCGACAGCCCCACTTGGTGCGCAGTCCGGTGAGCAGATATTCGTTCACCTGATCCTTTGGAGTAAGTATCTCCTGGGTCATGGGTAATGCTTTATTCTGGATTTCTTCCAGGTACTTCGCGTTGTTACTCACGTTGTACTGGCGGCTCGTGCCGTTGTAGGAGTGGGCGCTGGGGCCGATGCCTAGGTAGGGCCGCCGCTGCCAGTAGGCGCTGTTGTGGAGGCTGTATTTTTGGTATTTGGCAAAATTTGAAATTTCGTACTGCTCGAAACCGCTTTCCTGCAACCTTCCAATCAATATCTCGAATTGTCGGGCCGCAAACTCATCTTCGATGGGGGCCATTTTACCGGTTTTCGTCCAGCTCCCGAAAGCTGTTTTCGGCTCGACCGTCAGGCAGTAGGCGGAGATATGCTCCACGCCTAAGGCCAGCGTTTTTTCAATATCGCTCAACAGAATGTCGTCGTTCTCGGCGGGAATGGCGTAAATGAGATCGACGGAAAGATTCGTGATCCCCGCGTCCTGCGCTCGCCGGACGCTGTCTTCGGCTTCCTGGGCCGTGTGGGCGCGATTCATGAAGCGCAAGTGCGGATCGTGAAAAGATTGGATACCGATGCTTAACCGATTGATGCCTTGATTAGCCAGCATGGCAACCGTAGACTCCGAGAGATCGTCGGGATTGGCTTCCAGCGTGATTTCGGCGTCGGGTTTAAGGTGGTACTGTTTTTTAATGGCCTCCATGAGCGTCGCCAGTTCCTTTTCGCTGAGTAGGGAAGGGGTACCGCCGCCGAAATAGACCGTGTGGAGGTCGTCCGAAGGCAGATAGTCTTTTTGCATTTTCAATTCCCTGATCATCGCCCGCACCATTTTGCCTTTGTCCCGCAGCGACGTGCTAAAATGGAAATCGCAGTAATGACAGGCCTGGCGGCAAAAGGGAACGTGCAAGTAAAGGTGCATCGAAAAAGGCGTTTGGAGAGTCCTTCGTCTGGAACGCCAGCCGCCACGGGGCGCCCCGCGGTCCGCTCAGGATGACAGGAACGGTAACGGAAGGAGAGGGACAAAGGATTTTGCAAAAATAACTACATTCGCAGAATGAAAAAGTTAACAGGCGGATTAGCCCTGATTTTCTGTTTTTTACAAAGCTGTACCACGTTCAAAAACGACGATCCAATGGCGGGGAGCAAGTTTCCGGCGGTGCATAAATATTACCAAACCCGCCTGGGAGAAATGCACTTCGTAGCGGTGGGTGACTCGACGTTGCCGCCCGTGCTTTTCGTGCACGGCTCACCTGGCTCTTGGGACGCTTTCAGCGGTTTCCTGAAAGACTCGGTACTGCAAAAAAAGGCGTATCTGATGTCGGTAGATCGGCCTGGTTTCGGAGAAAGCGGCGAGACGGCGGTAAAAACGCTGGCGAAGCAAGTAGAGGCGCTTTTGCCCATCATGCAAAGCCAAAAGCAAAAAGTAATCCTCGTTGGCCATTCGCTGGGTGGCCCCATCGTGGTCCGCTTCGCTATGGACCATCCCGAGTACGTACGCGGTCTGGTGCTGGCGGCGGCATCGGTATCGCCCGAGTTGGAGCCGACCAACTGGTACCGCTATATTCTGGGTGCGCCGCCCGTGCGTTGGGTTCTGCCGCATTCCATGGAGTCGAGCAATGAAGAATTACTGCCCTTGAAAAAAGACCTAAAAAAAATGGCTGGTTCCTGGAATAAGATCAAATGCCAGGTGGTCGTCATTCAGGGCGGTAGCGATGTACTGGTGTCCTCAGAAAATGCTGATTACATCGAGAAAAAACTCAAGGGCCGGGTGCCGCTGACGATGATTCGCAAAAAATCCATGAATCACTTCATCCCCTGGTCCGACCCCGATCTCATTCGCTCGGGTATTCAGCTTTTGCTGAAATAGAAAAAGCCCGGAATCGTCCGGGCCTTTTCTATTCTCAAAAAGATGAAAATGCTTATTCCGCCGGAACGACGTTGATCTTAACCGTGTGCTTCACGTCCTTATGCAGGTCGATGATGGCGTCGTAGGTGCCGATGGTTTTCACCTCGTCCACCGTAATTTTCTTGCGGTCGATGTCGAAACCTTTAGCTTTCAAAGCCTCGGCCACCTGCGTGTTAGTGACGCGACCAAAGATGCGACCGCTTTCACCCACCACGGCGGGGATGTTGATCGTGGCTTCGCCGATGGCGGCGGCCATTTCTTCGGCCTCATTCTTCATTTTCTCGGCCTTGTGAGCCGCCTGGCGGATGTTCTCTTCCACCACCTTGCGGTTGGAAGAATTGGCCAGCAACGCGTATCCCTGCGGGATGAGGTAGTTGCGCCCGAAGCCGCTCTTCACCGACACGATGTCGTTCTTATAGCCGACTTTGGCAATATCTGTCAATAATATGATGTCCATTTCTTACGATCTCTTTTTTGGGTTTACTTCAATTGATCGGCGACAAACGGCATCAAGGCCAGTTGGCGCGACCGCTTGATGGCCTGGGCCACTTTGCGCTGGTATTTCAGGCTGGTGCCGGTAAGGCGGCGGGGAAGAATCCGTCCCTGCTCGTTGACGAGCTTTAGCAGGAAATTGGGATCCTTGTAGTCGATGTATTTGATGCCTGCCTTCCGAAAACGGCAGTACTTCTTGCGATTCTGGGTCTTGTCGATGGGTTCGTTTACGAGTGTCATGGCTTATGCTTCGGCTGGTTTTTGTGATTCATCAATAGCGGCTTCCTTCTGCTTGTTCATCAGCCCCTTCCGCTTTTTCTCGTTGTAGGCGATGGCGTGTTTGTCGAGCGATACCGTCATGTGACGGATCACGCGCTCGTCGCGGCGGAACTCGGTGTCGAGCAGCGCGATGACGTTACCCGGCGCGGTGAATTCCAGCAAATTGTAGAATCCCGTGTTCTTCTTTTGGATGGGATAGGCCAGCTTGCGCACTCCCCAGTCTTCCTCATGTACCAGTTCCGCGCCGTTGTCGGTGAGGATTTTACGGAACTTGTCAACGGTGTCCCTCATCTGGGCCTCAGATAAGATGGGAGTTAAAATGAACACCGTTTCATACTGATTGTTCATACGAAATGAATTGGTTATTAGTTAATTTTCTCAAAATGAGGGTGCGAAAGTAGGAGTTTTTGCTGGGAAAAGCAATTTTTAACTAAATTTGGCTTTTGAGAATTGCTATCAACCAGAATTTTTGCCCTCAAAAACACTTCTCCACTCCTAACTAACAAAGTGTCCGCCGAACTACTCCGCATCCACCCCGATAACCCCGACCCGCGCCGCATCCGGCAGGTGGCCGACTGCCTGCGCAGCGGTGGCCTGGTGATTTACCCAACCGACACCGTCTATGGCCTGGGTTGTGATATCCATAACGCCCGTTCGGTCGAACGGGTGGCGCGCATCAAAGGCATCAAGCCGGAGAAGAACGATTTCTCGTTTATCTGCTACGACCTGAGCCACATCGCCGACTACGCCCGCGTGAGCAATGCCGCCTTTAAGCTGATGAAAAAGGCGCTGCCCGGCCCGTTTACTTTCATTTTGGAAGCGACTACCAACGTTCCTAAGCTTCTGAACACTAACAAAAAAACGGTGGGAATCCGGGTGCCGGACAATGATATTCCACGCAACTTCGTGCGGGAACTGAGCAACCCGATCATCACGACTTCCATTAAGGACGATGACGAAATCATCGAGTACTCGACCGACCCGGAATTGATTTTTGAGAAATTCCAACACCTCGTGGACATCGTTGTGGACGGCGGCTTCGGCGGCAACGTTGGCTCCACCATCGTGGATGCCACGACTGACAATTTTGAGATTATGCGGGATGGGCTGGGGGATTTGACGTTGTATTTATAACGAGCGATTTTTCCAAAGTCCAAAGTCCAAAGTCTAAAATCAAAAATATTTGATATTCTCCCGCGCCTTTACCATATTGAGGAATGGTTGACGATCGCGCACGAGGAACGGCGGTTTTGTTGGAATTGCAGTTTTTGCCCTGCCTGGAATATTTTGCGGGTATCCTTGAATATGATACGCTCCGGTTGGAAGCTTGCGAGAACCTGCCGCGCCGCAGTCCGCGCAACCGCTGTCGGGTGCTGACCGCCAACAAGGTCGATACGCTGACCATCCCCCTTTTGGAAAGCCGCCGGGCCTTACCGATTCGCAAGGTAAAAATTGATTATGGACAGCCGTGGGCGCGTCGGCATTGGGGTTGTTTGCAATCTGCTTACGCGAAATCGCCGTATTTTGAATACTATGCTGATGATTTTCGGGCCGTTTACCAGCGTGCACCTACTTTTCTTTTTGATTTTAATGTCGAATTGCTGACATTGTGTCTTGGGTTTTTAGGTATAAAGAAGGAGATAACGTACACTTTGTCATACCAGACTGACGTTGAAAAATTGGTTCTTGACGCCAGATCGTCAATAAATCCCCCAAAAAACACGGGAAACGGTCTTTTTTACCAAAATATTCCCTATTACCAGACTTTTGGGAATGATTTTGTTTCTAATTTGAGTATTATTGACCTGCTATTTAATGTTGGTCCTGAGTCCCCCCTCATCCTCAGACAGTCGGCCATCTTGCCCGAAAGGGCCTAAATGAACAAAGCCAGACGAAGATTCGTTGTAAAAAAATCAGAAGATACTACACTTTTCAGCCTACTACATGGAAGCCAAATTCTCAAACCGAGTTAAAGAAGTAATCACCCTAAGCCGGGAAGAAGCCCTACGACTGGGTCACGATTTCATTGGCGCGGAGCATTTGCTCCTGGGGATGATCCGCGAGGGCGACGGCGTAGCCATCGGCCTTTTGAAGAAACTGGGCGTGTCCCTGGAAGAGGTTCGGCTCACCATTGAGCAGGCCACCAAGGGTTCGGCCACCAACAATGTAAAAAACTTGCAGAACATCCCGCTGACGCGTCAGTCGGAGAAAGTGCTGAAAATCACTTATCTGGAAGCCAAAATATTCAAAAGTCCGCTTATCGGGACGGAGCATTTGCTGCTCTCGATTCTGCGCGACGAGGACAACGTGGCAACCCAGATTCTGCACCGGTTCAATGTCAACTACGAAGTCATTAAAGAAATGTTAGAATATCAATCCACTGGTAACCCGCCCCGCATGGGTTCCGACACCGACGACGAAGGAGACGATCCGCGTTCGGGCATGTTCGGCAGCGGCGGCAGCGGCTCGTCCGGCAAAGAATCCAAAGGAGGCGAAAAATCCCGCACCCCCGTCCTCGACAACTTTGGTCGCGATTTGACCAAATTGGCCGAAGTCGGTAAACTCGATCCCATCGTGGGTCGCGAAAAAGAAATTGAGCGCGTGGCCCAAATCCTGAGCCGCCGTAAGAAAAACAACCCCATACTTATTGGAGAACCGGGTGTCGGCAAAACCGCCATCGCCGAGGGCCTCGCGCTGCGCATCGTGCAAAAGAAAGTCTCGCGGGTGCTGTTCGGTAAGCGCGTGGTTACGCTCGACCTCGCCTCGCTGGTGGCGGGTACCAAGTACCGCGGCCAGTTTGAGGAACGCATGAAAGCCGTGATGAACGAGCTGGAAAAATCGCCCGACGTGATTCTGTTCATCGATGAGCTGCACACGATTGTCGGCGCGGGTGGTGCCTCCGGATCGCTGGATGCCTCCAACATGTTCAAGCCCGCTTTGGCGCGCGGTGAAATCCAATGCATCGGAGCCACGACCCTGGACGAGTACCGCCAGTATATCGAGAAGGATGGCGCTCTGGCCCGTCGTTTCCAGATGGTCATGGTTGACGCTACCTCCGTCGAAGAGACGATCCAGATTTTGGAAAACATTAAAGATAAATACGAAGAACACCACCACGTCAACTACACGTCGGAGGCGCTGGAGTCGGCGGTCAAGTTGTCGGAGCGTTATATCACTGACCGCTTCCTGCCCGACAAGGCCATCGACGTGATGGACGAGGTGGGGGCTAGGGTTCACATCAGTAATATTACGGTTCCCGAGGATATTCTGAAACTCGAAGAGCAGATCGAGAATATCAAGCAGGAAAAAAACCGGGTAGTCAAGAGCCAGAAATACGAGGAAGCCGCCCAACTCCGCGACCGCGAGAAGAAGTTGATCGACCAACTCGATCGCGCCAAGCACCTTTGGGAAGAAGAAACCAAGCAGAAGCGCTACACCGTTACCGAGCAAAATGTGGCCGAAGTCGTGTCCATGATGACGGGCATTCCGCTGACTAACGTGTCGCTGGACGAAGGCAAGAAATTGCTGAATATGGCCGAGGAGCTTAAAAGCAAGGTCATCGGTCAAGACCCGCCCATTGAGAAACTGGTGAAAGCCATTCAGCGGACGCGCGTCGGTTTAAAAGATCCCAAGAAACCTATCGGTTCCTTTATTTTCCTCGGCCCAACGGGTGTGGGTAAGACGGAATTGGCCAAAGTGCTGGCAACTTACCTATTCGATAAAGACGACGCCCTGGTGCGCATCGACATGAGCGAGTACATGGAGAAATTCAGCGTCTCGCGGCTCGTGGGCGCCCCTCCCGGCTACGTCGGTTACGAAGAAGGTGGTCAGTTGACCGAGAAAATTCGCCGCAAGCCATATAGTGTGGTACTGCTGGACGAAATCGAAAAAGCGCACCCGGATGTCTTTAACATCCTGCTGCAGGTGCTGGACGACGGCATCCTGACCGACGGCCTGGGCCGCCGCGTGGATTTCCGCAACACGATTATCATTATGACTTCCAACATTGGAGCGCGTGATTTGAAGGACTTCGGTAGCGGCATCGGTTTTTCCACCAAGAAAAGTGAAAATCAGGACGAGGTCATGCGCAGCACCATTCAAAGTGCTTTGCGCAAGGCATTCTCGCCCGAATTTCTCAACCGCCTGGACGATGTGATCGTGTTCAGTTCTTTGCAGCGCGAAGATTTGCACAAAATCATTGACATCTCGCTCGACAAGCTCTTTAGCCGCGTCAAGGGCCTGGGTTACGAAATCGAATTGACGATTCCGGCTAAGGACTTCTTGTCCGAAAAAGGTTACGACCCGCAGTACGGCGCACGTCCTCTAAACCGGGCGATCCAGAAATATCTGGAAGACCCCGTCGCCGAGGAAATTCTGAAAGGTGACCTGCGCGACGGTGATGTGCTGGTGGCCGACCACAGCGGCGAGGCCGAGCAACTGAGTATTACGGTACGGAAAAAGGTGGAAGAGGTCGCGAATAATTAGTGACTCCTATTGCAAAAAAGAAACTCTGTACTGAATTTTAGAAAAGACCGCCTCCATAGGCGGTCTTTTCTATGTTTTTGGAATAATTATTGCCGTTCTTTTTTCCTAAGACGAACATCTGGGTTTGTATTTGACGTTAGGTAGTTTAAAGGTGCCGTGATACGGGATAGAAGGTTAGAAAACTTTGAAACATTGATAAGCAAATGGAGCAGCCCATAAGAGACCAGGAATACGACTGGATAGCGGAACGCAAGAAGCAAAAAAAGGAGAAAAAAGGTTATGCTTCTAACAAGCCGTGGTGGCTGGTGATTTTTATCGTCGTCCTGCTGATCGGATTTCTGTTTTATATCAAATGGCTCAATTCTCCGGCTGCAAAGCAGTACCCTAGTTTTTGGGCCTATTTGGTAGAATCCAAACCCACGGAAGTAAAATCGAATTCACCCGCCGCACCCGCCGACAATGTTGCTGCTCTCTCAGGCACTGATACTACATCGAATGCTGACGCAGGTTTTACCGACGAGTGGGCTGAGGCCACTCCACCCGCTACCGCCACAGCACCTTTGGATGCGGGATTTTCCGAAAATACCACCGTAATCCCGACAACTAACCCAACTCCTTCTCCCGCGCCCCCGACAACTGTACCAACTGCGACGACCGCAGGAACGTTTTATGTCATCAACGCGGGAGAATTTAAAAGCAAAGGCTCGGCCCAATTCCGCATCAGCGAACTCCGGCAGGGCAACTACGCCGCCCGGCTCATCGAACCCTCCTCGCCGGATGGAATGTACAAAGTAGTCGTCGGCGAGTACCAGAACGAAAGCACCGCGAAGAGCGTGGCGCAGTCGATGAGTTTTATCCTGGAAATTCGGGCTTCGGTGGAGAAGAAGAGGTGATGATGGCCGGAACGTTCACCGCTTTGCTTTTTTGTTGCAGATTTCGAAACGGCCTGACCATTTGCCCCACAAAATCTCTGGGGAAAGCCTCTTCCTCCGGTAAACCAATAGGCAGGTACTCGTCGTTTTTCGGCCAGTAATTGGTTTTAAAAATAAAATCCCAAACACTTAGCGTAATCCCGTAATTGAAGCCCGTCGGGTGGGAGGCGGGCATTTCTTTGGCGTGGTGCCAGAGGTGCATTTGCGGGCCGTTCAAAAAGTATTTCATCCTGCCCAAAGGAATGTACAGATTGGCGTGGCCGAGTTGCCCTGTGACGAGCGTGAAAATGTGGACAATGAAAAAATCCTTAATGCCAAAACCGATCATCGCCAAAGGCAGGTATTCCAATGTTCGGTAAATGATGTTTTCCATAAAATGGTAACGCAGCAGCGCCCCGAACCCCATTTCGTCCACGCTGTGGTGAACTTTGTGAAATTCCCACATCCACGGCACGTGATGCAGCAGCCGATGAATATTCCACTGCATAAAGTCGCGCAGCACGAAAATCAGCACCAGTTGCAGCCAGGTGGGTAAGTTCGCTACTTCGAGGGCCACAATGTTGGCAATGCCAAACAGGCCCAAAAAATCGCTGAACAATTCTACGCCCACCATCGAAAGCGCATTGTAGGCAATCAGGGAAAAGAGGAAGTAATTCCAAAGCATATAGAAGGCATCTATCCAGAAATCCTGCCGGACGAGCGGCTGATTCCTGCGCCAGGGGAACAGCATCTCAAGCAGCCAAATTACCACCGATGCCCCAAAAAGCCAGTAGAAGTAGCTGTGCCAACTCGGGTTCAGAATTTCATTTTTGAGATAATCCCAGTAGCCCGTATAGGCTCCGGCTATGATGTGGAAATACTTATTCATTTCTTCTCAAACAGATAACTGCCAAACTGATAGACCACGAATAGTGCGAACACGATCAGTCCAATCCCTAGCATCAGCACCAGCACGCGAGAACCTTCTTCCAAAAAAGTGCGTGGCGTCCCGTCGGCTTTGGTTGGGTTCTGAAACCGGACTTTAAAAAAGCCGATCGTGTAGGCCAGGATGCCGAAAACGATGATTCCCAGGATGATTCTTGGCATGAGGTTGGTCTTTGGTTTTAGTAAAAATACGGTTTTGGCTTTGAAAAGTTCAAATGGTATCATAAAGGTCAGTTAATAGCGGACCATCATCTGAAAGGTCAGATTTGATTTTTCTTTTGTTAGAGGCTGTCTAAAAATTAGAATCAGATAAAACGAGAGTCGGTAAATTTGTGGAAACAAAGAACCACCAATGTATCCCACAGACCTGACCGACTCCCAGTGGCAAGTTATCAAAGACTTGCTTGCCGACCAACGAAAGCGCAACCGGGGCGCCGGAGCGTCACGAATTGCGCCACGTTTTCAATGCCCTGTTTTACGTGGTCAAGGGCGGCATCCCTTGGCGGCAGATGCCCAACGACCTACCGCCTTGGAAGACAGTATATTATTATTTTCGCAAGTTCCAAAAGCTGGGTATTTGGCAGGAACTGAACGATGCTTTGCGAGAGAAAGTCCGCTTGAAAAAAGGGCGCAAAGCCAGCCCTTCAGCCGCCATTCTGGATTCACAAAGCGTGAAGACGACGCTGGTGGGCGGGCAACGCGGCTACGATGCGGCCAAGTCGGTCAAAGGTAGAAAGCGGCACATACTCGTCGACACGCTGGGGCTGCTGCTGGCCGTGGTGGTCCACCGGGCCGACATTGACGAGCGGCGGGGCGCGGGCTTCGTGCTGGACCGTCTGAGCAAGGTCAGGACTAATTTTCCGCGCCTGAAGGTCATCTTTGCCGACGCGGGGTACAGCGGCGAGTTTGAAACAAAGGTCAAGAAGACCTACGGGTGGCTGCTGGAGATCATCCGTAGACCGTTCGGTATCAAAATGTTCGTGCTGCTGCCCAAGCGCTGGATTGTAGAGCGAACGTTCGCCTGGCTGACCAACCAGCGGCGGCTGAGCGCCGATTACGAGCGGTCGGTCAAGGTCTCCGAAGCTATGATTCAGCTATCCATGATCCGCATAATGATTCGCCGATTATAAAATTTAGACAGTCTCTTAAAGAAAACAAAAAAATTAGTATTTTTGACAAATTAGTCAAGATCAATTCGTCAAGAAAATGAAAGAATTGTTTGGAGAGTATATCCGAACCCTCAGAACCGACGCCAAAATGACGCTGACCAAGCTGGCGGCTGCTTTGGACATCGACCAATCCACACTGAGCAAGATCGAAAACGGCAAGCGGAGCGTGACAGAAGATTTGCTTCCCAAGTTGTCGGAGATTTTCAGCTTAGATGTTAGGCAGTTGGAGAAGGAATATTTCAGCGAGAAGATTGCCGAAATACTTTACCCGCAAGAAAATTCCGAAGAGGTGATGGAGTTGGCCGAGCAGAAGGCGAAATATATGCGCACGAGATACCAGAAACAGGGAAAAATCAATTTTTGATGATAACGGAATACACCCGGTTGCGCAAGCAACTCGACATAGAGAATATGAACGGTAACGTGGAAGAACTGGCGTATCTAACGCACTATCTCCACAATTACCCCGCCAAAATTGCCACTAATTATGTGGAAAGAGCCAATGGCTATTTGTCGAATCTTTCCGAGAGCGTGAATGGTGTTGCCGAATACGGATTACAAGCGTTGTTACCCATTGAATGGGATATTCCTTTTCCCGGTCCTGCCAAACCTGAATTTACTTTTATCGACCTTTTCGCGGGCATCGGCGGATTCAGAATCCCAATGCAGGAATTGAGGGGTAAGTGTGTTTTCTCTTCTGAGTTCAACTTTAATGCCCGCAAGGCTTACGAATTGAATTTTGGAGAAGTGCCGTTTGGGGACATCACAAAACTGAACCTAAATCTCGTCCCAGCCCACGATGTGCTGTGCGCGGGCTTTCCCTGCCAGCCATTTAGTATTTCTGGCAAAATGAAGGGTTTTGAAGACACGAGAGGAACGCTGATTCACCACGTATTCGAGATCATTGAAAAACACCAGCCAGAAGTAGTGCTGCTTGAAAATGTCAAACATCTTATTTATCATGACAAGAAAAGAACGCTGGCGGTCATCGTCCGTCATTTGGAAGAATTAGGTTACGTCGTTTCAAAAAAACTATTGAACGCCTCGGATTTCGGCGTCCCTCAAAACCGGGAGCGGATTATTATCATTGGACACCGACAAGAGAAGTTCGATTTTTCCAAACTGAAGGAATCACCAAAACCTGTTTTAAAAGATTTTTTAGACGAGGAAAACGAATTCGAGTTTTTAGACGAGCCTTTTACCATCCTGGAAGATCAAAAACTGCAGGAATCAGGGCTGATTTTTGCGGGATACCGAAACAAAAAAATCAGGAAAGCAGGAGTGCGACCTGGCACGGAGCATCTATCAAGAGTCCATAAGCAACCCAACCGCATCTATTCAACCGAAGGGGTTCATCCGGCGTTGCCTTCGCAAGAATCGTCCGGCAGATTCTGGATTTGGCACGAGAACCGGGTTAGGAAGCTTACTATTCAGGAATGTTATCGCATTATGGGCTTTCCCGACTCGTTCAAGCTGATCGATAACAGAGGAGAGCTTTACCGCCAAATTGGAAATTCCGTAGCTATTCCCATGATTAGAGCCATCGCTCAACAAATAAAACAACAATTTTTACAAAAAGATAAAAAGGAGAAATTGAATGAATCCGACAGCGTTTATCAGTACAGCTTATGGTGAAGCTCTGGGTCGATTAGGCTCCGGTGATTCGATAAAAACAAGTTTAAATGCATCGGCCATTGGCAATTTAGACGAAATATTGCAGCGATCGGAATCATCAAAAGGTGTACTGACTGTGGTTCTGACAAGTTTGGTTTATAAATCGTTGTTTCCCGAGCAAGATATTCGCAATCATCAGACCAGCATTCCAGAAGGTTATTCCGGGAGAACGTTCGACACAAAGTACATCACCCCTTTTTTGAAAGAGGCCAAGTTTCCGGCAATGGCCGAAAGTGGCTGGCTCACGCGATCGTTGGAACAAAAAGTCCCTTACGACCAGAATTATTCGGGAGCCATAAGGCCTGACATGCTCAAGATAGCTTTTCTGGAAACAATCGACTTCATTCAGCAGGGGGAATCTCTGGATGAGTGCCTAAGCTATTTACTGCAAGGGTTGATTATCCAGCGAAACAGCCATCAAATCGATTTGGCAAAGCCTTTAAATCTGCCTATAACCAACCATTATTGATCTACTGAGCAAACATTTTGCGGCCAAGTATTCCGCCGAAGGCGCATCGCGTCTGCCTGTCCTGGCTTTGTATGCTGCTTACGAATGCCTGGTTCAGGAAACCAAGCGGTTTAGAAATAAACGTTTGCTTACGCTGGAAAGTCACACATCAGCCGACGCCAGAAGCGGCAGAATCGGTGATATAGACGTTGTCGATGAAAATGGGAGAGCCTTTGAAGCGGTGGAGGTCAAGCACGGAATTCCTATTTCAGCCCAACTGGTGCGGGACGCTTTTGAGAAATTCAAGACGACTCAGGTGAATAGATACTACCTGCTTTCCACTGCCAATATCAATAAATCTGAAAAATTAAGTATTGATAATGAGATTGATAGAATTAAAAATATTCATGGCTGTCATGTTATCGTCAATGGCCTGACAAATTCTCTCGGCTATTATCTCAGACTATTGGACGATACGGCTTTGTACATCGAATGCTATGTGAATTTAGTGGAGTTGGACGCTGCGCTGAAGTATGAACACAAGAAGCAGTGGAATACGATAATTTCTTCCATGTAAACACACTTGCTGCAATCTGCAAGGAAGAGAGCCGAACCCTATACCGACGACTTTTGCACCCAAATCCCCAAACCCGTACCTTCGCCCAAAATTCAAAACCTAGAACCAAGGAATCCCTCAATGAAACTTCTGGAAAACAAAACCGCCCTCGTTACGGGTGCCTCGCGGGGCATTGGCCGCGCCATCGCGCTAAAATTTGCCCAGGAAGGGGCCGACGTGGCTTTTACCTTCTTGTCGAGTGTGGAAAAAGGGCAGGCGTTGGTGGCTGAACTGGAAGCCTTCGGTGTGAAGGCCAAGGGCTATCGCTCGGATGCATCGGACTTTCAGGCGGCTGATCAACTCATTACCGACGTGGTGGCTGATTTCGGTAAGCTGGATGTGTTGGTGAACAACGCGGGCGTCACGCGTGACGCGTTGCTGATGCGCATGAGCGAGGAGCAGTGGGACACGGTGATGAATGTCAATTTGAAATCGGTTTTCAACCTGACCAAGGCGGCCATCAAGACCATGATGCGGGCCAAGAGCGGCTCGATCATCAATATTACTTCCGTGGTGGGTATCATGGGAAACGCCGGACAAGCCAACTACGCGGCCTCCAAAGCGGGCATCATCGGCTTTTCCAAGTCGGTGGCCCTGGAACTGGGTTCGCGCAATATCCGCTCCAACGCCGTGGCACCAGGCTTCATCGAAACCGAAATGACCGACGCCCTCGAAGAAAAAGCCCTCGAAGCCTGGAAGCAGTCCATCCCGCTGAAGCGCGGCGGCAAGCCGGAAGAAGTGGCGGACGCCTGCGTATTCCTGGGATCGGATATGTCACGGTACATCACCGGGCAGGTGTTGCAGGTCGATGGCGGAATGCTCACCTAAACCATTCATAGGGTTTTTGGCGTTATGGTTGTATCTTGACCGCTTCCGGTCCCCCGAACCCATTCTCTGAGACACCCGCTTCGTTCATGCGATCCGAACTTTTCCTGCAAACTTCCCCCTGGTTTATCTTGCTCTGTCTGCTGGCAGGATCGGCCTACGCCTTTTTCCTGTACCAGCCCCAACCATCCTGGGACAAGCGGTTGAACGCTGTTTTGGCCGTTTTGCGCGGTACGTTGGTGTCGGTGCTTTGCTTTTTGCTGCTGGCCCCGCTGGTGCGCACCGTGCAGACGACCACCGACAAGGCCAAAGTCGTGCTGGCTGTCGATAACTCGCAGTCCATGGCGGCGGCGGCCAAGTCCCTCCCGGCGCTGGAAGAAGCGCGGCGGCAACTGACCGCCGATGGCTACGAGGTGAGTATCGAAACGCTGAACGCCGATGCGCCGACGTCTGAGCTGGATTCCGTAAAATTCAACGGCACTCAGACCGACCTGGCGTCCATGCTGAGTACCGTACGCAGCAACTTCGAGGGCCAAAATTTGACGGACGTGATTTTGCTTTCGGACGGCATCGTCAACCAGGGGCTTTCGCCCGCTTACGGCAATTACCCGTTCCGGGTACATACAGTGGCCATTGGCGATACCATTCCCAAGCGCGACATTCTGTTGCGCAACGTCACGGCCAACCGCGTGGCTTACATGGGCAACGAGTTTCCGATTCAGGTGGACGTGGTGGCCAACGGTCTGGCCGGGCGTAGCACTACGCTTACGTTGCGGCAGGGTGGGAGAGTGGTGGGTACCCAAAACGTGGTGTTGAACCGCGACGATTATTTCCAGTCGTTCACCTTTACGACGTCTTCCAGCCAAAAGGGTGTCCAGCATTATACCGTGGAAGTGGGTGGTGTTTCGGGCGAGTCTAGCACCCGCAACAACCGCCGCGAGGTCTATATCGACATCATTGACGGACGTGAGAAAATCCTGTTGCTGGGCCTGGCCCCGCATCCCGACATCAAGGCGCTGCGCAGCATCATTGAACAGAATGAAAACTACGAACTTGACGTCAGGCTGCTGACGACCGCCACCAACCTTAACGACTTGACCGATAAAGCCTACGATCTCGTCATTTTTCACCAAGTTCCCGACGCCACGGGTTCTGGCAACGAATTCGTGCGGCGGCTCATGGCCAAGAACACGCCGCTGTTTTTTATTTTGGGAAATCAGTCGGCCATCGGGGCGGTGAACCCGCTGAACCGGACGGTGCAGATTGCGGCCAATCCGGGCCAGTTCGACAAGGTGACGGGAATGTTCAATACCTCTTTTCAGCTCCTGAATCTGGATAATCAGCGCCTGGATATTTTGGCAAAACTACCGCCGCTGTCGGTGCCGTTTGGCGAATATCGGCTAACGCCGGGCAGCGAAGTGGTTCTTTACCAGCGCGTAGGCAACGTAGCCACCACCAAGCCGCTGCTGGCCATCAGCACCGAGGGCGAGCGCAAGGTGGCTATCCTCACGGGCGAGGGTCTCTGGCAATGGCGGCAGGAAGAATTTGCTTTGACGGAAAAACAGGATGTCGTCGATGAGCTTTTCCAAAAGGTCATCCAATTGCTATCAGTCAAGGAAGATAAACGCAAATTCCGCGTTTATCCCGTCAGCGCCGAGTTTGACGCGGGCGACCGGGTGACGTTCCAGACGGAGATTTACAACGATATTTACGAAAAAATTTACGGCCAGGATGTGCGGCTGGACATTACCGACGAGAAGGGGAAAATTCAAAATTACACCTATACCTACACCGCCGAAAATCCCCGCTTCGAGATCAGCGGCTTGCCCGAAGGCGTGTATAAGTACCGCGCCTCCGCCACGCTGCGCTCGGGCCTGGAACAGGTGAGCGGACAGTTCATCGTGACCGATACCGACTTGGAAGCGCAGAACACCACAGCGGATTTCGGGTTGTTGCGCGAACTGTCGCAGCGCACGGGCGGGCGCTTCGTACAACCCAACACCCTGAGCAGTCTGGTGCAGATTATGACCAACAACCGCCCGCCGGACCGCCTGGATAGTTCGGAGCAAATGGCCGAGTTGATTCAACTGAAATGGCTGTTTTTCCTGTTATTGATACTCGCTTCGGTTGAATGGGGTTTGCGAAAATATAGCGGCAGCTATTGAGTGGTGGTATGAAGCGAAGCGCTTTTTCTGTCCTCGTTCTTGCACTTTCGGCTTGTGTTTCACACACTTTCGGCCAAAATTTTTCAAGTAAAGCCGACAGCGGAATAATTCAAAAGCCTAATTACCGACTTCTGCACGGGATGTTTGCCGCCCAAACCGCGCTGTACGCCGGAACGATTTACGGTTTGAGCAAAGCGTGGTACAACGATCCGCTCACGAATTTCCGCATCGCCGACGACTCGCACGAGTGGAAGCAGATGGACAAAGTCGGGCATTTGTTCTCATCGTACCAAATTTGCCGCCACACGGCGGAGCTTTACAAAACAACGGGTATCACCAAAAAGCAGGCGATCATTTACGGGGCTATTTCGGGCTTTTTTTTTCAAACGCCCATCGAAATCCTCGACGGCTTTTCCCCCGATTATGGCTTTTCACCCGGCGACATGGCCGCCAATCTGGTGGGCCCGGCGTTGTTCGTGGGTCAATACGCGCTTTGGGACGAAGTAAGGATTGTACCAAAATATTCCTTTCACTTCACGCCTTTGGCGGAAGTCAGGCCCAAGTTGCTGGGCCGAAGGCGCACGGAGCAGTGGCTCAAAGATTACAATGGCCAAACCTACTGGTTTTCGGCTAGTCCGCGCTCGTTCGCGCCGGGGTCCAATTGGCCGCCCTGGCTGTGCTTTTCGGTGGGGTATGGCATTCAAGACATGGTTGCGGCTGAGACTGATAAAAGCGTTGAACTGGGTTATCGACCTTATCGGCAATATTATCTCTCGGTCGATATAGATTTTACTAAAATAAAGACGCGGAGTAAGTTGGTCAAGTCTCTGGCGTTCTTGCTAAATTCATTGAAGATTCCTGCCCCGGCGATGGAGTTTTCTAAAAGAGGAGTAGCATTTAAGCCGTTATATTTTTGAATATTTTAAATCAACAAATCAACAGCCCACATGAACATCGGCGATAAAGTAAGACTACTACGCGATAAGGAAGAGGGAATTATTTACGCCTTCCTGCCCGGTAACATCGTAGAAATAGAAATCGAGGAAGGCTTCCGTATTCCGGTGCTGCGCTCGGAGGTGGTGACCGTGTCACCGATGGAAAGCCAGCGGATGAAGCCCGCCGAATCGGCGAGCGGTAGCTATGCCAAGAAGCAGGAAGAATTTCCGACGTTCAACAGGAAAGCGCCCTTTGCTGAAAAAGGGATTTATCTGGCTTTCCTGCCCGTCAATGACCGCGAACTCACCCTGCATATCATTAATAACTCAGACTGGGTTTTACCTTTCGTGGTTTATCAGGATTTGGGCGGGAAGCAGTCGGGCCTGGCCTCGGGCGTCCTCAGCCCGCGTACCAACCAGCGGCTGACCGACTTGTTGACGCAGAACATCGAGCGATGGCCCGTTTTTGAGGTGCAGGCTTTATATTTTCGGGAAGGAAGTAGCGCGGTCAAGCCGCCATTCCAGAAAAAACTTCGTTGCCGGATGCAGTCTTTTTACAAAAAAAAGCAGCAAGTACCCGTGCTGGCGAAGGAAGGCTACGTGTATCAACTCGATGAAGAAAATATAGCGGGCGCCGTTGCGTCGGACGCCGCCACGTCGAGTTCCGCTACACTGGATGAGCCGATGACTGCATCGCCCGTCGGCGTTTCGGCTTCCGAACTGCGGGAGCGGATGCTTACCCCCGAATCGACTGCCTCGCATAAAGTAGAAACCCCACAATCCGTAGTAGATTTGCACGTCGAGAAACTCAGTCCTACTTCCGGCGCTTTGTCGAACGCCGATAAGTTGAAGCTACAACTCGACACCTTCGAGCGGCAGTTGGAAAATGCCATCGCGGCAGGATTGGATGAAATCACGTTCATCCACGGAGCTGGAAATGGCGTGCTGCGGCAGGAAATTCAACGTCGCCTGAGCAAACACCAAAACGTACAGTTTTTTGAAGATGCCCAAAAGGAAAAATTTGGCTACGGAGCCACTTTTGTCAAGATCAAATAAATTCGTGAAACGATTATTTACCCGGCGACCAGGGCTTTTCTTACTTTTGGGCTTGCTGCTGAGCCAGTGTAAACCCGCCGCGCCGAACCAACCCGCTGCCCCCCAAGAAAAATACCTCTATTCCGATATGCAGCTACAGGACGAAAAACACCTCTCGTCGATCAACGTTCCGGTCGAAATGCCCATAATCGAGCTGGAACGCCAAATTAACGCCCAACTAAACGGGCTGATCTACGAGGACAATAGCTATGATGACAATGACACCGATAATCTGAAAGCGAAGGTCTGGAAGATGAGTCCGATCAAGGTGCAGGCTGTGGATTCCACTTTTCTATTTGAGGTGCCGCTGAAAGTTTGGGTGAGTGTCCGCTACGAAACCAGTCCGCTGGGGTTCAAAATCTCCGGTATCAAGGAAACCGAATTCGCCCTGAGGCTGCGGTTTACCTCCGACATCGGCGTGAAATCCGACTGGCGGGTGACGACCCATACCAAGGTGGACAGCTACGACTGGATTACTGAGCCGAGCATCCGGGTAGCGGGGCTAAGCATTCCCGTGAAGTCGATGGTGAGCCGGACGCTGAGTCGGAATTTTGAAAAGATCACGGAAGCTATAGATAAGCAGGTGGCCGGCACCATCGAACTGAGGAAATACGTTCGGCAAGCCTGGGATCTGGCCCGGCGGCCCGTGTTGATGTCCAAAGAATACGACACCTGGCTGGTGGTGGTGCCAACCTCGGCGGTGATGACGCCTTTGGTCGTAAAAAATAACATTCTGCGAACCAGCATTGGCATTCGGGGCTACACCCAAACCGTCACTTCGGGTGAAGAACCCGAGATCCGGGGCGATGTTCCGCTGCCCGATCTGCTGGTGGTGGACAAAATACCGCAGGAATTCAAAGTGGGACTCATCAGCGTCATTCCTTACAAGGAAGCGACCAGACTGGCGAAGGCCAAGTTTGTGGGTGAAAAATATTCCTTCAACGAGGGTAAGTACTCGGTAGAGGTGACCAACCTCGAAATGTACGGCCAGGACGAATTCCTTATCATCAAGGCGGGTTTGCGGGGAAGCCTGAACGGGATTATCTACCTGCGGGGAATTCCGCACTACGATCCCAAAACAAAAAACCTTTCATTAATTGACCTGGACTACGATCTGGACACGCGCAATGTGATTTTCAAAACGGCTGGGTGGTTGCTGCAGAGCAAATTCAGTAAGATGCTGGAAAAACAATTTGTGTTTCCAGTGGGCGATCAAATCGAAGAAGCGCGTCAGAGTTTCCAGAAAACTCTGCAAAACAACGTATTGGCCAAAGGTGTGATCTTAAACGGCACCATATCGGAAATTGCCCCTGACCGGGTGTACCTTACGCCCGAGAACATTTATGCCGTCGTGTTTGCTACGGGTAAGGTCACACTAAAAGTGGAAGGATTACTTTGATAAGTGCAAGAAACCTCGACTAACGGTTGATTCGGGCGTTAAATTTTACTTTTTATGTAAAACTGGCTGCTTTCAATGCAAAGTATTTCTTAGCTTTGCGCCAACCGAAACAAGGAAAGCTGTCCTATCGCTCCGGTGTAAGTACCGGGGAGGAAAGTCCGGGCAGTGCAGGGCACCGTACTTCCTAACGGGAAGGCGGCAGACGGGCGACTGTCTGCCGACAGCCAGTGCCACAGAAAAGATACCGCCTGGCATACTTTTTATGGTCAGGTAAGGGTGAAAAGGTGGGGTAAGAGCCCACCGGCCCGCTGGTGACAGTGGGAGCAGGGTAAACCTTACGGACTGAAAGACCAAATAGGTGTCGGCCAGAAGCGGCCCGCTTCGGTTCCGGATTCGCTCGGAACGTCGGCATGGGTAGGTCGTTAGAGGCTGCGGGCGACCGCAGTTCGAGATAAATGATAGGAATTTCGGCCTCGTGCCGGAAAACAGAACCCGGCTTACAGGCTTGCCTTTTTTCGGTTTTTATTTGAAAAAGAATTTTATAAAATTTGCCTTTTATTAGAATCACAACAACTGGTGTTTCCCATGAATAAGAAAAACCTTTACATCTCCCTGATCTTGTCGGCCCTGTGCTTTACGACCGTCTCCGCCCAGAATCGCAGCTACGAAGGTCCTAACAAAATGAACACCTGGTCCATCACGGGCTACGGAGGTGTTACCCGTTTCTTCGGAGATTTGAAGCAATACGACTTCAAGCTTGGTCCCGGAGAATCTACTACGGGTGCCTATGGTCTTTCGATCAATAAGCAATTGACGCCTATTTTTGGCACTCAGATCACGGTCTGGAATGGCTGGTTGCAGGGGTCTAAATTGAACTACAAGAGTGAACTCACGGGTGATGTTCGTAATCTTAAATTTAAAAGCCCGTCGTTCGTGCAGGTCACGCTCGACGGAACCATGAATATCAACCGTCTTCTTTTTGGTCCCGACAAACTGCGCCGCTGGAAGTTCGACGCCCGTGGAGGGTTCGGTATTATGTATTATCACACCGAGGTTCGTGACCTGGATACTGACGTGCTTCTTCTTTCTTCCAATACGGAGGGAAGTTCCAGAACGGCGGGAACCTGGGAGCGGAACGGCTCCATCTACACCCGCGAGTGGGTGATACCTCTGGGAATGGACATTCACTACGAGTTGTCGCCCCGCATTGACCTGGGCTTGTCGTTTGCTATTAACCACGTACTCACCGAAAAACTCGACCTTACGGCCAGTAGCCTGACCAATCACGCAACTTCAACGGGGATCTTTACCTTCATAAAAGGTGATTCCGAATTGGACAAATGGGGTTTCGGTGGCATCGCGCTTACCTACAAACTGGGCAAGAACGCTGTAATGTCCAAAGACGGCAAGTACGACGCTTCGAGCGGTCGCTACCACCTGCGCTGGGCCGATCCCAAGAAACTCATTCCACTGCCCTACAATCCTACGATGGATGATGCGGACTCAATCGCCAAAGCCAATATGCCCAAGGCCGTCGATCCCCGCCTTTATACGGACTCCGACGGTGATGGCGTAGCCGACCTGTTTGACAAAGAACCCAATACGCCCGCTGGTAGCGTAGTGTCGGGTGGCGGCGTAGCCATCGACATAGACAAGTACATCACCGACGCTATCAAAAACAACCTGCCTAAGGATGAATGCGAAGCCCTTTTCAGCAATATTGAGTTCGATACCGACAAGGCGACCATTCGTAATCCTTCCGAAGAGACACTCAGAAAGGTGGTTGAACTGCTGAACATGCGTCCCAACTGCCGCATTGTGCTGGTGGGACACGCGGATGCCCGGGCTTCCTATGGTTATAACATGAACCTTTCGCGCCGTCGCGTCGAGTCGGCCAAGCGGTTTATCCTGCGGGCCGGTTTATCTGACCCCAGCCGCCTGTTGGTAGAATACTTCGGCGAGTACCGCCCGTTGGCCGAAAATACGTCGCCTGAGGGCTTGCAGGCCAACCGCCGCGTCGAAATCAAGATCATGCCAAACAACACACTGCGCTCCAACTATCCCGCCGGATTTAGGAAGCAGTAAAGCAACGTAAATAAAGGTCTAAAAAAGGAGTGAAGCCAATTGGTTTCACTCCTTTTTTTAGGCTACAGATAGAAATATTTTTAATTTATTTAGCTGAATTTTAGAGGGTTAAAGGACTTTGAACTTCGAACACTGCACTTTAAACTAACCAAAAACACGCTACTACCCGAAAAATCACTAAATTTGCACCCTATTTAAAACGCAGGGACGAGATCCCTCACTTAAAACCATACAACGGTAATGGCAGTAAAAATTAGGTTAGCGCGTCGAGGACGCAAAAAATTAGCGATGTACGACATCGTGATAGCAGACGCCCGGGCTCCCCGCGACGGACGATTTATCGAAAAAATTGGTACCTACGATCCCAATAAGAACCCCGCTGCGGTTGATTTGCAGACAGATCGGGCCGTAGATTGGCTGCTGAAGGGTGCCCAGCCCACTGATACCGCCCGCTCGATTTTGCATCACGAGGGCGTAATGCTCCGCAAGCACTTGCAGGTGGGCGTCAACAAAGGAGCCGTAACGCAGGAAGATGCGGACGCTCGCTTTGAAGAATGGAAGAATATGAAGTCAGAGAAAACTGCCTCCAAGGTTGAGTCTCTGAGTACTAAGAAATCGACGGAAAAAGCGCAGAAACTTGACGCCGAGCGTAAAGTGAATCAGGCGCGGGTTGAGGCGATTGTTAAGAAAAACACGCCGCCTGCTCCCGAACCTGCTGAGGAAGTAGAGGTACCTGCAACGGAAGAGGTTGCCGCCGAGGCAGAGGAGACTGCACCTGTGGCTGAACAGGCTGCACCCGCTGCTGAAGAGCCAGCCGCTAAGGCCGAGGAAGCCACTCCGGTTGCCGAAGAACCCACTGCTAAGGCAGAAGACACTCCGGCTATCAAGGAGCCTGCTGCCAAGACGGAAGAAGTTGCTCCGGCTGTTGAAGAACCCGCTGCCAAGACGGAAGAAGTTGCTCCGGCTGTTGAAGAACCTGCTGCCAAGACGGAAGAAGTTGCTCCAGCTGTTGAAGAACCCGCCGCTAAAACGGAAGAAGCCGCTCCGGTTGCTGAAGAACCTGCCGCCAAGACGGAAGAAACTGCGGTTGCCGAAGAACCCATTGCCAAGTCCGAGGATAAAAAAGAAGCAGATTCTGCTCCTGAGAATTCGGAATCTATTATTGATAAAATAACTCATGCTGCCAGTGACATAGTGGAATCTGTTAAAGAAACGGCCACGGATGCTGCCATCGCGGTAGCTGAGAAGGTTGCGGAAGTAACGGAAGACGCCAGCGAAAACGCGGAGGAAACTGCCGCTGATTTGAAGGATTCCAAAGAGGATTCTACCAAAGAAGACGCTTCCAAAGAGGAGAAGAAAGCCTAAGGGAATCGCCAGAAATCAGGCATTTCAAGTTTACATTCACGAGCCTGTCGGTTTTCCGCGCAGGCTCGTGGTCTTTTACAAGGGTATTTCACATTCATAAAATTAATTGCATTGACACAGGACGACTGCTACCTACTGGGCTATATCGTGAAAAGTCACGGTACTAAGGGCCAATTAGTGTTTCACCTCGACGTGGATTATCCCGAGGAATATAAAGACCTGGAATCTGTTTTTCTGGAAATTAAAGGCGAACTGATTCCTTATTTTATCGAAAGTTTCAACCTACAAAAGAAAGGCCGCGCCATTGTTCAGTTGGATGGGCTGGACACGATGGAAAAGGCGCTGGGTTTAGTGGGCACGTCGCTGTTCATGCCACTGGATACGCTCGAAGAACTGGAAGAAGACCAATTTTACTACCACGAAATCCAGGGTTTTGAGGTATTGGACGAAAACTTGGGGATGCTGGGGAGGGTTAGAGAAGTCTACTCCGTAGCCACCCAAAACCTTATTGCACTCGATTACCAAGGGAACGAAGTCTTGATTCCTATTGTGGAGGGGATTGTCCTGAAAGCTGATCGGCAAAAGAAGCAAGTGCTGGTAAACTTACCGGAAGGACTGCTCGATGTTTATACCGGAGGAGCCGACGGCGAAACCGAAAAAGACGGGCAGGATGAGAATTGACCTGGTTTCGGTAGTCCCCCAGCTGATGGACAGCTTTTTTGCGCACTCGATCCTGAAAAGGGCGAGCGACAAAGGCTTGGTGGAAGTGCATCTGCACGACATTCGGGACTACGCCACCGGAAAAAACCGCCAGGTGGACGACTACGCCTTTGGTGGCGGGGCGGGTATGGTGTTGCAAATTGCACCCATTGCGCGTTGTTTGAGAGTCTTGCTGGCTGAGCGGGCCTACGATGAAGTCATTTACCTTACGCCCGATGGCGAGCGCCTCGCTCAGAAAGTGGTGAATCAGCTTTCACTTAAAAAGAATCTCATTCTGATTTGCGGTCACTACAAAGGGGTAGACCAGCGGGTACGCGATCTGTTCGTAACTCGTGAAATTAGCATTGGCGATTACGTGCTATCGGGGGGCGAACTGGCGGCGGCGGTGCTGGCCGACGCGGTCATCCGACTTATTCCCGGTGTGTTGAACGATGAGACCTCCGCCCTAACCGACTCCTTCCAAGACAATCTCCTGGCACCTCCTGTCTATACCCGACCCGCTGAGTTTGAAGGTATGAACGTTCCCGCCGTGTTACTCTCAGGCCACGAAGCCAACATTGAGAATTGGAGGGTGGAACAGGCATTTGAAAACACCCGAAAGAAACGGCCCGACCTGCTCGAAGGGATGGAATAGAGTCCCTTATCTCGACCTATTATTTATCGCGCCAATTTTTATTTTTTTGTTGACTTCTGCCCAAATGAAATGTTCAAGAAGGAAAGTCAAAATTTGGATAGAAATGGAGGTGAAAATTTGGTACGTAAATTACTCCTGTTAGTCCAAATCGCTTTTACGTCAAAGGACAGAAAGCGATAGATGCTCCACTTCAACAATTTCCTGACGAAAATGCCCACTCATTTCCGTGGCTTGTACGTTCAAACCACCCGATACGGATTATCAAATGGCGGTTGAGAGGAAGTAGACGAAGCCGTAGTGGTCAGGTGTTCGCAAAAGCCAAAACGCCGTTCATTATTTCGCGCAGGACTATTTTGCGTTTGCGAATGGGCGGTAAAAAGGGCGATATTGCAGCTTAAAGAAGAGTCACGGGGTTACCCATATTGTTAGTTTTTTGCAATTCAAAACATACTTCTTATACCTCGACGGGTATCTACGCGGGCGGTAAGTGGAAGTTCGATAGCTTGGAAGTGGGTGATACGGTCCGGTTGTTCGTGACGGTTCGGGTCCGTGGCGCAGGGCGTGTGGTTCAACACCGCCGAAATCACGAAAATGACTGAGAAGGACAAGGACAGCACGCCGGGCAAGGGAGGAAGGCGAGGACGACATCGACCGCGAGTGCTTCACGGTGCCCATCGAACTGTGTCACGGGCAGGCTTAACTATCTGACGTTCAGGCCCGATACACCAACGTGATCTGGTTCAAAGACGTCGTAAAAATGGCTGAGGGCAATAGTCTGACCATCACCGAAACCGGACAATATGGCTTCACGGCGCAAGGCACGCAATGACCGTCCTTGCGTTGCTGCCCCATCATGATCTCGGTTATCGACTACTACCCGGTCGACCTTTGCGTACCGGTAATTATCAAGAAAACTCGTTCCGGCAAAAAATAGCAATCGGAACGGTTGGGAAAAAGTGCGGGTGGTTATCATTTCTGATGACCGCCCGCACTTTTTTTGAGGCCAGTTCGTATATTCCGCCTTCAAAATTTTTATCAAAAACACCCAACCCGTAAGCTTCCGATGCGAAAATACTTTTTCTTGCTGTTCCTGACCTTGTTAAACCTGGGATGCCTTTTTGCCCAACCCATAAAAATAGACGGAACGCGCCCTGATAAAGCCTTGACTCAAAAAATCACCGAGGCAATCCAAGGCTTTCACGGCGACGTGGGCGTGTACGTCCGCAACCTGCGCACAAATCGCGTCGTTGAGATCAAGGCGGACACCGTTTTTCCCACCGCCAGCATGGTGAAAGTTCCCATCCTGTGCGGCGTCTTTGACAACCTGCACAAAGGCGAATTACAGTACGACCAAATCCTGACCTACCGCGATTCGCTGCATTACGACGATGGCATAGTCGGTTCCCTGCGCGATAGTGCACAGATTCCACTACCCTACGTACTGATGCTCATGGAAACACTTTCGGACAACACGGGTAGCCTGTGGATGCAGGCGCTGGCGGGCGGAGGTGAGACGATCAACAAATGGATGGCTGCCCACGGCTTTGAAAACACCCGCGTCAACTCCCGTACTCCCGGCCGACAGGAGGCCCAGAAAACCTACGGCTGGGGCCAAACCTCGCCCCGAGAAATGGCTGAACTCATCGCCCTGATCCGCGCCGGGAAAGTAATCTCTCCCGCCGTGAGCGAGCGAATGTATCGAATTTTAGGGAGACAGTTTTGGGATGGCGATGCTTTATCCCAAATCCCGCCCACTATCCAGGTAATTGCCAAAAACGGTGCGGTCAATCAATCAAAGTCCGAAGTAGTTCTGGTCCACGCCCCGCACGGCGACTACGTTTTTTGCATCACTACCAAAAACCAAAATGACGAACGCTGGAAACCTGACAACGAAGGCCGCGTTCTCCTGCGCAACCTCTCCCGCCTGATCTGGACGCACTACGAACCCAAATACAACTGGAAGCCGCTAGAGGGTTCGGCTAAGTGGCAGTATTGACTTTCTTTCAAAGTTCTTCGTTGAACATACTCGCACGGGCATATACCTCCTACTTACTACCTATTCTCCAGGTACATACTTTTACCTATCCCTAGAAAGAAGAACGAACCGGACGGCTGGTGCCGAACTATGAACTATGAATTTTGCCGCTTCGCGAAGTACTCATTCACATCCTTAAACCCCTCCTTCACTTCCCGCTCGTGGGTGCTGAGACCCGCTTGGTGGAATATTTCGTGGTAGGTCATTTTAGCGGCTTGTCCGGCGGCGTCGTTGTCGAACCAGAAGCAGATTTCGAACCGCCGGAAAAGTTTGGCCCATTCTTTCTTGAACATCGTCACGCTGCCCAGGCTCACGGCGGGCATGCCCTGCTGCACCAGCGTGATGCAGTCAAAGGCTCCTTCGGTGAGATAGACGATTTTTCCTGTTTTTATTTTTGGTAAAAGATCGCTGTTAAAAAGTGGGATAGGTACGCCGCCCAAAAACTGGTAACGGGGCGTGCGATCCACGGGCGCACCGATGATGCGGCCTTGCAGAAATACAATCCGTTCCTTCTGGTAGTAAGGGATGACGACCGAATGTTTGTAAAAAACCAGATTGTCCTTCTCATTGTACAACCCGCATTCGCGCAAATCCGCCGCCGCAAACCGTGTCCGCAGGTAGTGGTTGACGTTGTGGTAGTCCTTCACCACAAAAATTCCGAAGTTTCGCAGCGTGTAGTCGGCGAGGCCGCGCTCTTTCAGGTAGGCATTTCCCTGCTGCGAAATCTCCGTTTCGCCCTGTGATTCGCAATGTTCCTTAAAGGTTTCGTAAATCTCCGTGTGAACGTCGTGGTATTTGTATTCTTTGGTGTCAGGCAGGTTGTCGGCCGGGATTTCAGGTCGTGGTGTAAGTTCGCGCGGCGGCGGCGTTTCCCGCCTTACGTAGCCCGGTACGTAGTGAAAAGCCAGTTCGTGCATGGCTTTCTTGTATTCCAACTGACAGAAATCGGCGTAAAAATGAATCACGTCCCCGTGCTTACCGCAGCCGAAACAGTAATAAGTATTCGTGTTAGGGTACAGATAAAGCGAGGGCGTTTTCTCGGCGTGGAAAGGACAAATGATCTTTCGATGTTCGTGGATTTTCAATCCCAAACCCTGCACGACCTGCATGATATCGACTTTCCGCGTTTCTTCGAGAATGTTCATTTTTAAAAATAAAAAGACTTTACCGCAAAGCAGCAAAGTCTTTCAAACTATTCAGATAAAAAGTAAAATCTTTAATCTATCAATTCTAATCGTAGTTCGTTCAGGCGGCTTTTCAGCGAAGCGTCGATCTGGCGGTCGCCCACGCGCAGCACGTAGCCGCCGATGAGCTGCTCGTCCACTTTCTCTTCCAGTTCCACCGCCTTGCCCGTGGCGTCGGCCACAATTTTGTTAAACTGCTTGCTTAGCTCGGCGTTGAGCGGAATCGTGGTCGTGATGGTGGCTTTTTGGATGCCTTTGTAAATATTGTACTGCGCAATAAACTCATTGGCCACCTCGTCCAGAATGGCTTCCCGGTTTTTGCGAGTGATAATCTCGAAAATGGTATAGGAAACAGGGCTGACCCTTTCCTTGAAAATAGCTTTCAGGATTCCCAATTTCTTTTCGTGGCGCACGACCGGACTTTTGAGGGCCAGCATCAGGCCACGGTTGGCCTTGGCGGTATCGCGGAACAAAAGCATGTCCTGATACACGGTTTCTACCACTTTTTTCTCCTCCGCCAACTCAATGAGCGACTTGGCGTATCGGGAGGCTACGGTTCCTACGGACATTTTTGAATGATGAGTTATGAATTATGACAGGGGCACCTGTGCGCTTATGAGATAACTACCGAGCGAGTTGATTAGCGAAACCTCATTTTCATAAGCCAGTATTTCAATTGTTGAAAGAGACAAACCGACTCACGAGATTATCTGATGTCAGTTCAGGCGGGCGGAGGAGGCCAGGTCGGCGATTAGTTTTTCCTGGGCGGACTTGTCTTTCAGTTCGCGGTGAAGGACCTTCTCGGCGATTTGGAGCGAGAGGGTGGCTACTTCCTCCTTCATTTTGGCAATAGCAGCGTGTTGCTCGTTTTGGATGGTTTCGCGGGCGCTGTCGATCATCTTCTGACCCTCGGCGATGGCTTTGTCCTTGGCTGCCAACACCATGCGCTCGGAAGCTTCCTTAGCTTCACGGATAATTTTATCGCGGGCGGCGTTGGCCTCGGCGACCATGTTGGCGTTATCGGCCTTCAACTTAGCCATTTCAGCCTTGGTTTCCTCGGCCAAATCCAACGCTCCCTGAATTTCGCGCTCGCGGTCGTTTAAGCCGTCGATGATGGGTTTCCAGGCAAAAGCACGGAGGATCCAAACCAGCAGCAAGAAGACTACCAGCATCCAGAAAATCAGACCAATAGCGGGGGTAAGTAATTCCATTTCGTTACACTCGTGGGGGCGAACCTACAGGTTCGCCCGATGGGGAAATTTTTAAAACTATGGTATTAATCTTTTTTCAAAAATCCGCAGGAGCCTAACGCTCCTGCGGAGAATTTTTTTTGAACCTGTTCCGGCAGCCTAATGCGTGGGGAAGTGAGCGGTTCAGATTTTGTTGCTTGCTTTTGAAGGCTTGCGATATAGAGACACGGACGAGCCGCAGCGGCGGCTGTCCGACCGTACCGCATACTAAAGCTTGAAAGAAATCAGCAGACAGATAACGGCGGCGAAAAGAGCCACGGCCTCGATCAGAGCCGCGATGATTAGCATCGCAGTTTGGATGCGACCAGCCGCTTCGGGCTGACGGGCGATACCTTCCATCGCGCTGCCACCAATGCGGCCAATGCCCAGCCCGGCACCAATAGCCGCCAAACCAGCACCGATACCGGCACCCATTACCGCTAGACCTACACCGCTCGTCTCAGCAGCTTGAAGCAAAATTTGGAATAACATAAATTTGATTGTTTATATATAGAAAAATTGAAAAAAGAAATTACCTGTTAAAGGATTTTAGACGATAGATGTTGGACGTTAGATTCTCAATAACGTTTTCCAATGTCTAACATCCAACGTCCAATGTCTACATGCCGTGATCTGCCTCGTGGTTATGTTCGATGGCGCTGCCAATGTACATCGCCGAGAGCAGCACGAAGATGAACGCCTGAATGAACGCCACCAGGATTTCGATAAAGTTCATGAACAGTGCAAAGGCCGATACGACAGGAGCGACGAAAATGCTTTTAAAAATGAAAATCAGGCCGAACAAACTTAGCAGAATGATGTGACCCGCCGTCATGTTAGCAAAAAGCCGGATCATCAGCGAGAAGGGCTTCATAAATACACCCACAATCTCGACCGGAATAATGATCGGCAGCAGCGCCAGCGGCACACCCGTGGGTTTCACCAAGTGCAGCCAATAGTGCTTGTTGGAATTAAAATGGACGATCAGGAACGTAATCACGGCCAGCGTCATCGTGACGCCGATGTTGCCCGTCACGTTGGCGGCACCGGGGAGAAGTCCTAGTAGGTTGTTGACCAAAATAAAGAAGAACAGCGTCAGTAGATACGGCAGGTACTTCTGGTAGTTGGGGCCAATGCTGGGCTTGACCACCTCGTCGCGGATGAAAAGGATCAACACTTCCATCGCCGACTGGAAACCGCGCGGAGCTTTGCCTTTGCGGCTGGTATAAGCTTTTGCTACGCTAATAAAAATCAGCAGCAAAATGACGGCACTCACCAACATAGCCGCCACGTTTTTGGTAATTGAAAAATCGTAAACAGTACGGCTTTGGTCGGCGGGGACAATTTTTTCAGAATTGCCGTGAACCAGGCGATAGCCGTTGTACTCATGCTGGTCGTTGTGGAATTTGGAAGACATGAATACTTCCAGACCCTGATCGGCTGAGTAAAGAATGACGGGAAGCGGCAGTACGACGCCGTGGGCAAATTCCCATTCGTGGGAGTCGGCGATGTGGTGCATAATCATCTCGCCGATGTTGAACTCTTCCTCGTTCTCTCTGATATTCTGTTCTAATGCATGCTCGGCGGCGATGACTTCTTCGACCACACCCTCGTGGTCGGCTTGGGCGAGGCTTCGTAACGGATTGGAAATCAAGAAAACCGAAATGAAGGCAAAGGATAAAAAACGGCGAATGGGTGTCGACATAAATAGGTAAAGTACGCAGGGGTCACGAATCGCGGCGCAAGGTACGATATAAACCGTAGATTTCAAAAATGGTATAAAATAAATAGAGTGCAAAAAAGTTAGCAATGAAGACCGGGGCATTTCCAACGCCCATATAAAAGACCACCGCCACGAAGGCGATGCACAGCAAAAGCCGCGCCACGACTGTCGAGAGGTAGAATTCCACGAATTTGTCCCTTTTATCCCTGAAACCGAACGCCATGAGGCGATGGATCAAAAAAGAAATCGCCAGAAAAAAGAGCAGCATATAGTTAATCCAGGGGTGTACGTAGAAACCGTAGCCGGACCGCTCGACTAAGAAAAATGCAATTCCGAGGAGTAGAGTGAGGAGTAAACTGCGAAGCATTCAAAATTATTCTTTGGTGACCGACCGAATGAAAAGATACAGCGATCCGGCGATGGAAAGCAGCGACAGCACCAGCGTCCAGATGGGTACCTTGTTCTGTTGCCACTCATCCAGCTTGGATCCACCATAAGTGAACAGCACGATGGTTCCCAGCATCTGAAAAGCCAGGGCGGAGTATTTGGCGTAGTTATTGTTCATTTTTTTTAGGGGCAGAGGGACAAAGGCACATAAGGGCAAAGTGGGCTTGTGTGAAAAATCGTTGTAATTTGCGTCCAAATCACGCCTATTTTTTTCGCTTTGTTCCTTTGCTCGTTCTTTAATACGGATAACGCAACTTTGACGTTTTATGACTAAAATTGACTCCTGATTTGCAAAGGAAACCCTCGTTTGTTCTGAACTTACTCCATCCATACTTATTCCGTGGCGGAATCACGATGCTGCTAATTGGCGTATTGTGGGGCTGCTCGCAATATAGCACCAATCCTGGTAGCGTGGCTTTCAATAATCTCACGGCCAAATATAACGCGTATTATATTGCCCGATCCGAAACCGAAATCGCCGAGCGGGCTATGCGAAAGGCGTATCAGGAAAATTATAGCCAACAACTACCCATTTTGCTACCGCTGGATTCTACCCTGGCGATGAGCGTCAGGCCGCAGTTGGAGAACGCCATCGAGAAGGCTTCCATCGTGGCCGAACGCCATCAGAATAGTAAGTGGCTCGACGACAGCTACACTTTAATTGGTAAAGATAGATTGTACCTGGGTCAATACGACGACGGCGTGGAAGCGTTGCGCTACGTGTTTACCAATGGCCGCGACGAGGACGACAAAAATAAAGCGCTTATTTGGCTAATGCGAGCCTACACCCAAAAGCAGGATTATCCCAACGCCCTCAACGTAGCCGAATATCTTAGCCAGCAACCTTTGAACAAGGAAGGCACCCGCGATTTTT
>JBBSUC010000035.1:0-60949 GCA_038235275.1 Cytophagales bacterium | reverse complement strand
GAAAGTAGATGAAGTTGTACAGACCTTAAACCAAAGACCCAGGAAGAGATTCGGGTACCGATCACCCGAGGAAGTTTTCAACGACGCACTCAGAAATGAAGAGGGTGTTGCATTTATCACTTGAATCCACCAAAATTGAGTTTGTTAGAATAATTTATAGTCATATCGTAGGCTTAAATATTACTCATAATAATTTATTTATTCATGATAATATTTTATGGAGCCATAATAATTATAAATCAATTTTAGAAAAATGGTTATTGAAATATAGTGAGTTATTTGTTTACTATCATAAAAACTTACTCTTTCTAAGAGATGGCAGTGGATCAAGTGATAAAATTCATTCACATATGCTTAATTTGGATTTGATGAAAATACGAGTTAAAAGAGAATACACGAATTTAAAAAATCTGGAAAACAATTTTGAAAACTATCTATTTGATGAATACTACAAAAATAAAATAAATGAAAAAGAACTTATCGAAAGCAATTTAGGCATTTTGAAAAATAGCTCTGAGATTATCAATAATGAAAATATCTTTAAGGATTTTAGGATTATTATAGAAGAGTATTTTCAGAATCTATTTAAGTAAACATCCATTTTATTTTTAACAGTTAACTCATTCGGAGTAAAGATTTATAATGAAACTTACAGCTAAATATTGATATTGTTTCAATCTAAAATATGAATAACTCAACAGATGAACTTTTTGAAAGATTCCAAAAAATTGTGGATTTAAAAAAGTCAGAAAAAGAAAGAACTATTTTTTTAGAAAAATCTGACTATCAGTATGATCTATTTAAAAGTTTATTTGAAACGATTCAAGATAGAGTTGTAGAATTGAACAATTCAGGAACAGAAATTAAAGTAAAATATTTAGAAAGAAAATTTGATTCTGAAACTGTTTCATATTGGGAACTACACTTTAATATTGATCCACCTAGCGATATGATTTGTATAACTTGTTTAGGCTATTCTACGGAAATAACTATTGGTACTAATATTTCTTTGAGTAACAACTATTCAATTGAAATAGATGAGGATGGGTATCAGGAGGTTTACGATGCATATGGCAACTGTGTCGATGAACCTGATTATGACTATTCCTACTTTATCGAAGTAGGCGAGCAATTTCCTTATTATAAACAAGGATATAGGAGTGAGGGATCAGAGGCTGAAAAGTTTCATCTTAATGTTGATCTATATTTGCAGCCATTGTGGAATGAAGAAACAAATGAATCTCTAACTGAAATAATATTTATTGATCTAATTGACCGAATAGAAAACGATTTGTAGCTGGCAAGTCCTAGTTCGTCGTAGTGTTCTGCGCCGCGATAGCTAAAACTCTAGTTCGTCGTAGTGTTCCGCGCCGCGAGGTTGTGCGGAGTCTTCCGAAGGGAGGCTCCGTACTTCAAATAAAAGGCCGTTTGCAACGGCCAGCGTCCTTAAAAGCCAGCAGGAAACTGCGTAAGACGTGTAATTTTTAAAGAAGGAAAATCTTAAAGGCAATAACTTAAAGGCAATAATATGATAACTTATCAGGTAGATATACTCAGCCCCAAGGCTGACAAGTTGCTTCACGATTTAGCTGATATGGAATTAATCGCCTTATCAGAAATTAGTGCTGACCCGTTCCTCACTGCGGTAAATCGGCTTAGAGGAAAGGCTACTGCTGAAAGCCTTTCTTTGAAAGAAATAACGGAGGAGGTAGAGGCAGTAAGAACCGAGCGCTATGCCAGAGGACAAGCATAGGATAATCTTGGATACGAACCTTTGGATAAGCTTTTTACTGACTAAGAGTCTATCAAAGATAGATCGATTTTTTCAAGACGAGCGATTGGTATTGCTATTTAGTCAGGAATTATTAGATGAGTTTTTGGAAGTGGCAGAGCGTCCAAAGTTTAGGAAGTACTTTCTAATAGCTGAACTTCAAAATTTGTTGCTTAGAATAAAAGATAAAGCTGAATTCGTAAAAGTCACTTCATCGGTTGAGTTATGCCGTGATCCAAAAGATAATTTCCTCCTATCTCTTGCCAAAGACGGGAGGGCTACTCATTTGATAACAGGTGATAAAGATTTATTGGTTTTGGAGAAAATAGGTGAGACAAAAATTATTTCCATTGCAGGTTATTTCGAAGCTAGTTCGTCGTAGTGTTCCGCGCCGCCTAATCAGTGGGTCTGTGTCCCCACAGACCTTCCGCCAAACAGCACAATGATTCGCTATGCAACACCAGGAAAGCAAGTACCGAAACTCACGCCGGAGGGCCGGCCCCGATGCAGTTCGACAATGTGTATTTCTGGACGGATAAGATCAAGGACTGGAAGCGACTGTTAACGCCGGACAAGTACAAGGAGATAATCATTTCATCTTGGCAAGAATTGACAGATAGGAAAATGATCACGATTTATGGCTTTGTGATTATGCCCAACCACCTGCACGTAGTCTGGGAAATGAATGAGCCGAATGGAAAAGAGATCGGAACGCCGCCCGGCCTCATGCCAGCTTCAACAAATACACGAGCCACACGGTTTTAAAAGACTTGAAGGCCAGTCACCCTGACGTACTCCCGTACTTTAAAGTGGACGACCCGGAACGTTCCCATCGCATTTGGCAACGCGACCCGTTGGCGGTATTGATGGACAACCAAATGAAGGTAGAGCAAAAGATTATTTACATGCACAATAACCCACTGCACGAACGCTGGAACTTGGCCGACCGTCCTGAAAACTACCGTTGGTCATCAGCCAGTTTTTACGAAACAGGTGTTGACGAGTTTGGAATTTTGACGCATTACATGGATCGGTTTTGAGTGGTGTAAGGTGGCATTTGAGCAGGGGCTGTGGGGACACAGACCACGGAACCGTTTCACTCTGTGCCTTTGTGCCTTTGTGCCTTTGTTTACACCTCCACTTCCTCCCCGCAATGTGGGCACTTCACCGTTTTGGCGGCGCGTTGGTTGCGCTTGGTTTCGTTGATTTGCTCGATGAAACCCGAGGCCAGAATACCCGTGGGTAAACTGAAAAGTGCTACGCCTAATATTGAAATAAAACCACCGAAAACTTTCCCCAAAGCCGTAATGGGTACCATGTCGCCATAGCCGAGTGTGGTCATTGTCACCACGCCCCACCAAATGGAGGTCGGAATGCTGGTGAATTTTTCGGGTTGGGCGGGATGTTCGATATAATAGATGATGCTGGAGGCGATCAGCATGGCAAACAGCAGGAAAACGTAACTCAGAATCAATTCTTCCTTAGTATAGCGAACCGCCGTCTTAATCATATTCAGGGCACGGGAGTACTTCGTAAGGCGAAACAGGCGCACCAACCGCAGGATGCGCAGCATCCGAATCAGGCCGAAGTCAGCATAGAAAAAGGTGAGGTAGAAGGGCAGAATGGCAAACAAATCCACCAGCGCCCAACCCGAAAAAACAAATTTCGCCCGTCCCCAGATTGGGTCACTATACTCAGGACTCTCCACGCTCGCCCACACCCGCAGTCCGTATTCGACGGTGAAGACCAGCACCGAAAATATCTCGAAATCTATGAATAACTGCGAGAGGTTGGGGTGATTACGAATCTCCGGCACCGAGTGCAGGATAATCGCCAGCGAATTCAACGCAATCAGTCCGATGATGAAAAGATTCACCATCAGGGCGAAGCCCTTCTTGCCCCGTGTGCTAATCGTCAGCGTATGGTGGACTTTTTTGCGGAAGGAAGACATAAGGTTGATTAGTTGAATAAGGTTTCTCCCCCCACTACCGTCCGCACTACCTTCACCGCCCGAATTTCCGTTAAGGGGATTTTCATGATGTCTTTTTGCAGGATTACGAAGTCGGCGAATTTGCCGGGTTCGATGCTACCGCGCGTCATTTCTTCAAAATTGGCTTTGGCCGCCCAGATCGTCATGCCGCGCAGGGCTTCCTCGCGGGTGAGGGCGTTTTCCATTTGAAAACCGCCTTCGGGAAAATTCTTGTCGTCGGTGCGGGCCACGGCGGAGTGGAAGCCGAAGAGTGGTTTTACGGCCTCCACGGGGAAGTCGCTGCCGAGGGGGATGTAGCCATTTTGCTGCATTAAATCCTTGAAGGCGTAGGCTGTTTCGATGCGCTCCGGGCCGAGGCGCTCGTCGGCCCAATACATGTCGGAGGTGGCGTGGGTGGGCTGGACGGAGGGCAGGATGGAGTACTTGCCAAACTTAGCCACGTCGGGTTTCGACACGATTTGGGCGTGTTCGATGCGCCAGCGGCGGTCGTTGGGGCCTTTGAGGTACTTGCCGTACAAGTTCAGCACAAGGCGGTTGGCCGAGTCGCCGATGCAGTGTGTGTTGGCCTGGAACTCGCTGTCGGCGATGCGGGCGAAGTAGCCGTCCATCGTGGCGGCGGGCGTCAGCAGAAAACCCGTCGAAGGATCGTCGGCGTAGGGTTGCAGCAGACAGGCACCCCGCGAGCCTAATGCCCCGTCGGCGTATATTTTGAAAGAGCGTACCGTGAGGCGGTCGCTTTGGTAGGGACCTTTGGGCAGGTAATAATCCAGGTTCTCGGGGCTGATGCTAATCATGGCGTAGTCCCGAATTTTCAGGCTGCCATTCTTGTGCATTTCGTCGATGAGTTCGATGTCGTCGCGGCTGAGTCCGGCGTCGGAAATGGTCGTTAGGCCGAGCGCCAGACAAGTTTTTTCGGCGGCTTTCAGCATTTGACGTTTTTCGTCTGGTGTGGCGGACGGGATAACGCGGCCCACCAATCCCTGCGCGTTGTCCACCAAAATTCCCGTGGGCTGACCATTTTTCAGTTGCACCAAACCACCTTCCGCCTTGCTCGCGGCGTCGACCCCGGCCAGTTGCATCGCTTTGGAATTAACCAAAGCCGCATGGCCGTCGATGCGGGTCAGGTACACGGGCGTGTCGGGAAATGCCTCATCCAGCAAAGATTTATCGGGAAATTGTTTGTCGTCCCAGTCGTTCTGATCCCAGCCTCGGCCCACGAGCCACTCACGGTCGGGATGCTCAGCGCGGAAGGTTTTGAGCCGTCCCACAATTTCGACGTAGGAGTTGGTGGCGACTAAGTCGGCGGAGTTCAGTTTGCCGCCCAGACCCATGAAGTGGCTGTGCGGATCGTATAAACCGGGAAAAACGGCCTGACCGCCCGCATCGATCACGGAATCGGCCTCGTAATTATTCAGGATGTCGTCGTTGCTGCCGACGGCCACGAAATTTCCGTCTTTTATGGCAAAAGCTTCCTGGGTGGAAAAACTTGAATCGACGCTGTAAACCACACCGTTGTGGAGGATCATATCCACCCGGACTTTGGTTTGGCATTGCCAAAGAAAAATTGGGACAATAAAACAAAGGAATACTAAAATTCGGGGCATACGCATGCGTTGAGGAAATTTAGAAGGGTTTTTGTCAGAACAATTAAGTATTCTTGTGAAGCGAAAGTTAAATTAATCCCGGAATACCCACAAAACCTAATTCATGTCGCCGAAAAGAACTACCCGGTTTACCACAAAACTCAGAACGGGCGTAATCCTGACCTTGCTGCTTGGCTCTACAATCCCAAAAGTTTTTGCCCAAGATACGCTCACCCTCGAACAGGCCATCGCCATCGCGCTGGAAAAGAATTACGCGATCAGGATTTCGGAGAAGCGAATCAGAATTGCCGAGAACGACAACACGCTGGGCAACGCGGGTTTCCTACCCTCGGTGGCGGTGGTGGCGCAGAAAAACTTTACGAACAGCCACTTGCGGCAGGAGTTTTTCAACGCCTTGCAAGCACCCCTCGACCGGTCGGGCGTCAACAACAATAACTCGAACAGCGGTGTGACACTGAACTGGACGATTTTCGACGGTCTGGGCATGTTTGTGGCGCAGGATCGGCTCGAAGCGTTGGAAGGAGCCGGGCGCACCAACGCCAAAATCACCATCGAGAATACCGTGGCCGACATCAGCTCGGCCTACTACGAGATCATCCGCCAGTACCAGCGCGTACGGGCCCTGCGCAACGCGCTCGACATCTCGAAAGACCGCCTCGAACTGGCCCAGGCATTTTATGAAGTAGGGACGGGTTCCAAGGTGGATTTCATCAATGCGCAGGTGGACTACAACGGCGACACCGCCGCGTACATCGCGCAGGAGCAGACGCTTCTAAACTCAAAAATTGACCTGAATGCACTTTTAGCCCGAAATACGGCGGAAGATTTTACCGTCGCGGACACGACCATTTTACGGCGAGATATTTCAATCGACGATTTGCGGCAAAGCCTTTTGGCCCAAAACCCTAACCTGGTGTATGCCGCCCAACAGCGCCGCCTGGCTGAATTGAATATCAAAGCCCTCGAGGCGCAGCAGTATCCGCAGGTGGATTTGCTGGGCGGATTTGCCTACACGACATCGAACAATCAGGCGGGTTTTGGCTTAAAAAAGGGTCGGAACGACGTTTGGAACTACGGCGCACGGGTGTCGGTGAATGTTTTCGATGGTTTCAACCAAAGAAGAAGAATTCAAAACGCGAAAATCAATTCCCTGATCGTGGAAGACCAGGAATATGACGTACGTAATCAACTGCTGGCTTCCTTCGACCGCAGCGTGCTGAGCTACCGCAATAGTCTGCAACTGGTCGCGCTGGAACAAGCCAACACCAAGTTGGCCCGCCAAAACGTCGATATCGCCTTCGAGCGCTTTCGCGTAGGAAACTCGACTTCCTACGAATTCCGCGAAGTACAGCGCAATACCGTCGCCGCCGAAACCCGCCTCATCGAAGCGGAGTACAACGCCAAGTTGGCGGAAATAGAGTTGCTTAGGTTGAGTGGGGGGCTGCTGGAGGAGGTCAGGCTCTAGGGAGTAGTCACCTTTCTAAAAATCCCCTTCTTTCCCGCCAGCTCATTCAGTTTCTCGATCTGGCGGTCGGTCAGGATGTTGAGCAGGTCTGCGGCTTTTTCTTTTTGGAGGTTTCTTTTTTGGCCGAGTTGCAGGGTGCCGAGCTTGTCCTTTTGCTTTCCGTAGCGTTTCTCGAGTTTCGCGATGCGGCGTTGTTGGCGGCGGCTCAGGTCGATTTGCTCGGCGTATTGGGCCACGTATTTGTCGAGCTGGCGCTCGTTGAATTCGACTTCAATTTCCTGGTTGGTGTCGCGGCTGGGGGTGTTGGTTTGGGCGCAACTGGCTAAAAACAAGCATGACAGGACGAGGGGCAGCAGAATTTTTCTTGACATGGTATGGTATTTGGGCTAAATTGGTTTGAAATTTAACGCGAAAACCGCCGTTTCGGTATTTCGCAAAAACACCCGCCATGTCTCGCAACCGAGTCGCCAACGCCGAAATTGCGCCTTACGCTTACACTTGTTTAATCGAAATGTACCGCATAGGCGAAGATAATAAGCCAGTAACCTTCGTCAACCGCTCTACCGGATTTCTCATTGCCCCCAACGTCATCGTCACCGCCGGGCATTCGCTCGACGAGCAGGATACGCACATTTATCGCCTCAAAATCTACCCGCACCAGAACTCGCAGGTAAAATCGAAAGAATTTTTGGAAATAAAATTGCCCGATTTCCAAATTCACAAAGTCCCGGCCTACAACAATCCCAAGTGCTTCGTCAAGGACGATTTTGGGATCATTTTTTTTAAAAAAGCCAGCCTGCCCGCCTGGACGAATCAGCATTTTGCCTGGGAGAACGAATTTTACACGAAACCTGCCTTGGTCGAAGAACAGCTCATCCGCATTGCGGGCTACCCCATTGACCGCCCCGACTTTGAGATGTGGGAAGAGTCGGGTGGCATCGTCGAAATTACCGACCACTGCATTCTGCACCCCTTCACGACCACCAAACGTAACAGCGGCTCGCCCGTCTGGACGATGGTCGATGGGCAGCCGCGCGTGGTCGGTATCCACGTTTCGGGAAACGCCGCTTCCTGCGGGGCTTTAGCTGAAAATCGGCCTTTCGGCTGCGCGGTACTGATTAATGAGCGGGTGTTTGGGATTATCGAGGATTGGATTTTGGAGGAAACTAACGCTGCTGATGGGAATGCTGATAGTATTAAACCCGCGCTGGAATCAACTCTCAGCGCTGATTCGCGACGAAATTTCCTGCAAAAAGCCGGACTAGCCGCATTCGGTACTTCCTCGTTACTACCTGAATTTGCCAGGAAAAGAGATCTTTTTGTCCACCACGTCTTTTTTTACCTCAAAGACCCCAACAACGCGCGGGACGAAGCCAAACTATTGGAAGGCTTGGAGAAACTGGCCAAAATTCCCGCCGTGAAATTCTCCCACATCGGTCGCCCCGCCCGCACTGATGGCGACGAGATCGAGAAAGGCTACTCTATTTCCTGGCTTTGCTTTTTCAAGAATCTAATCGAAGAAGAGATTTACCAGACTGATCCGGTGCATTTGAGGTTTTTGGACGAATGCGGGGATTTGTGGGAAAAGCGAGTGGTATACGACGCGCTGGGGCGGAAGGGGTGAAGGATGAATGCCTTTTAAATCCCAAACCATCGCTGTAACTTGCTTCCCCACTTTCCCCTCAAAAATGACCTCACCACCCCTCCCCGAAATAACCACCATCACCATCGGGCGCGATCAAGCCAGCACCATCGTGCTGAACCACCCCACGATTAGCCGCAACCACGCCAACCTGATTGTCTGTTCGCCCACGAGTTTTATCCTGGAAGACAACGGTAGCAAGCACGGTACTTTTTTTGCGGATGAGAAAAAAAACAAAGTGCAGTTTTCGCGGAAACTGGTCGACCTGGAAGACGAAATTTGGTTAGCGGAATACCCATTCACAGTAAAAGAACTCCTGCCCGAGTCGGGCAAAAGCACCACCGAAAGTCAATTTTCCAAAAAGGATCCGCTGGATTTTACGAAGGAATTTGCCCTGCTGCAAGCGGTGTACGACGACTACCCGCAACTGCGCAAAGCCTGCCGCAACCGCGAAAAAATGATTCGCCTGTGGAGCGTGGTGGGTGGTTCGATGATCGGGATTGGCACCGTGGCGACGGCGGGTTCGCTGGGCTTTCTGGCGATGTTGTCGAGCGCCGGGCTGAGCATTCTGATTCCAACGCTTTCTTCCCATTTGCTTTCTACCGACGAAAAACTGGAACTGCTAGAAAAAGAATACCGCCAACGCTACCGCTGCCCCAACCCCATCTGCCGGGAGCCTTTCGGCAACCGCGAATACGAGCTTGTGGAACGACAAAAAAAATGCCATAAGTGCCGGGCGGTGTGGGTCAAATAATTTTTCTCGATTTTTGCCTTACCTTTCTTCTTCTCATTTTATACAACTCAAAAACCGAACTGCCCTCATGACCAACACCCCGCCTACCGAACAAGAAATGACCGACGTTTTCAGCCGATTTTCCGCCCCACTTCCTCCCGTGTTTCAACCTGCTGATGACAGAATCAAAATCAGTGACCGCAAAAAAGCGGCCCTTGCTACGGCGGCGATACTTTTGGGTGGCGGTGCCACTTTCGCGGCGGTGAATTACGATTCTATTATAGACGAATTGGGAGAAGACGAAGCTACGCTGCAACTCGATCCGATAGAAAATCCCGCTGACTTAAATTCTCCCGAGGACGTGGTGGACAAAGCCGATCTGGCTTCGAATCGGGTGGAGCATAATAAGTTGTCGGTTGTACAGAGTGGCAGCATCACTCCTAATGAAAATATCGTCATTGCGGAGAATGTCGAGCCCGGTATGGCTTTTGGCGAAGCTTACGCCATCGCCCGCGAGGAAGTGGGGACGGGTGGTATTTTTTCGTGGCGGGGCGAGGTTTATAATACCTACACCGTAGAAGAATGGCGGGGCTTGTCACTCGGGCAGCGGCGGGAATTTTTGGCCGATGTGGGCTACGAGTCTCCCGGTTCATCGTCTTCCGACACCCCCCCTGATATTTATGAATTGACCATCGACGGAAGAATGGCCCTGGGCGTGGATGAAAATCACGATGGGGTGGCCGATGCAGTTATCTTTTTAGACGAAGAAACCAACGATCTGATCGCCTATATGGACATGGAAGGTGACGACCGTCTCGATTCGGTGTATCGCTACAATCTGGCTTCCGAGCGGGTAGTGGGAATGCAGACCATTGAAGAGCCTTTCCTGGTCGATGTACATCAATTGGAAGCAATCTCTACTACCGCCTACGAACCGACGGGAACTGATGTGTCTTTCGCCATGAACGACGACAAGACGCTCGACGATAATGACGACTTCGACGACGACGACGATGATGACTACAACGACGACAGCGGCTACGTCAACGACGCCGACATGCCGGAGATGGACTAATGGCGGACTTTAAGAACACCTTGATTTCCTGCCAGAAATGCGGTAAACTCATTGCGGTCAAGGCGCGTGATTTTGAGAGTGGCGTGATTCAGTGTACCCACGCGGGTTGCGGGCGAATCAACCCACTCACGCAACCCTACTACGACGAGCGGATATCGGAGGGCTTGCCCGAGTTCGGGCGATTGGTGCATCAGGCCAATCCAACGATGACGTACCCGCTTCGGCTGGGCGTCAATGTGATCGGTCATTCGCCGACCTGCGAGGTGACGGTGGAGCGGCTGGTCCACAACGGCAAATGCTACATCAGTCGTCGGCATTGCACCATCGAAGTGATTTTTGATAAGTGGAAAGGAAATTTTCGCTACCAACTCCTGGACGGAGCTTCCGACTTAGATTCACACCATTATAAAAACAGCCTGAACGGCACGTTACTCAACGGGTACCTGCTGCAAAATGGCGAGAAGATCGACATTGGCGACCAGGGATTGATTGGCCTGGGAGGAAAAGATTTCTTCCGGCTGGAAGTTTACCAAATTCCAGCCAGAATGCTGGAAAGTTACCAGATGCTGAAACCCCTGGAACCCGATGAGACGCAGTAGTTTTCTTTAGTTCGAGTGCAGCTTATTATTTGATATTTTGACGATTACATTAGAAAAGCCGCTCACTTTTTCGCTGGTAGGTCAGCGCGCCAACAACGAAGATTTCGTACTTCCAGTGGACGAGCAAAGCTGCTTGTTCGTTGTTTGCGACGGCATCGGCGGCTGGGATCGGGGCGAGGTGGCCAGCCAATTGATAGGAGAGGCCCTGGCTAATTATTTCCGGCAGCATCCGGGTGAGTCCCTGGACGAAGCCTACCTTACCGAGGCCCTGGGCTACGCGCACCTTTCTCTGGCTGAGTACCTGCGGCACAATCCGCTGGTGAACAAGCTGGGAACCACGGTGGCCTTGCTCTACCTTGACGAAAGGGGCGCCACCGTGGCCCACGTGGGCGACAGCCGGGTGTACCAATTGCGGGCGGGAAAGGTTTTGCACCAAACCGAAGACCATAAATACGTGCGCGAATTGCTCGCCGACGGAATTATCACCGAAGAACAAGCCCTGACGCACCCGCGTCGCAATACGCTGAGTCGATCGGTGGGGGCGGAGTCGGGGCAGTTTCCGCCCAAGATGGACAAGCCAGACATTACTCACCTGACCGACGTCCGGGCGGGCGACTGCTTTTTTCTTTGTTCGGATGGTGTTTTAGAACAAATCGACAACCGGGCTTTGGAAGGTTTTTTCGCCCAAGGTATTGCCCCAAAAGAAATTATAGAGCAAATTCTTTTTCGCTGTCAGGACCAAACCCGCGATAATTACTCAGGTTGCCTGGTCGTTGTCCGATCGGTGGATGGCAACGAAGTAATGAAACCGCTCGATATATTCTCGGGAAATTTGCAAGAAAAATTGCTTGCACAACTACGGAATATGGGATGAGATACGTTGCCAGGGGGCTAATTTTCTGGGTACTCTTAAGTATCGGGGTCGTTTTCTTCGCCTGCCAACGGGCCGAAGCGAAAACGACCTACGCCGTTATTGTCGGCATTGCCGATTACAAAATTTCTGATTACCGCAACGGTGACCTCCGCTACGCCGACCAGGACGCCCGACGGTTCGGTGAATTCCTGCAAAGCGACGCTGGGGGAGGAATTCCCACGCCAAACATCGTCCTACTGACCAACCGAAACGCCACCAAAGCCGCCATCGTGCAGGCCCTGCGCCTTTTTGAGAAAGCTGCCCCGACAGATCGGGTCATCTTTTATTTCTCCGGCCATGGGCTGAAAGGCGGTTTTCTGCCCTACGACGTGAGTGCCACCAACCCCGCCACGGTACTTACGCACCGGGAGGTGAAGGCGGCTTTCAAGCCCTCGGCGGCCACTACTAAGCTCTGCATCGCCGACGCCTGTCTGTCGGGCAGCATGACCACCCGCGAGGCGTGGGGCGCTCCCGCTTCCCGCGACGCGACTGCTTCCAATGTCGTGCTGATGCTTTCCTCTCGCTCCACCCAAAGTTCGGTGGAGAGCGGGGCGCGGCGGGGGGGCGTGTTTACGTATTTTTTGCTCCAAGGGCTGGCCGGGAAAGCGGACGCCGACCGGAACCTTACCGTTACGATCAAGGAACTTTACGGCTACCTTGCCCCCCGGATCAAGCGGGAGACGCCCAACCATCAGTCGCCGCTATTTTACGGGAAATTCCCTGACGATTTGGCAATGAGTTCTTTGAGATAATTATTTTGGTATTTTTGTGAAAAAAATAAGAAATCGAGTTATCAAGCCCTTCCAATGGAAAAACATTTACAGCAAAGGCTGCTTTCCCTGGCCTATTATTTTCTGTTGCTGGGGTCGGTGGGCGTGGTGCTGAGCTGTGAGTGGGAAGATCCTACGCTCAAAACGCTCAGAACCTGTTCCTTGCCAACCGATGTCACTACGGTGGGCGTCAAGAGTACCACTTACACTTACGCCCTGGTAACGGCCGCTCCTGCCGATATCAAGAGCGTGACCTGGAAAGTGCAGCAGGGCAACACGGTGTTGAAGCAGACCGAGCGTACCGACACCACGGCTTTCAGCCATACCTACGCCGTTTCGGGTACTTATACCATCAACGCCGAGATCGAAACGGTTTGTGGAGAAAAAGTCACGCGCACCATCATCACTTCGACCAATGTAAAAACCTGCGTGTTGCCTTCGGATATTACGGTTGCGAGTGCCAACAACGATACGTATCGCTACAAGCTCGTGACTTCCGCGCCCGGCGACTTAAAAGCCGTTCTCTGGAAAGTAGCGAGTGGTGGTATTACTTTGTCCCAGCAGTCGCGTTCCGACACCACGGCGTTCAGCTACGCCTTCACCGCCGCCGGAACCTACACCATCACGGCAGAGGTCGAGTCGGTTTGCGGCGAGAAAATCACCCGCACCACCAGCACCGACTTCGACCCTGGTATCTCGGCTGCGGCCCGCTTCGCCGCCTGGAAACTGGGGAGTCCGGGGGATGATATCGGCCGGAGCGTAGCAGTCGATGCGGCGAGCAACGTCTATGTAGTCGGTACTTACAGTTCGGCTTTTTCTTTTGGCGGTACTGGCATGGGGATAGCCGGGAGTACCGATATTTTTATTGCCAAATACAACAGTAAGGGAGATGCCCTTTGGATTCAGCGCATTACGGGTAATGAGACGGACGGAGTGAAAGACATCGCCATCGACGCCAACGGCGATGTGTACGTAGCGGGCGAGGTGAGTTCCAATGCGGGTTACTTCGCTAATCCCGACGATGTTCGGCAGGGAATTGTCTCCCGTAAGACGATTAAAGGGGGAAGCGATGCTTTTGTGGCTAAGTACAGCCGGGACGGTAACCTGCTATGGTTCAGGAATTATGGGGGTGGTAGTTCTGAATCTGCAATATCCCTCGCGTTACACCCCTCGGGCATTTATATGACCGGAAACTTTGGGGTTCCCAACACCGTCCTCGGTTCCATTACGCTGGGTGGCCTGGGTGTGGAGGGTAAATTCGATATGTTTTTGGCCAAATTGAATTACAATGGTGATGTCCTTTGGGCGGTGTCCAGTGGGGGTACCGAGAGCGACTTTGCCAGCAGCGTGGTGGTGGACCCGGAAGGGAATGTCTACATGCTGGGTAGCTACCAATCTCCCGGCACTTTCCGCTCCGCTTCGGGGGCATCGGTCAACCAGTTGTCTAACACGTCGCCCGATATTTTTATCGCCAAATACGATTCCTTCGGTAACCTGCAAGCCTTTCACAGAGGCATTTCGGGTACGTCCGTGTATGGCAACAGTCTGGCGATTAACAACGGAGCGCTTTATGCCACTGGGTATGTGGGCGGTAACAGATACGGCTCGACCCCGATCGATTATAAGGGCGGCGAGGGCGATATTTTCCTGGCCAGATACAACCTCAGCACTCTGAATATGGAGTGGATCAGGACGGCCGGTAGTCCTGGTTTCGACGCCGGCAACAAAATGGTGTTCGACAAAGCGGGCAACATTTACCTGGCCGGATTATTGAGCGACAATTGCCAGTTCGGCAGCACTGTGGTTCGAGCCCTGGGCAACGATACGGATGCTTTTCTGGCGCAGTACGATTCCAACGGCAACTTCCGATTTGCAAAATCTCTGGGCAGTGTCCAGTACGACGGCTTCAACTCGATCGCCATCAATAACAGCGGCAGCCAGGTTTTTATGGTGGGATTTTCCGGCGGCACCATTAGTTTGGGCAATACTACACTACCCGCCTCCGGCGGTTTGGACGTATTTATCGCCAAGTATCCTGATTAAACTGCACACAAACATGAACCCCTCCTTCACCACCTATTCCGACTTCCGTCAGCGGTACCCGATTCATTTCGGGGACGATGCGATGTGGCTGGGAAGTGGCACCTACGGCAAGGTAATCAAGGTGGAAGATCAGGTAGAAACCGAATGGGTCGCCATAAAAATAAGCGAGTGTCGGCACGACGACGCCAAGTCGCTCAAAGCCGAGGTAGAACTGGCCCAAAAAGTCCCGCGTCACGCCAACATCGCCCGCTACGATAGCTGTTATCGACTCCTGACGGAAATGGGTCTGAGCGATTTTGCCATCATGAAGTATTACGCCGATGGCAACCTGGCCGACCTCATGAAATCGCGCTCCCTGAGCGACGCCGAGCTGCGGGAACTCGTGCGGGGCATTCTGGAAGGCTTGAAACTGTTGCACCGCCAGCGCATCGTTCACCGTGATTTCAAGCCTGCCAACATTCTCATCTCGCGCGATAATCGTGGGCGGTTGGTACCGAAAATCGCTGACTTCGGCTTGAGCAAGTTCGTGGCCGAAGACGAGGTGGATAGTTCCGACTTCGACCTGAGCGATGGCCGCGGGACGCCCGCCTACAAAGCTCCCGAGCAAATTACGGGCGGCACCGTCAGCTTTAACCTCGACCTGTGGGCGTTTGGCGTGATCCTTTACGAAATGGTTACGGGCGAAAAACCTTTCAGCGGGGGCGCACAGTCGAGCGAACCCACGCAACGGCGAGAAATGGAGAATAAAATCGTCTCCGTCCGACTGCCTGGCCGGCTCAAAACCGTTGCTGAGCCTTTCCAAAGCATGATTCGGCGCTGCCTGGTCAAGGACATCCGCGAACGGGCGCGCAAGCCGGACGAGCTTTTGGGTTTGCTGGAAAAGCCCACCGTGCAGAAGACGGCGGTTAAGCCAGCACCCGTTTTGGCGCCTTCCGAAGATTACACCGACGTATTTATTCCTTCGTCAGTTTCAACTTCCAAACCGAACGAGAGAAAAGCAATTGAACTGGAAATTGCCTTACAACCTACCCTGAAACTTTTCCGGTCGGTGCGGCCGTGGTTGCCGTGGGCTGTGGGCGCAGTTGTGCTGCTGATCGGCTCGTATGTTTGGTCGAATCGCTCGGCTAACCCAATAACAGATAAGGGCAGTACACAAAATGTAACTGTAATCGACCCGCTAAATCCAGATTACGCTGGTGGAAAGGAGTCATCTTCATCCGCACCGGTACAGCGGGCGTCCATCATCGCTAACCCTAATAAAGCGTCTGTTAGTAGGGGGAAGTCGGCAATACCCACTTCCAAAAGAGAGAACGAGAATTTGGCTGGCGAAAAAGTCGATAAGGCTTCCCTGAGGAAGCAGCAGGCCCAACGGGAATATGACGCACTCATCGAGAAGGGAAACGCCGCAATCAACAGTAATAACGATAAAGGTGCTGCTATGAATTTTTTCAAAAACGCCAATGAGTTGGCAGTAGCCAACGGGCTCAACACGGCCAAGTCAAATGCTGCTTACACGCAATACCTTGAAAAGGGCAACCGTATCTATGCAAACGAGGGTTTTCAGGGGGCAATGGCTTGGTACAAAGTCGCTCAATCGCTACGTCCAACGGACGAAGTCAAGCGAAAAATCAGGGAATGCGAGATTAACCTCAACTAAGGAAAAACGATGTTCCGATACACTTTACTTTTTATTTTTCTGGCGGGTATTCTTCCCTCTGCTATTGCCCACAAAGCGGTCCCAAAAGTGGGGTTTACAGAAGGACAAAATGTGAGACAACCCGTCGATGAGGAGTATGAACGCTACAAAAAACGCGGTGATGAGTACTTTGCTCAGGGTGAGTATCAATACGCCCTCCGGCAATATCGCAACTGCCTGGAAGTGCCCAATTTTGAGAACGACCCTTACGCCAAAGGTCAAATCGAATCATGTCAAAAACTAATCAAACTGCGTGCGCAAGCGTACCAATCCCTGAACCAGGGAAAAGGCGAAGAAGCGGTCGGTTCTTTCGAGCAAATGCTGGTCGAAAACCCCAAAGACTCGATTACGAAAGTGAATCTAACGGATTACTGGACGCGGGAAGGCACGAAGTTTTATAGCCAACAAGCCTACGAAGCCGCCAAGGAACGCTACCAAAAAGCCCTGCAATACGCTACCAAACCCGACCTCATTCAGGTACAAATCCAGAACAGCGAGGATTTTATAAAATATCGCAACGAACAAGCCGCTAAAGCTATCCCCCCGGAAAAAAAAGAGACGCCGCAGGAGGAAATGAAAGAAGAAATCCTGGATCAGATAACGATTTCGTCCGGCAAACCCGAGCCTATAAAATTTGTCAAGCCAAAGCGGCGCATCGGGGTCAAGTTGTTGACTGCGGCCATCAGTGTGGGGGCAGGAGCTTACGCCTACTCACTCAACAGTAACTATCAAAAAAAGCTCGACGAATTAGGTCGTATCGGCAAGACTGCCGATCCCGACGGGGATAATGTGATTCTGAACCCCGGCGAATTCAACCAATGGCAAACGGCCTACCAAGCGGCCACAGAGGCAAAAAAAGACCACTCTAAATTCATGGCTTCGCTGGGCGTGGCGGGTGCGGCGGCGATTACGGGGATTATTTTGTTTGTCCTGCCTAAATCGAAAAAGACAACGGGTTTGAGCCTGGGTGTAGCTACCCAAAGCTCGGGGCTGGCGGTGCGGTATATTTTCAAGTAAGGCGCAGTTTAGATCGATCAAAAGCTCTTCTTCAATAGCTTCTCTGCTTTTTGCTGATAGGTATGCTGCGGGTTTTTAGCGATCTTAGTCAGCAAATCTTTCGCTTTGTCTTTTTGCCCTTGGTGCATATAGGCCAGCACCACGTACCATTCGGCCTTTTGCGCCTTTGCTGAATTGTCGTTTTTGGCAATACTTTGTAGAGAATCGAAGGGCATGGATTTGTACTGCACATCGGTCATTTCTTTTTCTGCCAATGTCCTGAGTTCCGAATCGCTGGTAGTTTGGTTGTATTGCCACACCAGCCATCCGGCGCCCAACATCACGGCTACGGAAGCAGCTAAGCCCCAGTTTTGAACTTGGTTCAATTTTCTCACTACCGTCGCCTTCGGCAGAGTCTGGGTTCGCCGCCGGGCCTCGAAAAGTTGCTTTTCGATGGCCAAGGCCCGGAAACCCAAGCGCATTTTCTGCTGAACTTCCACTTCCGCTCTCAACGCTTCGTTCGTATTCATTTCGCCTTCAAAAGTCATCCTTTCGGAACCCGAAAGTCCGTCATGCAAATAGGCTTCAATTCTGTCAAATTGTTCATTATTCATCGTTCATTCGTTCCGGGGGCTTGTTTCAATACTAACTGTTTTAATTTCTCGGTGCAGTCATACCGCTTTTGTTTGGTCGAGGACTCTTTCAGGCCTAGTTTTTTGGCAATTTCTTTGAGGGTCAATTCTTCGAAGTAAAAGAATTCGATCAGCTTGCGACAATCGCCTTTTAGTTGGTCGAGGGCCGCGCGTACCTGCGCAATCGTTTCGCCACGTTCCAGGTCATTTTGTAAATCTGTATCGTTTACCGGATCGTACGCATCGGGCATGGTTGCCCGCGTTCTTACCCGACTCGATGCTAATTCATTCAACCATACTTTTTTACAATAATCAAAAATGACGGTCGTGATTTTAGTATTTTCCCTGAACTGGTATTTATCTGTTTCCAGATTGAGGTAAAAATTCAATAACCCTTTGTGAAACGCGTCTTCAGCGTCCATTTCCGACCCACTGTTCCGCTCGACCCAATACCGAAACGAGTGCGATAACTCGGCGTACACGTAATCGTACGCCCAGCCTTGCCGCTTCTTAAGCGCTTGGTATAGGTCAGACTGGGAAAAAGCAGAAGTAGGTTTGTCAGCCATGAGGATAGATCAGCTTGACAAACCTACTTGGAATTTAGTTTCCATCAAAAAGGAGACGAGCGTTTTGGTACGTAGGTCTTGTTGCCATTACTGTTGATGTAGTACTGACCGCCGCGTGGACCCGTATGAATTGTCCGTCCCGACCCGTAATTTGTGGCTTCGGGCGAGTAATCTTGCGCGCGGCTTCCCGACTGCTGAGTGTATGGATTCGTGTTTCCGCTAGTAGAATAATTATCCAGGTTGGTGCCATTCGATTGCGTCTTGTAGTGTCCGTTAGTGTAGGAGCCGTCACTTTTCTGGTAGCCCTCCTGATAGCGGACGCTAGGTTGCGTGGGAGAGGAAAAAAGAGAGTTGCTTTGTGTGGTTCGACTCGGACGGGGAGTGTTATAGCTGGTGCCGTACGATTGGGCGTTGGCGAAAAACGGAACTGCTGCGAACAGCATCAGGGAAAGTAAGTGCTTTTTCATTTTTTTGTTTTGGTAAGGTGAGAAATTTGATACACCTCTCTATCAAATCACGTAACGAAAGGTAAGTCGGCAACAAAGAATTTTATAAAAATCAAATGCCAAAAATCAGGATGAACCCGGTATCTTCGGCCACCAGGCGGCTCGCCGAAGACCTTTAACAATTTGAAAAAACAATGATAGGAATCATCATGGGCAGCATTTCGGACCGCAAGGTTATGGCGGAAGCTGCCGCGGTACTAAATGAATTGGGCATAGCGTTTGAAATGGAAATCGTGTCGGCCCATCGGACACCCGAGCGGATGCTGGAATACGCCAAAACGGCCCGTGAACGCGGTTTGAAAGTCATAATTGCCGGGGCCGGTGGCGCGGCGCACCTGCCGGGCATGATCGCCTCGCTAACGTCGCTGCCCGTGATTGGCGTACCGATTTTGTCCAGTAATTCCATCGACGGCTGGGACTCGGTGCTGTCGATTTTGCAAATGCCGGGTGGCGTTCCGGTGGCGACTGTCGCTTTGAACGGAGCCAAGAACGCGGGCATCCTGGCCGCCCAGATTATGGGAAGTTCCGACGACATTATTGCCGCCCGATTAGACCGTTACAAAGAAGAATTGAAGCACAAAGTCGCAACGATGAACGAGGAGTTGCGGACCAATCCCTGAATCTGCTGGTTCTATTCCTTATCTTTGCGATAATCTTGCCCCGTCTATAAAGAATACACGCCACGCATGGAAGAAGAAGAACCAAAGAAGAGAAATATCCGCCCTAAGGAAACCTCCAAACTGCCGCTGATTACGCTGCTGTCGCTGTTGGCCATCATTATTGCCCTGTTTGTGATCGGCTGGGAATATATCACCGATGACGCCCAGGGGTCAGAGGAGGTGACCAGCACGGTCCCCGATACGACCAGCAAGTACGTTGCGCCCGACCTGCGGGACGAGCCGGAAGCCTCCGCAGACCCTGAAGAAACCAGTCTGCCCGACGACGTGGCTGCCTCGGTTTCCGTGCAGGAGCCACCCGCAGCAATAGCCGAAAAGCCCAAGCCTGAACCAAAGCCTGCGTCCAAACCCGCTGATATCGGCGGTAAAGAAATCAAGCATACGGTAGCATCCGGCGAGACTTTCTTTGGCATTGCCAACCGCTACAACCTCAGCACCGAGACACTCAAAGCCCTGAATCCGCAGTTGACCAACACTTCGACGGACTTAAAGTCGGGTGTCACTAAACTCAACGTCCGGGTGCAGGCCACGCACACCGTCGGCGCAGGCGACGTGCTGCGCGTGGTGGCCAAGAAGTACGGTATTACCAAGCAACAACTTATGGAAGCTAATGGCAAAAGCCGTGACTTCGCCGAACGGGGAGAGAAGTTGGTGATTCCTTTTGCGGTAAGGAAGTGATTTTTGGACTAAATAAAATTAGCGATGAAAGAACTCATTTTTAATATAGTGCAGGAGACCGATGGTGGTTATGTAGCTCATAGCAAACTTGAAAAAGGAGCCATTGTCACGCAGGGCGATGACTTGACTGAACTCAAAGAGATGATCAAAGATGCCATCGAAGGGTATTTTTTCGATAAGCCTGAGCAGAAGCCGCAAAGTGTTTTATTAAGGTTTGAGGAAGTTCTTGCCCTTGCCTAAAAGCCATGAAAACACCCAGAGATCTGAGCGGCTCGGAGTTAGTAAAGCGATTGAAGAGATTTGGGTACGAAGTCAGTCACCAAACAGGCAGCCATATCATTGTTATAACACAAAAAGAAGGCTAGCATTCCCTTTCTATCCCTAACCACAAACCGCTTCGAGTAGGAACGCTGGACAGTATTTTGGGTGATGTAGCCGAACACTTTGGAATAAAAAAAGCAGAAGCTATTCGGAGAGTGTTCGGCAAGAAGTAGCCAACGCTAAGCTTCCCGAAAGTTTTTGACCTTTCGGGAAGTTCTCTGCGTAAACGGGCGAGCCGGCAACCGTTGCTCCGCCCGTATCACAAAGCAAATTAAAAAGGCCGTCCGCCGCCAGGCCCGCGGTCTCCGCCGCCGCGCCGCTCGCCGTCCCATTCGCGCCGCCGCCCCTCGGTTGGCGCGGGGGCCTTTCCGAAATTTCGTAGGGTATAGGTAAACGTCAGCATGGCGTACTGCGTCAGGACACGGCTGGTGACGTCTTCGAGGTAAGTTTCGGTCACGTTACGGTTGATGCTGTTATTTTGGGCCAGGATGTCGAAGACCGTTAGTTTCAATTCTCCCTTGTTGTCTTTCAGGAATTTCTTGCCGAAACTGGCGTTCCAGAGCGTAAAGTTCTGGTTGAAGCCCGCACCGAGGCCCCGGTACGACTGGTTGGTCAGGTCGGTTTGCAACACAAAGCCTTTGCCGAAAATCCAGTTGATTCGCGCCGAAGTCTGCTGCGAAAAGTAGTTGCTGTTCAGTTTCGGCTGTAAGCTATTCCGAACGATATTGTAGTTACCGCTGAACGACAGCGTGAAGTCTAGCTTAGTGCTGATGTTGCTGCTTAGGGCAATTCCCTGCGAGAGCGCGTAATTGGTCGAGACGTTCAATAGCTCGTTTATCATTCCCGGCAAGCGGCTGTAATTCACCCCCGTATTCAGATTTAAATTGGTTTTGATTCCTTTGAGGGGCGAACCGTAGTTGGCAAATGTCCTCACCGACCAGTTTCCGTCGAGGTTGATGGGCGAGGTCAACTGCGCGCCCTGCTGCAAAATGACGCCGTTAGGCAGCGTCGTGGGCCGCTGCGCTACGAAAGTGGAGTTGGAAATATTGTTCAGCGTGTAGTTCAGCGACGAATAGAGGAAGAAATTCCGGCCTAGGTTTGAGTCAGAAGCCGAATAGCGGGCACTCACGCGGTGAGTGTATTCCTGTTTCAGATTAGGATTGCCCGCCGTCAGGAACAGCGGATTGCTATTGTTGACCACGTTCTGCAACTGCGTGATGGATGGCTCGTTGGTGGACGAGCGATAGAACACCCGCAGGTTTTTGCCGGTTGAGGGGCGGTACGTAAAATAAGCGTTGGGCAACAAGTTCAGGAAAGTCTGATTGACCTCGTTGTTGCGAGGGAAAACCTGCTGACTGTATAGTCCGGCGCTCTGGAAATCGACCCCGACCGCTCCGGAAACCAACTTCTTATTGGCCCGGAACGACAGCCCGGCCTTTTGGGTCAGGTACTGGTTGTCGAAAGTATTCGACAGTAACGTATCCAGCCGTTCGTAGGGATTTTCGTTGGGCCCCAAATCGTAGGTTTCCTTGTTGGAATTGCTATTGCTCAGCGAGACATTGTACTCCACCTGCATCTGAATGTACTTGTTCAGCGGCTCGGTGTAGTTGATATTCGCACCCAGCCGGATATTGTCCGAACTGGTATTGGACCGCTGGTCGATGGTATCGCTGGGATTGCGGCTGCTGGTGTAATAGCGGTTTTGGGCGTACAGCTTACCGTCGCCGCTGCGGTTGTTGACATTGCCCGACAGATTGACGGAGAGCGTCCGCCCGGCTTTCTCGAATTTATGCCGCCACAGTAGCGAGTTATTGGAGCTGAGCGCGGCGCTGTGAGTTAATTTGTCGTTGCTGGTTTCGTTCAGCAGCGTGCCAGCTGCCAAACTGGTAACGCCGATGCGGAGAGTATTGGCCTGGTTGTCCTGCCAGTTGACGCTGGGCGAGAAAATGAGGGTGTTGCTTTTATTGAGCGTGTACTCGAAGCGGAAATTGACGCGGTGATTCAGGTTGGTGTTGCCGTAGGTATTCTGCTCCTTATAAAATTGGTTTCCGGCGGTATTATTCAAAAAAGTCTCACGATTAGTCGATTGCACATTAGCATTGCCCGAGCGGTTGAAGAAATAGCTGCCTGTCACTTGTAGTTTCTCGCCCCACTTATCGGTGTAGTTCAGGCCGAAAGCGCTGGTATTAGTAATACCGCTCTGCTGGCCTACCAGAAAGTTACCGGAGTTGCCGCCTCCTCCACCGCCGCCGCGACCGCCGCGACCCCCACCACCGCCGGAGCTACCTAACGCTCCGGCCAAATCCTGCGAGGCAAAGTTCTGCTGGTTGATGTTGTTCGAAAGCCCAATAATGGAAATGCGCTTTTCTTTGCCAAAAATATTCAGGTTTCCCCCGGTCATGTAGCGGTCGTCGCTACCGTAGCCCGCGAATGCCTTGCCAAACTTGCCCGCGTTGCGGTCCGAGCGGGTGACGACGTTGATGGTTTTCTGGGCGTTGCCGTCGTCGAAACCCGTGAGCTGCGCCTGATCGCTCTGGCGGTCGAATACTTCGATTTTATCCACAATTTCGGCGGGCAGGTTTTTGAGGGCTAATGTGGCATCATCGCCAAAAAACTGCTTGCCGTCCACCAGCACCCGCTGTACTTTTTCGCCCTGCGCCTGCACTTCACCGTTGACGACGGAAATGCCGGGCATTTTTTGGATCAAATCCTCCACCGTGGCGTCGGGGTTGGTCTTGAAGGCCGCCGCGTTGAATTGCGTCGTATCGCCCTTCATCTGCGACTGCTGGATTTGTCCTACCACTTTCACTTCGTTGAGATTCTGGGCGGCTTCGGTCAAAATAATATTGCCGACATCAGTGGTGGACTCTTTGACTTCGACGGTTTTCTGAAAGTCGCCGAAGCTCAGGTAGCTGACTTTCAAGAAGTACTTCTGCGGTTTCAGGCCCGTAAATTCAAAACTCCCGTTCAGGCCCGTCGTGGTGTACACGGGTTTGGCGGCCTCGCCGGGGCCCGTCACGCTGACGTAGGCACCCGCAACGGGACTTTTGTCGGTGCTATCCAGCACGGTGCCGGTGATTCGGTAGTTTTGAGCAGTCGCTGAAAGACTGACGAGAGCCAAAAGGGCTAAAATAATAAACGAGGGCAGAGGTTTCATAGTCAAATGTTTAGGTGGTTCTGCCGAAATAGAAGCATGAAGATAGGATTCGTTTAATGCTCCCCCGGCACTACTCGACCAATGGGAACTTTTAACCGACGAAAAGGAGAAACTAATCTACGGTTTGGCGAAAGCAGCCGATAAACTGCCTGGTACATTTGTGAAAGAATGGGCGTGGGGAAGGCCAATGTTTAAATGCGGCCGGTTATTTTGTTTTTGAATAAAATCGCAACCCGCGTAGTGCAATCCTGGCGTGACTCACAACCGTGGGCATTAACCCAAAATGTTTACGGAGCACTTTGAAACGGTCGAGCAGCGAGCGGCGGCGCTGCCGCACCGACAGGCCACCCGTAAGATAGCGGCAGAGGACGAAGGAAAGGAAAACGGTTTTTTGCGATTTTTTCAGACACTCGATTTCCCAGTCGATGTCCGCGCTCAGGTTCGTGGCGTCGTAAGCCGGGGCGATGGCCCGGCTTACGATGAAAGCCTGGTGGCTGATTTTCATGCCCAGCGCAAAGTCGCGCCAATGGATGTTTTCCGGTAAAGTGTGGGGCGTTATCTGACTGCGCAAACCAATTTCCTGCCCGGCGTCGTCCACAAAAAGTGCGTCGCTGTAGTAGACGTCGGCGGAATTCTCGAAGGCGTGCAGCAGTCGGGAAAGCACCTGACCGTCGTGGACTTCATCGCCGGCGTTCAGAAACCATAGGTAGTCGCCCGTGGCCAGGCTGAGACCTTTGTTCATGGCGTCATACAGGCCCGCGTCGGGTTCCGACACGATGCGCGTGAAAAGGCTGCTGTATCGCTCCGCGATTTGCAAAGTGCCATCTTCTGACGCGCCATCCACCAGAATGTATTCGATGTTATCGGCCATCCCCGGAACCAGCCGCGCCGCCTTGGCCACGCTCCTCAGCGTCCGTTCCAGGAAAGGTTCGGCGTTGTAGGTAATGGTTATGATGGTGAGCAGCTTATTCAATGAATAATGAATGGTGAATAAATGACCAATGCTTTTTCTACGTCAAGGAATCGTACAAGTCGGCGTACTGCCGGGCTACTACTTTTTCGGCGTAGGTGTCCAGCACTTTCTGGCGGGCATTCTTTGAGAGCATTCCGTCGGCATTGTTGTCCAGAATCCACAAAATTCCTTCCGCCAGCGAAGCCGACGACTTGTATTGTGCCACGTAGCCGTTGATTTGGTGGTCGATCATTTCGGGAATTCCCCCTGTGTCGAAGCCCACCACGGGGGTTCCGCAAGCCAGCGCCTCCATGATGGTATTAGGAAGGTTTTCCTCTAACGATGGAATCACAAAGACGGAAGCCGCGCAGTACGCCAGATTGATTTGCTCGGGGTCGGACAGATGACCCAGGGCGTGTAGACCAACGGGTAGAGCCGAGGCCAAATCCTTGCCGGAATGCCCGAACGTCACCACTTCCACGCCCTGCATTCGTTGTGGTTGTTGCTGGTCGAGAAGGCGCAGGGCGTCGGCCAGGTAGCTAAATCCTTTACCCACCGCCTCCACGCGCATCGCCGCAAAAAGAATAAGGTCTTTATCGGCCGGAAGCCCCAACTTTTGCCGGGCTTCTGCCTGAGAAATCGGCCTGAATATTTTTGTGTCGATTGGGTTGGGAATTGACAGCACCCGATAATCACGGAGCAGAGCACTTTGTTTTGCCCGGCCTTCCAGCCATCGGCTACAGGCAACGGCGGTGAACGGACGGTAAGCCTCGTCCTTGGCGAGCCAACGTCGATGCGAAATATCGTCAGACCCAGGATGCTTCACCATTTTGCAATTGCCGCAATTCTGCCGGAAATGCTCGCAATCGCCGCTGTGGTGACAGCCCCCCGTGAAGGCCCACATATCGTGAAAAGTCCAAACGACGGGCTTGCCCAACGCGAATAATTCCCCCAAAGAAGCAACCGAAAGATACCCAAAGTTGACCCAGTGCAGGTGGATCACGTCGGCGGACTGCACCAGCGGGTGGTCGCTGATGTCTGTTCCTGCCACCCCAGGATTAAACTGAAACCGGACGTCGGGGGAACGTTCGTGGGGCAGAAAATAGAGGCGTTCGGCCACGAACCTGACCCAGGCCAGGGCGCGTTGCCAGCCGTGGGGGGCTATACTGATTACGTTCGTATCATCAGTGTTTTTCTCCTGGACCAAAATGTGGCCCTCCACGCCTTCGTAAGTAGCCAGTGCCCGCTGAATTCGGCGGCAGGCAATGGCGGCACCCCCACCGTCGTCGTTGGTATTGACAAAAACCACTTTCATAATTCCTGAACTTTTATGCCGCAAGATACTTACTGTTGCCTGGAAAGAAGGTCCGAAATCAGTCGCTCGGCGGTTTCTCTTGGGTGGTCCTCGGCGGTTTCCAGAACAGAAATAACGTTTCGCTTGCCCACGCCGTGCTGGTAGGCTTTGTCGTAGTAGATAAGGGTAAGGTCGGCGACAGTGGCGAAATCTTTTTGGTCCAGGGCGGCAATGGCTGCTTTGTGGTGTTGGCCGCCAAGGCGCTTCTGGATACGGTCGGTGGCTTCGTAGAGAAGCTTTATGTCAAAACAAGCGTACTCCCGCACCAACCTTCCGATTCTTGCCGCCTTGTCCATCTCCACCAAAACCAGCGGCGCGTTCTGCATTTGCGTCCATACTGCTTCTGGAATCAGGCAGCGGCCCACGGTGCGGCTTTCGTCTTCGACCCACACGCGGCGCGTCGGGTCGAGCTGCCGCCATTGGGCATAAATCCGGTTCTCGAAATGCTCGGTGCTGGGTTGCGGCAATTGGCCGATGGCTCCATAAGAAGAGCCTTTATGGTGCGCCAGACCTTCCAGGTCGATGACTTGCTCGCCTAATTCACGCAGTTGGTGCAGAATTTCGGTTTTGCCACTTCCCGTTTTACCGCCCAAAACAATGACTTGCTGAGAAACCTCGAATCCGGCAAAAACCTCATTGCGAAAAGCCTTGTAGCCGCCGACCAAGGTCTCAACTTTCATCCCGGCGGTTTCCAGCAACCAGCCGAACGACCCGCTGCGCATCCCGCCGCGCCAGCAATGCACCAGGATTTCTTTCTCAGGCGCAAGTACTTTGGCCTGCCGCACAAAACCCGCCATCTTTGGCCCCACCAATTCCAGCCCCAGCAGCAAGGCCTCTTCCTGACTCACCTGCTTGTAAGTCGTCCCAACCCGCGCTCTTTCCTCATCGCTAAACAGAGGAATATTCACCGCCCCCGGAATGTGTCCCTGCAAAAACTCTCCCGGCGAACGCACGTCGACGACGGGCAACGTTTCGGCTTTTTGCAGGAAGGTGGGGGGCGGCAGGGGAATGGGCACTGAAAAAGGGTTAATGGTCAATGGTCAATGGTCAATCGGTACTTCGGAGCGGGTCAGCAGAGTAGTTGCCGTTTTGAAGCAACTTACTGTAGTTCGCGCAAATACATCTGAATTGTGTTTTCTAGTCCAAAATACAGCGCGTCGGCGATGAGGGCGTGGCCGATGGAAACTTCGTCGAGCCAGGGGATGCTTTTTTGTAAAAACCTGAGGTTATCCAGGCTCAGATCGTGGCCCGCGTTGAGGCCCAGGCCCACGCGGCGGGCGGCCTCGGCGGCTTTAACAAAGGGCGCGACGGCTTTTTCTTTGTCAGAGTAAAAATGCTCGGCGTAAGGCTCGGTGTAGAGTTCCACGCGGTCGGCCCCGCAGGCTTTGGCTCCTTCGACCATGCGCTCGTCGGCGTCCACGAAGACGGAAACGCGAATGTCGGCAGCCTTGAATTCGGCGATGAGGTCGGTCAGGCGGTCTTTGTTTTTGATGGTATCCCAGCCCGCGTTGGAGGTGATGGCCCCGAGGGCATCGGGGACCAGCGTGACTTGTGCGGGTTTGTTGGCCAAAACTAAATCCACAAATTTCCGCTCGGCGGGGTTGCCCTCAATGTTGAATTCCGTCGTGACGACTTCTTTCAAATCAAACACATCCTGGTAACGGATGTGGCGTTCATCGGGACGCGGGTGCACCGTGATGCCTTCGGCCCCGAAGCGCTCGCAGTCGAGGGCAACTTTGACAACGTTGGGATTGTCGCCGCCGCGTGCGTTGCGGAGGGTGGCGATTTTGTTGATATTGACGCTGAGACGGGTCATAGGTGAGGAAATGGGGAGTGGTTCGTACCTTTGGGGCAAAGTTACGGCTATCGAACGTGAGTTGTTTGGAAAATGTTCTGCTACTCGGTTCTCGGCCCATTTGTTAGTTGGTCCCTTTTATTTTAACGTTTTACATAAGACGGGCAGGATGCCCGTACCATTTTTATGTCATTAAAAAGCAAAGTCGAATCGGATATCAAGGACGCCATGCGGGCGAAGGATCAGGACAAGTTGCGCGCTTTGCGGGCGATCAAGTCTTTGATTCTTTTGGAAGAAACCAGTGGCCACAGCAGCGGCGATTTGTCGGAAGACGACGAATTGAAGCTTCTTACCAAAGCCGCCAAGCAACGCCGCGAAGCCGCCGAGATTTTCCACGCCCAGAACCGCGAGGACTTGGCGGAAAAGGAAGAAGCCGAACTGGTCTTCATCGAAGAATTCATGCCCCGGCAGTTGACCGAGGACGAAATCAAAACCAAGCTGGAAGCCATTATCGCGCAGGTGGGCGCTTCCAGTCCGGCGGATATGGGAAAGGTGATGGGCGTGGCGACGAAGGAATTGGCCGGGCAGGCCGATGGGAAGGTGGTGGCAGGGTTGGTTCGGAGTTTGTTGGCAAAATAGTCCTCTCACCTCATCGCGGCGGCGAACCGCCCCCGGCCCCTTCTCCTTCGAGGAGAGGGGGTGATTTTCGTTGTGAAATTACTTGACCTTTTATTGTTGATTCCTCTGTTGTGGGGAGCCGTAAACGGATATCGTAAAGGTTTACTCGTGGAAATCGTGGGCGTCATAGCGTTCGTAGTCGCCATGATCGTGGGGTTCAAGTTTCTGGGCCTGGGTATGGAAGTACTGGAACCGCATATAGGACACACGCTGGCGCGGCGAATTTTGCCGTTTGTTGGTTTTTCCGTGATTTTTTTTCCTACCGTTTTTCTGTTGAATCAATTTGGCTATTCAATTCGGCGGTCGTTGAAGTACTCGTTGCTGGGTACGTTCGATAGCCTGGTGGGTGCGGCGGTGGGGCTATTCACCTGGGTGTTTGGGGCGAGTGTTTTCTTTTGGCTGTTGAGTACGATGGGCGTAAATATTCCTCCGCACCGCGTCGAGGGGACTTATATTTATCCTTACATCGTTCCCATTGCGCCAGTTGTGATTACCAAAGCCGTGGAGTGGCTCCCGGCCGGGAGTGAGCTAATTCGGGACTGGAAACGAGAGTATCTGGACGGAGAAGAGGCACCCGGAAAATAAAGGTAGGGCCGGACAGGCGCACCTGCGAACCTAAACCTATGGGTCCGCTCGTCGCGCGTTAGCCACTTGGTTTAAATTCTTATTTGAGATGGATCTTATTAAAAAGGACATACGCAAACTCTCACTCGACCAGTTAAAAGACTGGCTGGCGGAAAAAGGCGAGAAAGGCTTTCGGGCGAAGCAGATCCACGAATGGTTGTGGAAAAAATCGGCGCGTTCCTTTGCCGAAATGACCAGTCTGTCGTTGCCACTGCGGGAATTAATGGATGATCATTTTGCCATCAATGCCCTCACAACCGACAACCAGCAGCACAGCAACGACGGCACCGTCAAGTCGGCTTTCCGGCTGCACGATGCGCATCTAGTAGAGGGCGTCTTGATTCCCGCCACCGACCGCATGACCGCCTGCGTCAGCAGTCAGGTAGGTTGTTCACTGAGTTGTACATTCTGCGCCACGGGCTACATGGATCGCAAGCGCAATTTGGATGCGGGCGAGATTTACGATCAGGTAGTGGAAATCGCCCGGCAGGCCGAGCGCAAGTTTCAGGCTCCGCTCACCAACATCGTGTACATGGGTATGGGCGAGCCGCTACTCAACTACGCCAACGTGCTGCAATCCATCGAACACATCACTTCGCCGCTGGGCCTGGGCATGTCGCCGAAGCGCATCACGGTTTCGACGGCGGGCATCGCCAAAATGATTAAAAAGCTGGGCGACGACGAGGTGCGCTTTCGCCTCGCGCTATCGCTGCACGCCGCCAACGACGCGAAGCGCAACCGCATCATGCCAATTAACGAGTCCAACTCGCTGGACAACCTGGCCGAGGCGCTCAATCATTTTTACAAGAAAACCGGCAACCGCATTACCTTCGAGTACATCGTTTTCAACAACTTCAACGATACCCTCGACGACGCCAAAGAACTCTGGGAATTCACCAAGCGCGTCCCCGCCCGCGTCAACATCATCGAGTACAACCCCATCGCCGAAGCTGACTTCCGCAATACCGAAGCCGACAAGCTCGACCGCTTCGCCGCCTACCTTGAAAATCGCGGCGTCACCGTCAGCGTCCGCCGTAGCCGGGGCAAGGACATCGACGCGGCTTGCGGGCAACTTGCCAACAAGGGGAAATAAGGACAAAGGCACAAAGTTAGGCTGTCCCGTATTGCATGAGATTGAATTATAGAATTGGAAATTATATGGGAGCATGATTCTCTTGGCTCCAAATATAACTTTGTGCCTTTGTGCCTATGGAACTTTGTGCCTCCCTTCTTAACAATTTCATAACATTCCCCTCCCCAAACTTTCCTTACTTTTGCGGCATTTACGATTGGCCAAATGGCTGATTGGCACCCACTGACCCTCCTGCCGTATGTTTGGTTTAGAGACCGACATTTTCCTACTCCTGGCGTTCTGCCTGTTTGCCGCCTGCGCTTTTGAATTTGTCAACGGATTTCACGACACGGCCAACGCCGTGGCGACCGTTATTTACACCAATGCCCTCAAACCCAACACCGCTGTGGTGTGGTCGGGCTTCTGCAACTTTCTGGGGGTGTTTTTTGGGGGAATAGCCGTCGCGATGGGTATTTTGAATCTACTGCCCACCGAGCTGCTCATTGATCAAAACGTTTACCACAGCATCGCGATGGTGCTGGCGCTGCTGTTCAGCGCCATTATCTGGAACCTCGGTACCTGGTATTTCGGCCTGCCCAGTTCCAGTTCGCACACCCTGATCGGTTCCATTTTAGGGGTTGGATTAGCGTTTACTTTCATGCCGGAAAACACGCGCGGCACGGGCGTGAACACAACCAAAGCGATTGAAATCTTCATTTCGCTACTGGCCTCACCGCTCTTCGGTTTTTCACTGGCGGTAGTGCTGATGTTCATTTTGCGGAAAGCTTTGGATAAGCCTTTGCAGAAGCTGGTATTCAGCGAACCCAAGAAAAACCAACCGCCACCCGGTTGGATTCGGGCCATCCTGATCACGACCTGTACGCTGGTTAGCTTTTTTCACGGTTCCAACGACGGACAGAAAGGCGTAGGCCTGATCATGCTCATTCTCATCGGGATTACGCCCGCCTACTTCGCGCTGAACAACGACCTGGACCCGATGATGATGCGAGGCAATATTGCTCAAATCGAGACGGTAATAGATAAGGTGAATCCTAAGGTGTTATCATCTCTGAATCAAACTGAACTGATGGAAACAAAGCGCGAAATCGCTTCCCTGCAAAGTCAGCTTAGCAAGCCGTTCGTGGACAATGTTTTTCCCAAGGGCGAACGCCTGAACGCCCGCCGCTCGGTCCTGCTTATCGACCGCAATGTCAAAGATTTGCTTAACAGCAAAAACGTGAACATCAGTCTGGCCGATGCCGACGTACTCCGTGCGCAAATCAGCGAGAATACGGGTATCCGTCGCTATACCGACTACGCGCCCGACTGGGTAATCTTGATGATTTCGCTTTCGCTGGGTCTGGGAACGATGGTGGGCTGGAAGCGCATCGTGGTTACGATCGGGGAGAAAATCGGTAAGCAACACCTCACCTACGCGCAGGGTGCTTCGGCGGAACTGGTGGCGGCAAGTACTATCGGCGTATCGTCTTGGCTGGGGCTGCCCGTAAGCACCACGCACGTGCTTTCGTCGGGTATTGCGGGGACGATGGTCGCCAATAAGGGCATCAAAAACCTGCAGGGCGGCACAGTCCGCAACATCGCCATTGCCTGGATATTGACGCTGCCCGTGACGATGATTTTATCCGCTACCCTGTTTTATTTTTTCCGCTGGATGCTCTGATTTTTCGCGCCAGGATTTTTATGGATAAAGCCGAAACAGCTTTTTGCTCCGCTCCGGGGAAAATGGCAGTTTCGGCTTTTTACTGGGCTTTTTACTGGGCTTTTTACTGGGCTTTTTACTGGGCTTTTGTCAGGATTTTGGGATTATTTGTACCTTAGTGCCTGTTAAGGTTTTGTCAAAATGATTTTCGCAAAAATTCAGCCCTGATTAAAACCTTTTGGATGCACATTCCCGAATTATAAAAACGATGACCGATATTCTTGAACAGGTTTCCCGCTATGGCTTCGTAAATGAAGATGTGGCCGACGACATAGATTTGGTGGCGGAGATTGACCGCCTGAAAAAAGAGAAAAACGCCGTAATTCTGGCCCACTACTACGTGGATGGTGACATTCAGGACATTGCCGACTACATCGGCGACAGCCTCGGCCTGTCGCAGCAAGCCGCCGCGACCGAAGCAGAGATGATCGTTTTTTGTGGCGTTCACTTTATGGGCGAAACCGCCAAAGTCCTCAGCCCGCACAAAAAAGTCGTGATTCCTGATCTGAATGCGGGCTGCTCGCTGGCCGACTCCGCGCCCGCCGATAAATTCGCTGAGTTCAAGGCGCGCTATCCCGACCACATCGTCATCAGCTACATCAACTGCTCCGCCGAAATAAAGGCGCTGACCGACATCGTTTGCACGTCGTCGAACGCGCTGCATATCGTGAACAGTTTGCCCAAGGACCAAAAGATCATCTTTGCCCCCGACGCCAACCTGGGCCGCTACGTAGCCAAGAAAACGGGCCGTGAGATGGTGCTTTGGGATGGAGCCTGTATCGTCCACATCGACATTTCCCGCGAAAAACTCCAAAAGCTACGGGAAGACAATCCCGACGCCCTGCTCATCGCCCACCCCGAATGTAAGGAAGACGTGCTGATGCAGGCCGATTTTGTGAGTTCGACAACAGGGCTTTTGAAATTCGTGCAGGAAAACGATGCCGAAAAATTTATCGTCGCCACCGAAGCGGGCATTTTGCACAAAATGAAGCAGTCGGTTCCGCACAAGAAGTTGCTTCCTGCCCCGGCCACCGACAACAACACCTGCGCCTGTTCGGAATGCCCCTACATGAAGATGAACACGCTGGAAAAAGTGTATAACGCTTTATTATACGAACAACCGGAAATCATCGTCCCGGAAAATATTCGCGTGAAAGCATACGAATCGGTAGCCAGGATGCTGGAATTGAGCAAAGGAATCTGATATGAGATATGAATGATGAGATAGCTGAGTCTTGCGATTGTCAATTGAAGTCGATTTTGCAGGTTAAATGAAAATCAAGATTTGGCTGCTCTTTGGAACAATAATCTCTGTCTCCTGCCAGCGCCCCGCTGAGGACGTACAAGAAGCAAAAGAACGACTACTAGCCGCCGACCGCTGGTACCTCGAACAAATCGCGATGGACAATGTCCCTGTCCTCAAAAACGGCGAACACATCCCGCACATCAGCGGCGTCCGTTTCGACCGACACATGGATTGGGTGCAGTTCCACGCCGACGGAAGCTTTGAGGGACATTTCAAAGGAGACGACACCACGCAGCATTTTCAGTGGAAAGTGTATGTCCCGCAAAAAGTAATCGCTCTGCGCGACTCAGCCACCGGAACCGGCGGCTGGAACATCTACCCAAGAAACGTTTATAATGACACCTTCGAAATGGAAACCCGCAGCACGGTCTACGACCCGCCAAGGGTAACGAAGGTGACGTTACGATTTAATTTGGAATTAGTGAATGTCGGAATTAGCGAATAAAAATATTCCGACATTCATCACCGCGCGGGCGACCCCGTCACTCATTCAAAATTGATTTCTATGCCAAAATTCGATTTCCTGGTCATCGGCTCCGGCATTGCCGGGCTGAGTTACGCCGCCAAACTGGCGCGTCACTTTGAAGATAAAGAAGAGGTTTCCATCGCCGTTATCACCAAGGTGCGGGCCGATGAAACCAACACCAAGTACGCCCAGGGCGGCATTGCGGCCGTGTGGGCGGAGTCTGATTCCTTCGAGAAGCACATCGAAGATACGATGGACGCGGGCGACGGCATCAACAAGCGCGAAATCGTGGAAATTGTGGTGGAGGAAGGCCCCGACCGCATTCAGGAACTGATCGACTACGGCACCCGCTTTGACAAAGAAGACGATGGCGACTATGATTTGGCCAAAGAAGGCGGCCACTCGGATCACCGAATTCTGCACTTCAAGGATATTACCGGCTACGAGATTGAGCGCGCGCTGCTCGAAGAAGTCAAGCGCCACGCGAACATCGAGATCTTCACGTATTACTACGCCGTCGAACTCATTACCCAGCACCATTTGGGCGAAACAGTGTACCGCTACCGTGAGGATATCGAGTGTTACGGCGCTTACGTGCTGAATTTGAAAACCAGTCGGGTGGAAAAGTTTTTGGCCAAAACCACCCTGGTTGCTACGGGCGGTGTGGGTAATATTTACCAAAGCACCACTAACCCCACCATCGCCACGGGCGACGGCATCGCGATGGCCTACCGTTCCAAGGGAATCTGCGACAACATGGAGTTTATCCAGTTCCATCCCACCAGCCTTTTTCAGCCGGGCAAGAAACCTTCGTTCCTGATTTCAGAGGCCGTGCGGGGTTTTGGGGGAATCCTGAAACACGCCGACGGCAGCACGTTCATGGAGCAATACGACGACCGCCTGTCACTCGCCCCGCGTGACATCGTGGCTCGCGCCATCGACTCCGAAATGAAAACCCACGGCGTCGAACACGTCTATCTCGACGTCAGTCACCTGGATTACGAGGAATTCCTGAAGCATTTTCCCAACATCAACCAATACTGCCTCAACATCGGCATCGACGTCCGTAAAGACATGATTCCGGTCGTGCCAGCGCAGCATTACATGTGCGGTGGTGTCAAGGTCAATGAGTGGGGGCAGACCAATATACAATTCCTCTACGCCGTAGGAGAGTGTTCGGCTACGGGTTTACACGGAGCCAATCGACTGGCGTCCAATTCGTTGCTGGAAGCGGCCGTTTTCGGCCATCGCGCTTACCTCAGTACGGTAGAGCATTACGAAAAAGCGATTATTCCCGAAGGTATCCCCGAGTGGGACGACTCCGGCACGACGCACCCCGAAGAGCAGGTACTGGTGACAGAAATGACGCGCGAGTTGAACAGCATTATGTCCAACTACGTGGGAATCGTCCGCACCAATCGTCGGATGAAACGTGCCTACGACCGCCTGCAACTGCTGCACGAGGAACACGAGCAACTCTACCGCGAGTCGAAGGTTTCGGTCGCCATTTGTGAACTGCGGAACATGATTACGGTGTCTTATCTGATCATTAAGATGGCGATGGCCCGCCGCGAGAACGTCGGGCTGCACTACAATTTGGATAACATCAAGCCGGAGAAGCCCAAAGCGCTTTCAGACGTAATATTGCCGTTGCGGTAGTCTCAATACACCAGCACTTTGGTATGTTTTTGCTGCCCGTCCTGGCCGAGAGAAAGGAAGTACATACCCGGCGCGAGCGTTGCCACCGGAACTAACTCCGTATAGCCGTCGGATTTTTGATCGATGCGGAAGCTGATATTTTGACCCATGATGGTCGTCAGGCGCAGCGCGGTGGCATCCACGCCCGAGGCACGCACCCGTATCCGCTCGCCGGAAGTCGGGTTGGACGCCACCCACAGCGTGGGTTGGCCGGGGCGCACGATCACGTCCCGGACTTTGGAATATTCGTAGCTATCGTCTTTGTCCACCATCCGCAGGCGGTAGTAGTTGTTGCCGGGCAGGGGGTTGTAATCCGTGAAAGCGTACTGCCGCCGCCCGTCCGACTCACCCGCCGCCGCCACGCGGCCTACCTCACCGAACTCCTTCAAGTCGTTGCTCCGCTGCACGATGAATTCTCGACTGTTCTGCTCCCAGGCCGTTTCCCAGTTGAGTTCTACCTGATTGTAGATGGGCTGGGCGTTGAAGTAGGTTAGGTGGACGGGATTTATGCCTTCAATATCCTGAATCAAAAAATCCGTAAAACGAACAACCCCTATTCCATCTCTGAACTGGAGGGAAAAATCAGATATCTTTACATCTGCGGCACCCGATACACGGGCTTCATCTTTAAGGAAATGTTCGTTATTGATCCAAAAATCAAAAGTCCTCGGGTTGAGGGTGTCTATTTCTCGGGTTGGTGTCACGTAGTAATGCTGCTTATCAGTATTATTCATGACCCATGTGACTAATACAGAACCAGAGTATGTATTGCTATTCTTTGCGGGTGTGCTTGTTCTTCGAAAATAATACTGGCCGTTTCCACTAAAATCAATCTGTACTTTGGCGAAAAGTTGATTGTTATTAGGAAGCGTATTATTAGAGGGTGAAATGTCTTGGCCGAAATTAAAAACAATAGCCTGCCCCCTTGACGTAGGAGCAGAACGGACATCCACTCTAAACTGGCAATAAACAGTAGCCGGAACAGGTGTAAAATCTGTTGAACGAACAATTCTTCCACTTCCGCCATTCGAAGCTAACGAGCGCTCGAATTCGACATAACCTTGGCTGGGAACAAGCCTCATGATAGCCGGGCTATTTACGTAAATACTATCAAACTGAGTGTTATCAGGATTTTTTGAAGAGTACGGACCTGGCGAAGTGAAATACTGCCTTAGATAGGTTGTTTGTGCCCTCACCGATTCTGCAACCAGAAGTAAAGAGCAGACTATTGTTACGGCACCCCACCGTTTCCAGTATAACTTCTTCATCGTCGCTAAACTTTTAAATTGTCTTTCGCTCAACCAATTTACAAATATAATTGATTGAACAATAGGCATAATCAGAAATGTGCAGAAAAACCCAGGCAATCAAATTCTGCGAAAATGGCCGTTTACCCTTGAACGGAAAGTTTTCGTACTTTTGGAAACCACCTGATCCTACTCCCAACCCAATGAACAACGCCGCCGAAATAGACCGCTACGTGACTAACGCCAAAGAAATTTTGAGCAGAGATGTGAAAAAGTACGGAACAGAGTATCAAAACATGAAGTATGTTCAAATGGCTTCGGGTACTGCCTACAATGCTGTGCTGATGGCCGCCGATGAGTTTTGAAACAAAAAGATTAACATCCCACATCATTCATCCTCTCCCACTAAATGAACTCCTGCCTCATCATCGGCGCCGGCATGACCGGACTCGCCGCCGCCCGTGAACTCACCGCTCGCGGTTGGAAAGTGACTATCCTGGACAAAGGCCGAGGCGTCGGCGGACGCATGGCCACGCGCCGAATCCAGGACACTCGCGCCGACCACGGAGCGCAGTACTTTTCGGTGCGCACGCCCGAATTCCGACAACTCATTAACGAACTGGAAGTTGAAGGCGTCACTCAGGCCTGGGATTTGGAAGAGGCGGGCATCGGGCATCCGCGTTACTTTGGTACCGAGGGAATGAGTGCCATTCCTAAGTACCTGGCGAAAGGCTTGAATATAATTTTTAAAGAACGCGCCACCTTAATCCAAAGCGAAGGAACGGGCTGCCGCGTGACGACCGAGGTTGGAAGTAGCTATTCTGCCGATGCCCTCATTCTGACTATTCCCGCTCCGCAGGCCGCAACCCTGCTGGAAGATAGCAAAATAGCTTTGAACGAAGCTGGAGAACACGCCTTTGCTGCCATTGTTTATCAGCCTTGCTTGGCCACATTGGTTTTGTTGAAGGAACCCAGCCGCATCCCTGCCCCCGGCTTGGTCAAATTTGAAGAAGGTGATTTCACCACTGTGACCGATAACCAGCAAAAAGGCATCGCTCCTGAGCAGCCCACCGTCACGATTCACGCTTCGCCGGAATTTAGCATGGCTAACCTGGAGGGTGATTTACAAGAAGCCGGGCAGAAACTCCTCGACCAACTTACCGACTGGATTCTCCCCGAAAGTATTGTCGAATACCAGGTTCACCGCTGGCGTTACAGTCTGGCCGAGCTGCGTTCACCAGAGCCTTTCGCGGCGCTGGATGCATCTTTTCCACTATTGATGGGCGGCGATGGCTTCGGGATGGGGAACGTGGAAGGGGCGTTTCAGTCGGGACTGCAGATGGCGAAAGCTTTAGAGGAGAAAATGGGAAAGGGTGAACAGTAATTAAACGCCTGAATATAAGTTTTTGACTCTGCTTTTCACGCCATCCTCATCGCCTTCGCCTTCGCCTTCGCCTTTGTCGGAAACTTCCGCTTCTTCCACCAAATCACGAATCCCGTGACGGTCATGGTTCCCAAGCCGATGCCACCCAGGCCGTAGAGAAATTGAATGAGAATGCCGCCGTAATGCCCGAAGTGGACTTGCTCCACGAAGGCTTCGGCGTTGGCTTCGAAGTCGCCGTCTTCGGCGTGTTCCACTTTCACTACCTCGCCATTATTGGGGTTGATTTCTACCGAGGAAGTGTAGACGCCCAAAAGCCGATTGCTTTCGGGGCGCGTACCGGCGATGACTACGTTGCCGTCGGCGGCTTTGGGGTAATTGATTTGCGCGGGTACGAAGTTTGGAATGGCCTTTTCGGCGGTTTCAAGGCTATGGGCCAGCGAAAGCCGGGTGTAATCGGGCGCGGCGGGTTTGGCTTTGGGTGCTTCGGATTTCGCCGCAGCGGGCGCTTCTTTTGGCTCAAACATCCGCTCTACTTTTTCCCAGTGCATGAAACTACCCGTGACGGCCATCAGCAGCAGGAAAATAAAACTCAGTACGCCCGTCAGCTTGTGCAAATCGGAATTGGCCAGATAGGTGTTTCTGTTTCTCACCCCAATCTTGAATACCGACAACAGCGAATTGCGGTAGTACCAAAGTCCCGAAAGTACCAACAAAATCAGCGCAATGCCCACGACCAGCAGAATGGCGTGGCCCGTTTGGCCCAGGGTCAGGTGTTCGTGGATGTGCAGGATTTCCTTCATCAGTGTCTCATTGGGTTCGCGCTTGCCTAGCACGGCCCCGGTAGCGGGGTTCTGATAAACCCACCAGTTTTTATCGTCCTGCCGCAACTGCGTCATCGGGGCGCGGTCGGGTGTGCCGGGATACAGGAACGTGCTGCTCAGCGAAGCTTCGGGATATTGCTGAACCAGCGATTTTACCAGGGCATCGACGGGCAAGCGTTGGCTGTCGGGATCGACCTTTACCATGTCGGCGTTGGTGGCCGTATCAATTTCATCGTTGAAAATGAGCAGGGTACCCGTGAGGCTGAGCATCAGAATGAATAATCCGGCAATCAGGCCGCACCATTTGTGGATGCCGTAAACGAGGTTATCGAGGTTGGAGGTTTTGGCCATTTGGTTATCAGGCAATAGGAGAAATGTGGAGTGGTTGAAATTTGACTTGTCTGGTCGAGCTTCACTTAAAAGCGTGGGCCAAACGCGATAAAAGGCGCAATTTAGCAAACTTATTGCTTGTTGAAACGCCAATAAACGCTCCTTCCGCTAACTTTGTTTCTTCGGATTCCGTTAGAAAAAAGCATCATCACCAAGAAGACAACCCATCGACCCATGACCCAGGAAGAAAATATTGCTATTCCCCAACGCCACGCCCGCCCCTTTATCGGAGAAGAAATTGAATTGACGAACTGGACGGATGTCCAGCCTTTGTACGAAAACCTCAAAACCCGCGAGATAAATAGTGTCACCGACCTGCGGCAGTGGTTTCTGGACCGCAGCGAACTAGAGTCGTATTTGTCCGAGAATTTCGCCTGGCGCTATATCCGCCAAACCTGCGATACGGCCAACGAGGAATTGGTGCAGGCGCTGCAATTTTTTATCAGCGAAATCCAGCCACAATTAGCCGTTTATGGTAACGACCTGGACAAGAAAGCCGCCGATAGCCCTTTTCTGTTGGAACTGACCGACACGGGCTTCGATGTCACGATTCGTAGCATGAAGAAGTCTATCGAAATCTTCCGCGACGAAAACGTGCCGCTGCAAACCCAACTCCAAACCGAAGAGCAGAAGTACGGCTCCATCGCCGGGGCCATGACCGTGACCCTTGATGGCGAGGAAATAACCTTGCAAAAAGCGGGCGACCGTCTGTTCGACACCGACCGCGCCAGGCGCAAAGAAGCCTGGCGGGCCATTAGCGAGCGCCGCTATCAGGACCACGAAACCCTGGACGACCTGCTGAACACGCTGGTGAAACTGCGTGACGAGGTGGGCCGCAACGCGGGCTTCGCCAACTACCGCGACTACATGTTCGCGGCGATGGGCCGCTTCGACTACACGCCGGAAGATTGCTTCGAGTTCCATGCTGCCGTGCGCGAGGCCGTGGTGCCGCTGCTCAACGAGATGGCGCAAAAGCGTAAGGACGCGCTGGGCGTGGCTGAACTCCGTCCCTGGGACACCAAAGTCGATCCGCAGGGACGCCCGCCGCTGAAGCCCTTCGCCAGCGGTGACGAATTGCTGACCAAAACTATCCGTTGTTTCACGCGGCTCGATCCGTTCCTGGGCGACTGCTTGCGCATCATGAAGCGCATGGGCCACCTCGACCTGGAATCGCGGAAGGGCAAGGCACCGGGCGGCTACAACTACCCACTGGACGAAATTGGCGTTCCGTTTATTTTCATGAATGCCACCTCTAACCTGCGCGACATGGTGACGCTGCTGCACGAAGGCGGCCACGCCGTGCATTCGCTCGTCACCCGTGACTTGGCCCTGAATTCTTTCAAGCACACGCCTTCGGAAGTAGCCGAGCTGGCGTCCATGTCGATGGAACTGCTGACGATGGACTTTTGGGACGAATTTTTCGACAACGAAGAAGACCTCCGCCGCGCCAAGGTTCAGCACCTGGAATCGATCATCGAAACCCTGCCGTGGGTGGCCACGGTGGACAATTTCCAGCATCGACTGTACGAGCATCCCGACCACACCGTAGAGCATCGCTCTGCGGCCTGGGTGAGTATTTACCAGGAATTTAACGATTCGGTAACGGACTGGGCGGGTTTGGAAAAATTCCGATCTTACCAATGGCAACGGCAGTTGCACATTTATCAGGTACCGTTTTACTACATTGAGTACGGCATCGCCCAGTTAGGAGCCATCGGAGTTTGGAAAAATTATCGCGAGAATCCCGAGCGGGGCTTGCAGGGCTACCTCGACGCCCTGAAACTAGGCTATACCGCGCCCATCGGCCAGATTTACGAAGCCGCCCACGTGCCGTTCGATTTTTCCAAAAAGCACATTACAGAGTTGATGGATTTTGTGCGGGCGGAGTTGGCGAGTCTGCAATAAGTTTGAACCCTTCCCCGTGCAGGTTCATAATCTGAATCGAAGCGTCGTCGCGGAGGTGTTTGCGAAGTTTGGTGACGTACACATCCATGCTGCGGGCATTAAAATAAGTGTCGTCGCCCCAAATCATCTTTAGGGCGTAGCTGCGGCTAACGGGTTGGTTGAGGTTTTGGCAAAATAATTTCAGCAGTTCCGATTCCTTGCTGGTCAGGCGGGAAGTATCGCCGTTACGGCTGAGCTGCTGATGTTCGTAGTCGAACGTGTAGATGCCCACCTGAAAAACGCTCTGCTCGGCCTCCTGCCTCGTCTGTCGCTGGTAACGGCGCAGAATCGCCTCGATGCGCAGCAGCAGTTCATCGCGGTCGAAGGGCTTGGTAATGTAGTCGTCGCCGCCGAGCCGAAACCCCTGAATAGTGTCTTCCTTCATCGACTTGGCGGTCAGAAACACGATGGGCACGTCGCGACCGCTCATACGCACCTCCTTCGCCAGCGAAAATCCGTCCTTGCGCGGCATCATCACGTCGAAAATGCAGAGGTCGTGCGACCCATCCACGAACATCTGCCAACCCTGCTGCCCGTCGGTCGCCAGGTCGGTTGGGTAGCCTTTGTCGGTCAGGTATTCCTGCAACAATCCCCCGAGGTTAGGGTCGTCTTCTACGAGTAAAATGGTAGACATGAGTGGCGTTGGGGGGGTATAATGACAGAACGAGTGAATGATGGAATGATAGAATAAACTGGCGACAGCAACATTCTATCATTCTATCATTCTATCATTCAAAATTAAAGTTGGAATCCACACGCTGAACACACTACCTTCCCCCGCCTGGCTGGTGACGTTGACGGTGCCGTTGTGGGCTTGAACCATTTTTTTGACATAACTCAATCCCAGGCCAAAGCCTTTCACGTTGTGAAGATTACCCGTTGAGACGCGGTAGAACTTGTCGAAAATGCGCTGCGTCTGTTCTTTTGATAAGCCCAACCCTCGGTCGGCTACGGCGATACGGATGCCGTCGGCTTCGTTAGCGGTGCTGACGGTCAGGTGCAGTTCGTCAGGCGAGTATTTGATAGCGTTGTCCACGAGGTTATACAATACGTTCGAGAGGTGCAGTTCGTCGCCCTTCACCAACTCTTCGGTGGCCTCGAAGTCAAGTTCCACCTCGCCGTTACGCTGCTCGATTTGGACACTCAAGCTGTTCAGAACCTTGGCGATTACGTCGTGCATATTGACCTCTGCTTGCTTTATTTTCACTTCGCCCTTATCCAGCAGGGCCATTTGCAGCACTTTCTCGACGTGGGCACCCAGCCGTTTGTTCTCTTCCCGGATAATGCCCAGGTAGCGGTCAATACGGGCGGGAATTTCAGCCACCGGACCACTGTTGGCGTTTTCGCGGGCCATGTCGGTGGCCAGGGCGATGGTCGAGATGGGCGTTTTGAACTCGTGGGTCATATTATTAATAAAATCGTTCTTGATGTCGGATAGTTTTTTCTGCTTCAGGATGGTGCTAACAGCTACGTAGAAACAAGCCAGAATCACCAGCAAAAGGACACCCGAACTGACGAACATCGCGCTCATCTTGCGTAAAATGTACTGTTGCTGGTCGGGGAAAATGACGTAAAGCAGGTTGTTTCCGCTGAGCATTTCGCTGGGAAATAGCGAAGCCTTGTAGGCCCGTTGTTCCCAGGTCCCCGGTTTGATATCCGCCGTGGAAAAAAGCAAGTCTCGCCCTGCCTGCGCCCGCACCGCAAACTCGTAGGGCAGCGTAATGCCGTTTTGCGCCAGTTCTTTTTTTAATAATGAATCCAGCAAAAAACGGTTGACGCGCTCTTCGATGGGGCGCTGCGTATAAACCAAATCCTGCATGACCTCACGCAATAGCTTGGTTCGGTCCGTCGTACCGTTTGTGTGCATTTTCGCCGGAAGCGCGTCGTAGGGTTTTGCCAACTTTTCTGCCAAGCGACGATCCGTCGGCTCGGATTTCTTGACTTTTGGCAAAAAGGATTGCCCCCGCTCTCTCTGCACGGATTGTAGCGCATGGCCCAGGTTCTGTTCTTCGGCCAGACGGCGGCGGATAAACTCGTCCAGTCCGGCGGCCCCGAGTCGCTGCGCCTGGAAAAATTCCTCCATGATCTGCCGCTGCCGCTCGGCCATGACCCGGAAATTAGGACTCAGCGCGTCCGAAGGCGCGACCTCCGAAAAATACTGGTAGCTGACTTCGCCCGAAGGCCCGATGGAAATTTCCATGCCGGATGGAGTACCGGACGGAGCCTGCTGGGTAGCCGCGACTTGTGGACCAGGCTCTGGTGCGGTGGACCTAGGCCGCGACACCTCGTTCACGCGGGTCATTTCTTCCAGTTTGGCCTTTTGCTGCTCGTTGTCGATGCGCTGTTGCAACAGGTACAGCATCTCCTGTTTTTCCAGCCGATGTACGACTTGTTGCACCGATTCGGCCACTTTGTGGTTAAACTGTTCATTGCGCACTGCGATGGCTTCACTGATAAAGTACCACTGAAAGCCAATTAGTCCGGTCAGGGCCAGGCACATTAACCCCACGATGCCTTGTATTTTTCTCTTGGTCATTTATTTTTTCCAGAATCCGGTGCAACGTTTTTTCGGTTGCGGCGACTTTGTTTAGAAAGTAACAAATTTACGAATTGAAAAGCCACCCGTTCACCCGTTTAACATCTTTTAACAAAGTTTTTTAACGAAAAAATTAATTTAAACTATTAGCCATGAAAAAGACATTTTTGCGAACCGCCCTATTTTCCCTTACTCTGATGGCCACTCTCGCCCCGGCGACAATGGCTCAGTCGAAGGACGAGAATGATACCAACAAAACGTACATCAAAATAGAAGTTATCGGCAAATCTGACGGCAAAACGCAGGTTGTGGAGCGCAGCTATCGGGTCGACGCCATGTCGGAAAACGACCAGAAAGCCTTTATCGACAAAGCCCTGGACTCGCTGGCCGTGGACGGTATGAGCCAAAAGCGCATCAGCATCACCGTCGATGACAACGCTAACCGCTCACGCCGCCTGGACGGTGGCGTGAAAACAAGAAGTTGGAGCGACACCTCCGACGAGCCGATGGCTCAGGGCTGGCGCGACGACAATAACCGCAGTCGCCGGAACGATCAGGACTTTCGCTTCGACACGCGTGAATTACAAAGTAACCTGCGCCGGATGCAAAAGGAAATGGAACCGAAACTCCGGGAATTGCAGCGCGACATGGAGCCAGGTCTGAAGAGGATGCAGAAAAATATGGAAGGCATGGGCGATCGCTTCGGGGATGCCTGGGGAAGCGCCTTTGACAACAACAGCACCGTGCGCAGCCTGAATGCTTACGCCAACAACCCCGACAACGGCGTCTTGAATTTGCGGTTCAGCGTTCCCGACAAGGGCGACGTTCACGTCACCGTCACCGATACGGACGGTAAGGAAGTGGGCAAAAAGACGATTAAGGATTTCAGCGGCGAGTTCGTAGGGCAAATCGAGTTGAAGAAAAACACGAAAGGAACGCTCTTCGTGACGGTTGTGCAAAACGACGATGGCACTACGCGTAAAGTCGTTATTAAGTAAAGCGATTCATTTTTTTTAGAAGAAACCCGTCCTTTTTCACGAAGGGGCGGGCTTTTTTTAGCCAAAAAAATCAAAAAAATAGTACGGGCTAAGGCAAGAATGGTAAATTTGCCAGTTAAAACCCCTTTATCGACTGAAACGCAATCAATCGCGCAACTATGCTAAATCTTGTACTTTTTGGCCCGCCGGGTGCGGGCAAAGGCACCCAAAGTGAAAAAATCATTAATAAATATTGCCTAGTTCACCTCTCGACGGGTGACTTGCTGCGCTCCCAGATTCAGGCTGGCACCGAACTGGGAATGAAAGCTAAAACCCTGATGGACCAGGGGGTGCTGGTGCCGGACGAGGTGGTGATCGGCATGATCGACGCCAAGTTACAGGAACACAAAGATGCCCCCGGCTTCATTTTCGATGGCTTTCCCCGCACCGTGAAGCAAGCGGAAGCGCTGGACGAACTGCTGGCCTCTCACGGGGATGATATCTCGATAATGGTAGCGCTGGTCGTCCCCGATGAGGAACTGAAAAAACGTCTGCTCACCCGCGGCCAAACATCGGGCCGTCCCGACGACCAGAACGAAGAGAAAATCAGAACCCGGATTTTTGAGTACAATAGCAAAACCACGCCCGTGGCCGACTACTATCGTAAGCAAAATAAATTCGTCAGCGTCGGTGGCGTCGGCGAAATCGAGGAAATTTTCGAGCTGATTTGTGAGGCGGTTGGAAAGGAAGCATAGGAGGAAACGTCTGGTTTTAAAAAAAGGCCCAATTTTTTCGCTGCCGTTCCAACCAATCATCCCATTGATGGGTCTCGCGCACAATAAACACTAGAAGTAAAACGGAGGAATGGCCTCATCAAATTTTATTGATTACGTAAAAATCAACGCCCGCTCCGGGGCAGGGGGGGCGGGTTCGCTGCACTTCCGCCGCGAAAAACACGTGAGTAAGGGAGGCCCCGACGGCGGCAACGGCGGACGGGGTGGCCATATAATCCTGCGCGGCAACGCGCAGTTATGGACGCTGCTGCACCTGCGCTACACCAAGCACATCAAGGCCGAACCCGGTGGCAAAGGCGACGGGGGACGGCGTAGCGGGGCTGAGGGCCAGGACACCATCCTGGAAGTGCCGCTGGGAACGGTGGCCCGCAACTCCGAAACGGGCGAGGAACTAGGCGAAATCACCGACGCCGGGCAGGAGATTGTCCTGCTACCCGGCGGACGCGGTGGCCTGGGTAACGATCACTTCAAGTCGGCAACCAACCGTGCGCCCGACCACGCCCAACCAGGGGAGGAGGGGCTGGAAGCCTGGATCGTGCTGGAATTGAAAGTGCTGGCCGATGTGGGGTTGGTGGGTTTCCCGAATGCCGGTAAATCGACCCTGCTGTCGGTGGTGTCGGCAGCACGACCCGAGATAGCCAACTATCCTTTTACGACGCTTGTGCCTAATCTGGGCGTAGTGGCTTATCGCGACGATCTTTCCTTTGTCATGGCCGATATTCCCGGTATTATCGAAGGAGCTTCACAGGGTAAGGGGCTGGGGTTGCGATTTTTAAGGCATATAGAACGCAATTCTCTGCTTTTGTTCCTGATTCCGGCCGATAGCGAAGACCCGGCGGCGGAATACGAAACCCTTCTGAACGAGTTAAAAGAATATAATCCGTCCCTTCTTGATAAACAACGACTTATCGCAATTTCAAAAATTGATTTGGTGGAAGACGAGACAAGTCAAAGAGAAAAATTGACCAGGGGATTACCCGACGACATACCCAATTTGCTTATTTCTGGAATAACACAGGAAGGAATTGAACGTTTGAAAGACTTGATATGGCAAACGCTCAACGAGTCGTTGTCCGTTCGCTAACTTTGTATCCAAAATTTGTTTCCCGATAGTTTTAAATAGATATTGGGCACAATTTTCTAATCGTGAAGGATTGAATGACATGAAATTTACAGCAAAACTAGTATTGGCTACATGGGTAGCTATGCTGGGATTTGTGCAGACCGATGCGTTTGCGCAAATCAATATCTCCTATCCAGCCAATCGCACCGTTCTCCAGCGGGATAAGAATAATTCGGCCACGGTGTACATCCGGGGTAGTTACACTACGCCTATCGAGCGGGTAGAAGTACAACTCCGCGCCATCAACGGCGGCAATACCTCTGGCTGGATGAACATTCAGACCAATCCGCAGGGCGGCAGCTACGCCGGGCAGGTGGACTGGAGCGGCGGCTGGTACGAAATGGAGGTGCGGGGCTGGCGCGGCGATCAGCTCGTGGGCAGTTCGACGCTGTCGCGTTTTGGCATCGGCGAGGTGTTTCTCGTCGCGGGCCAATCCAATTCCCAAGGCTACCAAAACTACGGCGGTCCGGGAGCCAGTGACGATCGGGTCAATACCGTAAATTACAATAATGTCACTTCCAGCAATGAATTACCGCAGCCCTCGTTCGACCACCTCAATGCCGATTCTTACATTTCGCCCCGGGGCAACTCAGCCTGGGCGTACGGAAAGTTGGGCGACCGATTGGCCGAGCGGCTGGGCGTACCGATCCTGTTCTACAACGCAGGATGGTACGGTTCGGCGATACGCAACTGGCGGCAAAGCATCAACGGTACAGCCTACTCGGTCTATAATGGCGAGGCTTTCACGCCATCCGGTATGCCTTACAACAACCTTCGGCTGGTGATGCAATATTACCTTCCGGTCACGGGCGTGCGAGCGGTACTGTGGCATCAGGGGGAGGCGGATAACTTTGGCAACACCCTCGCCGACTCCTATAAAAAAGACCTGCGGGCAGTAATCGACCAGAGTCGGAATGAGAGCGGGCGAAATCTTTCCTGGGTTATAGCCCGCGCTTCTTTTGAAAACCAGCGGGGCGTGGATTTTGAAGTCATTAAGGCCCAAAACGACGTCATAGCCTCCACGCCCAACACCTTTTACGGTCCGGAAACCGACAAAATACAGGTGCCCCGGCCCGACGGAGCGCACTTCCAGGACTCTGGCCTGCACCAGTTGGGCAATGCCTGGAGCAACGCCCTGAACGACGCCTTTTTTGCCCAGTCGGAACCTTACAAGGCGGTTGCGCTGCCCACCGTGCGCGTAGCTTGTGGCAACGATAATTCTCTATCATTGACCGTCGAAGGCGGCAATTACAGTTCAGTTAATTGGAACAGTGGCCAAAATTCAGCCAATATAAATGTCGGTGGCGGCCGCTTCGTGGCCAAAGTCCGTGACCAGGCGGGTAACATTATGTTCAGCCCCGCCGTGGAAGTACCGGGCCAGGTTCGTCCCTCCGTTCCGGTCATTGAGGTGGAAGGCGGCAGAAATAACATTTGCCAGGGTAGTTCGCTGGTACTCACGGCATCGACCGACGGCTTTGTCCGCTGGAACACCGGGCAAACCGAGCGGCGAATCAACGTGAACTCAGCCAATACTTACTCCGTCACCGCCAGCAATGCTTTCGGTTGCGAGTCCACTTCGCCTCCTGTAACCATCGGCGTTTTTTCCACGCCTCCGCCCCCTAAACCCAGCATCAAGGTATTGGGTACTACGGTCTTTTGCGCAGGTGGAGCCGTAACTCTGGAATCTAATTCCGCCGTGCAAAGTGCCTGGTCCGACGGGCAGAATGGTGCCACCATTTCGGTGGGTAACAGCGGCGACTTCCGCGTACGGGCCGTGGACGACAATGGCTGCCGGTCGCCGGAGTCCGACCCCGTGACGGTGCAGGTTAACTCACTGCCCTCTCGCCCCTCGGTGGCAATGAGCGGCAACACCACTTTTTGCGAAGGGGGCAATGTGACACTTACTTCAAATTACGAAAACGGCAACCGCTGGAACATCAATACCTCGGATCGGTCGGTGACTATCAAACAGACGGGGGAGTACACCGTATCGGTGACGGACGGCAACGGCTGCACTTCCACCTCCGTCCCGGTGCAGGTGCTTGTGAATCCGCTGCCCGCCGTTCCTGACATCACATCCCTGCGTCCGGTCACGTTCTGCGACCGTGACTACACGGTTTTGCAGGCCAGCCCCGCCAACTCCTACCAATGGAGCGACGGCAGCGGTCAGCGCGAGGTGGAGGTTCGGGCCTCGGGCGAGTATTCGCTCACGACCATCGACTCCAAAGGTTGCCGCTCTCCGGTTTCTCAGGTGGTGCGGGTAACAGCCAACCCGTTGCCGCCTACTCCTGCGATTACCGCTTCGGGTTCCCTCACCTTCTGCGCCAGCGAAAAAATTACGCTCAAGTCAACTGAAGCCAAAGGTTACGTGTGGAATAGCGGATCCACGAGCCAGGAGGTCGTAACCAATCTGACGGGTATCTACCAGGTTAGGACCAAAAACGAATTTGGTTGCCTGTCGGACGTCTCCAATACAATTTCTGTAAATGCGCTGCCGCTTCCTCCCGCACCCACCGTAACCGCCACCGGACGCACTACTTTTTGCCAGGGTGAGGAGGTGATGCTTACTGCCAATTCTGACGGTACTCTTGTCTGGAATACCGGAGACACGGGCAAAACCATCACCGTTGCCGAGTCGGGTAATTATTCTGCTCAAGTACAGGGTGACAATGGCTGTTTTTCGGTTTTTTCACAGGATATCAGGCTGGAAGCCAAGCCTAAACCACCTACACCTGTCATCGAGCAGATAGGTACCTATACTTTGGAGGCGGGCGTCAGCTTACCGAACGAAGATTTTTTGTGGCAAAAAGATGGCACGCCCCTGGCCGATTCCACGAGTCTCATCAAAGCCACTAAAGCAGGAGGCTTCGCTGTAAAGGCTGCCATTACTTACAGCCCCACGCTGGTATGTTTTTCCGACGAGTCGGCTATTTTTAACTTCATTCCCGAAGTAAACGATAATGGAATTAGTATTTATCCCAATCCTACCAATAATGGCATGGTCATTGCGGAGACTCGAGATAACCTGGAAAGCGCGACGATTCGGGTATTCGACTTGAAGGGAACGCCCGTGCAGACATTCCTGATCGATTCGTTCAGTCAACGCCAATTTCTCGACCTTTCCGCCCTTTCGGGGGGCATGTACCTCATAAAGATCAGTTCCGCCGGTTTCCAGGCCACACGGAAGTTGTTGATTAGTCGATAGAGGCGGTTGTCCAGGTATTGGTTACTCTGAAATCAGCCCTAGCTGCTTCTGGCAATAAATAATCCGCTACTTTTGCGAGCATTTTCTAAAAGATTCTTATATCGAGATCAAAATAAATTTGAGACTTTGCCTTTCGGTCTCCTCCTAAAATATTGAGCGTATGCGCACTATATCTACTATTTGTGTTTTTTTGACTACCTGGCTATTGAGCGGTTTCCTTGCGCTCGGGGCCGAAGCCCAGATTAAAATCACCTCGCCGTCAGACCGTGCCATTTATCAGCGCGATATCACCGGCCAAACCACCATTTCCATAACCGGCACCTACTCGCAGCCCGTCGACAAGTTCGAGGTGCGGGCGGTTCCTGTCATACCTGGGCAGGGCGAGACGACACAGTGGAGCATTCTGCAAGATAAAGTTTCGGGCGGCGTTTTTCGGGGAACCTTACGACTGGCGGGGGGGTGGTACACGCTGGAAGTGCGTGGTCTGTTGCAAGATGTCGTCGTGGGGCGCGACGTCGTTTCACGCATGGGAGTAGGGGAGGTTTTCCTGATTTCCGGGCAGTCCAACGCGCAGGGGCTATTCGAGTCGCCCGGCCCGGCGGCCAACGACGATCGCGTCAACTACATTGCTTACGATAACACAGTCAACTCGCTCTTCGACCCGCCCGCACCCACTTTTGCGCACCTTGAGTCCAACGTGACCATCGGTCCGCGCGGCAAATCCGCCTGGTGTTGGGGCATTCTTGGCGACCTGCTGGTGCGCAAGCTCAATGTACCCGTTTTATTTATCAACACGGCCTGGGAAGGGACCACCGTCAGAAACTGGGCGGAGAGTGCGGCTGGCAAGCTCACCCAGAATGCCTACGGCGGCTTCAATTACCCCGCCCAAATGCCTTATGGCAATCTGCTGATTTCCACTCAGCACTACGTGCATCAATTGGGGGTGCGGGCCATTCTGTGGATGCAGGGTGAAGCTGACAACTATCCCTCCAATACCAACGCGCAGGCCTACCGCGCAAATATGCAGTTTCTCATCGATAAACTCAACAGCGACACGGACAAGCGCATTAACTGGGTTATATCCCGTACTTCCCGGGCGGTCAACGGAGCGGGCCAGTCGGTAACCAGCCAAAACGTGATCAACGGTCAGAATGCGGTGTTGAATACCACCTTCAACCCTACTTTTCCGGGGCCAGAAACCGACAATGCTTATGTACCCCGGCCCGATGGCATTCACTTCGTGGGACAGGAAGGACAGCGTATTTTGGCCAATATCTGGAACGATGCCTTGAACACTACTTTTTTCTCGACGATTACCCCCGTCACGCCCACACCGACGCCTTCCCTCACCGCTTCCTGCGGTACGGATAACGCCACCGTGCGCCTTACGCTACCAGCCGGATACGCCTCTTACGAATGGTCCACCGGGCAGAAGGGGCAGACTATCGCCGTCAACTCCCCGGGTACGTATCGGGCTGTCTTGAAAGATACCAAAGGCAACGCCATTCCTAGTCCCAGCGTCACGATCGTCAATACTGTGCGGCCGCTCAAACCCACCATCATACCAAGCGGACAGCAACAAGCCTGCGCCGACGCGGGCTTCATTTTCGCTGCATCGGGTGGGCCTGACTACTTTCTGTGGAGCGACGGCAGCAACACCAAGTCTTTCCGCGCGACCCAGTCGGGCAACTACACGGTGAAGGCACAGAATGTTTTCGGCTGTGAGTCGGAAATGTCGGCCCCCGTTTCGCTGATAGTGCGTCCCCAGCTGAGTGTGCCGCTGATTGAACAGTCGGGACCTTACAGCCTGACGGCCTCGATCACCGAACCCAACCTCGGCGAAAAATACGAGTGGAAGGTGGGCAGTCGTTTTCTAAAACCCGAAACGGCCACCATCAAGGTCACGGAATCGGGTGACTACACCGCTCGGGCCAAGGCGGTCTTTACACTGGGTAGCAATAATTCTTTGACCTGCTATTCTGCCTACGCCCCCCCTGTGCCCTTTTTACTATCTGAAAACGACGGCGTGGTCATCTTTCCTAATCCTAGCCGGGAGGGAATCGTGTACGTCGAAACCCTCGAAAACCTGGCCAATGCGGAGGTCGCCTTTTATAATATCAATGGCTCCATCATTCGAACCCAGCGCTTCCCGCTCCTGAACGAACGCCAGCGCATCGATGCCCGAGCGCTGCCGCCCGGCCTGTACCTCGTCCGGGTGCGCGCCCCCGGACTCGACGTAACCAAGCGTATTGTCATTGACCGATAAAGTAGGATTTCGTGAAGGCCCCCGCAAGACGGGGGCTTTTTGCGTTTCTGGCCGGAAGAAACCCCCCTTCGCCGTATTTGGTTAGTAAGTTTGTGCCTAGTAATTTTGAACCTTAAAAATTGTCGGAATATCCCGCCGAACCACTGAACAATTCATCCGTTCGTGCCGTTGAGAGTAAGTATCATGGAAACGAATTATCTGCCATCCGGCTTCCTTCCCATCGTTGTTCAGTTCGTACTGGCACTGGGTTTTATCGTCGTGACGATGATCGTCACGCACAACATTGGCCCCAGTCGTAAGGGCAAGGTCAAAGATGACCCCTTCGAGTGCGGCATCGAGGTGGTGGGCGATGCCCGCACGCCTATTTCGGTGAAGTACTTCCTCGTCGCTATCCTTTTCGTACTCTTTGACGTAGAGGTGATTTTCATGTATCCCTGGGCGGTCAATTTCAAGCAATTGGGGATGTTCGGTTTTGTAGAAATGATATTGTTTATGGCGCTTCTGCTTTGCGGCTTCTATTACATTATTCGTAAGGGAGTTTTGAAGTGGGAAGAGTGAATAAATGGACGGTGACAGTTGACACTTCTTGTTAACTGGCTATCAACTCAATCTGCTTCCTAATTTACTCTTTGTGCCGTGGTTTATTAAATTTAGTATTTGGCGTTGACAGGTTTTTTGCAAAAACAGAGCGAACTAATAACTGTCAGCCGTCAACTATCCACTATCCATTAAATAAATGAAATCAGTAGATATAGTCGAAGCGCCGCCGGGCCACACGGGGTCGGGGTTCTTCGCCACCTCATTTGACGAAGTCATCGGCATTGCCCGCAGCAACTCGCTCTGGCCCTTGCCGTTTGCCACTTCCTGTTGCGGCATCGAGTTCATGGCCACCATGGGCTCGCACTACGACATTGCCCGCTTTGGCTCCGAGCGACCCAGTTTTTCGCCCCGGCAAGCCGATTTGCTCATGGTAATGGGAACCATTGCCAAGAAAATGGCACCCATCCTGAAACAGGTCTATATCCAGATGGCCGAACCCCGTTGGGTGCTGGCGATGGGGGCCTGTGCTTCCAGCGGAGGCATTTTCGACTCTTATCCCGTGTTACAGGGCATTGACCGCATTATTCCGGTGGACGTGTACGTGCCGGGTTGCCCACCCCGCCCCGAGCAGGTGCTTGAAGGGCTGATGCAGGTGCAGGAACTGGCCCGTAATGAGTCGCTGCGCCGCCGCAACTCGGAGCAATACCAGGAGTTGATGTCTTCCTACAACATTCAGTAATTCCTTATGCTCACCAACCAGGAAGTAGCCGAAGAACTGCTCCAAGAATTTGGGGGAGACGTCTACGGTTTCGAGGAACCCTACGGAATGCTTACGCTCACCACTACCCGCGAGCAAATCATCCCGATGCTGGAGTTCCTTTTCAAGCACAAAAAATTCCAGGCCAATTTCCTGACCGACCTCACGGGAGTTCACTACCCCGACACACCGGGACTGGAGTACGCCGTAGTTTATCACCTGCACAGCTTGGTTCATAATTTTCGGCTGCGCATTAAGGTTTTCCTCGCCGAAGGCGACGAGCGTATTCCCACTGCCACGAAAGTGTATGAGTCGGCCAACTGGATGGAGCGCGAAACCTACGATTTTTTCGGCATCCAGTTCGAGGGACACCCGAATTTGATCCGAATTCTGAATATCGAAGAAATGGACTATTTTCCCATGCGCCGCCAATACCCGCTGGAAGACACTACCCGTGAGGACAAAACGGACGCGTTGTTTGGACGATGAAAATCAATTAGGAATTAGTGAATTAGTGAATGTCGGAATAGTTTTTTTTTATTCACTAATTCCGACATTCACTAATTCCCAATTGAATATGGCAGATATAGATTTAATTCCCAACGTACTTCCCCCCGCCCGGGCCGACCAGCCTGAGTTAGTAGGCGAACTGACGACGCTCAACCTCGGACCGACGCACCCGGCCACGCACGGTATATTTCAAAATATTCTGCAAATGGATGGCGAGATAATCGTGTCCACCGAGCAGACAGTTGGCTATATACACCGGGCGTTCGAGAAGATTGCGGAACGCCGCCCCTACTACCAGATCACCACGCTCACCGACCGGATGAACTACTGTTCGTCGCCAATCAATAACCTGGGTTGGCACATGACGATGGAGAAGTTCCTGCACGTGGAGGTTCCCAAGCGGGCGCAGTACATTCGGGTGATTATGATGGAGTTGGCCCGCATTTCGGATCACCTGATTTGTAATGGCATCCTGGGTGTGGACACGGGCGCGTTCACGGGTTTTCTCTATCTTTTTGAAAAAAGAGAAGAGATTTACGAAATATACGAGGAAATGTGCGGGGCGCGGCTCACGACTAACATGGGACGCCTCGGGGGTATGGAGCGTGATCTTTCTCCGGTGGCTATCCAGAAGTTACGCGACTTCATCAAATCTTTCCCACCCGTGATGCGCGAGTTCGAGTTGCTTTTCAATCGCAACCGCATTTTCATGGATCGCGTGATCGACGTGGGCGGCATTTCCGCCGAACGGGCTTTAAACTATGGCTTTACCGGCCCCAACCTGCGGGCGGCGGGCGTCGACTACGACCTGCGGGTGATGAATCCGTACTCTTCCTACGAGGATTTCGACTTCATTATCCCGGTAGGACAAAGCGGCGATACCTATGATCGCTTCATGGTGCGTAACGCCGAGATTTGGGAAAGTCTGAAAATAATCGAGCAGGCTTTGGAGAACCTGCCCATTGGCCCGTACTACGCCGATGCGCCCGAATACTATTTGCCGCCGAAGGACAGTGTGTACACCAGCATGGAGGCGCTGATTTATCATTTCAAGATCGTCATGGGTGAAATCGACGCGCCCATCGGCGAGATTTACAATGCCGTAGAAGGCGGCAATGGTGAACTGGGCTTTTACATGATCAGCGATGGCGGTCGCACACCCTACCGTTTGCATTTTCGCCGCCCTTGTTTCATTTATTATCAGGCCTTTCCCGAAATGGTCAAAGGAGCCACCCTCTCCGACGCCATTGTGATCATGAGTAGCATGAATGTGATTGCGGGCGAGTTGGATAGTTAACGGAATTATGAATGATGAATGATGAATGATGAGTTTTTGTAAAATTCTGTAATTCTGTAATTCATAATTCATAACTCATAATTAATCATTGAGTAGTGAACCAAATAGCAGAACCCATTGCCTTTACGCCCGAGCGGCAGCAGCGTGTGGACCAAATGATAGCTAACTATCCCGAAGGGCGACAGAAGTCGGCCCTGTTGCCTGTTCTGCACGTGGCGCAGGAGCAGTGGGGGTGGCTGAGCAGCGAAGTCATGGATCACGTCGCGGGTTTGCTCGACATCCAGCCCATCGAAGTCTATGAGGTGGCGACTTTTTACACGATGTTTCACCTCGATCCGGTGGGCAGGAATGTGATCGAGTACTGCCGCACGGGGCCTTGCTGCCTGATGGGAGCCGAGGACGTGTACGCGCATCTGAAGCAAAAACTAGGCATCCAGGCCGGAGAAACCACGCCCGACGGCCTATTTTTCCTGAAAGAAGTAGAGTGTCTGGCCGCCTGCGGCTGGGGACCGGTGTTCCAGATTCGGGAGAAATATTATATGAATCTTACCGATGAAAAGGTTGATTCGATTATTGAGGAATTGAGCAAGTAGCTATGGGAAAGAAAATATTATTAGAACACGCCCAGGTCGAAGGCATCGAAACCTTCGACACCTACCGCAAACACGGTGGCTACGAGGCGCTGGAAAAGGCAATTAAAACCATGACGCCCGAGGAAGTGGTGGAAGAAGCCAAGAAATCGGGTGTCCGGGGTAGGGGAGGTGCTGGCTTCCCGATGGGCATGAAGTGGGGCTTCCTGGCCAAGCCCGAGGGCGTGCCGCGTTACCTCGTCTGCAATGCCGACGAGTCGGAGCCGGGTACCTTCAAAGACCACTATTTGATGAAAACCATCCCGCATCTTTTGATCGAAGGGATGATTATTTCCAGCTACGCGCTGGGGGCTAACAAGTCGTTCATTTACGTGCGTGGCGAGTTGATGTACGTCATCAATATTTTGCAAAAAGCAATCGCCGAAGCCAAGGCGCAGGGTTTTTTGGGTAAAAACATTCTCGGCTCGGGCTACGACCTCGAACTGGTCGTGCATCCCGGCGGCGGGGCCTACATCTGTGGTGAAGAAACCGCCCTGCTGGAATCGCTGGAAGGCAAACGCGGCAACCCGCGTAACAAGCCGCCTTTCCCGGCCGTGAAAGGTCTGTACCAATGTCCCACCGTGGTCAACAACGTGGAATCCATCGCCAACATGACGTGGGTTATCAACAACGGTGGCGACGCCTACGCTGCCATCGGCGTGGGCCGAAGTACGGGAACCAAGCTTATCTCAGCCTCGGGACACATCAGGAATCCTGGCGTTTATGAAATAGAACTGGGCCTTTCAGTCGATGAATTCATGAATTCCGATGAGTACTGCGGCGGCATTCGTGACGGCCACTATCTCAAAGCTTTGGTAGCGGGCGGCTCGTCCGTACCGATTATCCCGGCTAATTTGGTGTACAAAACTGCCAACGGCGAAGACCGGCTGATGAGCTATGAATCGCTTTCCGACGGCGGTTTTGCTACGGGTACCATGCTGGGTTCAGGCGGCTTCATTGTCTTTGACGAAACGGCCTGCATTGTGCGCAACACCTGGAATTTCTCGCGGTTTTACCATCACGAATCCTGCGGCCAGTGCAGCCCCTGCCGCGAGGGAACGGGTTGGATGGAAAAAGTCCTGCATCGCATCGAACACGGCCACGGCAACATGCGCGACATCGACCTGCTGGTGGACGTCGCCAAGAAAATTGAAGGAAACACCATTTGTCCGCTCGGCGACGCCGCCGCCTGGCCCGTCGCCAGTGCCATCCGTCACTTCCGCGACGAATTCGAGTGGCACGTGACGCATCCCAAAGAGGCAACGGTGCCGGGGGCGGTGTTTATGGGAGAAGCGGAGTTAGTTTAATTGTGAATGAGAGATTGAGTGAATGAGAGAATAAATAGGCGAAAGCAAAATTCTCTCATTCTCAATTCTCTCAATCTCTCATTGAAAACATGGAAGAAACAAAAACAGACCTAATAAAAATAACCTTCGACGGTATCGAGGTTGAGGTGGCGCCTGGGACGACGATCATGCAGGCGGCGCGGCGTATTGCCGAGGCTGATGCTAGTCAGGGCCATTTGGTACCGCCCGCCATGTGCTACTACAAGCCCTTGGAAGGCAGCGGTGGTAAATGCCGCGCCTGCCTGGTGAAGGTGGCGCAGGGTTCGGCCAAGGACACGCGGCCCATGCCCAAGCTTATCCCTTCGTGCATTACTATGGTACAGGACGGCATGGTGGTCGAGAACGTGACCAATCCCGCCGTGCTCGAAGAGCGCAAGGCCATCGTGGAGTTCCTGCTGCTCAACCACCCGCTCGACTGCCCCGTTTGCGACCAGGCGGGCGAGTGCCACTTGCAGGACTTTGCCTACGAACACGGCTCTTCGGCTCAACGTTACGAAGAGGAGCGCCGGACGTTTGAAAAACACGACATCGGTCCTTACATTCAGTTGCACATGACTCGCTGCATTCTGTGCTACCGCTGCGTCTATACCGCTGACCAAATCACCGAGAAACGTGTGCACGGTGTAATGGGCCGGGGCGATGCCGCTGAGATCAGTACCTACATCGAGAAAGCGATCGACAACGACTTCTCCGGTAATGTCATCGATGTCTGTCCGGTGGGCGCTTTGACCGACAAAACCTACCGCTTCAAAAATCGTGTGTGGTTCAGCAAGCCCGTGGACGCCCATCGTGACTGCGATAAATGCAGCAGCCACGTCACGCTTTGGTACCGGGGCGAGGAGGTAATCCGCGTTACGGCCCGCAAGAACGAGTGGGGCGAAGTGCAGGAGTGGATTTGCAACACCTGCCGTTTTGAAAAAAAGAAAACCGCCGACTGGATTATCGAAGGTCCCACAAAAGTGCTGCGCAGTTCGGTCGTTTCGGCCAATAAGTACCGCGCCGACACGATCAAAACACCCGATTTCGCCTTACGCCTGGCCAATTCTCAATACAAACCCATCGATGACTCCCGCCCTTTCATCACGGACGACAAAACGGTGCGGCAGCTAAGCATTGAAAACAACAAGAAGGCAAACGAACGTTCGGCGTTTGAGAATAGTGAGAATTAAAAATTGGTCAAGCGGGACGCCCCGCCTGACCAATTTAACCCAAAGGAAAAACGCCACCCAAATAACATTATGGAATTAATTCCTTTCATTATAAAATCCCTCATCATCCTGGTCATATTTGGCCTGACGCTGTTGATTGCCATGTACTCGACTTACGGCGAGCGCAAGGTGGCGGGATTTATTCAGGATCGCCTTGGCCCTGATCGGGCAGGTCCCTGGGGCCTTTTGCAGCCGCTGGCCGACGCCGGGAAAATGTTTTTTAAGGAAGACTTCATCCCCGCTCAGGCGAATAAGTGGCTATTCATCGCTGGTCCCTGCGTAGCCATGCTCACGGCCTTAATGGCGAGCGCGGTTATTCCCTTTGGCGATACCATTATTTATGATGGCGTAGAAGTAGCCGTGCAAGCTGTGGAGGCCAATGTGGGTATTTTGTACATTTTTGCCGTGGTGTCCCTGGGCGTGTACGGCCTGATGATCGGTGGCTGGGCTTCTAACAACAAGTTCTCGCTCCTCGGGGCCATCCGGGCGGCCTCGCAGAACATTAGCTACGAAGTAGCGATGGGCATGTCGATTATCGCAATTATCATGATCAGCGAATCGCTTTCGATCGGCGACATCGTGGCGCAGCAGCACGGCGGCAACTGGAACATCTGGTACCAGCCATTAGGCTTCATCATTTTCCTGACCTGTGCCTTCGCCGAGTGCAACCGTACGCCTTTCGATCTGCCCGAGTGCGAAACTGAACTCGTGGGTGGCTACCATACCGAGTACAGCAGCATGAAGCTGGGCTTCTATCTTTTTGCTGAGTACATCAATATGTTCGTGTCGTCAGCGGTGATTTCGGCCCTTTACTTTGGGGGCTACAACTACCCCGGTATGGACTTCATGTCCGGTGTTTTGACGGACGCGTTCGGCAACGTCGCGGGTCACAACGTGGCCACGCTCATTGGCACGGCGGTGTTTTTCGCCAAGTCACTGTTCGGCGTGTTCTTCTACATGTGGGTACGATGGACACTCCCTCGCTTCCGCTACGACCAGCTCATGAACCTCGGCTGGAAAGCCCTCATCCCGCTGGCCATGCTAAATATCGTCATCACGGGCCTGGCCGTTATTTTCCTACAACCCGCACTGACGGCAATGATGAAATGAAGGATGTTGAACAAAAACTTTGCCCTTTGAAAAATGCAACTAACCGACCGATCCAAGCAAGTAAGTAACAAGGAAATGACGTTTGCTGAGCGAATTTATTTGCCGGCTATCGCGACGGGTATGGCGATTACGATCAAGCACTTTTTTCAGAAAAAAGTCACGATCCGCTACCCCGAGGTGAAGCGTTATTTGGGACCCGTGTTCCGGGGGCGTCACGTGCTGAAGCGCGACGAGCAGGGGCGCGAGCGCTGCACGGCCTGCGGACTGTGCGCCGTGGCTTGTCCGGCAGAGGCGATTCAAATTGTGGCCGAGGAGCGCCAAAAGGGCGAAGAACACCTGTACCGCGAAGAAAAGTACGCCGCAATTTACGAGGTGAATATGTTGCGCTGCATTTTCTGCGGCCTGTGCGAGGAGGCCTGTCCCAAGCAAGCCGTTTATCTACGGCACGATGAGTTTGTACCTGTTTTTACCGAACGTGATCAGGTAATTTGGGGCAAAGATCTTTTGACCGAGAACATGAATAACCGCTACCTTCGCAAAGCCTGGACCAAGGAGGAGGCCCAAAAGCAAAACCTCATTGAAGCCCAGGGCGAAGCCGCCGAGTTCGTTCCGAGAGCTATTCCTTGAAACCCCAACCCCATGCAAATCACATCCCTCTCCATCTTCTACTTCCTATCGTTCCTCACGATCCTGAGTGCGCTGATGGTCGTTTTTTCGCGCAGTCCCATCCATAGCGTGCTGTACGCGATTATGACTTTTTTCTGTTTATCGGGTCATTATTTTCTGCTCAACGCGCAGTTTCTGGCAGTAGTCAATATCATCGTGTACGCCGGGGCCATTATGGTGCTTTTCCTGTTTGTCATTATGTTTCTGAACATGAAGGAGGACCAGGAAGACGTAGTTCCTAACCTGACCAAAATCGCTGCTGCTATCGTTGCGGGGACGCTCTTCGTTATTTTCTTCGGCGCGTATCGCAAATCGCAGGTGGGGATGGTCGATCCCCGAACCTACAACTCTCAGACGGGCATGGTCGAGAACCTGGGGCAAATCCTGTTCCGCGATTATCTGCTGCCCTTCGAGTTGGCTTCGATTCTGTTTCTGATCGCGATGGTCGGGGCGGTGATGCTTGGTAAGCGTGAGTTGGGAGAGCGGCATTTTTAGCCCTTGCAAGCAGGCAGTTCATTTTTTTGTATAACTGGAATTTTTTTTGAGCAAAAGATTTACAATACTCTACCCGAGTATTTTTATAAAATATTGATTGTAAGCTATTTGCAATTGAATCCATCTTATGAAGGAACTGATACAGTCCTGCCAAAACTGTGTAAAATCTGCTCTGGGGTTTTTCATGCCGCCTCGCAGGATGTCG
>JBBSUC010000034.1:0-63148 GCA_038235275.1 Cytophagales bacterium | reverse complement strand
TCTACAATTGGCACTTTTTGGAGAACGTTCGTAATTTCGTCGATGAGGCTTTGCTTCACGGGAAAAAAGGAGGATTGGAGTTGCGGAACTACAAAAATCCGATTTTCCCGTTTCTTCTCATATTTTTAGTAGGGTACAGTAGATTTTACTAATATCTTAATTTTCATTTTTTTTCAATTATCCCAACCAATCGATTACTTGTGCTTAAAGAATTCAAAACTTTCATTGCCCATGGCAACGTCCTCGACCTGGCCGTCGGCGTCATCATTGGCGTAGCTTTTGGCAAAATCACAACTTCACTTGTGGAGGACATCCTGAACCCTGTCCTCGGTATGGTAATCGGCGGAGTAGATTTTCAGGATCTTAAAGTTGTATTAAAGGAAGCCGTAGGTGAGACGCCGGAGGTAGCCATCACGTATGGTAACTTCATCCAGACTGTCATCCAATTCCTGTTAATTGCGTTTGTCGTCTTCTTTATCGTTCGTTTTGCTAACCGCATCAAACAGCCGGATGAAGTGAAAGTGGTGAACTGAGATTGTGTTTTGTCAAGAAAACGGGGAGCGACTATTATTGCTGCCCGTTTTTTATTAAAAATATCTTGAATAAATAATGGGCCGTTTCTTGCAATGAAAGGCTAATTTCTGCGAAATTTACGTCAAATTACATTATTCAATTCGATGTCGGCAGCCAGCAGAAAGCTAGTGATTTTGGGGGGCGGCGAAAGTGGCGCGGGGGCGGCCCTGCTGGGGAAAGCCAAGGGTTTCGACGTGTTTTTATCGGATAAAAGCCCGCTCCAAACCGATTATCGCAACGTGCTGACTACTGCCGGAATTCCGTTCGAGGAAGGAATCCATAGCGAAGATAAACTATTGTCAGCCAGCGAAGTAATCAAAAGTCCTGGCATTCCCGACACGGCTCCCATCGTGCAGGAATTACACCACCGCAACATCCCCGTCATTTCAGAAATTGAGTTCGCTGCCCGCTATACCGACGCCAGGCTCATCGCGATCACGGGCAGCAACGGTAAGACGACCACTACCCTGTTGATCTACCACCTGCTGCGCGAAGCCGGGCTGTCGGTGGGTTTGGCCGGAAACGTGGGCACCAGCTTTGCCGCTCAGGTCGTCGACGATCCGAAGGATTATTACGTGTTGGAAATCAGCAGTTTTCAACTAGACAATATGTACGAATTTCGGGCCAATGTGGCGGTGCTGCTCAACATTACGCCCGATCATTTGGATCGTTACGACTACGATTTTCAAAAATACGTCCAGTCCAAATTCCGCATCACGCAGAACCAGACGGAAGACGACGACTTTATCTACTTCGCCGAGAGCGAAGCCCTCGTGGCTGAACTGAGCAAGCGGACGCTGACTGCCCAAATATGGCCCATTTCTCTAAAAAATAAATTGGGCAAAGGCGGATTTCTGGCTAACAACATATTGACGGCTCGCAGCCACGGCCAGGAATTTTCGATTAAATTCGACGAACTACCCATCCAAGGCCCGCACAACGCCATCAATTCCCTGTCTGCAATACTAGCGGCGCAGGCCGCAGGACTCACGCCCGAACAAATCCAGGGGGGCTTGCGCACGTTCGTGAACGCGCCACACCGCCTCGAATCGGTGGCGACCATCGACGGCGTGGAATACATCAACGATTCCAAAGCCACCAACGTCGATTCGGTTTTTTACGCCCTTGGCAGTTTTGACCAGTCTATCATCCTCATTATCGGTGGCGTGGACAAGGGGAATGATTATTCCCAAATTGCACCTCTGGTCAAAGAAAAAGTCAAGGGCATGATTGCGCTGGGGACGGATACGAAGAAATTAGCCGACTTTTTTTTGAATAATGTACCGCAATTTTACGAAACACAAAGTCTGAATGATGCAGTACAAACCGCCCAAAGCTGGGCAAAGCCCGGCGATGTCGTCCTGCTTTCCCCCGCCTGCGCCAGTTTTGATTTATTCAAAAACTACCAAGACCGAGGCGAACAGTTTAAGGGGGAAGTAAAGGCGTTGAAGGATCTAAATATTGGAGAAATCGCCCGTCACCGTGTTTAAATATTGAAGCGGTGCCGCCCGTGATGGCGATTTAATTTCAAAATGAATGAACAAAGGTCTGTATATGTTAAAAGTAATTCTCCACTCTCCATTCTCAATTAATAAATGGATGCTTTGCACAAAACGAGAGAAGTGACCCAGGCCTGGTTTCAGCGCAACATGAAGGGAGACCCCTGGCTGTGGGGCATCGCCTTGTTTCTGTTGGGCGGTGGCGTGGTCGTGGTGTACAGCGCCAGCGTGAAGCAAGCGTACGGCAATTTGGGCGGCGATACCGAAACCATTCTTTTCAAGCAAATTTTCCTGGCGATGGGGGCGTTTGCAGTCATGTACCTGGTTCACCTGATTCCTTACACAAAATTTGTTTTTTTCTCCCGCCTGGGGGTCTGGCTGGCAATCATTCTTCTCTTCTTCACTTTTTTCAAGGGCGTGAATATCAATGACGCCGATCGCTGGGTGGAAATTCCGGTCATTAAACAGAAATTTCAGCCTTCTGAAATCGCCAAGATTGCCTTGATTGCCCATCTAGCCCTTATTTTGGCCCTTCGCTTCAAAAAAGACTGGAGCGATATGCGATTACTGATGGAACCCATGTTGATGATTGGCTTTGTGTGCGCCCTGATTTTTCGTTCCAATGTATCCACCGCAGCTCTGCTGGGCGCTACTTGCTTTATGATGCTCTATGTGGGGAAAGTGCCCAAGCGTTTCCTGGCTATCACGATGGTGGGTTTTCTGATCGCTTCCGGCTTGCTAATCGTCTTGAAACTCGGTCAACGGAGCGAAACTGCGGGATCGAGAATGGAAACTTTTCTCAATCCGAGTAAGATTTCCGATCAGTCGGAAAACGCCTATATCGCTATGGCCCGAGGCGGTTTTTTCGGAGAAGGCGTAGCTAAAAGCCAGCAAAGGCACTACCTCCCCAATGGTGATAGCGACTTTATTTTTGCCATTATTGTGGAGGAATACGGCACCGTCGGGGCTTTGGTGGTCGTTGTGGCCTTCTTGTTGCTATTGTACCGAGGGCTCAAAGTAATTGCCAAACCCAAGCGTCCTTATGGCGGCTTACTATCGGCGGGTCTCACGTTCAGCATTGTGTTTCAGGCTTTTGCTACTATGGCCGTGACTGTGGGTCTATTCCCCACTACCGGACAAACGCTCCCCTTTATCAGCAACGGCGGCACATCCATGCTACTTACGGGCGCCGCGATGGGCATTATCCTCAGCGTTAGCCGAGGCGAGTTGGAGGAAATTTAATCAATGGACAGTTGACAGTGGACCGATACACCGGAGTGGGTTGACAATGCAATCAAACAGCTCAACAATTAAACACAAATTACACGCCGGGCGAGCGTTCCCGTTACACAAATCAACATCAATTACACGATTACACAAATCAACAAATCAACAAATAAACAACCCACCCGCGTCATTATCAGCGGCGGCGGTACGGGAGGGCATATCTACCCGGCCATTGCCATTGCTGACGCGTTGCGGGCGATAGACCCGGCTACGGAAATCCTGTTTGTGGGGGCCGAGGGAAAAATGGAGATGGAAAAAGTGCCGAAGGCGGGCTACCGGATCGTGGGGCTTCCTATTGTGGGCATCAAGCGGGCAGTGTCGCTGGATAACGCGGCCTTCCCCCTCAAGCTGACCCGTAGCCTGCTGAAGGCTCGGTCGGTGCTGCGCGACTTCCGGCCCGACGTGGCGGTGGGCGTGGGCGGATTTGCCAGCGGGCCGCTACTGATGGTAGCCTCACTGCTGGGCGTGCCGACGCTCATTCAGGAGCAAAATTCCCACGCCGGCGTCACCAATAAACTATTGGCACGAAGGGCCAGAACTATTTGCGTGGCCTATCCCGGCATGGAAAAGTTTTTTAACTCCGGAAAGATAAAATTCTTGGGCAATCCCGTCCGGCGTGACATCATTGACAGTAGCAACAAACGGGCTGAGGGGCTGGCGCATTTTGGTTTTGAGGAAAGGCGCAAAACGCTCTTTGTCATGGGCGGGAGCCTTGGGGCGCGCAGCATCAACGAAAGCATTCGGGTAGGGTTAGAGAAATTTAGCGACGCGGGTTATCAGGTACTCTGGCAAACCGGAAAATCTTACCTTGAAACGGCCCGTGAGGCCGTGGCACACGTAGCCAGCGAAAGGATCAAGGCGTTTGACTTTATCTACGAAATGGATTTGGCCTACGCCGTTGCCGATGTGGTGGTGTCGCGGGCGGGGGCTTTGTCGGTGTCGGAACTATGCCTGGCTGCCAAGCCGAGTATTCTGGTACCTTATCCTGCCGCTTCGGAAGACCATCAAACCAAAAATGCCCAAAACCTGACCCGCCAAAACGCTGCCCTGCTGGTACCTGACAACCGCGCTGCCTCTGAACTCGTCGATGCGGCCATGCAGCTACTGGAAGACGAACCGAAGCAAAAGGAATTGACCCAAAACATTGCCAAACTAGCCCGCCCCGATGCCGCTATTGAAATAGCGCGGGAAGTGTTAAGGTTGTGTAACGGGAACGCTCGCCCGGCGTGAATTGTGTAGTTGTTGAACTGATGTTTAATTGTGTGAATTTTTAATATCGGTAAACGAAGTACTAAAAACCGCCACCTGATCTAATGTCTAAAGTCCAAACGGGGTCGCCTGGCGATCTAAATACCAACTGGAAAAACGTTTTTTTCGTCGGCATCGGCGGCATCGGCATGAGCGCTTTGGCCCGCTGGTTCAACACCAACGGTTTTGCCGTGGCGGGCTACGACAAAACAGCGACGCCGCTAACCGAAACGTTGGAAAGCGAAGGAATTGCGGTTTGTTACGACGATGCTATGGAACAGGTTCCGGCGGTCTTTTTGGAAAATTTGGGCGAAACCCTGGTTGTTTACACGCCCGCCATTCCCGCCGGACACCGTCAGATGGAATATTTTCGGACAGAGGGTTACACCATGCAGAAACGTTCGCAGGTGCTGGGCTGGATTACGCAGAATTTGCGCACGGTTGGCGTGGCCGGGACACACGGTAAAACCACCACTTCCTCGATGGTGGCGCACCTGCTGCGGGCGTCGGGCGTAAACTGCACGGCCTTTCTGGGGGGCATTACCCAAAACTATGGCACCAATTTTTTATTGAACGAACCCACCGAAAAAGCCGGGGAGGTCGTTTGTGTCGTAGAAGCCGACGAATTCGATCGCTCGTTCCTGACGCTGTACCCGGATTTGGCCATCGTCACGTCCACCGATGCCGATCACCTCGACATCTACGGTGAACATAGCGCGTTGTTGGATTCGTTTCGGGATTTTGTGGGACAGATTAAGCCGGGAGGAGTTTTGTTTATGCGGGAAGGGTTGGAACTGGCGACTGGCACCAAAGCCGAAGTGTGGGAATATGCCCTGGACTCAGGCAGCTATCGCAGCGACAATCTGCGAATCGTGAACGCTCGCTTTATTTTTGATCTCGTTTATCCCGAGGGAGTTATAGAAAACGTAACCATGCGGGTGCCGGGCTACCACAACGTCGAGAACGCCATCGCGGCCAGCGCGGCGGTCCTGCGGCTGGGCGTTACGCCCGAGCAGATCCGCGCCGGACTGGCCAGCTACCAGGGTGTCAAGCGTAGATTTGAATATATTATAGAAAGCGAAAACCTAGTGTTCATCGACGACTACGCCCATCACCCCACCGAAATCGAAGCCTTCCTGTCGTCGGTTCGCGCCTTGTACCCTGGTCGCCACATTACGGCCATCTTTCAGCCGCACCTTTTCACCCGTACCCGCGACTTCGCCGACGGCTTTGCAACCAGCCTGGGCCTGGCCGACCGGCTGCTGCTGCTGGACATCTATCCGGCGCGGGAGCAACCCATTGCGGGGGTTACTTCAAAAATGCTGCTGGAAAAAGTTGAGTTATCTGATAAAATAATAATCTCAAAAGAAAATTTAGTCTCTAAACTGGAAACACTTGATATTGAGGTGTTGGTGACCATCGGCGCGGGCGACATCGACCGCCTGGTGGCCCCCATTGCGCAATTGCTGGATAGTCCGCTTGCTAATTAATGAACAAAGCCTTATAATATTAACAGCATGTTACGTAATTTTGACTATCACAAAAAGTGGCTGGGTAAAATCGTTTGGTTTGCGGTCTTCCTCCTGTGTGTGGGAATGGCCGAAAGCAAGCTCACCCGCCAGCAGTGCGACGATCTGGTAGTCAAAGTAGACTACGACTCGGGAATGCGTTTCATTGAGCAGGCCGACGTGGAAAAAATTCTGACCGACAACGGTCGTGATCCTGTCCATGGCAATCGGCAGCAGGACGTGAATCTTAAGACGCTGGAAAACCGGGTCAGGGGCAATAAGCTGGTGGCGGATTGTCAGGTGTACCACGATTTGGAGGGAAATCTGGTGGTGGACATCCGGCAGGAAAAGCCGTTGGCGCGTTGGGTCGGGTCATCCCGGCAGGGCGAATGGCGGGGGACGGACGGTTTTTACATCAATGCAGCGGGAGATTTTATCCCGCTATCCGACCATTTTTCGGCACGAGTGCTGTTGGTGTCGGGTGATTTTTTCAAGAATAAAAAAGACCTGCATACCGTCTCGGGAAAGCAGGTGGTGGATATGATCCGCTATTTGGGCGAAGACGAATTCTGGAAGGCTCAGGTCATCCAGATGGACGTGTCCAAATCCGGGGATGTGGAACTGCTGACTGCCCTGGGTAACCAGCACATTGAATTTGGCAAAGCAGAAAATGTCGCGGCGAAGCTGTTGAAGCTTCGCATCTTTTATAACAAAGTAATGGCCGCCGACTGGAGCCGTTACTCCCGAATAAGCCTCCGGTTTCGCGACCAGGTGGTTTGTGAATAAGCATATAAACACCCATAGAACCATGAACAAAGGCATTATTTCGGTTGGATTAGACATTGGTAGTACCAAGGTTGCCGCCGTGGCCGTAGAATCCCACGATCAGGATATGATCGAAATCATTGGATTCAGCGAAGTGAAGATCCCCGAAGATGCCATCGTGCGGGGGGCTGTCAAGAATGTCAAACAAGTGGGAATGGCCATTCGCTCCGCTATTTCTGAACTGGCCATGCGATCCGATCTGGACATCCGCAATGTGAACGTCGGCTTCGGCGGTACCAACGTTCAGGTTTCTTCCATTACACCCAACATGGTGCGCCCCACCTCGGCCAGCAGCAACGAGGTGACCCAAACCGACGTGGACCAGCTCATCCGCGACCTGTACCGCGCCCAGACCGAACCCAATAACGAGGTGATGCACATCATCCCTGGCGAGTTCACGGTGGACAACGGCAAAGGCGTGAAGGAACCCGTGGGCCGCATCGGCGTCCGGCTCGGCGGCCAGTTTCTGGTCGTGTCCAGCAACAAACAGGTGATCGACGCCACGCGCAATAGTCTCAAGTGGGCCGATCCTGAACTGGTTCACGAGCAACTGCTGCTCTCGCCCATCGCCGCTGGCCTGGCCGTGCTCAATGAAGAGGAAATGGAAGCAGGGACGGCCCTAGTGGACATTGGCGACCACGTTACGGATATTGTGATTTACCACGATGGCGTCGTTCGGCACATTGTCTCCATCCCCATTGGGGGCTATCACATTACCTCCGATCTGAAGATTGGCTGTGGTATCCAGATGAATAACGCCGAAAACCTTAAGAAACAGCACGGCGAAGCACTTTCCGAACCCGTCGCCCTGAACATCGAGATATTGGTGAAGTATCTGCGGGACCGGGAGCCTAAGCGGGTACTCAAGAAAAACGTGGCCCTTATCATTGAAGAGCGGCTGAAAGAAATGGCCGCGCTGGTGTACGCCGAAATCCTGGAATCGGGATTCGCCGACCAGTTGGTGGGTGGCCTGGTACTCACGGGTGGTACCGCCAATTTGCCCGACATCGAGACGGTATTCAGCCGCGTGGCGGGGATGCCCGTAAAGGTGGGCATTCCGGCCGGACTGGCCAACACACCCAAAGCCGACGAGGTAGCCAACACCCTTTACGCCACCGCCGTGGGCCTGGCCTGGGCGGGCATCAAGCGGGTAGATCCCCGCCTGGATTCAATTTGTCCCAAGCCGAGTGAACCCATCAGGCGTCCGCCTGGTCGGGAAGAACGTAGACCCAACCCCAGGGAGCAAACTGATAATCCTGAAGGCAGTAGTTTCTTTCCAGCCTGGAAGCTCAAAAGTATATTTGGAAACGGCGAAAACAAAGACGATAAAACCGGAGGGGGATACTGACGTGGTGATAAAAACCACGACTAAAAACGCACAAACGCAGACATGGATAGCAATTTATATAACGCCCTGGATCAGGACTACATCGTGAACAGCATTATTGAAGATAACGCCGCTGAACCTTCCATCATCAAGGTAATCGGGGTAGGCGGTGGCGGCGGGAACGCGGTCAATTACATGTACGAGAAGAGCATTAAGGACGTAGAGTTTGCGATTTGCAACACCGACCGACAAGCGCTGCTGGAAAGCCCCGTCCCGACCAAGATACAACTGGGTGCCACCCTCACTAAGGGACTTGGGGCGGGCATGGAAATCAGCCGAGGCCGCGAGGCGGCACTGGAATCGATCGAGGAAATAAAGGCCCTACTGGGCGGGGCTACGCAGATGGTCTTCATCACGGCGGGTATGGGCGGCGGCACCGGCACGGGAGCCGCTCCGGTCATCGCCCAGATCGCCAAGGAAGAAATGAAGCTGCTAACGGTTTCGGTCGTGACCGCCCCCTATTCCTGGGAAGGTTCGCTGAAAAAGAAGCATGCCTTCGAGGGCATCGAACTGCTTAAAAAGTACAGCGACACGGTGCTGGTGGTCCTGAACGATAAGCTGGAGGAACTTTTCGAGGATATGCGCATCACGGAGGCCTTCGTGCAGGCCGACAGCATTTTGCTCAACGCCGTGAAGAGCATTTCCGAAATCATCACTACGCGCGGCAATATCAACACCGACTTCAAGGACGTGGAGCGGGTACTCAAGAATGCCGGTCAGTCGGTAATGGGTACCGCCGATGCCGAAGGCAAAGAACGCGCCTTCGAAGCCGTTAGTAAGGCCCTCGACTCGCCGCTGCTGAACGACCGCGACATCAAGGGGGCCGAGCGGATTCTGGTTACGCTGGCTTCCAGCAAAAAGCATGAGGCCACCATGCGGGAGCAAACCATGATTACGAAACACGTCGGTGACAAGATAGAAGGTGAGGCGCACCTCTTTAAGCTGGGGACGATTATTGACGATTCGCTGGGCGAAAAACTACGCGTTACCGTGGTAGCCGCTGGCTTCGACAGCATCAAACACGCGATTGCCCTTTCTCCCCAAGAAGTGAAGGGCGAAGGCGAAAAATTGGACGAGGAGAAGCAAGAGAGAGAAGGCGACGAAGAACTAGAAAAATCCACCAATCAGACAGCACCCCTCATAGAACCCGAAGAAGAAGAAAAGCCCCGGGAGAAAAGCACGGCCTTCGACGAAATCGGCACCCCTCCGGGCGGCGTTGTGGTCCCGCCCTTGCGCGGCGAAACGTCGGAGACGTTCACGGGCAGTAAGGTTTTCCAGTCGCAAAAAGTCCCGTCCATCACCGATGGCGGGACGACCATCCGGCGCGACAACGGCGACTGGTCGCCCGAGGAGTACGAGCGCATCAGGGAAATGGTACAGCACTTCCGCAACCGCAATCGCATTGACTGGGACGACCTCGAGCGTACTCCCGCCTACCGTCGAAGTCAACTCGAACTGTGGAAATATCCCAGTTTGCCGCCGGGAGAAATGGAGCAGGTGAAACTGAATTAGAGAGCGGGTATTAGAAGTTGATGCAACGCACCCTTCATTTTACCAAACTTTCCAAAATCCTCCTCATTCCCGCCGACGGAATGATATGGTTGAAATTGGACCAATAGATTTCGTTGTATTTCGGAATTTTTTGGGAAGGAAATTGGGCGGTGTCTAATGGGACTTCGGCGGGGAGAACGGCCTTGCCGTTGCTTTTCAGAATGTCGTTGACCACGAAGTGGAGCCTGATGGTTCCCGTGAGCGTATCGCTTTTGTTGATGAAGTTAGTTTGGATAAGGAGTTGCGAATCCTGTAAGTACCATTTTCCGTCGTAGGGCAAATAATTGGTGAAGCTGCTCACGCGTTTGGCCTCGCGTCTGCTCTTGCCCAGCATCTTACTCATCGTGCTTTTCATTGACCCTTTGAAAACTTCGTCCATGCCCTCGGGCGTGAAGTCGTAGGCAATACGGACGATGGCCGAGTCAGCTTTGTTGACACAGATGACGCCATTTCGTGCCCCCTTCACCTGCGGGCCAACGGGCCGGAAATGGATTTGATAGACGTCCTTATTATTATAAAAAGCGATGCTGTCGTCCAGTTGGAAACGGTAATTGGCCAGGTTGCTGCCCGATAGATACTCGGGCAGACCCGTTTCCAAACTGCGCGAGACGATGGCCGGTCCGCTGGGAAACTCGTAGTCGTCCATTGCTTTGTCGCGGGAGGTACTCTGAAAGCGTCGGCCCCGCAGCAGCCGATACTTTTCGGGAAATTCAGTCTTGGGACGCGGGTCTTTTTCCACTTTCAGCACCGCTTCGCGAATGTCCACGTAAGCATCGTCCTGTTGCAGGGTTTCCTGGTAAAAACCCGTCATCACGATCGGGGTGTCGGTGTAGTTCTTGCTCACTTTGCCCAGCGCCACCATAATCCAACCTCGGGCATCGAAGCCCCTCACGTAGGCACTGTCCACCACCACGGGCTGTGCCTTTTCCAACTCCAGCAATACATTTTTGTTTCCTGAAATAAATTCTGTGCCCTTGCGGGCCAGATTTTTGTAGCCCAGGTGCGCCACAGTCACGTCTTCGTCGACGGCGATTCCGGGAAAGCGGTAGTAAAATTCGCCCTGTTCATTGGCGATGGTACCCAGCCCCTTAGTCATCACGCCGATGTGCGCGTAGGGGAGAGGCTGTCGGGTAGTTTTGTCGATGATTTTACCGCTAATAATGACGTACCCCTGCCCGGAAGCGTTTTTTGCGAAAAATAAGGAGAGAAGAAAGAGGAAAAGATTCGGGTGAAATTTTAGCATGAAGACAGAGTGGGATAACGGTTTATGGGGGGGCAAATTCAATCCAACTCCGTCAAACGCAGGATGAGGTTTGGATTAGGGCAGTTTTCCAGATAGAACTGTCGCTCGACTACCGAGGCTACGCCGGGATAATCGCCGTGGAAGCCGCTTAACTCGGTTATTAACTGGAAGTGCAGATGCGGCGGCCAATTGCCGTTTTCGGGATAGTTGCCGATGGCCGTGAATGCCTCACCTGCCGTTATTTCCCTGCCTACGAATATGTTTTCTAAAGATGCCAGCGTGAGGTGCCCGTATAGACTATGGAATTCCAAGCCATCTACTTCGTGGCGCAGGATGATCGTGGGCCCGTAGTCGGCGAAGTTGTCGTTGAAGGCTACGCTCTGTACCACGCCCGTCAACGGCGCGCAGACGGGCGTCTGTGCCTCGGTCCAGATGTCCACACCCAGATGAATGCAGCGCCCCTCCGCCGCGTAGTCACCAAAGTGCCCCGAGCGACGGTAAATCACGCGGTGTTCGTCGTAGCCGCCTACGCCGACGTACTGCCCGTTGTCCAGCATCTTGCTAAAAACATGCTCTGAAAAAGCCGCTGTGTCCGCCAAGTCTAAGGCGGGCAGATCGGCGTTGTTGGCTGTAAAGTCGAGCTTGCGTAAAGGCTTATCGGTAGAAACAACCGGGGCAAAAGAAGGGTAAGCTTGTAGGGCGTCGGTCAGAGACATGGATTTTGTTTGGTATAAAAAGTAAAACACAAAATAAGGCAAAAGTGCGAGTTGCTGGAAGTTTTATCAGAATTACTATCTTGCGAGCCTTCACCTTTCATTTTCAGAACCCACTACATGGAATCAACCGTTACCAATCAGAAACATCCACGCGGCCTTTACGTCCTGTTTTTTACCGAAATGTGGGAGCGATTCAGCTTCTACGGGATGCGGGCTATTTTGCTGCTGTACCTTATCAAGTCAGCGTCGGAGGGTGCCCTCGGGTTGCCTGAGGACACGGGTGGGGCTATTTACGGACTTTACGCCTCCTCGGTGTACCTGCTCACGCTACCGGGCGGCTGGATTGCCGACAATATGCTGGGCCAGAAAAAGGCCATCATGTGGGGCGGCATCGTGATTATGATCGGCCATATTCTGCTGGCCATACCGGGCCACAACGCCATTTTCTTCGCCGGACTTTGCACGGTCGCCATCGGTACCGGTCTGCTCAAGCCCAATATTAGTTCCATCGTCGGTAACCTTTATCCTGAGGGCGGCGCACGGCGCGACGCGGGTTTTTCGATCTTTTACATTGGCATCAACCTGGGTTCATTCCTGGGCATGACCATTGTGGGCTATCTGGGCGAGAAAGTCGGCTGGCACTACGGCTTTGGCGCTGCTGCCATCGCCATGTTTTTCGGCGTAATAGCCTTCCGGCTCAACAGCAAGCACCTGGCCGGGCTGGGCGAACCGCCCGAAGAAAAGGGTAGCCCCACCTTTCTGTTCGTCGTGGCGGGGGCATTGGTGCTGCTGGCCACGCTGGTGTTGACGGGTATCCTCAATGCGGTGGAACTGGCCAACGTGATGAAATACGTCATCGTTGCGATCACGATCCTGTATTTCGCCTACATCGGGATAGTCGATAAGTCGCTGACTATGGTCGAACGCAAGCGGGTGGGTGTGCTTTTCATTTTCTTCATCGGAGCGGCGCTATTCTGGTCGGGCTTCGAGCAGGCGGGTTCGTCGCTGACGATTTTTGCCGACCGCCACACCGACCGCATCGTCGCGGGTTGGGAAATGCCCGCCTCCTGGTTTCAGACCGCCAACGCCTTCTTCATCCTCGTTTTATCGGCTCCCATCGGGGCCTTGTGGATATACTTAAAAAGGAAACACATCAACCCCTACGTTCCCGTCAAGTTCGGTTTGGGATTAATTCAGATGGGTTTTGGCTTTTTTATCATGTACTGGGCCGCGCAATACGCCGTGGAGGGCATAAAAGTGGGCCTGGGCTGGCTGGTCTTCACCTACTTCTTCCACACGCTGGGCGAGTTATTCCTGAGTCCGGTTGGGCTGAGTACCTACACCAAACTTGCCCCCAAGAAATACTACAGCCAAATGATGGGGCTGTGGTTCGTGGCGGCTTCGTTGGGTAACTTGATTGCAGGCCTTTTCTCGGGCAACTTCACCGAAGGAAACGTCGCCGAAATGCCTAGCCTGTTTCTACAGGTTTGCTTGTTTGGCGTCGGATTCGGTATTCTGATGATCCTGTTCTACAAGCCTTTGAAGAACTGGATGGGTGGAATCGAATAGGTCAGGGAATGGGCAGAATCTTGCTATCCTTGAAGGTGGACATGATGACCATCGTCGTCGTGTTCGCCACTTCTTCAATTTCGTTGATCGTTTCCAGCATCAGCTTTTGATACGAACTAATGTCCTGCGAGATCACTTTCAGCAGAAAATCGCCTGTGCCGGTAATGTGATGGCACTCAATGATTTCAGGAATGGTGTTGACCGTATTCACAAATGAGTCGGTGGTCACTTTTTTGTGACCCGTCAGCGAGATTTGGACGAAAGTCGTCACGCCCAGGCCTACTTTGGCGGGATCGAGTTGGGCGTGGTAGCTTTTGATGATGCCCCCGTGTTCCAGTTTCTTGACGCGTTCTAGGGTTGGGGCAGGCGAGAGGCCGATTTCTTTGGAGAGCTGCGCGTTGGTAATCTTGGCGTTCGATTGCAGTATTTCGAGTACCTTACGATCTATCTGATCGAGTTTCAGGTTGGAAGACATTAGCTTGCAATAATTAAAATTGATGCGATTATAAGTGCCGCAAAGCTAATTAGTTTCCCGAATATTATTACTAATTAATGAATGAATATTATTCAAAAGTGAAATAATAGTGGGTAAAAACATGATTTTGCCCACTATTATTAGGTTTGAATTTGCCTGCCACAGAGTGACTTTACACCGCGTAGGTTTTTATTTTTTGCAAAAAATCCTGGTAAGTGGCCCGGATACCTTCCTCGATTTCCGTCGTGTGCCGCCAGCCCAAACCGTGGAGTTTGCCGACGTCCATCAGTTTACGCGGCGTACCGTCCGGCTTGTCGGTGTTCCAATGGATTTCCCCCTCGAAACCGACCACTCCCTTAATTAATTCAGCTAAAGATTTGATCGTCAGGTCGTCGCCCGTGCCGACGTTGACCAATTCGGGTTCGTCGTAGTGCTGCATCAAGAAGTAACAGGCGTTGGCCAGGTCGTCGGCGTGCAGGAATTCGCGGCGCGGTGAGCCGGTTCCCCACAGTTCCACGGCGGATTTTCCCTCGGCTTTAGCCTCGTGGAATTTTCGAATCATGGCGGGCAACACGTGCGAGTTCTCGAGGTCGTAGTTGTCGTTTGGACCGTAGAGGTTGGTGGGCATTACCGAAATAAAATGACTGCCGTACTGGCTGCGGTAAGCCTCGCACAGCTTAATGCCCGCGATTTTAGCAATGGCGTAGGGTTCGTTGGTCGGTTCGAGGGTTCCCGTCAGCAGGTAGTCTTCACGTAGGGGTTGCGGAGCCATTTTAGGATAAATGCAGGATGAACCCAAAAACATCAGTTTCTCAACCCCCGACTGGTGCGCGCTATCGATAACGTTGTTCTGGATTTGCAGATTTTCCAGCAGGAAATCAGCGCGGTAGATATTGTTAGCCATGATTCCACCTACTTTGGCTGCCGCTAGAAACACGTAGTCGGGCCGCTCTTCGGCAAAGAATTCCCGCACGGCCATCTGCTCGCGCAGGTCTAACTCGGCGGAGGTGCGGACGACGAAATTAGTATAGCCTTCCGCCTTCAACTTGCGGTGAATGGCTGACCCGACCATGCCCCGGTGTCCGGCAATGTAAATCTTAGCGTTCTTTTCCAAAATGTTTTTGAAAGATTTCTATGTTCAGGGCAAAGGTAATAATCCCTTGCTTTATATCCCATAGGCCATCAGCACCAGGCTGCGCCCTGATGCTCGGTCACGGTGTTCGCAGAGATAAATGCCCTGCCAGGTACCCAAATTCAGGTATCCGTCGGTAATGGGAATACTTACCGAACTACCCAAGATCGCTGCTTTCAAGTGCGCGGGCATATCGTCGCTACCTTCATAATTATGGACGTAGTAGGGCGCATTCTCGGGAACCATCCTATTAAAATGACTTTCAAAATCTTGGCGCACCGTGGGGTCGGCATCCTCGTTGATTGTCAGACTGGCCGAAGTATGTTTGATAAAAACGTGCAAAATACCCGCGTTCAAAGAACGCAGTTCCGGCATTTCCCGCTCCACCCGCTCGGTAATCAGGTGAAAACCACGGGACAAAGCGGGCAAACGAATCTCCCGTTGAAAAACCTGCATCTTTTAGAATGGGTTAATGGTTAAAAGGTCAAGGGTTCGCAGATATTTTCGCCCCAAAAAAGAATCTTACTCGTTTCCGGGTCAAAATACCCTTTAACCGTTTGATCTTTAACCCCAAATTTAATTATCAACGATCACCCTCGCCGAGCCGCTACTCGTCCCTGTGCCACAGGCATTTTTTATTGAACTGATGGTGAAATCCGTCGTCACCTTGGGCGATACCGAAATCAGGTAAGGGTTCAGGAAAGTGCCCGTCACCGAGGAGCCGTCGGAAAGTGTAAACGACCAGGGGGGCAGCCCGTTCTTGAATTTGAGTCGGATACGGGTAGAATTTCCCGGCGTGATGGCACCCCGGCCCGAAACCTCCCCCACGGCCATGTCCGGGGCCACGATCTGGATTTGTTGGGGTTCGCTGGCCACGCCCGGCGCGGTGGCCACGATGCGGATGCGGTAGGTGGAAATGGTGTCGCGCAGTGAAGGCGGCGTTATCTTCACTTTCAGCGGACTTTCCTTGCCCGTCGTGGGCATATCCACGTAGCGGCCCGTACTGTCGGAAACCTGCACGACGAATTTATTAGCGGCGTAGAAACGACCCGTCGTCATGAAGGGTACAGAGATTTCGCCCCCTGAGCAAATAAGAGTCTGCGAGGGTTTTTCCATCACAATGCTGGAGGGCGGCACATCCACTGCCACGTAGGCACTGCCGCTGAAAGTACCCACGCCGCAAAGGCCGCCCGCCGAGGTAACCTTATAATTTGTCGTATTGTAGGGAGACACTTTGAGCGTGTAAGGTGAGGTCAAAATATTGTTCTCGTAGGTGCCATCGGAAAGCAAGACAAACCACGGTCCACCGCCCTGAAAGCGTAGGGTAAGGTCGGCGGTGCCGCCTTCTTTCAGCTTGATAGAATCTCTTTGCAGCACCGTTTGCGTAGGGGCAGCGATGGTAATGCGGGTGCTGTCGCTAACCAACCGAGGCGAGGTAGAAATAATGCGCAGGGTATAGTCGCCCATAGGTGTACCCGCCGGAACGCGGGCCATGATCGGGGCGGTCGTGTCGCCGGACGTTATGTTCTTAAAAGCACCTTTGCTGTCCGAAATTTGCACCAGGAAATTATTGCCCGTTTTGTAGGCTCCCGTCGCGCTGAAATTGATCTGAAAGGGTGTGTTAGTGCAAACGCGGTAGCCTTTATCCGGGTCTTTGAGGGCCAGACGCGGTTCGGGGTTGGCATCCACGTTCACGATCACGCTGCCATCCACCGTGCCGCTGCCGCAGGCGTTGGCCACACCCAGCAATTTGTAGGTCGTGATTTTTTCGAGCTTGGTGGAGAAATAGTAGGGGTTGGTAACCGTCTCGGTGATCGTGGTGCTGTCGGACAACTGGAACGACCACGGTCCCGATCCCGTAAAATTGACCCGCAACTGCGCGTCCTGACCGGGCATGATGCGCGAAGAAGTGGAGCCATCGGCGGATTCCAGCCGCGCCGTTGGCGTAGGCAGCAGCCGCAGCGCCACTTCGGTGCCAACCACCGCCGGACTGGTCGAAACGACCCGTAGCCGATACAAATGTCCGCCGCGCTTATCGGCCGGAATCGTCGCCATAATCGGCCCTTTTTTGACCCCTTCCGAAATGGCCACGAAATTTCCCCGGACGTCCACGAGCTGAGCAGAAAAAACGTTGTCGTCGTTAAAAGGCCCCTGCGGCGTGAACGGCACCATAATCCGGCTGCCGGGACAAACGGAATAATAAGAAACATTGCCCGTGCGAATGGCGAAAGTCTGGATGCTGTCCGCAATATTTTTACCGAATTGCTCGGGCTTCTTTTCGGGTTGGAGCAGCTCGCGGTCGGGATTGGTCAGCGAGGTGTCGGCTTGCGGCACGCTCGGTATGACCTGCGCCCTGACGGGACCTGCTACAACCAGGAATAGGCAGAGAGAAAAAGCAAGCGAAAAAACTCTAGTCATTATTCAGCGATTTGACACCAGGTTTTCAAATGAAAAAATGAAGCAATCAGTCAGCGAACCCCTGTTTTTTACTTCTTTGAAATAAAAAATCAATGCATAGCTACCAACCGACTGCCGCGCAGCACAGGGACGACGTCGTAAAGATCGGTTTGCAAGGAATACGAAATGTCTTTCTGGATACCCAGCCGCTGCAAGCGCCGCACGTGCGAAGAGTTGGCCACAAAATTGAGCAGGTTGCCCCGGCCCTGCTGGTAAAGCCGTTGCGCCATCAGGGCGGCGTCTTCCACCAACATAAATTCGTCTTTCAAAGCCTCAGCCAGGGCCCCGGCGAATAGCGTATCTTCCAGGTTAGGCCGCCCCTTCCAGCCCGCGCACAGCACCAGCACGTCGTATTGTTCGGAACGTAATTCGTTCACCAAAGCGCCCATATTGAGGAAAGCCCCGATCAACACCTTCACCGCTGCCGATTTGGCCTTGGCGATGGACAAAGTTCCGTTGGTAGTCGTCATGGCAATGTGCGAGCCGATCAATCGTTCGGACATATAGCTGAATGGCGAGTTGTCGAGATCGAAGCCCTCGACCTTCATCGCGTCGCGCTCGGCGGCGGCGAAATACCCTTTCTCCTGCAAAGCCTTGCACTCTTCCACCGTGGCCACGGGCGTAATGCTGCCCACGCCGTAGGCCAGCCCCGTCACTATGCAGGAAGTAGCCCGAAAGATATCCGCCACCACCACCACCGCATTATCCAGGCGATGCAAGTGCAGCAAATCAGGCGTAAGGCAAACGTCAAGTTGTTTCAAGAAATCAATTTTGAATGAGAGAATGAGTGAATATTTGTTCGTCGCTATCAAACTCGGCCGCAATTTGTACCTCTGTGCCTTTGGAACTTTGTGCCTAAAGAAAAGGCATTTTCACTACCCGCGCGCCCAGCAATTTCTCCCGCACTTTTACAGTGATTTCTGTGCCGGGTTTGGCGTAAGCGGTTGGGACATAGCCCAAACCAATGCCTTTTTGCAGGGTGGGGGAGATGGTGCCGGAGGTAACTTCGCCGATTTTTTCGCCTGCCAGGTTGCAAAGGTCGTAGTGGCCGCGCGGGATGCCCTTTTCCGTGAGTTCAAAGCCAACCAGTTTTCGGGGTAAGCCCGCCTCCTTTTGGGCTTTCAGGGCCTCGGCGTTGACGAAGCTTTTGTTGAATTTCGTGACCCAGCCCAAGCCCGCTCCCAGCGGAGAGGTTTGGTCGTCGATGTCGTTGCCGTAGAGGCAGTAGCCTTTTTCCAGTCGCAGCGTGTCGCGCGCGCCCAGACCCACGGGCTTGATGCCGAACTCAGCCCCGGCGGCAAAAATGGCGTTCCACATCGCTTCGGCGTCTTTATTCCAGACATAAATCTCAAAACCGCCCGCCCCGGTGTAGCCCGTGGCCGAGATAATGACGTCGTCGATGCCCGCCATTGTGCCGGTTTTGAAGGTGTAGTAGTCCATCACCGCCAGGTCTTCGTCCGTCAGTTTTTGCAACGTGGCGACTGCCTTTGGACCCTGCACGGCCAGCAGGCACATTTGGTCGGAAATATTCTCCATTTCCACGTCTTCGGTGTTGTGGCTCTTTATCCAGTCCCAGTCTTTTTCGATATTGGAAGCGTTGACTACCAGCAGATAGTCATCTTCAGCGCGGCGATACACCAGCAGGTCGTCCACCACGCCGCCCGTGGCGTTAGGCAGATAGCTGTACTGCACTTTGCCATCATAAAGCACGGCGGCATCGTTGGCCGATACTTTCTGTATCAAATCCAGGGCTGTCGGGCCTTTCAGCGTGAATTCGCCCATGTGCGACACATCGAAGACGCCCACGCCGTTGCGGACGGTATGATGTTCATCCAGGTCGGAGGAATAGCGAACGGGCATCTCGAAACCCGCGAAAGGCATTATTTTGGCACCCAATCCGAGGTGGACGTGGTGTAGGGGAATTTGCTTCATTGGATTTGCGGCGGTTGTATTGGGGGGCAAAAGTAGGAAGAAAGGGGCAAAGAGGCAGAGGATAAAAAGCACAAAGTAAAAAAAGGATGGGTAATCAATCGCAAAGAACGCCTTTTGAAATCGTTGAAAGTTATGTTGCTTTTTGATCGGTCATTACCCCAAATTTCATGAAAAAGATACTTTTCTTTCTTCTCCTTGCCACTTCCCTACAAGCCCAAACCTTCAAAAACCCGCTACTCCCCGCCGGAGCCGACCCGTGGTCGATTTACCACGACGGCTATTATTACTACATGCACACGACGGGCAAAGACCTGAATATCTGGAAAACCAAAGACCTCGCGAAACTGCCCGACGCCAAAAAGGTGACCGTTTGGACGCCACCCGCCTCAGGAATGTATTCCAAAAGCATCTGGGCACCCGAGCTGCATTTCCTGCGCGGCAAGTGGTACATCTACTTCGCCGCCGACAATGGGGAAAACAAAAACCACCGCCTCTACGTCTTGGAAAACGCTTCGCCCGACCCCACGGAGGGCGAATGGACGATGAAGGGCAAGCTCGGAACGCCTCAGGATAAGTGGGCCATCGACGGCTCAGCCTTCGAACATAAGGGCCAGCTTTACATGACCTGGTCGGGTTGGGAAGGCGAGGAGAACGGGCGGCAAGATATTTACCTCTGCAAAATGAGCGACCCCTGGACTTGCGTCGGCAACCGCATCCGCATTTCGGACCCGCGCTACGCCTGGGAGCAGCACGGTCTGCTGACCAAGCCCGGACCGGATGATAAGCCGATTATTCTCGTCAACGAAGGCCCGCAGTACCTGGCCAGTCCCAACGGGCGGGTCAATATCATCTTCTCAGCCAGCGGTTGCTGGACGGACTTCTATTCCCTGGGCATGGTTTGGGCCGAACCCAACGCCGATTTGATGAGCCCTAAATCCTGGCAGAAACATCCGACGCCCGTTTTTTTGGCCAAGGATGTAAAAAACACCTACGCGGCGGGACACAACAGCTTTTTCAAATCGCCCAACGGCAAGCAGAACTGGATACTTTATCACGCCAACGCCGAGCCGGACCAGGGCTGTGGCGGCCATCGCGCCCCCCGAATGCAGCCCTTCACCTTCGACGCCGAGAACGAACCCGTCTTCGGCGATCCACTGCCGCTGGGAGTGGAGATGAGCGTGCCGAGATAATATGGTGCGGCCGGGCCAGCGCTCTGCCAGCTCGCCCGTTTTTTCGATGACCCAAACCTTCTAAAAATATCACTCTATGCAAACCACCCGCCGCAACTTCGTCAAACTCGCTGGCCTTGGCTCAATAAGCCTGGCGACACTTTCTTCCTTTGATTTTCAACCCACTTTCGCCCAAGACTTGCCACGAGCGACGCCCGAATCGCAGGGTGTGGACACGGAGGGAATTCTGAATTTCATACAAGCCATTCAGGTATCGGATTTGGAATGGCACAGTTTCATGCTGCTGCGTCACGGCAAGGTAGTGGCTGAGGCCTGGTGGAAACCCTTCGCACCGGAATACAAGCACACGCTGTATTCACTTTCCAAGAGCTTCACCAGCACGGCCATCGGGTTTCTGGTAAGTGAGGGGAAAATTTCGGTGGATGATCCGATTCTGAAATTTTTCCCCAAAGAAGCTCCGACGAATCCGAACGAGAATTTGCGGGCGATGAAAATCAAGAATCTGCTCACGATGAACACCGGGCAGGATGCCGACACGCTGCCTGCTTTGCGAGATACCAACGGCGAATCCTGGGTGAAGACGTTTCTGGCGCAACCCGTTCCCCACGCGCCCGGCAGTCACTTCGTTTACAACACCGGAGCGACCTACATATTGGGCGCCATCCTGCACAGCGTGACGGGGCAAACGCTGGAAGAATATCTGGAGCCGCGCTTCTTCAAGCCGCTCGGCATCGTGGGCTACGACTGGGAGAAGTCGCCGCAGGGTCTCAACACGGCGGGATACGGACTGCGCGTGAAGACGGAGGACATCGCCAAATTTGGGCAGTTTTATCTAAATAAAGGCATGTGGGACGGTAAGCAGCTTTTGCCCGCAAGCTGGATTGAGGAGGCGACGAGCAAGCAGACCGACTCCCGCGAGGGCGACAGCGACTGGTCGCAGGGCTACGGCTACCAGTTTTGGCGCTGCAAGCCGGGCTTTTACCGGGGTGACGGAGCCTACGGACAGTTCTGTTTCGTGATGCCCGAGCAGGACGCTGTGCTGGTGATGACCAGCGAAAGCTGGGATTTACAGAAATCCATGAACGTCGCCTACGAAACCCTGCTGCCCGCCTTTTCCGAAGGCCAACTGCCGGAAAATGCGGTAAAGCAGGGTTTTTTGAAGAAAGAAATTAGCCAACTATCACTGCCCGCGACCAGAGGCTCCGTCGATTCTAAGTTGGCGGCTAAATACAGCGACAAGCCGTTCACGCTCGATAAAAACCCTTACGGAATCAGCCAGTTGGCGGTGGATTTTAATCCCAAAAACTGCATCCTGAAAATAACGATGCCTAAGGGCGTAGAGAAAATGATCTTCGGTTGGGAAGAGTGGGTGATTAATCCCGGCGAAAGCAAACCTCTTTTTCCTGTACCCACCCGCCTGGAAACGCCCGCCCAAATCGCGGGAACGGCCACCTGGAAGGATGAAAACACGCTGCAATTGAACACAAAATTTGTCACTGCCATCCACGGTGACCAGATGACGCTGACGTTCCAAGGCAATCAGGTTAAGGTAGACTTTATGAACAGCGTCTCGGCCCATTCTAAGGGTTTTCCAGATCCGCGCCCAACGTTGACGGGAACGCTAAAAGGCTGATTTGACAATTGAATTGAGGCTGACTATTTCGCTTTTTTTTCACGGATAAAGCAAATACTTCTGTCGCATCTTTTTGTATTCCGACAGGCCCGGCTCCCAACTCCGGCGGATTTCGGCTTCGGAGGTACCCGCAATGATCTGCTTTTTTAAATTTTCGGTACCCGTTAGCTTATCGAAATCCCCCATTTGTAGGCTCTGACTCCGATCGAAGAATTTTGCTTTATCGGGATAGGCCCGGTACATTTCCAAAAGCCATTGCAGATTGATTTGTCGGGACTTTCGCAGACGCTCGATGTCGTATTCCCGCAGGTCGAGGCCGTAGCAGGTTTCGTTCTGATGCAGCGGCGTTTCGCTCATGCCCTTGATGCTTTCGGGGGTGAAGGAAAAGGTGTACTTCCCTTCCAGTGACGGCGCACCAAGTACCGTGAACGGTATGTGCGTCCCGCGTCCCTGACTGACGATCGTCCCCTCGAACATGCAGATGTGCGGGTACAGCATTACCGATTGCTGGGTGTTGAGGTTGGGCGAAGGCAGCACGGGCAGCACATAGGGCGTGTCGTGGGTGTAGTTAGCCACCTCGATGATTTTCAGGTTGCACTGCATTTTGTTGGGCAGCCAGCCCTCGCCATTGATCATTTGGGCGAGTTCGCCGATGGTGAGGCCGTGGCTGATGAGAATTGGGTACATGCCGATACCCGAATGCAGGTGGTCTTCCAGCATCGGTCCGTCCACCAGAAAGCCGTTGGGATTCGGGCGATCCAAAATGAGTAGTTCCTTGTCGTTCTCGGCGCAAGACTGCATCAGACGCCCCAGGGTATTGATGTAGGTGTAGAACCGCGCGCCAACATCCTGCACGTCAAAGATCATTAGGTCCAAATCGGCCAACTGCTCCTTCGTAGGGCGGTTCTGTTTGCCGTAGAGTGAAATAACCGGAATGCCCGTTTTGAAATCCACGCCGTCCTTGACCTCGTTGCCGTTGCTGGCCGTCCCCCGGAATCCGTGTTCGGGGCCAAAAATGCGGACGATGTCCACACCCAGAGCCACCAGGCTGTCTACCAGCGGCGTTTGGCCGATGATCGAAGTTTGGTTGATAAGTACACCGACTTTTTTACCTTTTAAATAGCCGAGGTAAGCGGCGGTTTGGTCGGCTGCGGTGATGGGTTCTTTGGCCGTTAGAAAGTCGCTTTGTCGGCGGGGTGCTACCTCGTCTGAATAGTAGTTTAGGTTGGGAAAAAGCTTTGCCTTTTGGGTGCTGGCCAAGCCTACTGCTGCAGAGAGAAACGCAAGAAGGAGAAGAGTTTTCATAGATTTCGATAAGGCCAATAGAATTAATGTGAAGCCAAATTACCAAATCCGCGCGACTGCCACTCGATCTCCCCAATTTTACCCCACTTTTTATGAAAACAAGACTTCTGCTCATTATTCTCTTTGCCGGAACTTGGACAAAGGGCCAAGCTCAAAACTCCGTCGGAATCTTTGAAAACCACGCCGACGTAGGCCCGGTGCTGCACCAGGGTGCGGCGACTTACGACAACGCCGCCCGCACGTACACCCTCAGCGGGGCGGGGGCCAACATCTGGTTCAAGAAAGATGAACTGCATTTTGCCTGGAAAAAAATCAAAGGCGACTTCATTATCACCACCCAGCCGACGCTCGAAGGCCAAGGCGTGGACCCGCACCGCAAGTCGGGCTGGATGGCGCGGACGAGCCTGGACACCAGCGCCGCGATGGTCAGCCTCACCGTTCACGGCGACGGGTTGACGGCTTTCCAGTACCGCAAGAAAAACGGTACCAACATCGAAGAAGTGAAAATTCCGATGGTGAGGGCGGATATTTTGCAGTTGGAAAGGCGGGGCCGCAGCTATTTCGTATCGGTGGCCAAGCTCGGAATGCCCTTCTGGACGGTGGAAGTGCCCGACTTTGATTTTCCCGAGGAGTTGATGGTCGGTCTGTTCATTAGCTCGCACAACAAGGATGTGGTGGAGAAAGGATATTTTAAAGAAACCCGCGTTTTTACGGCGGTCAAATGATTTTTAAAGAATGATGGATCGCATGAAAAACCACTTCCTGCTGCTGCTTTGTATTTCCTGGCTTTCGGTAGAGGCCCAAAACTCAACGCGCACTCCCGAACAGGATAGCCTGATCGCCCGTACCCGGCGTGAATCCCAGGCCGATCACCGGAAAATGCTCGATCTACTGGGCATTACCGAACTCCGACCCGGCGTAAGCAACAAGGCATCGGCCCCCAACGCCGCCAACTACGACGAAAGCAAGGCCAATCCATTTCCCAAGCTGCCCGCAGCGCTTACTCTCAAAAATGGCAAAAAAGTGACCACCGCCCAACAATGGTGGAACCAGCGGCGTCCCGAAATCGTGGAAGACTTCGACCGCGAAATCTACGGCCGCGTACCCGCCCGTACACCCGAGGTCAAATGGGAGGTAATCAGCGTCACCGATTCTGTGAATGGCACCTTTCCGGTAAAAATAAAAAGACTGCTGGGCCACGTGGACAATGCAAGCTACCCGGCTATTTCGGTGGACCTCCAAATGATCGTGGCTACTCCCGCCCAAGCCTCCCAGCCCGTGCCGCTAATGCTGGAATTGGCCTACGCGCTGGCTCCCGTTTTGAATTCAGACAGCCATGAACCCACCTGGCAGCAGCAGCTACTGGCCCAGGGTTGGGGCTACGCTCAGTTGCTACCCACGAGTTTTCAGGCCGACAACGGGGCCGGGCTGACGCGGGGCATCATCGGCCTGATGAACAAAGGCCAATCGCGCCAGCCGGAGGACTGGGGAACGCTGCGCGCCTGGGCCTGGGGCGCAGGTCGGGCGCTGGATTATTTTGAGAAAGATAAAGACGTGGATGCAAAGCGGGTGGGCATCGAAGGCCACTCGCGCTTTGGGAAAGCTGCTCTGGTGGCGATGGCTTACGACCCTCGCTTTGCTGTTGCCTACATCAGTTCGTCGGGTGAGGGCGGGGCGAAGCTGCACCGCCGCAACTACGGCGAGGTGGTGGAGAACGTAGCCGCTTCAAACTTATACCACTGGATGGCAGGCAATTTTCTCAAATACGCCGGGCCGCTTGGCTGGAACGACCTACCCGTAGATTCTCACGAACTGATTGCCCTTTGCGCCCCGCGTCCCGTCTTCATCGGCAGCGGCGATGAGGGCGATAGTTGGGTGGACGCCCAAGGCATGTTTATGGCTGCCGCCGCCGCCGGAGAAGTGTACGAGTTTTTGGGTAAAAAAGGCTTGGGTACGAATACTTTTCCGTCCGTAGAAACTACCCTGATTAGTGGTGATCTTGGCTTTCGTCAACACGCGGGTGGGCATACGGCCGCGCCCAACTGGCCGACTTTCATACAGTTTGCCAAAAAGTACTTTTGAAAATGATTAAAATACGGACAAAAACCCCCTACTTCCGCTTCTTCTTCGCCCCCCGCGTAATCGGCCTACCGTACTTCTGCATCTTCTCCGCCGCGATGTCGCGGCGCACGTTGACTTTCTGGTTTTTCGCCGATTTTTCGTGAAAAGCCGGGCCGATGTCGTCGCGCTTGGGGGCTTTGGCCAAATTGTTTTTCATTTGGACCTGGGGTTCTTCCTCTGCGGTCAGGACGTCCGAAATCTCTAAATCTTCCGGTAGCGGCAGCATCAGAATCGCCTGCCCCATCATTTCCTCTATATTGTCCTGATATTCCTTTTCGGCTTCCGTCACGAAGCTAAGGGCGGTGCCTTCCTTGTCGGCGCGGCCCGTGCGGCCAATGCGGTGGATGTAGTTTTCGGGTTCGTCGGGCATATCGAAATTGATGACGTGCGAGACATCGGTCAGGTCCAGGCCCCGCGCCACGATGTCGGTCGCGACCAGAATCAGGTCTTCCCCTTCCTGGAACTTGCGAACCGTTTCGAAGCGCTTATTCTGCGCTTTGTTGGAGTGAATGACGCCTACTTGCTCGGGGAATCGCGTTTCCAAAGCTTCGTAGAGCTGGTCGGCCAGTTTTTTGGTACTGGCAAACACCAGTACTTTGGTCATGTCCAGATCCTTGGTGACCAGCATCTTTAACAAATTAATCTTGGTATGGAAGTTTGGCACCGCGTAGGCCCGCTGCGCGATACTGGCCAGCGGTGCTCCGGCGGGGGCCGCCTCAATGCGCAGTGGATCGTGGAAATGCACCGCCATCAGCGACTCCACTTCCTCGGTCATGGTGGCCGAGAAAAGGAGATTTTGCCGCTTGGTCGTCAGCAGGTCGAGGACGGTGTTGAGTTGGGTGCGGAAGCCGAGGTTCAGCATTTCATCGACTTCGTCGATTACCAGCTTCTTGATATTCTTGGTTTTCAAAGAACGATTCATTACGAGGTCGATGAGCCGCCCCGGCGTGGCCACGATGATGTCGGCCCCTTGGCTCACTTCGGCCATCTGGGTTTTGATGTTCTCGCCGCCGTACACGCCGATCACTTCGACGCTCATGTAGGCCGTCAGTTTTTGAATCGTCTCTACAACCTGCACCACAAGTTCGCGGGTTGGTACCAGGATTAGTTGTTGGGGTAGACGGTCTTTGGCGTATTTCCATTGCCGTAGCAGGGGCAGGAGATAAGCGAGGGTTTTGCCAGTACCCGTTTGGGCAATGCCGCAGACATCGCGGCCTGACATAATCGCCGAAAAGGCTTGCTCCTGAATGGCGGTCGGTTCGGTGAAGCCCAGGTCGGCGAGGGCATTGAGGAGCGGCTTGGATAGATTGAGGTCGTCGAAAGTCATTTTGCAAAGGTACCACTTCTACATCAGCCCCATGCTTTTCAGCCAGCCTTCCATCGCGATGGGCCAGTTGGCTACCGAACCTTTGCCTTCGGTGCGCATCCCGAAGCCGTGTCCACCCGTGGGATAGGCGTGCAGTTCGGCCGGGATGTCTAACTGGCGGAGGGCCAGAAAATAGTCGAAGCTATTTTGGATAGGAACGGCTTTATCGTTTTCAGCGTGTACCAGAAAAGTCGGCGGCGTGGTGGGGGACACCATCAATTCGTTGGAGTAGTAATTTGCCAATTCCTCCGAATCCTCCGCGCCCAGGAGGGCTTTGTGCGAGCCTTTATGTTGCGTTTCTTTGCTAAAAGTAATGACGGGATAAAGCAGAATCGCGAAATTAGGCTTAGCGTCCTCGCTGGCTTTTTCGCCCCGGTCGAAGTGCGTCGAAATGGTGGAAGCCAAATGCCCGCCCGCTGAGAAGCCCATCACGCCGATTTGGTCGGACTTGATATTGTATTTGTCGGCGTTTTGACGGATAAGTTTCATACCCTGCATGGCGTCCAGCAGCGGTACCTCGTGCTGGTGCGTCATGGCGGCGGGATTGGGCAGACGGTATTTCAGCACGAAGGCGGCGATGCCCCGCGCCTTGAACCACTCGGCAATTTGCGAACCCTCGTGTTCGGCGGCCAGAATGCCGTACCCACCACCGGGACAGATCATAACGGCGGCACCCGTGGCTTTGTCCTTTTCCGGAATAAAGGCCGTCATCGATGGAACGGTCACGCCACTGATGCGCAGCATCCCGTCGTTGGTCGTTTTTTCTTCCACTGAATTAGGAATGGCGTTCGGGATTTTTCCGGCGGGCCACAGCATGATCGTTTCGTTTTGAGCCAAAGCAGCAAGGGAAAGCGCGGTTAGCGACACGAGGCAAAGCAGTTTTTTCATTTGTCAAAAATTGTTTTTTACAAAAAGCCGAAACGACCAACGACTTACCCGGCAAATTGATTTATCGGGCAAACAATTTGTGCAAGGCACGGTATTTTAGTGGCTTTCCGCGCAGCCCGGCTGGTCTTATTCTAGAAACAGCCAAACAAACCCTTATCATTGGTGCGCCAGCCGCCTCGGAGCGCCCCGCGATCATCATTACAATAAATGCTACTTCAAACCGACTCCACCCGAACCCTTGACTCCATTAACCTGAATTTCAACGCCGCCGTGGTGCGGGTGCAGAGTTGGGTAAACGGCTTTATCAAACTGATTCCTAACATCGTTGTCGCCATCGTGGTTATCGCCATTTTTTACGGCTTGGCTTACCTGGCGCGCAATATTATCCTGCGACGTACCGCTCGCAATGAACGCGACAACCTCGGGGAGGTTCTGGGCGGTTTTGTCAGGTGGGTCATTATCGTTTTTGGCTTTCTTCTGGGTGCAACCATCGTAATTCCCTCGCTTAAACCCGGCGACCTAATCGCGGGATTGGGCGTGAGTTCAGTAGCCATTGGTTTTGCTTTTAAGGATATTCTGCAAAACTGGCTGGCCGGATTACTTATTCTACTGCGGCAGCCCTTCGAAACCCACGACCAAATCGAAGTCAACGGCTACGAAGGTACCGTGGAGCGCATCGAAACCCGCGCCACGATCATAAAAACCTACGACGGGCAGCGGGTCGTGATTCCGAACAGCGACATTTACACCAATTCAGTTTTGGTAAAAACTGCCCACGAAAAACGCCGCAGTGAGTACGACGTGGGGATCGGCTACGGCGATGGCATCGAGGAAGCCTGTGAGGTGATTCGTAAGGCCGTGGACGCCATTCCCGAGATTGAGGGTGATCCCGGCGTGGAAGCATTTCCCTGGGACCTGGCCGCCAGTTGGGTCAGCATTCGGGTCCGCTGGTGGACGAACAGCCGCCGGGCCGACGTGGTTCAAGTCCGCGCCAAAGTGATTTTGGCCGTTAAGAAAGCGCTTAACGAGGCCCTGATTGACATGCCCTACAATACGGAAGTCCACCTCTTTCACGACCAAACCGAAGCCACCGAAGGCATCCGCAGCCAACAGCGCGAAGGCTGGCCCGCACCCAAAGAGGGTTCGACGCAGCCGCGCTGGAAAGCGCAACTGGAAGCAAGGAAAGAAGAGGAAGAATCGGACGGTCGGTCGGAAGATTCCGACAAGGGGGAACAAAAATCTAGCCGCCGCTCGAAATAAACCGGGTGGTTTACTTCACGATCACACCATCCGCCACGAAAGCCAGTTCATTTTTGGGTTCGGTGATTTGGGCGATTTCGGCCTTACTTTTCCCGGCGTCCTCCGCGTAGTGGCGCAGTTCCGATACGGGCGTCGTCTTTTTCTCCGCCACGCCTTCTACGACTACCGTCTTGCCCGTGATGTCCTTGGGGACGAAGAAGCCGTAATCTTTGAATGTCACGCGCATCGTTTCGCCGTTGTCCATCTTAACCTTCATCCAGCAGCCCTTGGCCTGGCACACCGACTCTACGGTACCCGTCACTTTGGTGTTCATACTTTCCTTATCGCCCATTTTGGCGGGCAGCTGACTGGCTTCTATGGCCGATTTTTCGTTGATTTTCCTACCAAAATTTTCCTGAGCCTGGGCCTGGAGAGCGAGGGTCAGACAGAAGAGTAAGGCTAATGCGTTTTTCATGGTATTGCTCAATTTGGTGATTTGGGTTTGTAAAGTTAAAATATTAACGGATAGAGCCAAAGTGAACCTTGAATTTTGGCGTACCTCTCTCCTTTAACATACTTGGTTAAAATAAGTTAAAAACCCCGGGATTAAGGCAAATTTATATAGGTTTACGCTATGTTAAATAGCCGAAAGATACAGCTTACTTTGCTCTACGTCCGTCAGCATTTGCTTGTCACCTTTCTAATTGGATTACCTACGGTAATCTTCCAAGCGAAGGCAGAAAAATTTGCGGCTATGTTCTTCTGGTATAAATTAGTCACTTCACTAGGTTATACCTATTTGATTTTGACTTACCGTCGGCCCACGATGATATTTTATCAAAATTTTGACCTGAGTACCAGGTTGCTGAGCATTTCCCTTCTTGTAACTGACTTCACCCTGTGGATCCTGATTTCCTATGCCGTACACCTTGGAAGCCGATAGCATTCAGCTATCGTACAATGGCCGACGGATCCTCGGCGACATCTATTTCAGATGTGAAGTAGGAAGAATAGTAGGTTTGCTCGGCCGCAACGGCTCGGGCAAATCGAGCCTTTTAAAGGTTGTTTTTGGTATACAATCCTCCGAAATAAAATCGGTTCGGGTCAATGGGGAATACTGCGCAAAGCCATACCAAATAGATAACCTCATTTTTTACGTGCCTCAACACCGGTTTTTGCCCAATTACTTACAGATAAAGCAGTTATTTCAGATTCATCAAGTAAATTTTAGTGAATTTGTGGAATACTTTCCCACCTGCTCATTTACGGAACGTCAAAATTTGGGTGAACTATCTACGGGCAAAAACAGGTTAATCGGTATTTATTTGGGTATAATGAGCACCAGTAAGTTTACTTTCATAGATGAACCCTTCGCCGCCCTCGACCCAAAAAGTATTGAGAAAATAAAAGAGTTGATCAATCGCCAAATCCACCGCAAAGGCTTCCTCATTACCGACCAACGCTGGCAGGATGTGTGGGAGATGAGCGATGAGTTATATTTTTTGAAAGGAGGAAAAACCTATCCGCGAAAAGAAGAACAAAACCTTCAGATGTGGAAAGACTTTCTGGCCATTTGAGAGGAAAAAAAGTTTGATCTTACTCCAACACCTGCACCCACCCTTTGCACCGACTGCCTTGCGGCGTCACGATTTCGTAGAAATACGTACCGTTGGTCGTACCCTTACCCCAGTCATTGCGGTAGTCGTCGGCTTTGAAAATCTCTTTGCCCCAGCGGTTGAAAACCTGTAAGGAACTCCCGCTCACGGGTACCATGAAGGTATCGTTCTTACCATCGCCGTTGGGCGTAATGACGTTCGGCAGTACTAATGGCGGGGCAGCGTACAGGGTTCTGGAAACCGTAAGGGCGCAACCCGCTTTGTTATAGGCCGTCAGCGAAACGACGTACGCTCCGGGTTGCTCGTAGGAGCGGTCTTTCACGTCGAGGGTCGTCATCATCGGACCCGCGCCGACGTTCCACTCGTAGCGGTCGGCGTTTTTGGTGCGATTCAAAAACTGATACTTTACGGGTTCGTTGCAGGCTTCTCCGGCCTGGGCAATGTCGAACAGCGGCTCGTAAGCGCGGTCCACCGTCACTACTACCTGTTTCTCGGGCTTACAGCCGTCGGCGTACTGGGCTTGCACGGTGTACGTGGTCGTGTAAGTGGGCGAGACGCTCACCGCCGGACCCGTCGTGGGATTGAGTGTCGAGTCACCCTTCCAGACGAAGGCCGTGGCGGCACCCGAGGCGCGGAGTTCGGCCTTGGCCCCCGCGCACACCAGCAGGGCGGGTGTGACGTTGAAGTCGGGTTTGTTGTTTTCCACTGTAATCGTCACCGTCTTTTTGGGCTTGCAACCATCGCCGTATTCGGCTTCCACGGTATAAGTTGTCGTGACGGTCGGTTTAGCGATTACCTTGTTCCCCAGGCTGTCGCTCAGCGTCGGGTCGGTGTTCCAGCGGAAACGCGTAGCGGCGCCCGAGGCGGTCAGCGGTACCGACTGGCCAGGGCAAATTGTGGCGTCGGTCCCCGCCAGGAAATCAGGCTTGCGGTCGTCGATGGTCACCTTCACTTTCCGGTTCACCACGCAGCCGGAGGTCGGGTCTTTTACCTCCACGTTGAACTCCGTCGTTTCTTTCACTTTGGCCAGCGGTGTGGCGCTTTTAGGATTGTCCACGCCCAGCGCGGGCGTCCAGGTATACTCCGCCCCGCCTTTGACCGATAGCGGCACGGTCACGTTCTGGCAAACCGTCGTGTCGCCTTTAGTTAAGATGTCCAGGCTTCTCACGATGATTTTCCGGTTCGCCACATCGACTTTCTTGCAGGTCAGGCGATTGTAAGCTTTCAGTGTGACGGTATATTCACCGGGTTTGTCGAAAGTGAATTGTGACTGAATTTTGTCCCGCGAAAAACCACCACCGTTCACGTCCCAGATATAATCCACGCCGCCTTCGCTGGTATTGACAAAATCCAGCGTGAGCGGCGCACAGCCGATGGTCACGTCCTTTTTGGCACCCTCGTACACATCGAAGGCCGCCTTCAGGCGGTCGATGTCGATTTTGAAGGCGGCATTGTTGCAGTTATTGCTGCGGTTCACGTTCGACCAGGCTTTGGGCGTAGTCGGGAAGCGGGTGCCGCCGCAGGCGCAGGTGGCGTGGTAGATCACGCCGTTCTTGTCGAAGCGGCTTGTCCCGCCGTCTACGTGGTCGCCCCGGTTTTCCTGCGGATTGCTGGAATTGACGCTACCAAAAAAAGTAGCGTACAGCAGCGACTTGGCCTCCGCTTCCAGAATAGCGATGTAGAAATTATCGCCCGTCGTGGTGGGTTGTAAAGCATCCGGCGTGACGGGCAGACCGCGCGTGGTGCTTAGGGTATTGTAGCCAGTACCCACGTTCACGGCCCCGCCCCAGCCCGCGATGTAGATGTTACCGCACTCGTTGACCAGAAAAGCCGTGGGTGAGATGTCCGGTGAACCTTTTTTGGAACCGATTACCGTCGAAAACAGCGATTTGGATAAAGTAGGATCCAAGGCGTGGACGAACTGTCCGCTGTTTTCATTCTTATAAACCCCGGCAGAAATCGGGTACGCACCGCGCGTCAGACCCAGCACGTGGACGTTCCCGGCGGGATCGAGGTCGAGCAGGTAGGCCCCATCGGCGGCTTCGGTGCCGAGATAAGTGACTTGCTGGAACTGCTGGTTTTTAAAATAAGCCACGTACGCATCTTCCACGCCCTTCATTTTTGGTTGAAAAGTGCCTTCCTGCGTGGGCAGGTCGTTGCTTTGCGTCAGGCCGGTAATGTACAAGCCACCGTCGGGGGTAGGCTTAACGGAAAAGGCCGCATCCAAGCCATTGCCCCCAAAGTAGGTACTCCATTGCAGCGTAGATAAATCGGGCGAAAACTGCGAAATCGTGCCGTCCTGCCGTCCTTTCAGCGTGGTTTGGTAAGCATTTTTCAATGGAAAATTCGTGGAATTGGTGGAGGAAGCGACGAGGATATTTTCGTCTTTATCCAAAACAATTTCCCCCCGAAACGTATCGCCGTAGTTCCTGATTTGGACGTTCTGCACGCTGCTCAGGGCGTCGTTGCCGCTGCCGCCGAGGTAGGTCGAAGCCAGTAATCGCTTGCCGTCGGCGCTGACTCGGGCGAGGTACATATCGCTGCCGTTGGGCAGTTCCAGCCCGTCGATAGGCGTGATGGCCGCACCTTTCCCGAAGGTTTTTTGAAAAGCAGAATTGGTAATGGCAAAATTGGGCGAAGAGGTGGTTCCGTAAATAAAAAGTTCGCCGTTTTTATTGGTGACAAGACTGTTGGGAATATCGGTGCTGTTGCCCCCCAAAAAAGTCGAGTACATCAGCAACGTACCGTTTTGGCTGTATTTCAGAATGCCCGTATCGATCTGTCCCGCAAACTGCACCTGAAAAGCGCCTACGGTAACCGGAAAATTGGCCCCGAAAACCGTCCCGCCCGAGAACAGATTTCCCTGCGTATCGTAGGTGGCGGTATGACCCCAGTTGTCGGAGGCCGACCCGGAATAGGTGGAGAAAATAAGTTCAGGGTCGATGGTCAGATCGTGGGCGTGGTCGTAGTCGCCGGGCAATGCGAAGCGGACTTTCTGGCCTTCCATTGCATAGGTGGCATTTATTTCCTTGGTGCGACCCGCAATTTCCTGAAAAGAATAGGGTTTAGCCTCCTTAAAAGGCCCGACGCTCGTACCAACTTCGAGTTGACCGTTTTTATTGAGTGAAATCCCGTCTGCCCCGCTGTAATTCAGCCGAATGCGAGAGGCATCCGCGCCGGGATGGACGATAAACTCATACTTGACGGTGTACTCGTAGGCATAAATCCGAAAGTCCACGTCGGGGTAAATGTTTTTGTAAAAAATCTCCCCAAACCCCGCCGCCTCGCTGGCCCAGCGGCTCGGATCATTGCCAATGAAGTAGTTGAATTCGCTGCCATCGGGTTTGAGCTGCGAAATGAGCGCATCGGCGTTGCTGCCTTCGAACTGAACCTCCACGCCGTGGGCCTTAATCATCGTGGCGGGTGCCGCGTCCAGTCGGGCGAGGTTGTCAGCCTCAGCGAGTGGTTGCCGAGCGTGGCGGGCCGAAACCTCGCGGCCATCGTACAGGACGTAAACCAGCGACTGTTTTTTCAGAAAAAGAAAACCGCCGGGAATGTCGGCACGGAAAAGCACTTCCCGCTCCCATTGTCCTTTGTTTTGCACAAACCGTAAGCCATCCGCTACCGTTTTCCCACCAAAACAAAGCCACACAATCCCGAGTAAGCAAAAGCGTAAAGTTTGATTCATGTATTTTTTTGGATTTTGGTTTCTTGGACGTTGGATTTTGAATAGCCTGAGGCATAATTTGTAAACAGCTCAGCAGTCCAAAATCCAAAATCCAGCATCCAACGTCTGCCTATCCCTTGAACGCCGAAACCGAGACGATATTTTTACAAAATTCATATTCCTGCGCCTGATTGGAACCCAGCACCACGAGTTGGTTTTGGGTCAGAGTCACCACGTTATCCAAGTACCACTTAACCCCCATCGTATCCAGATTCGAGGTCGGTTCGTCCAGGAAAACTGCCGGAACGTCGGACAAAAAAGCCAGCCCCAGCTTCACCCGCTGCTTCATACCCGACGAAAAGTGCCGCACGATTTTATTTCGGGCGTGGCTCAGTTGCGTGAAATCCTCGAAGTCCGCCGCCCGGAAATTGTTTTTGAGTGGCTTGAACTTCTGGTGAAACTCCACCAATTCCCGCAACGTAAATTCCTCGATCAGTTCCAGGTAGGGCGCGGCCAGTATAATTTCCCGGTACCAGTTGTCTATTTCCAGTTCTTTACCATTTTTTTGGTAAATGATCTTTCCCTCCGAAGGCGGGACGCTGCCCATCAGCAACTGAATCAAGGTGGATTTTCCACTACCGTTCGGCCCGACGAAGGTATAGCTTTCGCCTGCGTTCAGTTCCAGGGTTGCTCCCCGCAATATCCATTCCGAAATAAACTTTTTGCCGACACCTTCTGCGGAAATTTTCACTCACCAACGGGATTCAGATGGGGCAGGATTGGTTGGAAAGCCAATCGCTGAAAATTGTTTTACCAGAAAAACTGGTCAAATTTACACAGATTCCCTTATTTTGGACGCCATAACCTAACGAAGATGATACGAATGATTACGCAGAAAAGAAAAGGATTGTTGTTGGCTGCGGCCCTTTTGCTGAGCGGTAGCGCCTGGGCGCAGACTGCTCACGAACGAATCATCAGAGAACTCAACCAAAAAGAAACGGTTTACGGTGAAGCCGCCAAGACCATCTGGAATTACGCCGAGGTTGGTTATCAGGAAGAAAAAAGCTCGGCCCTGCTAGAGGATATGCTTTCAAAAGAAGGCTTCAAAATCCAAAAAGGCGTGGCGGGTATTCCCACGGCATTCGTGGCTAGTTTTGGCGAAGGTAGTCCCGTGCTGGGTATTTTGGGCGAATACGACGCCTTGCCCGGCCTCTCGCAGGATGCCTGGCCGACCCGCAAAGTCATGACCGTAGGCGCGGCGGGTCACGCCTGTGGCCACCATTTGTTTGGTGTGGGTTCGGCGGCGGCGGCCATTGCGGTCAAGAACTGGCTGGTGGCGACCAAGCAGAAAGGAACCATCAAATTTTTTGGTACGCCCGCCGAGGAAGGCGGCTCGGGCAAGGTCTATATGGTGCGGGCCGGACTTTTCAACGACGTGGACGCCGTCCTGCACTGGCATCCCGGCGACGCCAACAGCGCCAGCGCGGGCGTTTCGCTGGCTAATATTTCGGCCAAATTCCGCTTCAAGGGCATTGCCGCCCACGCGGCGGGCGCTCCCGAGCGGGGCCGCTCGGCCCTCGACGGCGTGGAATCGATGGATTATATGGTCAACATGATGCGCGAGCACGTACCCTCCGACGCCCGGATTCACTACATCATCACGCAGGGCGGCAAGGCTCCCAACGTGGTGCCGGATTTTGCCGAGGTCTATTACTATGTGCGGCACCCGCAGCGCGACGTGGTGCAGGACCTGTGGCAGCGTATCGTGAAAGCCTCCGAAGGCGCGGCGATGGGAACAGGGACTACGGTCGAACACGAAATCATCGGCGGCGTCTATGAACTGCTGCCGCTGGAATCGCTGGCGAAGGTGATGTACAAGAACCTCAAAGAAGTGGGCGGCGTGAATTACGATAAGGCCGAAACGGATTTTGCCCTGAAAATCCAACCCTCCTTCAATCTTCCCGAAGGCAAAACCGAGGATCCGAGCGCGGCAGCGGCCAAAATTCTGCCCTACGAATACGAGCGCACGGGCATGGGCAGCACCGACGTGGGCGACGTGAGCTGGACGGTTCCTACCGTCGGGCTGCGTACCGCGACCTGGGTACCCGGTACGGCGGCGCACAGTTGGCAGGCCGTGGCAGCGGGCGGCACCAGCATTGGCCGTAAGGGTATGATAGTGGCGGCAAAAACGATTGCACTTACTGCCGTGGATTTGTTCCAAAACCCCAAGACCCTTGCTGAAGCCCAGGCCGAACTTGACGAAAAGCGCGGGAAGAAGTTCAAGTACGAAGCGTTGCTGGGCGATCGGCCTCCGGCGTTGGATTATCGCAAGTAGATCCATACTAGCTTTGGGATTCCAGGTTGAATAACAGCTATATCGAACCCTCATTCTCCCCCTTCAAAACTAAATTTCCGTGGACTCAATACTTTCTCGCTTTTCCTTAACTGGTAAAGTTGCTCTGGTGACGGGCTGCAAACGCGGTATCGGCAAAGCCATGGCCGAAGCACTCGCCGAAGCCGGAGCCGACATTATCGGGGTATCGGCCAGCCTCGAAGCGGAGGGGAGCGCGGTGGCTAAAGCAGTGGAAGAGCGGGGTAGAAAATTCTACGCCCATCAGGCCGATTTTGCGGACCGGAAATCGCTGAATGATTTCATCGCCAGGGTGAAGGAAGACCATCCGGTTATCGACATTTTAGTCAACAATGCCGGGACTATCCTGCGCCATCCTGCCGCCCGGCACCCGGACGAATACTGGGACGAAGTCATCGCGATCAATCAAACTGCTCAATTCATCCTCACCCGGGAAATTGGCCGGGATATGGTGGGCCGGGGCAGTGGCAAAATCATCTTCACCGCTTCCCTGCTGACCTTCCAGGGCGGCATCAATGTCCCCGGTTACGCCGCCAGCAAGGGCGCCATTGGGTCTTTGGTGAAAGCTTTCGCCAACGAATGGGCCAGCGCGGGCGTCAATGTCAACGCCATTGCTCCCGGCTACATCGCCACCGACAACACCGAAGCGCTGCGGGCCGACCCGGAGCGGAGTGAGGCCATTTTGAGTCGAATTCCCGCCAGCCGCTGGGGAGAACCCGAAGATTTTAAGGGTCCGGTGGTGTTTCTGGCTTCCCAAGCCTCCGACTACATTCACGGTACCATTCTGACGGTAGATGGCGGCTGGATGGGGCGATAAATAAGGTCCTGAGTAAAGTATTTTGGATGTTAGTGTAAGGTTTGTGTTAACCGAATCATGATGTACTATTTACAAAAGAAACCATATCACGCCTTTCTAATCTTGATGTGCCTGGCCGCTTTGCTAAGTGCGTGGAACGGTCCGGGGCTTGGCAAAGAAGATAAGTCTGCCGGCACACCCCAGCGACTGCTACTGCGAGACGAGGGTTTATCTCAACTCGATTACGTCGACGTGAGCCATCCCGAAAATAACTGGTACGTTCCCATTCCCGCCGGGCGTGATTTGCAACTGGTCGGGAAGGGGCGGGTGCTAGTGGGGACGGGCGATGGTTACGAGGAACGCGACCTAAAAACGGGTGAAAAAGTCGGCGAGCTGACTGCCTTCAAGGGCACCATAGCAGCCCGGCGGTTGCGCAATGGAAACACGCTTTTGACCCAGTTGAACAGCCAAGGAAAAGAAGGAATCGTGTTGCTGGAAGTGGATGAGAAAGGCGTGGTGAAAAATATCATCAATTATCCGGGCTTTCCTTACGTGCGTCTGGTGAGGGAGACGGCAGCGGGAAATTTCCTGATCACCGCCGACGATGTGGTTTTTGAAGGGAAACCCGATGGCAGCGTTATCTGGCGGACCAATCTTGCAACCAAAAGAAAAGCCCAACACGCCTGGCAGGCCGTCCGGCTGGCCGACGGGCGGACTCTGGTGAGCGGTGGTTTCTCGGCCAATTTGCAGATACTTGACAAGAAGGGAGTTTTGGTGGACAGCATCAGCGGTCCCGCCGCGGTGCATCCTTATTTCTATGCGGGATTTCAAATCCTGAAAAACGGCAACATGGTCGTCACCAACTGGCAGGGCCACGGGCCGGAGATGGGCGCGAAGGGTACCCAACTCCTCGAATACAGTCCGACGGGGGAGTTGCTGTGGTCGTGGAAACAGGATTCTACCAAATTTTCCTCCATTCAGGGCGTGATCGTGCTGGACGGGCTGAATCTCGACCGCCCTTACACGGAAGGAAAAGACGGTACTATGGAGGCATTTTAATTTAAAGCAAACCTTATCCAAACAACAAGATGCAGGAAGAAATGACTTTCGAAAGCCGCTACGCCAATTCTCCGAACGAAGTGAAAGGCATGACTACCGAACAGCTACGGCAGAGTTTTCTCATCGAGAATCTATTCGTGGTCAATCAATTCCGCTGGACGCTCTCTTTCTTTGATCGCTACCTGACGGGCGGCATCATGCCGGTGTCCGAATCGGTGGCCCTGGAAGCGCCGGAGGCCTTGAAAGCCAGATACTTTCTGGAACGCCGCGAATTGGGTATTATCAATGTCGGCGGGCCGGGCCGGGTGGTAGCCGATGGTGTGGACTACGATTTGGAATACAAGGAAGCCCTTTACCTCGGGAAAGGTACTCAGGAGGTTAAGTTTCTTTCGCACGACGGCGATGCCCCCGCCAAATTCTACCTCAACTCCACGCCCGCCGGAGAAGTGTTTCCTTCCCGCAAAGTAGCGCGGGCGGATGCCGAAGTAGTGGAAATGGGAAGCATGGAAACGGCCAACCACCGCATTATCAACAAACTCATCGTCAACAGCATCTTGCCCACCAATCAACTGCAAATGGGTATGACCGAGCTGAAAGCGGGCAGCGTTTGGAACACCATGCCCGCCCACACCCACGACCGCCGCATGGAAGTGTACTTTTACTTTGAAATACCGGAAGGACAAGCCGTCAGTCACTTCATGGGTGAGCCGCAGGAAATGCGCCACCTCTGGCTGCAAAACGAGCAGGCCGTCATTTCGCCCAACTGGTCGATTCACGCCGGGGCAGGTACCTCGAATTATACCTTTATTTGGGGCATGGCGGGCGAGAACCTCGACTACGGGGACATGGATCATTGCAAAATAACGGATTTGCGTTAAGGCTGCCTGGTCCCAAAAAACCTGTTCTCTACCTATGTCCTCCGCCAAAAAAATCTTGAATACGATCCGTATCGACGAGTACTCGGCGACGCCCAAGTACCTGCAACTGAGCAATTCCATTCTGCGGGGTATTCAGGCAGGGACCATCGGAAAAGGCGACCTGATGCCGTCGATCAACGAAATTAGCTTCGAGTTCGACATTTCCCGCGTGACGGCGGAGAAGGGCTACAACCATCTGAAAAGCCTGGGCGTGTTGGGTTCGGTGCCGGGCAAGGGATACTTCATTAAGCAGATCGACCATAGTCAGCCACTGAAAGTGTTTTTGCTTTTTAACAAACTAAGCACGCACAAAAAGATCATCTACGACTCTTTCGTGGAAACGTTGGGCGGCCAGGCAGCGATTGACTTTTACATTTATAACAATGACTTCGCGCTTTTTAAGCGGCTCATTGAGCAGCGGAAAGCCGAGTACACGCACCTGGTCATTATCCCCCATTTCATCGAGGGCGAAGAAAAGGCGCACGAAATCATCAACACCCTGCCCAAGGAGCAGTTGATCGTTTTGGACAAAATCATTCCGCGACTCAGCGGCAAGTTTGGGGCGGTGTACCAGAACTTCGAGCGCGATATTTACACTTCCCTGGAAAAAGCCAGCGAGCCGCTGGCCAAGTACGACACGCTGAACCTTATTTTTCCCGAAAACAGCTACGCACCGCCCGAAATCACCGAAGGCTTCGTCAATTTCTGCCGCGACTACGCCTTCGATTACCGCGTGATTGCCGACATTGGTGAGGAAACGATCCATACCGGGCAAGCCTACATCAATATCATGGAAGACGACCTGGTGATTTTAATTGAAAAAATCATCGCGCAGTCATTGAATATTGGGCAAGAGGTGGGGGTGATCTCTTACAACGAAACCCCTTTGAAGCGGCTGCTACTCAATGGCATCACCACGATTTCCACGGACTTCCGAGCCATGGGCCGGGCGGCGGCAGAGCTGATTCTTAATAATTCTAAGGCGCACCGGGAGAATCCTTTCTATTTGACGCTAAGGGCTTCTTTGTAATCTAGTTTTACTCAGAGATTCCGCTTCAACACGCCTCCCAGCAATCCACCCACTAGAATCAGCCCCACCGAGCCGAACACGCTGAACGCGGCTAAATCTTTCCTGACAAATTGGTCCGTGAGAAAGTAGTAGCCCGCCAAAAGCACCACCACCTGAAAAATTGCCAGCAGCCAGCCTTTGCGGGGTTGGAGCCAGCCCAGGCTTACGCCCGAAAGCACAGCAGCCAGGTAGGGTACGTGAATGCCGTAGCCCTGCCTCGCCACGAGCAGCACCAGCACACCACCCAGCCCGGCCAAAACAGCGTGCAGAAAAAATTTCCGGTCAAAAAAAGGCGGGGCAGCAGCGGGTTGCGCCAGTGAATCAGCCCTTTGAGTGTCGTAAAAGACGAGGTACCCCAGAAAGCCTATAAAGGAAAGGGCAGTAAGAAGTTCGAGCATTGGATTTTATTTTTTTTCAAAAATATCATTAGATTGGCACTTGCTTATCTTGTCAATCGGCTCAATCCTAGCAAAATAGTATCCCAAAAATATGAAACACAATTTACGTAGTGTCGTGATACGCTGCCACCAGTGGTTTTGGGCGGTAACTTTTATTTGTATTTTGGCTTGGCTACCACGCTGGTTCGGTGCCCAGGATCTGACTAGCAGCACAATCGCTGGTGGTAAGGGTCAGGGTTCGGCGGCCAACCAATTGAGTCATCCAGGTGGGCTGTTCATTAACGCAGCGGGGGCAGTATTTACAGTGGACATGGACAATAACCGCGTTCAAAAATTTTCCTGTAATTCCCTAACCAACACTTATGCTGCCCAAGGCGAAACCGTCGCGGGAGGCAATGGCTCCGGCTCGGCGGCCAATCAACTGAACCATCCCGAGGGAATATTCCAGGATGCAGCGGGTAAATCTCTACGTGGTGGATTCGAATAACCACCGCATCCAGAAGTTTATGTATGACCCAACTGCACAAACCTACGCCACCCAGGGCATCACCATTGCGGGCAGCAACAGCCCTGGCTCAGCTTCTAATCAGTTGAACCACCCGTTCGGGGTATTCGTCAACGCGGCGGGAGCGGTTTACGTGACGGACTCAGACAATAATCGGGTGCAAAAATTCGCTTATGATTTCTCTACTCAAACCTACGCCACCACAGGGCAAACCGTAGCGGGCGACACTTCGCCGGGTTCGGGTCCCAGCCAACTGAACCATCCCAAAGGAATTTATCAAGACGCGGCTGGCAACCTTTTCGTGGCGGATGCGGGAAATCACCGGGTCCAGAAGTTTGCCTTGGGTTCATTGGAGGGTACGACGGTCGCCGGGGGGAATGGCCCCGGCGCCGCTGATAATCAACTGAGTAATCCGGTGGGAATTTACCAGGATGCGGCAGGCAACATATTAGTAGCGGATGCCGGGAACCACCGTGTCCAGAAATTCTCCATCATTACCCGTCAGATAGGCTTTGCCATCATTTCGGTAAGCACGGTGAGTTGCGTGCTTACCAATCCTCCGGGCGAGTATCAGGTTACTTTCACGCCCGAATACCAGGACACCGACGGGAGTTCGATCACCTTCCGGGCCATCAACGAATCGTTGCCCACTACCCAGGTGGACCCTACACGCTGCGGCTGTATTCTGACAATCCGGTCATTACCCTCGAAGCCCGGCAGGCCAGCGGGGCGGTGGCGCAGTACCGCTTCGCGTGGCTGGCAGCCTGTGCGGGCGGGGTTTCTCCCAACCGTACGCCAACGACCACGGGTATTCCCGATCAAATCATTCCGCAGGAACAGCCCTACCGACTCGACCTCGACGAATATTTCTCCGATCCCGATGGCCAGCAACTCGCTTATCGCGTCCAGGAGTTGCCCGCTGGTTTGACGCTGGTCGGCAGCATCATTTCCGGTACGCCCACCGTAGTGGGGCCAAGCGTCACCGTCGTCACTGCACTGGACCCCGGCGGTCTGAAAACCGAAACCTCGCTTAGTCTGACTGTCACCGAGCGGCAGCCGGACGGGGGTAACCTCGCGATTGTTGGCGTAAACCTGGCCGATTGCAAAACGCTGACGCCGAATGCGCGGCAAGTCACCCTCATTCCAGTGTACAGCGGCGGTGATGGTAGCGCCATCACATTTCGCATTATCAACGAAACGGTGTCCACTACTCTGCCGGGACCTTATAGCCTGCGGCTTTATCTGGATAACCCAGTAATCACACTGGTGGCCATTCAATCGGCTGAACCCGAAGTACGATTTTAGTATAACTGGCTGGCAGCTTGTTCCACTCCATCAGCCACCGGGCGTTTGGGAGCTACGGGTGGTGAGTGGGCGGGTGACTTATCGGTTCGATTACTCGGTAATCCCGTTTTAAACCAACAAATCAAAGTAGAAATAACGGGCGTAGAAGGGCAAGCGCTGCGACTGGAACTACTGAATATGAACGGGCAAACCTTAAACAAACAGTTCGTGCCTCAGGCTGGGAAAGTCGAACGGCAGAGGATGAATTTGTCGGGTCAGCAGCCGAGCCTTTTGCTATTAAGAGTGAGCACGACGACGCAAAGCCGCACCGTCAAAGTGTTGAGCGCAGAATAAAAAAAGCCGGGCCATCGTCGATGGTCCGGCTCAAATGTGGCGTGGTACGGACGGCTCGCCCGTTTGAGCTGAATCTACTCCTTCGGCGGATTAATCATGATATGCGCCCGGTGCGTGCCGGGGTCCATAATCCACGGCATAGCCGGGCCTTCGGGTTTCAACGGCAGTCCGGTGCTTTCGGCGGTAGCGTAGGGAATGTATACCACGTAGCGCAGGTAGCCGTTCTTCATTTCGCCCTTGGCGGCGTCGTAATCTTCATCTTTCCCGGAGTATACGAACAGCGTGGCGGGGGCCTCAGGCATTTTCATCTTGCCGGATTTAGCGTCTGCCTCTCGCATGTCCGTAATCTCTTTTGAAGATTTCTTCTCCATTTTCAACTCCCGGCCCCGCGCCATAAATGGTTCGAGGCTGGCGTGGTAGCAGGAGACATTGATGCCCTTGTTGTTCGGATCGTCAGCTAAACACACGAGGTCGTTAGAACCCTCGCGCAGGACTTTGAATTTACCATCTGCATCATAGCCATATACTTTGGCTCCGTCGCGTTTGTCGCTGGGCGCGGCCAGCATGGCGGTTTTGATTTGAATGTCCGCGCTGGGCACAGGAGTGGTTTGGGCTTGGGCGGCAGGAGTCGCCAAACAAGCTGCCAGGGAAGCGATCAGTAGTTTTTTCATGAGTTTCATTCGATTTTAAGCCTCGCCAAGCAGACGGTCTGCCCGGCGCAAAGAATTTTAAAGTTAAGAAGATTTGCTATGATCCAATGCTTCCTTATAAACTTTGAGACACCGCTCGCGGGCTTCTTTATGATCGACGATGGGGTGGGGGTAGCTGAGTTCGTTGATTTCGGGTATCCACTCTTTAATGAATTTATTCTGGGGGTCGAACTTTTTACCCTGAGTCGTGGGGTTGAAAATGCGAAAATAGGGCGCGGCGTCGGTGCCGGAACCCGCCGCCCATTGCCAGCCGCCGTTGTTGGACGCCAGGTCGTAATCTTGGAGTTTTTTATCGAAATAGGCCTCGCCCCAGCGCCAGTCGATGAGCAGGTCTTTGATCAGGAAACTAGCCGTAATCATTCTGAGGCGGTTGTGCATATAGCCCGTAGCGTTGAGTTGGCGCATCCCGGCGTCCACGATAGGATAGCCTGTCATACCATCGCACCATTTTTGAAATTCCTCCTCGTTATTGCGCCATTGGATGCGGTCGTACTCAGGCCGGAAAGCTTTGCCCTCGCCCACGTGCGGGAAGTTCCAGAGGATTTGCTGGTAGAAATCACGCCAGATCAACTCACCCAAAAAAACTTCGCTTTCCTGCATGGCCTGTCGGGCCAATTCGCGGATGCTGATCGTGCCAAAGCGCAGGTGGATGCTTAGCCGCGAGGTACCGGGCGCCGCCGGGTAGTTGCGCAGTTCGGCGTATTTTTCCAGCTTTTCGTCGCGGACGTGTTTTGGCGGAAATTCCTCGTCCGGCATTCGCTCGAAGCCCATGTCTTCCAGGCTTGGGACGGGGAGTTTTTTGGTTTTGAACAAATTTTTGAAATACTTCTCGGTCGGGTAAGGCTTGACGTAAAAGTTCTTCTCCTTCGAGCCGTGCAGCTTTTCATTCCAGGATCTGCTGTAAGGCGTAAAGACAGTATAGGGCGTTCCTTTCTGGGTCAGGATTTCTTCTTTTTCAAAAATTACCTGGTCTTTGAAAGTATGGAAAGGGATGTCTTTTTTTTCTAAAAAATCAGCCACCTCGCCGTCGCGCTGTTTGGCGTAGGCTTCGTAGTCATGGTTGGTGTAAACCTCAGCCAGATCATATTCTTCACTAATCCCTTGCCAGACTTCCAGCGGGACGCCGTATTTTACCAGCAGGGCAGAATCTTCTTTTTCCAGTTTTTCCTTCATGTCCTCCACGGCCCGCATGATGAATTCCAGGCGGCGGTCGCGTTTGTCTTCCAGTTCATCGAGGATGGTTTTATCAAAAATAAAAAGGGGCAAAACGGGAAAGTCCGAGTTGAGCGCGCGATAAAGTCCGGCGTTGTCGTGCAGCCTCATATCGCGGCGGTGCCAGAAGACGGCGATTTTTTTCTTAGGCATGGTGGGGTAGTTTTTTGTTTTTTAAAAACCGGACGGTTGGGACATTGTTTACAAGAAGCCGATAGTCATTTCTTACCTTTGACAGCACGATACTTCTTCAAACTGATTAACCATGCCCCAAAAAATCAAACCAAGCCCCACCGTCTTTATCATTTTTGGCGGCACGGGCGACCTGAACGCCCGCAAAATAACCCCCGCGCTATTCAATCTGTATTTGGACGGCTGGCTGCCGGATAATTTTGCCGTGATTGGCACGGGCCGCACCGAATTGACCGACGAGCAGTTCAGGAAAAATTTGCTGGAAGGCGTCGATGAGTTTTCACGAAAAGGTAAGGCCGACAAAGAGATTTGGCAGGAGTTTTCGTCCCGTATTGTGTATCAGGTGGCCAACGTGAAGGATGCGAAATCCTTCGATAGCTTTGCGGACCGTATCGCAAAATATAAGAAGGAGTGGAAGGTAACTCCTTGCGTCGTTCATTATTTGGCGGTCGCACCGAGTCTTTTTCCGATCATTGCCGAGAATATCTCCAAAAGTAAACTGACTGAATACCTCCCCATGACGCGGATCGTGGTCGAAAAGCCCTTTGGACATGATCTTGAAAGTGCTCAGAAACTGAACGCCCTGCTGCAATCTATTTTCGAGGAGTCGCAGATTTACCGCATCGACCACTACCTCGGCAAAGAAACCGTCCAGAATATTCTCGCTTTCCGCTTCGCCAACGCGCTTTTTGAACCCACCTGGAACCGTAATTACATCGACAATGTGCAGATTTCGGTTTCGGAGCAACTGGGTATGGAAGGCCGGGGCAGCTACTACGATACCGCCGGGGCGCTGCGCGACATGATCCAAAACCACCTCTTCCAACTGCTGTGCCTGGTAGCCATGGAGCCGCCCGTTTCCTACCGGGCCGACGAAGTTCGTAACCGCCGCGTGGATGTGGTAAACGCTCTGCGCGAGATTCGTCCCGAGGAAATCAGCGAATACGCCGTGCGCGGGCAGTACGGCGCGGGCTGGATCGAGGGTAAAAAAGTCGAAAGCTACCACCACGAGGAGGACGTGGAGAAGGATTCTTCGCAAAATACCTACACCGCGTTGAAACTTTTTGTGGATAACTGGCGCTGGCAGGGGGTGCCGTTTTACCTGCGGACAGGCAAACGAATGCCCGAGAAAAAGTCGGTCATCACGATTCAGTTCAAGCCCGTGCCACACCACTCGTTCCCGACGCAGGCGGCGGCCAACTGGCAGCCCAATCGGCTGATCATCGAGATTCATCCCTGCGTGGGCATCCGCATCGAGTTTCAGGCCAAGCGGCCGGGGCCGGAAATGCTGCTTTCTCCGGTCGATATGCAGTTCAATTACGACGAGTTCGATGCCGCCGACACGCCTGAAGCCTACGAAACGCTGCTGCTCGACATCATGGAAGGCGACTCCACGCTCTTCATGCGAGCCGACCAGGTGGAGGCGGCCTGGCGGGTGCTTATGCCCGTCGTGGAGGCTTGGGACAATACCCCGGCGACTGATTTTCCCAATTACGAGTCGGGTTCCTGGGGACCGGCGGAGGCCGATGCGCTGATCGCCAAAGCCGGGCATAGCTGGGTTTCCGCTCCGGGAAAAGACTGATGAATTTTGTAAAAACCGAACCCATGAAAAAAATTGCCCTCTACTTTTTGTTGAGCGTCGCCATTGTTCCCTTCACATTCGGGCAAGGCGCGAAAGCACCTGCCCGGCAAAATCAGGCGATCTACGACCTGATCGACGCCTATTCCCGCGCCAGGGAAAACCAGGATACCACACTGCTCCGCAGCATTCTGACCGCCGATGTGGATCAACTCGTTTCAACGGGCGAATGGCGGGATGGCATCGAAGGCTCGATGGCGGGCATGGCGCGCAGCACTAGTAGCAACCCCGGCGGCACCCGAACTTTAAAAGTGGAAAAGCTGCGCTACATCGGCACTAAAAGCGCTATCGCCGACGCCCGTTACGTGATCGGAAATCCTGACGGCACCAAACGGGAAATGTGGAGCACGTTTGTGGTGGTGAATGTGAAGGATACGTGGCAAATTGCCGCCATTCGGAATATGCTGCCCGCGAAGTGAAATCGTGTTTTGATGTTGTCAAAATGGCTTCTTTATCAAAAATCAGAACCCAAACCCAACACCTTTCTATTTACTTTACGTTTTTAATGCCGGAAGGCGGGAGAACGCGCCATTTTTATTAAACACAATTTTCCATTTCATGAAAAAAGCCAAGTACCTAATCCTGTCGGCCCTAATGATGGCCAGCTTCGCAGGATTTGCCCAAAAAGAATACAAATTCTCCGTTGACCTCACTAAACCCCAGGACGATAAGCTGACCGTCGAACTGGAAACGCCGCCGGTTGGTGGTAAATCGGCGGTCTATCACCTGCCCCGCATCGTGCCGGGTACTTACTCGATCAACAACTACGGTTCCTACGCCAGCAATTTTAAGGCATTTGACAAAAAGGGTAGGGCACTGAAGGTGGAGAAACTGGATAAGAACAGTTGGAAAATCTCGAAGGCCAGAAAGCTGTCCCGCCTCTCATACCAAATCGACGATACCTGGGATACGCCCGGCATCGAGGAAGATATTTTTGAACCCAGCGGCACCAATATCGAGCAGGATACCGTGTTCGTGCTGAATACCTTTGGTTTGTTCGGCTATTTCCAGGGGATGGATCGGCTGCCCTACCGCGTGAATATTACCAAGCCTACGGGTTTTTACGGCTCCACGCCGCTGGTGAACCAAAACAAGGGCGGCAACCAGGATTTGTTCGTCACGAAGGATTACCACGAATTGGCCGACTCGCCGATGATGTATAACAAGCCCGATACGGTTTGGCTGAAGGTGGGCAACGCGGATATTCTGGTTTCGGTGTTTTCGCCCAATAATAAGTTTGCCACCAAAGACCTGGCGGCGGACATCAAGCCCACGCTGGAAGCGCAGCGGGAATACCTCGGCGGTACGCTGCCGATCGACAAGTATGCCTTCATCATTTACATGTCCGATGACCAAAACCTGACCCGCTACGGGGCGCTGGAGCATTCGACGTCGTCGTTTTACTATCTGCCCGAGACATTTTCGGAGACGCAATTATCAAAATCCATTAAGGATATTGCCGCCCACGAGTTTTTCCACATCCTCACCCCACTGAGCATCCACAGCGAGGAAATCGGCGACTTCGACTTCATCGAACCCAAAATGTCGCGGCACCTGTGGCTGTACGAAGGGCTGACGGAGTACGCCGCCCACCACGCCCAACTGCGGGCGGGCATCATCGACCTTCCCACGTACTTGGACCGCCAGGCCGATAAGGTTGAAAATGCCCGGACGCGCTACACCGATACGCTGTCTTTCACGGCCATGTCGAGCGACGTGCTGGAAAAGTACAAGGATGAGTATTCCAATGTCTACGAAAAAGGTGCGCTGATCGGCCTCAGCCTGGACTTGAAACTGCGCGAGTTGTCGGGCGGTAAGTACGGTACGCAGGACTTGCTGCGTGATTTGGCCAAGACGTATGGCAAGGAAAAATCCTTCAAGGACGAGGAATTGTTCGACAAGATCACCGAACTGACTTACCCTGAAATGCGTGACTTCTTCCGCCGCTACGTGGAGGGCGGTGAACCGCTGCCGCTGAAAGAATTGTTTGCTGCCATCGGCATCGACTATGAAGCCGAAGGGCAGAAGCAAGAAGTGGAAAAAGCGTTCGGCGTGGGCTTTGCCCTGTTGCCCGGTACCCGCAGCATCCTGATTTCTACCACCGAGGAAGAAACCGAACTGGGCAAGCGCCTGGGACTGGAGGAACTGGACCAAATTGTAATGCTGAACGGCAAACCCTTCGATGCCGATACCTACGCGACCGTGCTGCAAGACTACGACGAGAACTACAAACTGGGCGACGAAGTCTCGTTCACCGTAAAGCGCAAAATGCCGGACAACGAGATCAAAGAAGTAAAGCTCACCGCCAATCTACAGGATGCGACCATAACCTACCCGACCTTTACGCCCGTGGCCAGTCCGACGCCGCAGCAGTTACAGATTCGGGAGTCGTGGATGGGTCGCATGGCGCAGTAGCGCTAGGCCTTAAAACGCTCAAAGGCCGCGCGTTCCAGCGCCTCCTGATGGTCGGGATGCGAAATGGCAATGAGTGCCTGGGCGCTTTGTTTCAGGGTTTTTCCGTACAGATTAGCCACGCCGTATTCGGTGACGATGTAGTGGACGTGGGCGCGGGTGGTCACCACGCCCGCGCCCGGTTTTAACAGCGGCACGATCTTAGACTCGCCGCGCGAAGTCACGGAGGGCAGAGCAATGATGGGCTTGCCTCCTTTCGATAAAGAGGCTCCCCGGATGAAATCCATTTGTCCTCCTACGCCGGAATATAATCTCGTCCCGATGGAATCGGCGCAGACTTGCCCCGTCAGGTCAATCTCGATGGCGCTGTTAATGGCCGTCACCTTAGGATTGATGCGGATCACGGCGGTGTCATTGGTGTAGGAAGCTTCCAGCATGGCAATCATGGGATTGTCGTGCATAAAATCGTAGAGTCGCTGACTGCCTACCGCAAAGCTCGATACCAATTTTCTCGGGTATTTTCTCTTTTCAATTCCCGTAATGACGCCGGACTCGACTAGGTCGATGATGCCATCCGAAAACATTTCGGTGTGCAGGCCCAAATTTTTGTGATTGTTGAGATAGCGCAGGGTGGCGTTCGGAATCCCGCCGATGCCTACCTGCAGCGTGGCCCCGTCTTCCACCAATCCGGCCACGTTACGTCCGATGGCCATCTCCATGTCCGTGGGTTCTAGCGGGTCATGAGTGTAAATGGGTGTATCGTGGTAGCACAGCGTAGTGAAACGGCTCACGTGAACCTGGCCGTCGCCGTGGGTGCGCGGCATCTGCGGGTTGACCAGCGCGATCACCGTGCGGGCGGTATCCACGGCGGCCCGCGCCACATCCACCGATACACCAAGCGAACAGAACCCGTGGGCATCGGGCGGCGAAACCTGCACCAGGGCCACATCGAGTGGCCAGATGTTATTGCGGAACAGTAGCGGCGCTTCGCTCAGAAAAATAGGCAGATAACTGGCCCGTCCCGCCGCCACAGCCGCCCGCAGATTGGCCCCAATGAAAAGCGCGTTGGGATGAAACGATTCCTCCAGGCCGGGTTCGGCCAGCGGCATCGGACCTTCCAGATGCAAATGGATAGTCTGGACGTTGCGGAGTTCGGGCGCGCGCTGCGCCAGTGCTTCCAGCAATAAGGTGGGGGTAGCGGCGGCAGCGTGGACAAAAACGCGGTCGTTGCTGCGGATGGACTTGACCGCCTCGGCGGCTTCAACGTGGGGATATTTCATTAAAACTTTTTTTGGGTGCAAGATAGCGGGACGAATTTTATCGCCGTAAAACAGCGCAATATCTTTCCTAACCCGAATGAGTAAAGTCATGTTCGGAACAATTTCTGTTCCGGGGCTATTAGATGACGGTACCGAAGCGCTTTTTCTCGCATGAAAAACAAATTGCTTCTCTTCGTCCTTCTCCTGCTTTCTGCCAGGGTAAGTTTTTGCCAAAAACAATCAAAGCAAGGTCTGCTCGAAACCATTCCGGTGGCCAAGGTGTGGTCGGGCCATTCAGTGGGTTTCGATCTGCTGACGACCGACAAGTACCAGTACGCCGCTTATTACGACGAAGGGCAAAACATGGTCATCGCCCAGCGTCCGCTGGACTCCAAGGTTTGGAAGAAAACCGTGCTGCCCACCAAAGTCGGCTGGGACAGCCACAATTACATCGAGATGGCCGTGGACCACGACGGCTATCTGCACGTGTCGGGCAACATGCACGCGGTGCCGCTAATTTATTTCCGCTCCGCGCAGCCGGAAAATATCGACCGTTTTGAAAAGCTGCCGATGACAGGCAAGCACGAGGACCGGGTGACTTACCCGATTTTTCTCAAAAACAAGGAGGGCGTTCTCTATTTCCAGTACCGCGACGGCGGCAGTGGCAACGGAACCACACTTTACAATAAATACGATCCCGCGACCAAAACCTGGTTACCCCTGTTCGATACGCCCTTCTTCGACGGGGAAGCGGAGGCTAGTGCTTACATGAGTACCCCCACTTTGGGGCCGGATGGCTACTTTTACATCGTCTGGATGTGGCGTCAGACGCCGGTCGCCAATACCTGTCACAACCTTTCGTGCATCCGTAGCCGCGATTTGTTGAGCTGGGAAACCGTTAGTGGCGAACCCATCAAATTGCCGATTCAGTGGCGCAATAGTCGGCCCATCGTCGTCCCCGTTGGGCCTTGGAATGGCCTGACCAATATGGCCTACAACATCGGTTGGGATCAGGAAAAAAATCCCTGCCTGACGTATCACCAGTACGACCCGCAAGGCGTTAGCCAGATTTTTATGACTCGTTGGGAGAAGGGCAGCCAGGAAAAAAAACACTGGCGCACGCAGCAAATCAGCCGTTGGCCCGATTTTACCTGGGCGTTGGATGCGAACGGATCGCTCAAGAAATCAATCGGCATCACGAATGTGAAACCCGCCGGGAAAAACGAGTTATCGGTAGGCTATAACCACGAGAAATTTGGCAAGGGAACCTGGCTTCTCGACCAAAAAACCTTGCAGGTGAAGCAGGAAAGTAAGGGCGGGCAATCTGCCGAGGCCAGATTGCCCGCCCTTACTTTGAACAAAGACATGGAAGCCCGCACTAAAACGGACAACACTGGACGCTACCTGATGCGCTGGCAGACGCTACCCGTAAACCAGGATCGACCGCGTCCCGACCCCGTACCGGCCCCGACGGAGCTAGTGATTTACGAGATTATCGAAAAATAATCATGGACACGCTTACCATCGTCACGACGCTCGTCATCGTCAGTGCCGTAATTTCTTACCTCAACGAGCGGTTTGTCAAACTACCCGGTACCATCGGGGTGGCGGTCATCTCGGTAGGGGTGTCCATCCTGATTTTGCTGGCGGGCAAAACCAGTATTGGCTTGGCCAACCTGATCAAAAGTCTGGCCGAAGGCATCAACTTCTCGAGGGTTCTGCTGGACATCATGCTGGGCTTTCTGCTATTTGCCGGGGCCTTGCGGTTTGACTATCAGGAGTTGAAAGCGCAGCGCTGGCCTGTATTTTTGCTCAGCACTTTGGGCGTGGTGGTTTCGGCGGTGGTCTTCGGGGGCTTGCTCTTTTGGATTACCAGGCTACTGGGAGTCGGCATTCCCTTTATTTACTGCCTTCTGTTCGGAACGCTCATTTCGCCAACTGACCCGATTGCGGTGGCGTCGATTCTCAAAAACTCCAAAATTCCACCCCGGCTCAACACCATTATTGCCGGCGAATCCATGTTTAACGACGGCGTGGGACTGGTACTGTTCGTAGTGGTACTGAACATCGCCGGACGATCCGGCGATTTTTCCTGGATGGACACCCTGAGTTTGCTGGGCGAGGAGGTGCTGGGCGGCATGGCTGTGGGGTCGGTGCTGGGCTACCTGGGTTATCGGCTAATCCGGTCGATTCGCGATTTCCAAACCATTTTTCTGATATCCATTGCGCTGGTTTTGGGAATATCGGTCGTGGCCGCTCTCTTGCACGCTTCTATTCCGCTGGCGGCGGTAACGGCGGGGCTGCTCATCGGCAACCAAACTCTGGACGAAGCACATACTTCCGATAAATTCCTGGAGAAAATCTGGCAACTGGTGGACGAAGTTCTCAACACGATCCTGTTCGTGCTGATCGGACTGCAGCTGGTTTCTATGCCGTTTTTATACGAGTATTGGCTTACCGGGCTGGTTTCCATTGGGCTAATCCTGATCGCGCGAACGTTAAGCCTGCTGCCGCCCGCCATTCTATTGTTGCAGCGAGTGAGCGTCGGCAACATGGCTATCTTGACATGGGCGGGTTTGCGGGGCGGTATTTCGGTGGCCATGGCCCTGACATTGCCCGCGTCGGACTACCGCGAGATTATTTTATCGAGTTGCTACTTTGTCGTCATTTTCTCCATCATCGTGCAAGGACTTACCTTGGATAAAGTGGTAGCCAACGCCGTGAGAAATAACGAAAAAAGGGCGAAAGTATGAATGTGGCCGCTTACTCCCCTGACTGCGAGTAGCTGACAAGCACCGCGCCGCCGATCATCAACAGAATCCCCACCACCACTTGCCAGTTGAGTTTTTCTTTGAGAAAAAAAACGGCAAAGCCCACCGCAAAAACCAGCGATAACCTTTCCAACGAACTTACCAGCGAGGCGTCGCCCAGTTTGAGGGCTTTAAAAGAAAGCAGAGAAGAAAGCGTGGTAGCGATGCCTGCCCCAATCAGGAACATCCAGGTACGGCGGTCGAGGTCAGCCAGGGCCGCGCTCTGCTTTTGCCACAAAACCACCGACCAGGAAATCAGAAATATAAGCACGGACTGCACGGCAAAGGCCAGCGACGAATCCATATTTTTGATACCGGCTTTGGAAAGAACGACAGCGGCACCCGCCGCGAGGGCAGCCAATAGGGCAAAGACAACCCACATAAATCAATGGAGAACGAAAAAGGAACAGGGGAGAATGCTTTATTCCCAGCATCCGAACGACTTACGCTATAAAATGTTTTTACCCGATGCGGGGAATGGCTTGATTTAGGGCCTCAGTCAGATGTCGAAAAGCTGGAGTAAGTTGTTTTGCATCATCATTTCCTGCTGATAAGCCTTGATTTCCCTGATCCAATCTTTGAACCAATCCGTTTTGTTCTTCTTCGAGGCATTCAGATCGTCCTGGATTTGAATCAGTTCCTGCCGCAGACTTTTCTTAAAATTCTTGAACTTACGCTCACTGAACTTGTCGCCGAGGCCGAAGAATTCCTCGTACAGGCCCATGTTGCTGTACTTCAGATAGTCGATTTCCTGCTGGATTTCATTGAGCTGCTTTTGCAGGATTTTGTTATAGCGCTTAAGCATATCCTCTGCCAGATAGCTGGCGTCGACTTCCTCTTCCTCGAGATACTCGATTTGTAGTTTCAGCAAGGTCAGGAAGTCATTTTCCTGGTAAGCGCTGGTCACGCGTTGGATCAGTTCCGTCTTCTGGACTCTAGCCGCTTCGTCGGGTTCGCGATCGGGATGGTACTTTTTTACCAGCCGCAGATAGATGGCCTTGGCGTCCTGCATGAGCGCCTGCTGTTGCTTGCTGATCTTCTTTTTGGCGGCGGGGTCAAAGTTGTTCATTTCCTCGGCTTCGGCAGCCTCCTGCTTTTCAAACATCTTCCTGCGAATTTCTTCGCCGTGTTCGTTCAGAAAGTTGTCCACGCCCTTATCTATCATTTCCTGCAAATCGACGTCGATGCCAAATTCGTCGCGGAACTGCTGGGCCATCGGGGCAAGAGCCTTCCCATCCGGAAGAAGCGCTTCGCCCGCGTATTTCTCGAACAGGTTTTTAAGTTCTTCGTCGCCGAACCCGACTCGGTTCAGCATCTCGCCCGTTTGCTCGGCCATGTACTCGTCGAACCATTCCTGGTTGTACTTACCGATACCCAGTTCATCGGCCAGTTCGTCCAGCCGGAGCAGCCGCTTTTTAACCAAAATATCACGCTGTTTCATCAATGGGCGTATCTCGCTTCGGATGCGCGGCACAACCGTCTTCATGCCTTCTTCCAGGTTTTCGCGGGCTGCATTGTTGTCCTCAATGTCTTTCAGGAGTTTCTCATAACGCGTTTGCAGCTTTGACTTGGTAGTGGATTGCTTCTTGGTGACTAAGTCTTTTTTCATCAAATGCGTTGTTCTGATTTTCAGTTTTTTGCAAAAATAAGGTTCACTTTCGGTAAATCCCACCGCAGGCTATTTGTGCTGTCCGGCAAATGCAATGGAACGGTTTTTTTAATCTTTTAACTTTGATTAATTAAATTTTACCCAAAACCTCCAAATAATTATGGCTGAAATTAAAATTGAGAAGAAACCGCCCGTGTGGCCCTGGATACTCCTGGGTCTCCTCTTGATAGGTGGTTTGGTTTACTGGTTTGCGCTCCGCGACAAAAACGAAGAACCCATGGCCGACGCAACCGACAGTACTGAAATGGTGGCTAACACGGGAGCCGTTACGGATTACATTGCATTTATCGACAACGATAAAGAACCCATGGGACTCGATCACGAGTTCACTCACGACGGCCTGATGAAACTCACGGCCGCCACGCAGGCCGTGGCCGATCAAGCTAACTATGACATCAAGGCCGACCTAGATCAGGTGAAGGAATATGCTAATCAAATAGAGAAGGATCCCTTCGAAACCTCGCACGCCAACAGCATTCGTAAAGCCGCCGAAACTCTGGCTGGCTCACTTCACAAGATGCAGGAGGCTAAGTTTCCGCAATTGTCGGGTGAAGCCCAGAACGTGGTGGATGCCGCCGCCAAGATTGATCCCGACGTACTGACGCTTGACCAGAAGCCCGCTGTAAAAGGCTTTTTTAGTGAGGCGGCGAGCATGCTCAGAAGAATGAATTGAAAACTTTAAAACGGGAATAAATATTATGACAAATCATAACAACGACATCCATTATTTGGAAAACCTTGACGACTACCAGGTAGCCTCTGGTTACAGTGACGTCCGGGGTTGGAAAGTGAAAGACTCTAACAACCTGACCATCGGCGAGGTGAAAAGCCTCGTGGCCAGCAAATCCGCCGAACGGGTCGTGTACCTCGACTTGGAGGTAGATGAAGAACTCATCAAAGTAGGTAATCAATCATATAACACGGCGGCGGGTGACGGCATCAAGGAGTACATTAACGAAGACGGGGAAAATCATCTCATTGTTCCCATCGGCATGGTACGGTTTGACGACGACGACGAGATCGTCTATTCTGACCAAATCGACCACGCCACGTTCGCTAAGGCCAACCGTTACAAGAAAGGCGCCGCCTTCGACCGTAATTACGAAGTGGACGTATATCGCCTTTACACGGGTGACGAAACCATCGTGATTCCTCTGGACGAAAATAACTTTTACGATCGCGAGGTATTTCAGTATTCGCCCGCCCGGAAACCACCGCGTTCGGCAAACTGATTTTTTTACAAATATAATAAAGCAAGAGAGGAACCCGTTTCGGGTTCCTCTTTTCTCTTTAGGTATTTCCTGCCGTCATCGCAAACTTTACTTATCCAGCGAATTGATCCAGGACGCAATCTTCAGCGCCTCATCCTTCGGTACCTGTGGCATGGCGGCCATCGGCGTGGTGTAGTCGGGCCAGTTTTCGGGCTTGGGGTGGTAAATCAAGTCCACGATTTTCTCGTCGGAATATTTCCGCTTGGCCACATCCTTGTAGGCTGGGCCGACGACCCGCTTGTCGGCGGCGTGGCAGGCCAGGCAGGTGTTGCGCTGCAAGAGCGGCTTAATTTCCTCGTAAGTCATCGCTTTGCCCGAAGCTGCGGCGGAGGTTCGGGCAACGGTTGCTCCCGGCTGATTTTTGCCATCGGGCGACACCAGATCCATTGTGGATTCCTTAGTGCTGGCGGTGGCTTTCTCCTCGCCCGTACGCGTACCTTTCAATTCAGCGCTGCTCAGTTTCTCACCCGCAGGAATGTTGTTCAACGTGTAATAGGCCGACGGATGCACCAGCGAGTAGTAGCTATCAGCCGCCCGGATACCGTTCAAATTCAGATGGTGAATGTAGTAGCGGCGCAGCGGGCCATCGGCCACAATGCGAACCGTCCGTCCGTCGTCCGACACCTTCACGCCCTTGATTTTGATTGGCTCGGTGTTGGTGGGAGGGCTGCCATAGACGGCGTGGTACTTATAAATAAAGCTGCTGACCTCGTAAGAATTCAGATTTTCGGCCGAGGCGCGATCTACTGGCATCGTGAGGTTTATTTCAAAACCATCAGGCTTGGCCTTGACAGAATACATCTCAAATGGCATTTTGCCATTCCAGACCAGCCGCTGCAAGCCCTGGTTGGCGTCGCCCGCTGAACCCCATCCCCGGTTGGTTTCGCCCACGAACATCGAACCGTCTTTGGTAAAACTCATCCGAAGTACGCCCGACTGAAAATTACTTCGAAAGTCGAAAGCCGCGCCCTGGTACTCACCATTGACTTTTTCCAAAAACAAACGCATGATTTTGCTCTGGCCCTGGTCGCCCACGAATAATTGTCCGGCGAAGGGACCAAACTTACCGTTGGTTTCGTCCTTGACGATTTCCGATGTGGAAATTCCGTGGATACCGTAGGGCAGCCACACGGCGGGAAGTTTCACCGACTCGGGAAATTTTTCCTTTAACATATAGAGGAACTTCGGGTCTTTCTCGTCGGTAATGTTCTCTGGCTTGATGTAGCGACCGTTTTTGTCCTTTACCTGGCGGTTGTCCATGAAAGAGAAAAACTGTTTCTCCGTCAATTTTACGGGCGAATTAGGCAGGCTCGACCAGCGTAACCCGGCGGGGTGGCCCATGAAATCGCCTTTGTCCACTTTCCAAATCCCGCCCGATCCCATCCAGTCGCCTTGGTTATCGGTATAGAACAGTTCGCCGTCGATCATGCTGAGTCCGGCGGGTGAGCGCACGCCGGTGGCGTAAGGCTCGTACTTGCCGTCGGGTGTGATGCGGAAAATCCAGCCGCGACCCGGCTTGCGACTTTCGCCGCGCCACCATTCTTCGTCGCCGAAGGCCACGTTGCCGCTCACGAAGAAACTACCGTCGGGCGCAATCTTCGGCCCGAATGAATACTCGTGGTAGTGTCCCGACACGGGCCAGGAATAAACCGTTTCGTAGCTCTCGGCCTTGCCGTCGCCGTTCTTGTCAGTCAGCTTGGTCAACTCGCCGCGCTGGGCGCAGTAGAGCGAGCCGTCCTTCCAGGCCAGTCCCAGTACCTCGTGCATCCCCGAGGCAAACTTGTGAAAATAAGGCTTGTTGCTGGTCGGGTTGTCCATAATCCAGACCTCGCCCCGGCGCGTAGCCATTGCGATGGAGCCATTCGGCAACGTCGTCAACCCGCCCACTTCCAGAATCAAACCTTCGGGAATCGGCGGAGTAATGATCTTGTAAAAATCCTCTTCGGTCGGCGTTTCCTGGGCGAATGCAAAGGAGCAAGCGGCCAGCAGGGCAAGGGTAAGTTTTAAGAGTTGTCTCATTGTTAATGTCGGAATTAGAATAATATCGAATATTTCAGTTCGCCCTTCTCCACCGGGACAAACAGTGACTGGCCGGTGCCCGATTTTTTGATTTCGGGGCTGGCGCTGTTGGCCGAGAGTTGGATGTAGTAGTTTTTGTTGTCCACGGCGTAGAGGCCGTCCGAGATTTTCTCGATGGAACTTCCTTCGGCCAGGCGCGCCATCAGGCCGTTGACGGGCTGGGCGGTTTTGATTTCCCGGGAGAAGTATTTGCCATCCACGATCGAGGTCTTGTCGGAAACGGTCGTGCCGAAAGCATCGTACATAAACGTCGGTACGTCGTCGGCATCGAGTTCGTAGCCTTTGGGGCGGTAGCGGCTCCCGGTGGTGTCGGTGGGCCAGTTGCCGGACGTTTTGGCAAGAAGAGGCACATCGCCGAGCAGCGTGACATTGCCGCGCGGACGGGAAGAGCCGTCGCCGCGGTTTTCCCACATCGGCGTAGCGTCCAAAAAGCCGCCGCGCCAAACCTGGAACAGCGCGCCTTTTTCCAGATCGTAGGTATAGTGCAGGCCCGCCGGACTACCCACCGAAACGGCATGAACGAGTCGCTCGCGCTTGCCAGACTCAGGTAAGATATCCATAAAACTACGGAGCACGGTATTGTTATCGGCATCGACCAAAATGGGGTCACTTCCCCCGCTGTTTAACATGGAATTGGGACTCTGAAACGGTACCTCACGGAAACCAGGACCTGATACCAGCAAAGACAGCGCGTTTTTCATCCAGCCATCTTGCCGGTTGACGTACAATTCCAGCTTGTGGTCGCCGGCGTTGAGGTTGAGCGTGACGCTGCGTGGGTTGTCGGAATTCCTTCGGTCGCTGGCCATCAGTTCGCGGCCATCGATTTTGAGGTAGCTGGTACCAGCCGCCCGCAACACAAAAGTGTATTCACCCTGAGTGGGCGCATTCATGGTGGCGGTGTAATCGATGAGGTAGTTGTTCTTCTGCTTTGACACATCCCAACTAAGCGATTCGGCCGTACCCGACTCGGCGACTTTCAGCGTCGAGGGTGACACATTGCCCTCAAACTGTCCGTAATAGGTGTTGTACTTAACGTTGGAGATGGTCGCTGGTTCTTTATCAAAATTGTTGATCACCATATTCTTGATCGCCAGCGAACCGTGGTCACCCTGAATCCGCAATGGGCCCATGGGGACGTCCTGGCTCATCGCGCCGCGCGTCGGGCCGCTCACTTCCACGTTTTCGTGAATGATGGTACCGTTCAAGGTGACTTTCAGGAACACCGCATTGGCGATTTTCTTGCCGGATTTATCAAAGCGCGGGGCTTGGTACGAAATAGCGATGTGCTGCCAAAGGCCAGGCGCCTTGGAGGCGTTGACGCGGGGCCCGTAGCCCTCGTACCCTTCCTGTCCTTTGGGCTGCTTGTCGTCCCAGCGGTGATAGATCCCGCCGTTGTCGCCGTAATTGACCGACTTTTTGCCCCAACTATCGAAGAGTTGTACTTCGTAATTTCCCTGCAAATAAATTCCCGAGTTGGAGCCTTTGGCGAGCATGTAGTCCATCTCGATGTCGAGGTCGCCGTGTTGTAATTTGGTCAGCAATTCGTAGTCGGGACCGTAGGTGCCTTGCTTGTGAATGCAGGCCAACACGCCCTTGCCGGGTGTGGTAGTCAGGACATTCGGTTGGGAAATATCCACCGAAGCGTCGCCGACGATGCTCCAGTTACCCGCCTTGTTAGTGAAAGCGGAGAGATCGTTGAGCGGGATTTTGGTTTGGGCAAAAGACGACAGGCCCGCGAACAGCAATGCTCCCAAAACCCCGTGTTTCAAATAAGTACTTCGACTTCTTGACATATTAGGATTGAATCATAGGTTAATAATATTTCCAGACCCGAAATTTACGGTTTATGATTTGAAAAATGACATTTTTGGTGGTTAGAATCACCATTCCAACCGCTTTTCTGGCCGTGTTGTTGTCCAAGACAGCATTTTACCTTTTAGTTTTTTAAAAAATTTATGAAAAAATTATTCATTACCGCCCTCGCCCTTACGGCCACTTTCGCAGCGCAGGCCCAACTCCAACCCAAGAAAATGACGCCCGAATCCAGCGAAGTTTGGGACCCGGAGCCGCGCCTCGTCACCCCCGGTGCCGCTTCGACGGCAGTTTCGGGCTTTACGGCCCCATCTGATGCTATCGTGCTGTTCGATGGCCGCAATCTCGACCAATGGGAGTCCGTGAAAGGTGGGGCGGCGGACTGGACGGTGGCCGAGAATGCCATCATTACTGCTCCCGGTAAAGGCGGCATTCAGACCAAGCGTGATTTTGGCGATTACCAGTTGCACATCGAGTGGCGCTCACCCGCTGAGGTGAAGGGCAACAGTCAGGGGCGCGGTAACAGCGGCGTGTTCATGCAGGGACTGTACGAGTTGCAGGTACTCGACAGTTACGACAACCGTACCTACTCCAATGGCCAAGCGGGCAGTATTTACAAGCAAACCATGCCGCTGGTGAACGCCACCAAAAAGCCCGGCGAGTGGCAGACTTACGATGTGATGTACACCTCGCCCCGCTTCAACAAGGATGGCATGATGCTCATTCCGCCCTACATCACGGTGCTGCTCAACGGCGTGTTAGTCCAAAACCACACTGCTATCCAGGGGCATACCGACTACATCGGTCGCCCGACGGTAAAGCCCCACGGACGTGGGCCAATCATGCTACAGGACCACGGCAATACGACGGGGTTTCGGAATGTTTGGATTCGGGAATTGTAGAGTCTATCGGCTGCCGGCAATCTGCTTTCGGCTTTTGGGTAGTTCTGGATGAATATTTTCAAGCTACGTCCTGAGCTAGTAGGTAGTAGATGCGAGAATCAGTAATTTGGGGGCGTAGTAACGTCCTCACCTTATGGAAGTTTTTGAAAAACTAAATGCTCTGCTGGATGAAAGCCTCGATAATTTGGGGCTTTCGTCGGATGAAATCTGTCACGAGATCGGTATCAGTCGTGCTCAACTGCATCGCATTATCAAGGAAAAATCCGGGCTTTCGACCACGCTTTTCATCCGGCAAAAGAAACTCGACAAAGCTAAGGGCTTTCTGGCCGAGACCGACCTGCGGATTTCGGAAATTGCTTATTTGATCGGTATCGAGAGTCCGCAGAATTTCAGCAAATACTTCAACAAAGTTTTTCAAATAAGCCCCACTGACTACCGCAAGCAGGCCGAAATAGACAAAATCGCCGCCGAAAACACGGTCGAGGTGTCGATTGCGGTGCTTCCCTTCGTGAACATGAGTGGCGATGCCTCGCAGGAGTATTTCAGCGACGGCATCACCGAGGAAATCATCAACGTGCTGAGCCACGTCCCAAATTTGAAAGTCGCTGGGCGCACGTCGGCTTTCACTTTCAAGGGTCAAAACCAGGACCTACGGCTAGTCGGGGAGCAGTTGAGCGTGGCGCACATCCTGGAAGGCAGCGTGCGCCGGGCGGGCGATCGGCTGCGGATTACGGCGCAACTCATCAAAGTGGAGGACGGCTATCACCTGTGGTCGGAGAACTTCGATCGAGAATTGAAAGACATCTTCGATATTCAGGACGAGATTGCGCTGGCGATTCTCCGGGAAATAAAAGTCCAGCTCCTCGGTGAAGACCAACAAACTACGCTCAAGCGCTACACCAACAATCCGGCGGCCTACCAGCTTTACCTACACGGGAGATTTTACCACAACAAATTTGCCGGAGCCGAGGAGTTCAACCGGGCCATCGCCTATTATAAGGAAGCTCTCGCGCTGGAACCCACCTACGCCATCGCCTACGCGGGCATTGCTTCCTGCTACCTCAATATGTGGTTTTACCGGCACCTGCCTTCTGAGCAGAGTTTGCCCCTGATGCGACAGGCTACCGAACAAGCCCTGAAACTCGATCCCGAAATTGCCGAAAGCCACCTGGCGCTGGCCCGGATGCAAATGCTTTACGAGTGGAACTTCGACCGCGCAGCCAGGTCCTTTAAAAAAGCCCTGGAATTCAACTGGAATACCGCCGAACTGCGCGGACAGTACGCGCTGCTGCTGAGCATTCGGGGAAACCACGACCAGGCCGTGAAACAGGCCGAACTGGCCCTTTCGCTCGAACCTTTTTCCCTGATCAACAACTTTTACGCGGGTTACGTCTATTGGGTAGCGGGCAAAGCTAATGAAGCCATCGCGCAGGGAAAGCGATTGGTGGCGCTGGAACCTACTTTCTGGGGAGGTCATAGCCTGATCGGGATGAATCTGATTGTTCAGAAAAAATTTGACGTGGCCCGACAGCATCTGGAAAAGGCCCGCGACCTTAATTTGAACGGCATGACTTTGAGCGCCTGCGGTGCGCTGTACGGCAGGGCAGGAGAGGAGGCTAAGGCCCGGCGCATTCTCGACCAAATGCTCGCCCTAGACCAGTCGCAGCCCGTGGCCCGCTACGACCTGGGCATCGTCCACGCTTGCATGGGCGATTTGGACACGGCCTGTACCTACTTCGAGGTCGCCATCGAAAAACATGAGCCGCCTATGCTTTTCTTCAAATCCATCGTCCGCGACTGGCTAAGTGGGTTTGAGGAGGACGCGCGGTATAAGGTGCTACTTGGGAAAATATTTGGCTGATTTCCCTTCTCTTTTTCTTTCCAATTTCTTCTGTTTTCTGCTCGTTTTGCCTCCCAAAAGCCCGGATGCAACAATAGGCCACGTCCGTGCAACAATGGACCACGGTTTTGAGCAGATAGGATAAGTCCGGTCAAGCGTTC
>JBBSUC010000033.1:0-66240 GCA_038235275.1 Cytophagales bacterium | reverse complement strand
CATGAAGGCGCTCACGGCAGTGTTGAAGGAGAAACTCTCGATGTCTTCCTGCACTTTCTTGATGGTCTTGTGCAGGACTTTCAGCTCATCTTTCGCGGGCGCTTCGTCGGTTGCGATCCAGTCGCCGTTATCGTTGTAGAACAGCCGCCAAAACTTGCGGATGAAGCGGTAGGTGCCGTCGATGCCGTTGGTGTTCCAGGGCTTGGCCTGTTCCAGCGGGCCAAGGAACATCTCGTAAAGCCGCAGCGTGTCGGCCCCGTAGCGCTCCACGATGTCGTCGGGATTGACGACGTTGAACTTGGATTTCGACATTTTCTCCACTTCCACCGGCGTTTTTTTGTTCAGACATAGTCCTGCCGCATCGGCGGATCGAAAGTTAAGCAAATTCACTATGCCGATAAACCCGACCATCTAAATTATGCGATATTTTTAAGTTTCTTCTTTCAACTCTCCCATTTGGGGGAAGAAACTTAATCCAGTCGTGACGGTTTCCTTACCTGTTTTTATTTGCATCCAGTACAGCCTCACTGCCGACGAGTTGGCCAACAACGGCCATTTCCCTCGCTACCTCTGTGTTTGCGATGCGCGTCGTATGATCGAGGCATTGGTTCAGACGCAGAAATACATTTTGAACGATCGTACCAAGCCCGACGCCATCTGGCTGGGCTCGCCCTAGATCGACAGACAACACTGAAGCTCAGCGCCCATCGCACTCAGTCAATTCATTTCCGTAGTATCCGAGTGTCATTTTTGTACCTTGCTGCATAGCAAAATTGAAAGACTTACCTTTATTGAGTATCCCACAGGGAGTGGGAGAAACAAAGCACTTTCACCGAAATATTTTTTTCAAGGATTCATTCTGTTTAAAAAAATGGCAAACCATAAGCCATCCATCAACGACTTAGCCAAGAAGTTAAACGTTTCCAAAACCACCGTATCATTCGTCCTGAATGGAAAGGCTAAGGAAAAAAGAATTAGTGACAGTCTCGCGGAAAAAGTGTTGGAAGAAGCTTCAAAAATGGGGTACCAGCCAAATCAGTTTGCCCAGAGTTTGCGCACGGGCCGGACGAACATCCTGGGACTAATGGTGGAAGACATATCCAACCACTTCTATGCAAGTATCGCCAAGTTGATCGAGGAGAAAGTTTATCAAAATGGCTACAAGATCGTCTATTGCAGCACCGAGAATGATTTGACCCGAGGCAAAGAGTTCCTTACCATGTTTTCCACCCTGAGTATGGATGGATGCATAATTGCTCCAACAAGGGGCATGGAGAATGAGATAAAAAGAATGGTGGGAACAGGGAGCAACATCGTACTTTTCGACAGAATTTTCGGAAACACTTTGACCGATGCCGTAGTGGTTGACAACAAGGAAGGGATGTATGGCGGCGTAAAGCACCTTATTGCCCGGGGAAAAAAAAATATTGGCCTGGTAGCCCTGGCTCTGGGTAAGCCAGATGATGAGGACCGTATCATCGGGTATAAGCAGGCAATAGCCGATCATGGCATGGCGCCTTGTGTGTTCGTGCTCCCTTTTAAGGTTCAATACCAGGAGTATGTAGAGGACATCCGAACCTTTATAAATAATAATCCCCAACTGGATGCCATTGTGTTTGGCACCAACTATTTAGGCATAGCTGGCTTGGAGGTAATCAATCAAATGAATCTGCAAATTCCAAAAGACATTGCCATCGTGGTATTCGATGACCATGATCTTTTCAGAATTCACAAACCCGGTATTACCGTTGTCGCCCAACCTATCGAAGAAATCGCTCAGACTGTCATAGACTCACTTTTGATGAAATTGAAAGCAAATGAAGTTGAGAAACAACCCGTCCGCACAATCTCGCTATCCACAACCCTTATCGTCAGAGGCTCATCTTAGCGGAGGAATCGAATTAGGTCTTAAAACTTTTTGCCGTCTGACAGGATGAATGGGAAGGACTTTCGCTGTGTTCTGATTGTTGCTTTTACCGGGTTTCTTTTCAGCTTCGATTCGGTAGTAATATCGGGTGCCAATCTACCTATCAAGCAGCTGTGGAACACTTCCGATTGGGTTCACGGCACCTTCATCATCTCCATCTGCTTATGGGGAACCGTGGCGGGTGCCCTCCTGGGAGGATACCCAACGGATGCTGCGGGGAGAAAATCAACCCTGATAGGCGTGGGACTGATGTTTACCGTTTCTGCGCTATGCACCGCGCTGGCCATGTCCCCCTTTGTGTTCTCTTTTTTCCGATTCGTCGGTGGATTGGCCGTTGGCATAGGCTCTATCGCCGCACCGGCCTATCTGTCGGAAATCAGCAATCAAAAGCACCGGGGTAAATTGGGTATGCTATTCCAGCTCAATATCGTGATTGGCATACTGGCGGCCTTCCTTTCCAATTATTCGCTCATAGGTTTTGGGGGCGCAGGAAATGACTGGCGGTGGATGCTGGGTGTAATGGTAGTACCCGCGTTCCTGTATACGCTCTTGCTGCTCACCATCGATGAAAGCCCCAGGTGGCTTGTTTTGAAAGGAAAATATGCTGATGATGCGTTGAAAAACCTGAATTTGGCAGCCTCAGCGGATGAGGCGCGGCAATTTGCTGCATCCGTTCAAAAGAAAAATGACGCTAACCTAACGAAAGCAAACCTGTTTTCAGGAAAATACAACAAGGCATTGATGTTGTCTTTTCTGATTACTTTTTTCAATCAATTTTCCGGCATAAGCTTCATTTTGTTCCATGCGCCCGAAATTTTGGAAAAGGCTGGCTACGGAACCGCCCAGTCTCTATTCAGTTCGGTGTCCATCGGAGTGGTCAACCTTATTTTCACCATTGTCGGCATCTACCTCATCGACAGAATTGGCAGGAGAAAACTCATGTATGTCGGCTCGGTCGGATATATCATAAGCCTGTCTATGATAGCTTACCGTTTATATTCTGGCTTTTCAGCCAATTTTACCCTCATTTTCATTCTCCTGTTCATTGCCTCTCACGCGGTTGGCCAGGGGGCTGTGATCTGGGTTTTTATCGCCGAAATATTTCCGACAAAAATAAGGGCATTCGGTCAGGCCTGGGGTTCAGGCCTGTTGAACAGCTTTGCGGCGATAGTCACCCTGTTTGGCGCAGTCTTCATCAATGCGTTCGACCCCTGGGTGGTATTTGCTTTTTTTGCTGGTTTGATGGTGCTGCAACTCTTATTTACGGCATTCATTATGCCGGAAACAAAGGGCGTTTCTTTGGAGGACCTCGAAGTCAGGCTCACAGTACCCAACTAATTACCAGGTAAAAAACTTTGTCTCAAAAAGGGGTAGGAATAGGTTGCTAAATCGTTTAATTTGGATACTCCGCAGTATAATCAAGCATTGGCAGGGAAGATCTTGTAATGCCATCGGCCCATAGTTTCTAGGTATTGTATGAAATACCCATCCATTTTATACGGAATCTTAGTCAGTCATTTGATTTTCTCATTGATTGGCTGTGGACCTTCCAATAAGCCAACGGAAACATTAGAAGGCCAAAAGCGAGCTAAGGTCGCCGCAGATTTACAAACCTTGAAATTTACGGTGGCAGAGGCCCCGGAATGGGACGCATTGTTTCACAGGAATTCTGGTTGGTTTGGGGGAGACGGCCTGTTTGCGATACCGCTCAATGGCAAGGATAACGAAACCGCAGCAACAAGTACTGAAACGATGCTCCTGTTCAGTGACTCCATGATTGGCGAAATATCGGATAGCATCATGCAACCAGGGGCAGTCATGGTCAATAATACGGTTGCTTACCTCAAAGGAAGTGAGCCTGGTAAAGAGAACATTCATTTTCAATGGGCGAACAATGAAAAAGGAAAGCCAAAGGCCTTATTCACCCCAGCTACCCCAAACGCAGTAAAAGGGGATTACTACTGGTTGGGAGATGGGTTTTTGAATACTGCATCGGACAGCATATACATTTTTGCCTACCGGATGCGGAACCTGAGCAAAACGGATGACTGGTCGTTTAAAGAAATGGCGACCGATTTGATCGCCCTCTCCCCGCATAGCCGCCCTCCCTTCACCGCCCAACGGCAGATCGAAACCCCGCTACGCTTTGAGGATGGAGGATTCGGAGCGGGTATTTTTGTAAACACGAAAGCCTCCGGCGCGCCCGAACCCGATGGGTACGTCTATGTCTATGGAAACAGAAAGGGTTTAATGGTGGCTCGGGTAAAGCCCGAGGATTTTGAAAACTTTGGGGCGTGGCGATTTTGTGACGAGAAAGGGTGGAATGCCGACATGCAACAAGTAAAGCGGATAGCCGCCGATGTTTCGAATGAGCTGAGCATTTCGGCCCTTCCCGACGGGCGGTATGCACTTGTGTTTACGCTGGGTGGGTTAAGCCCCACCGTCGGGCTGCGGATTGGGGCTACTCCCTACGGACCATTCGGACCAGTCATCAAATTGTATGAGGCGAAAGAGATGCAGCATAAAAACTACATTACCTACAATGCCAAAACCCATCCCAACTTGTCCGCTCCCGGAGAGCTTCTCATCAGTTATAATGTGAATGCGTTTGATTTTTTTAATGAACTAAAAGCCAATCCGAATCTTTACCGTCCCCGCTTCCTAAGAGTAAAGTTTCAGTAGGTCGTACCGTTGTCTCCTGACTATCTTGAAAAAGTTTCTACTACTGTGGATTTGCGTTTCCATCCTAATGTCGGGTTGTAAAACAGGCTCAGAAGAGTCCGATCCATTATTCAGGCTTCTGTCTGCCGAAGAAACCGGGATTGATTTCTCCAATGACATCAGCCAGAGCGATACGCTCAGCATCCTGGACTATATGTACTTCTACAATGGCGGGGGCGTCGGGCTGGGTGATATCGACAACGATGGCTTGACCGATGTCTTCCTCTCAGGGAACATGGTGCCGTCCAAGCTTTATTTGAATAAGGGGAATTTTCAATTCCAGGACATTACCAAAACGGCGGGCGTCACCACAGCCGGATGGTGTACCGGCGTAGCGATGGCCGATGTGAACAGCGATGGACTTTTAGATATTTACGTTAGCCGGGCCGGCAGTCAGAACCCGGCCGACCGAGCTAACCTGCTGTTCATTAATAACGGGGACAATACCTTCACGGAGTCTGCTGCTGCCTATGGAATAGCCGATATCGGCTACACCACCCAGGCCGCATTCTTTGATTATGATAAAGATGGGGATTTAGACCTTTACCTGCTTACTCACGACCATTCGCCCAAAGTGGTAAACAACCTTCTGCCGGTAAAAACGAATGGGGAAGCTGAGAACACCGACAAATTATACCGGAATAATGGAAATGGGCCGAAGGGACACCCCATTTTTACGGATGTGTCGGCCGAGGCTGGTATCTCGACCGAAGGGTATGGGTTGGGGGTGGCCATCAATGACCTCAATGACGATGGCTGGCCCGATATCTATGTTTCCAACGATTTTCTAAGCAACGATCTGCTTTACATCAATAACCGGAACGGCACATTTTCCAATAAAATAAACGACTGTCTGAAGCACCAGAGCTACAATGCCATGGGCGTCGATGTATCGGACTACAACAACGACGGGCTGCAGGACATCGTAGTCGTGGATATGCTGCCCGAAGGCAATTATCGGCAGAAAATGATGTCGGGTGGCATGACCAATGAAAAATTCAATTACATGCTTCAGGTGGGGTACAATCCCCAATACATGCGGAATACGCTCCAGTTAAACAACGGGAACGGACATTTCGGCGAGATCGGCCAACTGGCCGGCATAGACAAAACCGACTGGAGTTGGAGTCCTTTGTTGGCTGATTTTGACAATGACGGCTATAAGGACCTTTTCATTACCAATGGGTATCTTAAGGACATTACCGATAAGGACTTCATCAGCTTCAGTAAGAGCAAAACCATGTTTGAAGCGGAAAAGGAAGCAAATAAAACCCTCTTAGAACTCATGGATGCGCAGGCGGGGGTAAAAATTCCCAACAGTGCTTTCCGGAATAATCATGACCTGACCTTCTCTAAGGCCCCTGACTGGGGTTTTGAACAGCCTTCCTACTCTAACGGTGCCGCTTTTGGCGACCTGGATAATGACGGGGATTTGGATTTGGTGGTCAACAACATCAATGACAAGGCATTTGTGTACCAAAACGAAAGCCAAAGGCTGGATGGAAATAACTACCTGACTATCTCCCTCCGGGGCGATTCTTTGAACCCTATGGCTTTGGGCACCAAGGTAGTCCTGCGGCACCGGGGCAAGGTACAGTTTCATGAACACACCTTGTACAGAGGCTATCAGTCAACCGTGGCCAACGAGGTGCATTTTGGTCTAGGAGATGTTACCAGCATCGATACGATAGAAGTGTATTGGCCCGATGGGAGAAAACAGCGACTTCTTCGGCAGCCGGCCAATCAGCACTTGACTATACATTACAGTCCGTCGGAAAAATCCTTTGGGGAACCAGAGAAAAAAGACCGTCCTTTATTTTCCGAAGTATCCATAGACCTGGGCCTCAGCTTCGTGCACGAGGAAAACAATTACTCTGATCTGACCGCGAACCCCCTTCTACCCCAAACCCACGCCACGCTGGGGCCTTCCCTGGCGGCGGGTGACGTGGATGGAAACGGACTCGACGATTTTTTTATCGGAGGGGCGGCGGGCCATTCCGGTGTTTTTTACCTGCAACAGCCCTCCGGCAAATTTGTCCGACGTGAATTTAGGCAGGATTTCGAATGTGAAGATACGGGCAGCCTCCTATTCGACGCCGACAATGATGGTGACCTGGATCTCTACGTGGTCAGCGGCGGAAGTGAGTTTACGGCAGGGGCGTCGTCGTACCAGGACCGGCTTTACAAAAACGATGGCAAGGGCAACTTCCGCAAAGATTTATCGGCACTCCCGGCGATGCTCGCCAGCAAGGCGGTAGTCACGGTCGCAGATTTTGATCGCGACGGAGACATGGATCTTTTTTTGGGAGGCCGGGTGTCGCCGGGCAATTACCCGCAGGCTCCCGAGAGTTTCATTCTTCGAAATGAAAACGGAAAATTCACCGACGTCACGCAAAAAGTGTGTCCCGCGCTAAGCAAGGTGGGTATGGTAACCTCGGCGTTATGGACTGATTTCGATAACGATGCACAAATTGACCTTATGGTGGTCGGGGAGTGGATGCCGATAACCTTCTTCAAAAATATCAGGGGAAAGCTGGTGAATGTTACTGAAATGAACGGATTGGGTGAAACATCGGGATGGTGGAACAGCCTTGCCGGCGGGGACATGGACAACGACGGGGACATCGACTACATAGCGGGGAATTTGGGATTGAATACCCCTTTCAAGGCTACCGAAAAGGAACCCGTGACCATCAGCGCCGGTGATTTGGACGGAAGTGGCTTGTACCAGCCGCTTTTATCGTGGTACGTTCAGGGAAAGAACTACCCCTGGTCGGCTCGTGATGTGTTGCTCCGTCAGATGCCCGGCCTGGGCAAAAGGTTCTTTAAGTACGACGATTACGCCAAAGCCACCGTGGATGACATCGTCCCGCCCGATGTCCGAGAAAAGGCTTTGGTTTTGAAAAGCAGCTATTTTGCCTCGTCCTACCTGGAAAACCTCGGAGGGGGAAAGTTCAAACTGACACCGCTGCCCATGCAGGCCCAGGTTGCGCCCGTTAACGGAATATTGGTCAGGGACATCGACTATGACGGAAATCTGGACTTAGTGCTGACGGGAAACTCCTACGCCCCGGATGTTTCCATCGGGCGTTACGATGCGTCCTTTGGGTTGTGCCTGCGGGGTGATGGAAAGGGAAGATTTTCGCCCGTTCCCCTTTCCAAAAGTGGCTTTATGGTAGATTCCGACGCCAGGTCGTTGATCCAGTTATATACCAAAAGCGGCGATGCCTTATTGATCGCTGCCTGCAATGCTGGTAGGATGAGCGTGTTTTTGCAAGATGTTCCCCCAAAAATCAAACGCTTGAAATTAGGCCCATTAGATGCTTTTGGCACCCTTCAAATCAAGAACACAAGCCTGAGAAAAGCAGAATTCTATTATGCTTCGGGCTATCTTTCTCAGTCGTCAAGAATGGTGGAAATCCCGGCGGGGGACAGTTCATGGGTCATTGTTAACTCCAAGGGGAAAAAACGCAGGATTGTCGATCCAATTGCACCCTAAAAAGTGCTTCTCCACGCCCGTTTTATAAAAATGTCATTTTACGAATAAAAAATTTTGATTTTAATGATAAAATTTATTTTATTTGTTGCTAAATCGGTTTACTAACTTGTAAGTGGACTAGCCAACGGGCTAAAAATTGACAAATACTTAACTCTTATCCAGATGAAAAGACTACTATGCTTCAGCCTTTTATTCACCTTGCTTGGGTCCGCTGTGATGGCGCAACGGCCTGTGAAGGGAATAGTCAATGATGCAGCGGGGATACCCCTGCCGGGGGTGAATATCCTGGTGAAAAATACCGTCACCGGTACCACTACCACAGAAGAGGGTACTTATAGTCTCAATGTGCCGACTGACAAAAGCATATTGGTGTATTCATTCATTGGATACGTCACGCAGGAGGTGCCGGTCAATGGAAAAACGACCATCGACATATCGCTAGTCGAAGATTTGCAAAATCTTGAACAAGTCGTGGTGGTTGGTTACGGCACGGTGAAGAAATCCGATTTGACGGGTTCGGTAGTGTCCGTATCTTCAACTGACCTGAAGGCCGTTCCGGTCGCTACTTTCGACCAGGCCTTGCAAGGAAGGGCGGCTGGTGTTCAGGTGGTTCAATCTTCCGGTGCACCGGGCGGGGGAACCAATATCAGGATCAGGGGAACCAGTTCGGTCAATGCCAGTAGCGAACCGCTTTACGTCATCGACGGTATGCTGATTAACAGCAACAGCGGGGAGACGTCGATTGGAGGACGGGGACCGGCCACCAATCCCCTGGCCACCATCAACCCCAGTGACATCGAGTCCATCGAAATCCTGAAAGATGCCTCGGCCACCGCCATCTACGGGTCCCGAGCGGCTAACGGGGTAATATTGATTACGACCAAAAGGGGGAAATCAGGCAAGGGTTCGGTCACTTTTGAAAGCTACTACGGGGTTCAGACCGTTACCAGAAAACTCGATCTGCTGAACGCCACCCAATTTGCTGAATTGGCGAATGAGGCGAATAGTAACGCAAAGTTAGCCCCTGCGTACGCCAACCCGCAGAGTTTAGGCCAGGGAACGGATTGGCAGGAAGAACTCTTCCGCCAGGCTGGAATCGCCAATTACCAGCTATCGCTAACCGGAGGAACCGATAAGACCCAATACGCGCTGGGGGGCGGATACTTTACCCAGGATGGCATTGTGGTGGGTTCCGGCCTGGATAGATACTCGTTCAGGACCAACCTAACTACGGAGGTGAATAAGCGAGTGAAGGTCGGGGTGAATATGTCTTACAACCGAACCATCACCGATGGCGTATTGACCGGCCCGGGTGCCGTCGTTCAGGGAGTGGTGTACAACGCACTTCTGTTCAACCCCATTCTTCCGGTTTATGACCCGACGAGACCGGGCGGATACACCTTTCAGCACGATCGAAGGGATGCCATTGCCAACCCGATTGCCGAAGCGAAGGAGTATATTTCCACTACCACCACTTCCCGGATACTCGGAAACGTATTTGCCGAGTACCAGATCTTGGAGGGCTTATCCCTCAGATCCAGCTTCGGCATTGACGGACTATCCACCAAGTCCAATTCTTTCGGCCCCAATTTCCTGAAACGAACTGAAAACAGTAAGGGAGAAGCATCCGTATCCACGCTCGAAGCATTGACCTGGCTAAATACCAACACGCTCACTTACAACAAGCAACTCAACCCGAGCAACTCCTTCAATGCCTTGCTGGGCTACGAAACGCAGAAATTCAGAAATGAATCCGTCAACTCTTATGCTTTCGGTTTCCCGGAATCACGTACCGGCTGGCATGACATTGGCTCCGCCGAAATCCCGCAAACCACCTCCAACGGAGAGACAGAGTGGAGCATAAGGTCTTACTTCGGCAGAATCAATTATTCACTTATGAGCAGGTATTTGTTCACGCTGACGGGCAGGATGGATGGCTCCTCCAAGTTTTCCCAAGGCAACAAATACGGGTTTTTCCCATCCGCCGCCTTTGCGTGGAGAGTCATAGAGGAGGACTTTATGAAAGCCAACAACCTATTCAGTGATCTGAAATTCCGGGCCAGCTACGGCTTGACGGGCAATCAGTCCATACCGCCCTACCGATCGCTTGCCCTAATCGGGCAAATAGGCCAGGGCGTATTCAGCACGGCCACGGGCTCCGAGGCGTTTCGGGGAAGAGAACCCATCTCCTATCCGAACCGGGATTTGAAATGGGAAACGACCGCGCAACTCAACCTGGGGGTCGATCTTTCAATTTTGAAGGGCAGAATCGGCCTCACCGCCGAAGTATATCATAAAAACACCCGCGATCTGCTTTTGAGCACTCCCATCCCCTACACGGCTGGCTTCGACAACACCTTACTGAATATAGGAAATGTCCAAAATAAAGGGGTCGACTTGGCGCTCAATTCCGTGAATCTGGACGGTAAAATTCGCTGGAACACTTCCTTCAACCTATCTTTCAACCGGAATAAAATCACGAACCTGGCAAGAAAAGGAGACGTCAACCTGGGCGTCGGGGGCAACATCCTGCGCGAAGGAGAGCCGATCGGCACCTTTTACGGCTACGTGTTCGACGGCATTTACCAGACGGATGAAGAAGCCAAGAATAGCCCCGTCATAGCGGGTCAAACCCCGGCGGCCGGAGACCGAAAGTACAAGGACATCAGCGGGCCGAATGGTACCCCGGACGGAATCGTCAATGATTTTGACCGCACCGTTATCGGTTCCGCCCAGCCTGATTTTGTTTGGGGTTTGAACAACACTGTCACGTATCAGGGCATCAGCTTGTCTTTGTTCTTCCAGGGGTCGCAGGGCAACCAAATGGTGAATCAAAATTTGGGCGATCTGGCCAACGTGAATGGTAAGCAAAACGTGTTGGCGGAGGCCGGTCTGAACCGATGGACCCCTCAGAATCCCAGCAACGAATACGCGCGGGCTTTGACTACGGCCAACGATAATGTCTTTTCGTCCCGTTTCATCGAGGATGCCTCCTACCTGCGGCTGAAAAACGTGACCGTCAGCTATAATTTCCCCCCCGCTTTGTTGGGGAAAGTAAAGATGAGCAGCGCGAGAATCTACGTGGGCGGCACCAACCTGTGGACGCTGACGAATTACCGGGGCTACGACCCCGAGGGTAATGCCTACGGCGGAACGACCAACATCGTGGGCGTCGATTTCGGGGGCTACCCACAGGCCAGAACGTACACAGTCGGTCTGAATTTCGGATTTTGATTGAACCACTATTACCGCGAAGAATATGAAAAATTTACTAAGCATAAAATCTTTGGGCCTTTTTCTTCTCATGGGAATCTTGTGGCTCAGCGCTTGTCAGGACTTCCTTAAAGAGGAACCGCAAAACAGAATCGCCCAGGATCGTTTCTATAAAACCCCGGAGGATGCCCTCGCTGCGGTCAATTCAATTTACGCCAACCTGGGTTCCACTTCTTCCGGTCCCGAAGGAATTTACCACAGCACTACCTGGATTGCCATGGGCCTGGCCTCAGATGAGCTGGTGAACAAGCAAAATGGGGCCATCGCCAACGACCAGCTCGGCACTTTTTCCTGGAATGCCGAAAACTCAAGCATCAACACCATTTGGCGTATCCACTACAAAACGATCACGCTGGCTAACATCGCTATCGAGAGGATCCCCGCCATCCAGATGGACGAAACCATGAGAAGCAGGCTGGTGAACGAGGCAAAATTCCTCAGAGCCCTGGCTTATTTCAATCTGGTGAGAATGTACGGCTCGGTTCCGTTACTAGTTGCCGAAGCGGAGCCTTTGTACCCGGAATCCTCCAATGCAGATGCTGTCTATGCTCAAATTGTCAATGACCTTAAATCGGCGGAAGCTTTGCCCCTGGACGGGAATATTCAGGAAGGGCGGGCGACGAGCGGAGCCGCAAAAGCCTTGTTGTCAAAAGTTTATTTGACGAAAAAAGACTGGAAAAATGCCTCGGATAAGGCACTAGAGGTGATTCAATCGGGAAAATATGACCTTTGGGAAAAATTTTCCGATGTGTTCAGGCATACGAGCAGAAATGGAAAAGAAGCTCTCTTCTCGGTTGGCTTCGGCGACGCCGGGGGAGCTATTTCCTTCTGGGAATTCGGACAATTCAATGTCAGGCTGCTGCCCCCAGAGCTTTCAAAAGAAATAGCCGGCATCAGGAACACCCAGGGATGGCAGGTGGCCACCCAGGATCTATATGATTCTTTTTCTGCGGCGGATGCCCGTCGGGATATTACGTTTATGACCGAGTTCGTCAATGACAAGGGAGCGACGATTAAGCTAAATAACATTTATATTCAAAAGTACTGGGATCGTACCGCTGAACCCAAAGCGGGCGACTCCCAGCAAGATTTTCCAGTGATCCGGTATTCCGACGTACTCTTGACCTACGCCGAGGCGCAGGGGGAGCTTAAGAACTTCGATGTCGCCAACACTTACCTGAACAAGGTGAGAAACCGGGCAAATCTGCCTAATACCAGTGTATCGACCGTCGAAAATTTCAGGGAGGCCGTGCTCAGCGAGCGTAGAAAGGAATTTGTAGCTGAGGGGCAGCGATGGTTCGACCTCGTGCGTACCGGAACCCTGGCCGAGAAAGTGATGAAAGCAAAGGGAATCGCGGTAAAGCCAATTTACAATCTGTTTCCCATTCCCCAGCGCGAACGGGATTTGAATCCTAATCTGCTCCAAAACACGGGTTATTGAGAAGCTCTTCATTGAACGATGAAGCCTCACTTTGCCCATTCGATTATCTATGTTCCACAAACCAATGCCCGTAAGAGGTACGCTATTCCTTTGGTGGTTGCTGGGTTTCTTGCCCTCGGCCCTGGCGCAGGGGAATACCGCCCTAAATTTTGCCGATCCGTTGACAGATAATATGGTGGTTCAGCAGAATAAACCCTTTACGGTTTGGGGGACGGCTTCGCCTAATTCCGAGGTCACTATAAGCCCGGACTGGACTTCTGCCGTTACGGTAAAAGCCAGCGGAAAAGGAGAGTTCGCGGGGATCGTGTCTGTGCCAACCGTCCAAGCGGGTGATTACAAGGCGCATACGCTGAGTATATCCTCTGGTGCGGATAAAGCCACCTTGTCCAACGTTCTTATTGGCGAACTGTGGATTTGCAGCGGACAGTCCAACATGCAGTTCAGCCTGAAGGAGGTACCCAACGCCGAATCAGAAATAGCTCGAGCCACAAACCCCCACATCCGGTTATTCAATACGAAGCTGAATTTTAGCGATACTCCACTTGAAACCGTGAAAGGCAACTGGGTAGAATGCACTCCTGCCACCGTGCGAGATTTTTCGGCTGTGGGCTACTACTTCGGCGCGACGCTCCAGAAAAAGCTGGATGTTCCAGTCGGACTGCTCTTCACGGGCATCGGGGCTTCTTCGGCGCAGGCATTTGTGCCGAAGGAAGTACTTAAAAATCAGCCCACGCTAGATTCGGCGTACCTGCAACCGTATTTGCGTTCCGAAAAATCCAAAGAGAAAATCGACGGGGGCTTTTCATTCGAGAAGGTTACGCGGCCATATTTGTTGTACAACGCCCTCATCAACCCCTTCACCCGGCTGTCGGTGCGGGGCTTCACCTGGTACCAGGGCGAGTCTAACCGCCACGAACGGAGTGCCTACACCACGCTGACGCAGACCATGATCCAAGCGTGGCGCGAAAAGTTTGGCCAGGGAAATCTGCCGTTTTACTACGTGCAGGTGGCACCGTTTTTCTACGACATCGAAGACCCGGCGCGGGCCGATTACGCCTTTTTCCGCGAAGCCCAGGACCGGATTGCCGAACTGGCCAATACCGAAATGGTGGTCACGATGGACGTGGGTGAAGCCAAAAACCTGCACCCCAAGAACAAGCAAACCATCGGTATCCGCCTGGCCCAAACGGCCCTCAACCGCACTTACGGGATGCTGGACGTAGCTTATCGAGGCCCTCGCTTCGATTACGCGGTTTTTGACAAACAGAAAGTCACGGTTCACTTCACCCCGGAATCGGTGCCGGACGGGCTGGCGACCAACGACGGGCAAGCTCCCAATTCGTTTCAGGTGGCGGGTAGTGATCAGATTTTTTACCCAGCCGATGCCATTAACAAAGGAAAAACCATCGAAGTCCGTTCGGAAAAAGTAAAGAAACCCGTAGCCGTGCGCTACGCCTTCACCAATTATCCCGTGACCAACCTGGAAAATACGGCCCACATCCCGGCGACCCCCTTCCGCAGCGATAGCTGGTCGGAGCCAACCTGGAAGGCTGCAAAATGAAAGCAACAACCCGATGCACATGAAACGCCCCTTATTTTTCGTCCTGCTATTCCTGCTGGCTCTATCCAGCTTTGCCCAGAAGGCATACTTCATCGACGGTTACCACGGGGGAGTGTACGGGCATTACCCCGTAGGTTACACCCAATTCGTGGTGGACCAACTGAATGCAAATCCCTTCTGGAAAATCAACCTCGAAATCGAGCCAGAAACTTGGGATTCGGTGGCGGTGCGTGAGCCGGAAGCCTTGAAGAAATTGAAGCAACTCTTCGCCGACCAGTCCATTACCGGGCGCATCGAGTACGTCAGCCCGGCCTACGGGCAGAGTTATTTCTACAATATCTCGGGCGAAAGCATCATCCGCCATTTTGACTACGGAATCAAAAAAGTCCGGCAACATTTTCCTGGTGCGGTCTTCACGACCTATTCTTCCGAAGAACCTTGCTTTACGAGCGCTTTGCCGCAGATTCTGACTTCCTTTGGTTATAAATACGCTTCGCTGAAAAACCCGAACACCTGCTGGGGCGGCTACACGCGGGCCTTCGGGGGCGAGCTGGTCAACTGGGTGGGTCCCGACGGCACGAAGCTGACAACCGTACCTCGCTACGCCACCGAGGGGTTGCTGCCCAACTCTACCTGGCAGACCGAAGCCTGGACCAATTCGTCCAAATATATCAGGGACGCGCTGGCCTACGGCATCAAAAATCCGGTAGCCATGACTTTGCAGGATGCGGGCTGGCGCAACGGCCCGTGGATCGGCAAGGGCGACAAGGGCTACCAGCCCACCGAGTACAAAACCTGGCGGGATTACATCGAAAATTCTTCCACCAAAAGCCCGACGCAAGAATGGGATTTCTCGCAGGAAGATATACAGGTGAGCCTGGTGTGGGGATCGCAGGTGCTGCAAAAAATAGCCCAGCAGGTACGCATATCGGAAAACAACATTGTGATGGCCGAAAAAATAGCGTCTCTCGACAAGATGTATCGCAACACACCCTGGCCGCAAAAAACCATCGACGAAGCCTGGCGCACCCTGATGTTGGCCCAGCACCACGACTGCTGGATCGTCCCCTACAACGGCAAGCCCGGGCATACCTGGGCCGACCAGGTGGTGGGCTGGACCAAGAATACCAACCGCGTTAGCGCCAATATTATCGCCGGGGCTTTTGGGGGCGAAAAGGCCGCAACCGATGCCCATACCGTGAAAGTCTACAACACTACTGGCAGCAGCCGAACCGAAATAGTCACGTTGCCTATGCCCGCTAATCGACCAGCCAATGCTATGAGCGTGGTGGACGAAAAAGGCCGGGAAGTACCGACGCAAGTGACTGGCTCTGTCCTGCACATCAGAGTATCCGCCCCGGCGATGGGTTTTAGTACCTATAAACTGGTCGATAAAAAAGCGTCCCTCAAAGCAGGCACTCAGGCGACCGTCACCCCGACGGGCGATGTGGTGCTGGAAAGTGATTTGTACAAAGTGGTCATCGACAAGGCCAACGGCGGCTCCATCAAAAGCTTGGTTACCAAAGCACTGGGCAACAAGGAAATGGTGGACACGAAAAACAAAAGGCGGTTCAACGAACTTCGGGGGAATTTTTACGACGATGGCGGCTTTCACAGCACGGCCGCCCAGCCGGTTACGGTTACGATTGTCGAGAATGGTCCCCTCGTGGTGAAAGTGGAGATCAAGGGCCAGATGCTGGCGAACCCCTACACTCAAACAATTACACTAAAACAGGGCGACCAAAAAATCGACTTTTCCCTGCGCATCGACTGGCAGAAAAATATCGGCATTGGCAGCGACTACAAGCAAAAGGGCGGGCTGGACGCTAAGGACTACACTAAGCCGTTTTACGACGATAGCCAGAAACTGCTGGCCCTGTTTCCGGTCAACTTCTCTTCGCAGCAGATTTACAAAGACGCGCCCTTCGACGTGACGGAAAGTAAGTTGGATGACACGTTTTTCACCCGCTGGGACAGTATCAAAAATAGCCTCATGACCAACTGGGTGGATGTTTATGATGCCAAAGCCAACCTCGGCCTGGCCCTGCTCACTGACCAAACCACCACCTACGCCCATGGCAAGGACTTCCCGCTGGCCCTCAACGTGCAATACTCCGGGGCCGGGTTGTGGGGCCGCAACCACACCATCACCGGCCCCACTATCATTCGCTACGCCCTGCTGCCCCATGCGAGCAAGTGGGACGAGGGCCGCGTTTCAACCGAAGCCCTGCACTGGAACGAGCCGCTGTTAGCCGCGTTGACGACCGCCAATGACATCCCGACAAAATCACTGGTGGACGTGACTGGAACGGGCTTTCAGGTCACGACTGTGCTGGCCGATGGCGACGATTTGCTGGTGCGGCTCTTCAACGCCGAGGGCGATGGCGTGCCGAAAAAAATAACACTCGGTGGCACTACCGATGCAGCAACCCTCGTAGAGTTAAACGGCGAAGTGAAAGGGCCATTAAAAATACAAAAGGGGAAGGAAAATACGGTGGTAAACCTGGCTATGCCCCGCTTCGGTATCAGAACAGTACGGCTAAAAAACTTCAAAGCTTTTTGATTTCTCAATAAACACAGAGTAAAAATGAAAGGGGTATTTTTCGCTCTCACTATTTCAAAATCAGCACAAAAAAGGGACCATAATGGAAATGTCGCCCACCGAGCGGTGCGCGTTTTTCAGTTCTCCTTATCTGATTCCAAGGGGAAGAACGTGCTATTTGGCGGTTCCCGCGCGATGAATGAAGTAGCCGTCAACCTCGAACAACGTCGGATTACGAGTTACCTGGCAAACCAGGGCTTCTTATAGCAAACGGACCGCCCGACGGCCCAGCTACTTGTAAAACCCTACTGGGAAGTTATAGGTGGATTAGTTGATTGGGGACTTAGCCTATTCCTTAAACGTAAAATGCACAAGCAAAAGGCTTGTGGGCCAATTGCTTGTGCATTTTCATCGATCTGTGAAAATTATTGGTTTAATTCCTCAACTAATTCCGCTTCCGCAACTTGAATATTTGCAATTAGTTTGATGTCTTCGCCCAAACCAAGGCCACCCGAGTCAGTTAGTTTATTCCACGTCATCCCAAATTCTTTTCGATTGATTATTCCGGTCACTTCGAATCCGTGTTTGATAACGCCGTGTCCGTTATCCTCGGAGCCGCCGTATTCTACGCTTAATTCTACCAGCTTCGTTGTCCCTTTCATGGTAAGATTTCCTGCCATTTTGTAATCACTGCGACCCGTCTTCAAAAACGACGTTGACTCAAACGTGATTTGCGGATATAAATCTGCCTCAAAAAAATCACCGGTTTGCAAATGTGCATCACGCTGGGCCTGATTAGTATCTATGCTTTTTACATCGATCGTAAAATATACCTTGGCCTCGTTGAAATCATCTCCTTCGGCGACTACTCGTCCCTCAAATTTTTTGAAAGTACCAGTCACAGTCGATATGACCAGATGTTTGATTCTAAACAGGACATCAGAATGCATTGGGTCGATTACCCACGTTGTTGAATTCATCATATTACTTTAAATGTTTATTTGTGGCACAAATTTGCTTAAATTTACTATATAAAATATAGTAGTTACCCTAAGGTAAGTGGTTACCCCAAGGTAAGTACCTTGTAAACTAAATGTATATGAATCAAAAGGATGAGCTGTGCCTGAATAAGTTAAGGGCTATTAGGGATACCCTGGAAGTAATCCAAGGCAAGTGGCGAATCCCAATTGTCATTGCTTTGACTTTTGGCAACAAACGATTTGGCGAATTGCAAAGAGATATTGTAGACATATCTCCGAAAATGCTTTCGCAAGAATTGAAGGCCTTGGAAATGAATAGAATTATTACCCGGACACTCTACGATAGTATGCCGGTCGCAGTGGAGTATTCATTGACCCCGTTAGGACTATCAATGAGAAAATTGCTTGACGAGATTTTAAATTGGGGTACTCATTTCCGTGAAGAAATTTTGGAGAATAGGCAGCCCTAGTAGGCGGCACATCGTTCTATATATTTCCCTAAAGTGACCTTATACCAGAGTGTACCTATTCGGCGATAGAAGACTGATGAAATATCCGGGCTGAATTCGTCCATCAGGCGAAAAGCGGACGGTCCGCCACGCGGGCCAGGCCCTCGTCTCGGCCTTAGCTGGAGTCTGGTAACCAAGCGGTAGCTAAGATGGCCTCGGCCCGTAAGTCGAGATGCCCGGATTCTTGATCGTATCGTCTTGCTTAATGACGCTCCAGAATTGTTGCTCAAGATTTTTCCTTTGGTCGTCAAACATTAGGTTTATTACGATCGGGTCACAGGAAATGGAATGGCCAAAGATTAGTCATTCCAGAACTAATCCTGGGCAGCAGCGGATGAACCTTAATCCAAAGTCCACAAGCGGTTTCGCACCAACAGACAGGCCCCAATAATTCCGGCTTTTTCCCCAAGAATGGAGAGTTTAAGTTCGGTATCGTTATTGACAAGACTGAGGGAGTACTTGTTGATGGCGGTCTGGATGGGTAGCCGCAAATAATCTTCGGCTGCGGCCAGACTTCCGCCCAACACCACAAGTTCCGGGTTGAAAATATTGATCAGCAGCGCAATGCCTCGACCCAGGTTTTCACCGATTCGGGCGATGAGTTCGATCGCCAGCACATCATCGTTTTGGGCCGCGCCTATGATATCTTCCATCCTGATGGTTTCGGGATTTACCATTTCGCGGGAAAGTATCGACGACGAACCTTCTCGCAGTTTTTCACGGAACATGCGGGCGAGCGCCCAGCCGGATGCCTCCGTTTCCAGACAGCCTTTTTTGCCACAATGGCAAAGCAATTCATTGTCAAAGAGCGGAATGTGCCCGAATTCACCCGCGTATCCCGACTTTCCGTAGTACAGTTGACCATTCAACAATATACCTACCGCGATGCCGTAGCCGAGGTTTAGGAAAAGGACGTTCTTCTCGTTTTGAACGACCCCAACGCAAAACTCACCGTAGGCCATGGCCCGGGAATCGTTTTCCAGGTAAACAGGAATCCCTACCTTAGTTTCGATAATCTCGCTGAGGGGCCGCTCTTCGAAGTGGAAGAAGCTATAACTATACCCGGTTTTGTAGTTGACCCGCCCCGACAGATTGATCCCTATACCCTGAATACTAGTCTTATCGAACGTCAGTTCGGCCACAAATTCGGTGATGATGCGGCAGAGATCATCCAGTGACGCCGGGGTATTGGCGAGGGTGAACGGGATTTTCTCGGTGACACTTACCAACTCGCCCAGAAGGTTGGAGATGCCAATATTGATGTGGTCCTGTAGCACTTCTACCCCAATGCAGAATCCGGAGTCGGGAATTAACCCGTACAGGTTGGGCTTTCGTCCACCATTGGACTCGATCTTCCCAAAATCCTGAATCAGGCTTTCATCGATAAGCTCATTGACCACCGATGTGACCTTGGGAACGCTAAATTGAACTTCTTTCGACAGGTCGGGTATAGTGGAATTACCCTGATCGGCAAAGTGACTTAAGATAGCCTTTTTGAGGTTTGTTTGCCGCAACGAGTTTACGCCGATACCGCCATTATTGTTCATATAAAAAAAATTCGATTTTGTTTAAGCTAAAAGTACTTCATGTAGCTAAGGTTCGCTCTGTATTCTGTCAGGATTATTTGGGCCAATGCGTTTCGATACCCTGCGTGCGGATGAAGTTCTGAAACGCCGACATCTTTTGTCGGTCTTCCCGAATCGCGCGCGGGAGGACATTTTCTTTCAGGGCTTGAACCACCACCAGTCCTACGGCCTCACCAATGCTCCACTCGACCGGATGCAGACGGAAACAGCCGTTGGTGATGTGCGTGGTCCCGATATTTTTGTTGGCGGGCAGCAGATTTTCTACGCGTTGCGGAATTAGCGCCCCCAGGGGAATCTGGAAAGGCAGCGAACCGAAATCCACGTAGTTGTCGCCCGCCGAACTGGGATGCAGGTCGATGTGGTAATAGCCCACTCCCACGCTGTCGTAGAAGTCGGCGGAGGTGTTATCCGTAGTCTTGCCCGTCACCATTGCCCGCTGCTCGGCCCCCACGTGTTCCTCCAGCACCGTAAAAAGCGCCTTGATGCGCCGGGCCTCCCGGATGTAGGGATACTTGGCCAGGCCGTCTTCGGTTCCCATCAGGTCGCCGCGCAGGCGCAGCCCCGGCCAGCCCTGTCCCCCGTCGGGCCGGGGAGCCTCGGTTTGCAGCCAATACAGCAACGACAAGCTTTGTTGTTTGGCGCGGTCCACGTGCTTTGCAAACACCTTATCGCTTGCACCCACGATGTCGCCCAGCAGGTAGTCGTTCTGCGGCCAGTTTACAATCGTGACGTCGCCCTGATAGGTACCCGGCAAGAAATTCTCCTTGTCGATAATCCGGCGGTAATTCCACAGGTTGAGGGGAGCGTCCGTTTTGATGCCTTCGGGATGAAAGCCCAGGGGCTTGGGAACGGGGGTATTATTAGGAGTGGAATACCACAATGACAGCATTTTACCCGGCCAGGCGGGCGTCATTTTCGGTACGTAATTTTTCCAAAAATCGTACTCACGCGGCTTGTCGATCACGTGGTTTTCGCCCTTCACGTAATCCATCGCGAAACATATGGTGAATGACTGGTTGTTAGCGGGATTACCCACTTCCGGGGCGTGCAACTCGCCCGTTTCCTTTTTAGATTCCGTACCCGTCACAAACTCGGTTGCGGTCAGGGGCAGCAGATCACCCAGTTCCGTGGCATCCACAAAATAGGGAGCCGTGAGTACCATTTGCTGACCGCTCCGCAGGCTTTTCACCTTCAGAGCCTTAACCTGGTTGCCCGAAACCTCCGCTCCGGTCGCCTTGTGTTCGAGCAACAAGGTGAGTTTTTTGCTACTGATGTGCGGAGTCAGGGTATTCATCAGTACCTCGTAGGCGACCCTAGGTTCGTGGCACAGCCGGGAAACCGACCCGTTACCGGGATTGAGGTCGACCCTGGCTTTGGCCTCCGACGTCAGGGGGTAATATTTTTTGTAATAATCCCGCACGTCGGTGCGAAAATCGCGGTACGACTGGGGTGCGCCGTGGGTTTCGATCCACTGGTGTTCGTCGGGGGGGACGCCCTGTTGGCTAAGCTGCCCACCAATCCAGTCGGTTTCTTCGGTCATTATAACGGTAAGGCCGTTGCGCAGAGCCGCCAGAGCCGCCCCGAATCCGCCCAGCCCCCCGCCCGCGATGACCACATCGGCGCGGAGTTCTATGGCCGGGGAAGCCGCTACTACCTTGGAAGGAGCGGCTTCGGCCGCAGTCGGCACTACCAGAGATCCGGCAGCAAGGATTCCCCCGCTACCGGATACTAGCTCAATGAAATTTCTTCTCTTCATAATTTTATTTTTCACGTTTTACCAACCCGGATTTTGGGTCAGTTTGGAATTGACATCGCGCTCGGCCTGGGGTACGGGTAGCAGAAGCAGCTTCGGAAACCAGTAGCGTTTCTCGCGCGTCAGCCGCAGGTTTTCCTGCCCGTCGTAGTTGGGAATGCTGTTAAGATCGTGCGCCGGAGTAAGCTTAAAATTGGGCGTGGGCGGCATATTCTTGGGATCTTTGGCAATGCCCATGACCTGCTGCGGCATAACGATATCCGCAATTCCCCAGCGGCGGATGTCGAACCAGCGGAAGCCTTCGCGCGCCAGTTCGGCCACCCGCTCGCGCCGGATCACCTTGCGAAGCTCGGTCTGATTGGCGCGGATTGCCGTCGGTACTTCAGGTTGCTTAGCTCGGCGGCGCACCTGGTTTAAGGCCTCGATGGCCGGGGCATCCAGTTCGTTCATTTCTATTTTGGCCTCGGCGTAGGTCAGCAGCACTTCGGCGTAGCGCATCAGGACAAAATTGACGTACGATTGGAAGGAGTTTTCGTCGGTCATAGTGTACTTGGTCCACAACAGTCCGACCCCGCTTTTGGCGGGCCCGAAGGCATTGTTGTAATCGGCGTTGGTCTTCACCGACCAGGTTCCGTCGGGATTGAGGAAAGACGTCGTCGGACTGTAAATATCGTATACCAGCGTGCGCTGATTCATGAAAATAGTGTCGCCGGGCAGGGCCACGGTGTATTTGAGCCGCAGGTCCCGGTTCAGGCGGGGATTCTTCGGGTCGTACACCGCCGACTCGTCGATGCGCTTGCCGTCCTTGGCCTCGAACATATCGACCAGGCGCTGCTGGGGGAAGCGCCCCGACTGCCCGCCAGCCGACCGTGAAATAGCGCCCAAAGGCAGGTAGGTACGGTTGTTGGGATCAGCCTCCGAATACATCACTTCCCACATAATCTCTTTGCCCGCGTTGGGAATCTGTCCCGCGCGGGTAAAAAGGGCACCGAAATCAGGGTTTAGCCCCAGGCCCGCCCCGTCGATGACCTGCTTGGCGGCGGCGGCGGCAATGGGGTAGTCTTTGTTGTACAGCGCGGCCCTGGCCTTGATTCCCAACGCAACGGCCTTACTGACCCGTCCGCGCTGGGTGGGCGCCCAGGCCAGCGCCTGCGCCGCCGCATCCAGTTCGCTGTAAACGAATTTCACCAGCTCGTCGTGGGAGGCCCTGGTCTGGGTATAAAACTCGTCCGGGACCAGGGGTTTGGTGATCAAGGGCGCCTCGCCGAACATAAAGGCCAGGTACATATACGACCACCCCCGGATTACCCGCGCCTCGGCCTGCAACCGCTTGTAGGTGGCCTCCGGCACTTTACTCTTCCCTTTTTCCATCCCCTCGATCATGGTGTTGGATCGCTGAATCGTGGTGTAGGTCATGCGCCAGAGGTTGGCCGAATGCCCGTTGAAGACGTCGAAGTTTCCCTCGGCTAACTCCACTCCGCGCTGCACGGCGATGTCGGTCCACAAATCCATGTAGGATTGGTAGGCGGTGTTGCCAGTGTTCCAGTACACGGAGCGGTACACGGCGTTCAGGGCCGCGTTCATCTCCGTTTCGTTGTTAAAAAACTGCCCGGTGGCCGGCGAATCCAGCGGCACCTGTTCCAGATAGTTCTGGCATCCCTGCGAAAAAACCAGGGTAAAGGCAAGGGCCAGAATATAGTTGATTCTCTTTTTCATGGGAATTAAAATTTAAGGTTGATTCCTACGGTGTATGTTTTCATAATGGGATAAAGGCTGGCCCCCGTATCCCGCTGCTCGGGGTCGAAGCCAGGGAAGAACTTATCCCAGGTGACCAGGTTCTGGCCACTGAAATAAATGCGGGCCGAGTTCAGCCCCACTTTTTTGCTGACGACCGCAGGCACCGTGTAGCCTACCACCAGATTTTTCAGGCGCAGATACGCGCTGGACCGAATCCAGTAGGAAGAAATCACATAGTTGTTGCCGATGCTGTTGTTGGTCAGGCGGGGGTAGGCGGCACCGGGATTCTCGGGCGACCAGTAGTCCTTTTGGTGTTCGTATATCGACCCCTGAAAAAGTGCCGAGTAAAAAGGCTGCGAGCCCGTACCCGAAAGGTAGTTGTCGCGCTTGCCGATGCCCTGGAAAAACACTGTCAGGTCGAATCCTTTGTACTGAGCTCCCAAATTGAGGCTGTACTCGTAGCGCGGGAAGTAGTTGCCCAGAATCGTGCGGTCGTAGTTGTCGATCTTGTTGTCGGGCTTGCCTTCGGGGCCGCTGATGTCGCGGTAGCGCACATCGCCGGGTTTGGTATTCCCAAAGTGGAAGGGCGCGTTTTTAACCTCCTCCTCGCTCTGAAACAGCCCGTCGGCGATGTAGCCATAGTAAGAATCCAGCGCTTCTCCCTCCTGCTGAATGCGCCCTCCCGCGATGATGGGGGTACCGCCGTTGTTCAGGACTTTATTCCTCACATCCGACAGGTTGAACTGAACCTGGTAGCTGAAGTCATTGGCTTTACCGCGCCAGCCGGTTCCCAACTCCCAGCCCGAATTGCGCATGGAACCCACATTGACAAAGGGCGAACCCAGGCCCACGTAGGTCGGCACGGGCACCCGCTGGAGCATATCCACGATGTCGCGCTGGAAAAAATCAGCCGTGATCGTCAGGCGGTTTTTGAGTAATCCCAAATCGGCACCGATGTCCAGGATCTTGGACGTTTCCCAGCGGATATTGGAGTTGGCGGCGGTCGTCAGCGCGTAACCGGCGTTAATCTTGTCGTCGAAATAATAATTGTAGCCCGATCCCGACTCAAACAGCGAGAAGGTGGGGTAGTAGCCCGACACGTCCTGGTTGCCCAGCGCTCCGTACGAAGCCCGCAGTTTGGCGTCGTTTACCACGCCACTCAGGCCCGACCAGAAACCTTCCTCGGAGATGCGCCAGCCCGCCGACACGGACGGGAACAACTTCCACCAGTTGCTTTCCCGGAAGCGCGAGGAAGCATCCCAGCGCCCGTTCACTTCCAGCAGGTATTTTTCCTTGTAGTTGTAGTTGACCCGGCTGTAAAACGACACCATCGAGTAGCGGTTTTCGCCCCCGCTGAGCGTCTCACCCAGCGGATCGCCGCTGTCGAGGTAGGGACGGTCGGCCGACAGCAGGTTTTGCCGCGAAGCGTTGATGAAAGTCGAGGCGAAATCTTCAGTACTGAATCCACCCAGCAGGGTGAGGTTGTGGTTGCCGAACGAGCGATTGTAGGTAGCCTGCGTGCGGAACAGGTTCTGTATGTTCTCGGAGTTACCTTCGGCGTAAGAGTTGAGGGCAGGCCAGGGCCGGGCCAAAACCAGGGCATTGTTGGCGGGGTCGGCATCGTAGATATCGTACTGATCGGTAAAGTTCCGATTATTCACGGTGTAATGGTTGCTGCTGTAGGTCGCCAGCAGTTCCAGCCCGTCGATAGGTTTGTAGGTCAAAGTACCCTTCAAAATGCGGGAATCGACCTTTCGGCGGCTAAAGCCTCCTTCCTCGGCCTGGGCGGCCGGGTTGACGTTGGACCAGCCTTCGCCCCACTGGCCAGTATCGTAGCGGCCGGGTGCCGTAGCCGGATAGCCCAGCATTCGCTGGATAATTCCTTCCGGCAAATTCTGCCCCGGCCAGAGGCGGTTGGTCTGGTTGAAGACCAGATCCATGGAAGCCGACAGTTTTTTGGTAAGGGCCAGGTCGGTGTTGAAGCGCAGGTCGGTGCGCTTGTAGTTGGTATTGGCCGTCAGGCCGTTCTGATCCAGAAAGCTGCCCGACGCAAACACCTTGATCTTATCCGTACCCGCCGATACGTTCAGGTTATGGTTTTGCATCAGACCGTTGTTGGTCAGCACGAGGGCTTTCCAGTCGGTGTTGAAGCGGGTGAAATTATCGGGTCCCAGTTTCTCGTAGTCGGCGATCTGCTGGGTGAAGGCCGGGGGCAGACCGCTGTTCACCTGGGCCACGTCCCAAAGCTTCATGTGGTCCAGGGCATTGACCTTTTGGGGCAGGGCGGTCGCCTCCTGTTTGGTCAAATAGGCGTTATAGCTCACACTGACCCCACTGGCCCCGCGCTTGGTGGTGATCAGTACCACCCCATTGGCCGCGCGCGATCCGTACACGGCGGCAGCGGCGGCATCTTTCAAAATGGAGATACTGGCGATGTTGTTGGGGTCGATGGCATCCAGGCTCATCTCCACGTTATCGATCAGGATCAGCGGATTCTGGCCGGCATTGATCGAACCGATGCCCCGGATGCGGATGGTACCGGCATCACCGCCCGGCACCCCCGACTGCTGGGTGATCGTCACCCCCGGCACGGCTCCCTGTAACGCCAGCGAGGTGGAGGCCACCTGTCGGTTGGTGAGTTTTTCGCCATCCACTACGGCCACTGATCCGGTTAGGTTTACCTTCTTCTGGGTGCCGTAGCCGACCACGACTACTTCGTTGAGGGTTTTCAGATCCTCGGATAGCTGCACGTTCAACGTTCCGGGACCTTTATAATTCACTTCTTTCGACTCCATGCCCATGAACGAAAACACCAGCGTGCCCGGGCCGGGTGTCACGCTCAATTGATAAGTACCCCCGGCGTCGGTGGTGGTTCCGGCGGTGCCGCCCTTCACGACAACCGTGACACCGGGCAGTACCTCGCCTTGGGTTCCGGTAACGTTTCCGCGGATGGTCTGGCTTTGGGCGAGCGTGAGAGGCGGTCGGCAAACCGACAGCAGCAGGATGAGCAACCAACTCATCTGCCCTCTTCTGGTAAATTGCTTTGTCATAGAAAAATGGATTAAAGGTTGAAAAAAGATTGGCATTGGTTTGGAAAAATTGACTGGGGGTAGCTTTCATTCATAAAGAAACTGGGGGCGTTTTTAGTGGGTACTATTTAAAAGGAATCACAACGGATGGTAAAATTGATCGACGCCTCAAACATCCGGTTCCAGGGGAGCGAAAACTGAAAATCAGCCGCCCGACAGGAAAGCCTGGACGAGAGTGGAATATTCTTGAAATAGGTACGCGTGAAGGTTTCAAAGTACCCCTGCATAAGTTTTTGGCTAAATGCTTCGGCCCGTTGGTTTTTCTCATCGCTCATAATCAGGGAGCTTTGTTTCCGTTGATCGAGGTACGCATTGGTTTTGGCCCGGACCAGGGTGTGAAAATAGAAATCGTCCATGACCCGGTGCAGCGTAAACCAGTGCTGAGCGGCCAGAATTTGGGGGGCAAGTCCGTGTTTGCTCAGTAGCTTCTCCTGGGCGAGCGTAAAAACTACGCCCTGCGACAAGGCAGTTCCAATGGTATTCGCCGCCGTATTCCAGGCGGCATAGCCGCTCAGCGCGGGAAAAAGGTGATGTCGGTTCAGCGCATCCGCAAAATTCGGATCGCTCCCTTGAACATCGCCCCTCGGGTCGATGTCGGCCAAAATAACCTTATTACCCGCTTTAACTGCGGCTTCGATTTCAGCGGCAAAAGTCTCTGCCCGCCCCTTTTCCTGCCTCGACGCATAGACATAAAACACAATTTCTGCGCGCTTTCCATTGGTTACCTCCTGCGCCCCCGTCGCCCGGATGTGCTGGCTTACCGTCCGGTGCAGGGGTCGATCTTCGAAGGGCATGGTAGCGTTGCGAACCGAGTCCGAAGAGTACACGGCTCGTATCGTGGGGCGGTACCCGTGGAATTGGGTCAGAGCCCGCGCCAAAAGGATCATCGACACTTCGTCGGCTCCCGGCTGCACCGCCACCTTCTCTTCCAGTCCCTGTTTCTTAATTTCAGTAAGTAATCTTTCGCGGTCCGCCACGTGAATGCCCTGCGGCTTGGCATCGTCCTGGGAGAGCAGCAAATACGCGATGACTCCTTCCTTCACCAGTTCGATGGCTTTTAAATTGGTCAGGAAATTGCGGCGGCGGGCCATCTTATAGTCTGTAAGCACCGTCTCGGGAATTTCTCTTTCGAGTGCGGCCGTAGTCTCCTGAGCGTGGACGTCGGTACCAGCCGACACCTCCGCCCAGCGTTCCAGCCTAGCCCGGTAAGCCTCGTTACTGTCGCTGGGCGTTGGGGCCAGGCGCATGATTACATTCTGTACGTAAAGCTTTGCCTGCGGCATTTGTCGGGCTAACGTTCGCAAAAACTCAACCCGCCGCAGAGCTTCCGCCGACTCTACCCGATGCATTCGCGAACCCACCAGCCCACCATAGGCCAGCATATCCAGCGCCACGATCACAATATCGAAGGTACCTCCCTCCCGATTTTCTATCCAATCGATTATTTTATCGGGCTGTCCGGCAGTGGTGAATTTGCCCAATAGTTCGCGGGGCGGAATAACGACCTCAGCATTGCCGATCAGGCCCAGTCGCTGCGTCAACTGGGTACTGGTCGGACGGTCGTCGAGGGGAATCAGTAATACCCTGGTAATAAAGGCGGACTGATTCTGCGCCCCGACCCAACCGGGCAGACTCAGCAATACGACCAGAAGAAAACTAAGAAATCTCATGAGTGGCCATTCTTGACTTGTATCCATTCAACCCGTAAAACAAGATATAAACGTAGCAACCCAGGGGTAGCATGAAAGCCACGGCCCAGGAGAAATGATCGATCAAAACGCCCTGACAAAAGGAGATGATGGCCCCGCCCGCGATCGCCGTGGACAAGATGCCGGAAGCCCGGGTGGTGAAGCGGCCCAAGCCACTCACCGACAGGGAAAAGATGATGGCGAACATGACCGAGTTGCAAAATCCCACCGCAATCATGCTCCCCACGGCGACCATCCCGGTAGTACTGACCGACACGCCGATCAACAGCATGGCCACGACGGCGCAACCCGCCAGCACGGCCGGAGGCCTCACAATTTTAAGTCCGAAGAAGCCCACGAGCCGACCTACCATCATGCTGCCCCAGTACAGCGCCACGTAGGCATTGGCGTCGCTTTCCGAAATCGCGAGCAGGTGGGAAATGTAGTTGGTAAGAAAAGTGCCAATGGCCACCTCAGCTCCGACATAGGCACAAATGGCCCCGGCCCCGAAATTGAGGTTGCGAAAAGAAAACACCGTTTTTCCGTCGGCTGCCCCGGCTATTCCGTCGACTTTTTCGTGTCGGGTGTGCAGGGTGGGAAGCGCCAGAAAATACACGACCGCCGCAATGGCCACCAGCGCCAGTCCGATTCCCACATACGGTCCCCGGACCGCCTCGCTACCCTCCTGCGCCTGTTGCAGGGACGAGAGGATGAAGTAGGCACCGAACAACGGGGCCACCGTCGTCCCCATCGAACCCACGCCCTGGATGAGCGTCAGCCGGGAGGAAGCTGTGTGGGCGGGTCCCAGGATGGTAATGTAGGGGTTGGCGGCAACTTGCAATAGGACAATGCCTATGGCCACCACAAAAAGCGCAGCCAGGAAAACGGTGTACTGGTGCAGTACAGAGGCCGGATAAAACAAAAAGGCTCCCAATGCCGCCACCGCAAAACCCAGTACCATGCCGTGCTTGTAGCCCACCCACTCCACAATTTTTCCGGCGGGCACCGATATCAGGCCGTAGGTAAGGAAGAAATAGAACTGCACCAGGGACGACTCCGTATAGCTGAGCGTGAATCCTTTCCTGAAAAAAGGTACCAGCGTATCGTTCAGACAGGTGATGAAACCCATCATGAAATACAGGACGGCCAGCGAAATCAGCGCCGGGCTGTAGTTCGGTCGCTGCTCATTGGATTCCTGGGCGACTGCCAGACTGGGGTTAGTGATTTGGGCCATAGACTCAAGAATTAAGAACGCCAACTGACTGTTTTTCGGCGATGGCTTCCAGCGTTTTCCAGCACTGGAACAGCCCGCGAGGCACGTGGAAACAACCCTTCCACTTCCCTCCTTTCAGCGGCAGCAGAACCTCGCCTTGCCGATTCAGGTAGCCGAACCATTCGCTGCCCTTTTGGTCGGCAAAATGTTCCCGGGTGTAGGGATGCACTTTTTCAAACCAGATCTGGCAGCGCTCGTCGCCCGTGTGCAGGTACCCTTTGAGCAGGGTGATGAGGGTTTCCATGTGTACCCACCACAGTTTCTGATCCCATTCCAGTTGCTGGGGCGGGTGGCCTTTAACATCCAGAAAATAAAAAATACCCCCGTGCCTTTTGTCCCAGCCATAGTCCAGTAATTGCAGCGAGACATCGACCGCCTTCCTAATCAGACTCTGGTCACCCTTCCGGGTGGCCAGATCCATGATAAACCACATGGCTTCCAGGCCATGACCGGGATTGACTAATCGACCCTCAAAGGAGTCGGAAAAAGATCCGTCGGGACTGATGTTTTCAAGAATTACCCCCAGATCGGGCCGATAGAACGCTTCCATGATTTCGTGAATCCCTTTTTCAATGCAATCCTCCACCAGGGCCGGATCCAGCAGTGGCTCAATTTCCAGCACCAGATTGCAGAGAATCATGGGTAAGGCAAAACTTTTCAGCGGTCGGCTGCCCGGATATTGCTTGGTGTAAATCCCTTTGGGGTTGTGCTGTCGGCGGAGAATGGAGTGAAAGGTATCTACCGCAATTTGGCCGTACTCTTTCCGCCCCGTCGCCTTATACAACTGCCCAAAGGCCATCGCCGCAAAGCAGTCCGAGAAGATGTTATGGGGCTGGGTCAGAGGGGTACCTTGGCGGTTAAGGGAAAAATACCAGTGGCCCTTCGCATCCCGGCCGTGCTTTTTGAGGAACTCGGCCCCCTGAACCGCAAAATCCAGCCACGCCTGTTTTTTTTCGACCTGATTGTAGAGCATGGCAAAGCACCACACCTGGCGGCACTGCAGCCAGACAAACTTATCGGTGTCGTACACCCCGCCGTCCCGGTCGAGGCAGGTGAAGTACCCGCCAAAGTCCGGGTCACCCGAATTGTCGAGCCAGAAGGGTACAACGTTGTCGAGCAGTTGAGATTTGTAATAATCCACATAGTGGTTGATCTCCATAGTGAATTGGGCAAAGTGATAGAATGCTTTTTATATGTTATTCGGGAAGCATCAGTTCCAGGGTCGGAGCCATTTCTTTGGCGATGGTCGATTTTTTGGTGAGCTGCCAGAAACTCTGATCCTTGATGGTCAGCACCTGGGTGGCCACGATCCAGCTTTGCGTCCAGCCAGTCAGGGTACCCCAGGCACCCCAGCCCGCATCGGCATTGGAAGCCCAGTACTCCCACTTGTCGTAGTCGAAAGCCCTGAACCAGGCCCCATCCAAATCGGGATGAGTGGGGCTTTTGACCTGAATCCGCGTGAGGAAATCCGATAATTTTTTCACGGCCTCCGCGTACTGGGGTTGGCGGGTGGCCTGCGCGGCTTCGTTGAGGCTGAAAAAGGCAAAATTGCTCGTGTAAAGCATATCGGCGATCGGGTCGCCGTTTTTGAAAATCAGCGGGGCCTCGTGCAGACCGTATTCTTTGTTGGATCTAGTCCGGCCGTACTTGCCATTTCCTTCTCCGCCCAATTCTTCCCGAATCGCCCCGCTTTCCGTTTGATTTCCCAGGATTTTCTGCACGATCGTATCCAGCCAGGCACGGTGTTGTGGGGTGTCCTCCACCCGCACCAGCCAAGCCAGCGGCAACACCATCCGCGCGCGCTCCTGCTGAATTCCGTTGGTCCATTTCCATTCGTCGGGGTATGCCTCCATCGTGATCCTGATTCCTTCCTCGGCTTTGGCCAGCAAGGGTTCGTAGCCCGTTTTGTCGTATAGCCACAGATAGCAGGCCCACATCCAGGACTCGAAATGCGGTGCCGGGTTAACCAGGTCGCGGTTCTGGAAGTGCTGCCAACCCTCTTGTTGCAGGTCCTTGTCTTCCAATCGACCACCCCGGAACCCCTGCCGCCCGGTAGTTCGGAAATTGGCCAGAATGGCCTCCGCCATTTCACGGTTCCATTGATCGGTTCCCAGGAAAGCCGAAGCGCCGAGGATTCCAAGGATGGCCCGGGCGTTGTCATCCCCGTAATAGACGTAAGGGTGCGTTACCGACCAGCCGATCAGCCCGTAACTTGGACTGTCCTTTCGGGCGCGTTCATTAGCTCGCAGGTTCGAGTTTTGAAAAATATAATTGACCAGATTCACCGCCCGCTTTTTGTAATCTTCATTATTCAGCAGGCTTCCGGCGGCCGCTAACGCGAAGGCCCCCTCGCCCTGCACGTCGGCCCGCATCCAATAGCGGTACTGCTGGGTTCCGTCGTAATAAATGTTGGAGGCGTGCCCTTCCAGCAGACCCATCGCACCATCGCCGACGGGCAACCGCTGATCGACCGGAGGACCAAAAGGTGCGGTACCATCGCCCTGGTATTTCAAGAGAGTATCCTCCCAAGCTGGATGCACGTAGAACTTCCCTTTAGCAAACCATTCCACGCCTTTTTTCACACTCAGGGTGTGGGCATCGGCGGGAAGGGTTTCGTCCCGTCCGTACGTTGGCTCTACGTCCGAAGGCCAGTTTTTGAACGTCACTGTTTTGTTGCCCGTAGACCAGCTTACCACGTAGGCCAAAACGGCCTTCCAAGCGTCGTTGGGGCCATAACGGCCCGTGCGAAAATTGCTGAGTTTAGTGGTAGCAATCAGGACGCCGTCCTGTTCAAAGAGAAGCGGGTGGGCCGGCACATCGTCGATGCCGTATTCGGCCTTGTCAAAACCAGCTACCCTGGCCAATACCAGCAGGGGTCTCGCTGCCTTGACGGGTAAAACGTAGGCATCGTTGATTCCCAGGATACGCATGGGGGGGAGGTCTTTACCAAAAACGGGGGAGGTTACCACGCCCCGTTCCAAGCGGGTATGCAGCGGCTCGTTCGACAGGTCCAGGCCCGGAAACTGGTCGGGATATTCCAGGTAGAGCCGCAGATTTTTATCCCGGGCAGTTTTGAGCGACTCTTCATTGATCAGATTTCGCCGGAAGGGGTACCCATCTGCTACTGCCAAAACAGCCGCTCCACGGGGTGCTTTTTTAATTGCCAAATCCGGGGAATCGAACCGATGAATCTGGAAACCTTCTGAATGCAGAACCTGTAATAGGTCATTGCTCTCCTTACCGCTGAAAAATAATTCCTTTCCGCTCTGGCTATGAGCAGAGAAGGCCAGGAGCAGGCAATACAAAAATAAGTAAGAAGTAATCAATACCTTCGTCATGGCCAGCAGCTTGACAGATGTCGATCAAGACCCAAATTCGATAGAAAGAGAGCCTAAGTTTCTTAAAATAATTATTAAGTATGCTGCAAATAAATAACGAAATGTCAAACATCTATGAATTACTTCATTTTTTGTACATATAATTATTTGTCAGACGGCTCATGGGGTAGAGTCAACCGACGCTGAAACAATTTAAGTACGTCACAATCTCCTCGGCAGCGCTATGGCCTGACATCACAGAACAGGGCTTTTCCACAACAGAATCCCGTAAGGAGAGTAGCCCAATCTATATGCCCGCTTCGCTTCTTGTAGTTTAGAAAAAATTGATCAGTACCGTGTTGATAAGAATGAAAATAGTTTCTAATTATCTCATAAAACTACGTTCACAATCCGCTTCGGCACCACAATCACCTTCTTGGGCGATTTCCCATCCAGCCACTTCTGTACGGTTTCGTTAGCCAAAACCTCCTTCTCGATGTCGGCGGGAACCGTGTCGAGCGGAAACGAGATGGTCGCCCGCACCTTACCGTTGATCTGAATCGGGTACTCGAATTCGTCGTCGGTCACGTATTCCTGCTGCCAGGTTGGGAAGGTGGCCTGGGCCAAAGCACCCGCTTCGTGGCCGAGGGTAGCGTACAATTCCTCGGTAATGTGCGGCGCGTAGGGCGACAGCAGCACGACCAATTCACTCAGCACGGCTTTCTTATGGCATTTCAGGCTACCCAATTCATTGACACAGACCATGAAGGCGCTCACGGCAGTGTTGAAGGAGAAACTCTCGATGTCTTCCTGCACTTTCTTGATGGTCTTGTGCAGGACTTTCAGCTCATCTTTCGCGGGCGCTTCGTCGGTTACGATCCAGTCACCATTATCGTTGTAGAACAGCCGCCAAAACTTGCGGATGAAGCGGTAGGTGCCGTCGATGCCGTTGGTGTTCCAGGGCTTGGCCTGTTCCAGCGGGCCGAGGAACATTTCGTAAAGCCGCAGCGTGTCGGCCCCGTAGCGCTCCACGATGTCGTCGGGATTGACGACGTTGAACTTGGACTTTGACATTTTCTCCACCTCTACCCCGCAGAGATACTTGCCGTCCTCCAGAATAAACTCAGCTCCCTCGCCCGCAATATCCGGGCGCGTGGCTTTGAATTTTTTGAGGTCCAGCACTTCGTTTTCTACGATGTTGACGTCCACATGCAGATCCGAGAATTCGTACTGATCTCTTAGTCCAGCACTTACAAATACGGGCTTGGCATAATCGTCGCTTTTTACCCGATACACAAAACTACTCCGCCCCTGAATCATCCCCTGGTTGATGAGCTTCTTAAAAGGTTCTTCTTCGGGGACATAGCCGCGATCTTTCAGGAATTTATTCCAAAAACGGCTGTACAGCAGGTGGCCCGTGGCGTGTTCAGTACCGCCCATGTACAGGTCCACGTCGCGCCAGTAGTCGATGGCTTCGGGCGAGGCGAATTCCTGGTTATTGTGCGCATCCATGTACCGGTACCAGTACCAGCTACTGCCCGCCCAGCCGGGCATGGTGCTGAGTTCGTAATCGAAATCTCCCTGGTATTTCCAGCCCTCGGCGCGGCCAAGCGGGGGCTCGCCGGTTTCGGTGGGTAGGTACTTGTCCACGGGCGGCAATTCCAGCGGCAAATCTGATTCTTGCAGTAAGTAAGGGAGTGGTTTGCCGTTGCTGTCTTTCTTGTAAAAAACCGGGACGGGTTCTCCCCAGTAGCGCTGGCGGCCGAACACGGCGTCACGCAGGCGGTAGTTAATTTTGGCTTTGCCTATTTTGCGTTCCTCCATCCAGGCCACCAGCACGGGCGTGGCTTCGGCGTAAGTAAGGCCGTCGATGATACCCGAGTTGATGTACTTTCCTTCTTTAGTAGCGTCGGCTTCTACATCGGTGTTTTGCTGGGCGTCCAGAATCGGGACGATGGGCAGGTCGAAGTGCCTGGCAAAATTCCAGTCGCGCTGATCGCCGGAAGGTACGGCCATGACGGCCCCGGTGCCGTAGCCCGCCAGCACGTAGTCGGCGATATAAATGGGTACTTTCTCGTCGTTGAAAGGATTGATAGCGTACGCTCCGGTGAACGCTCCCGAGACCGTCTTGACGTCGGCCATGCGGTCTCGCTCTGATTTGCGCTTGGTTTTTTCCAGGTAAGCGGCGATTTCGGCTTGCTGGTCGGCGGTCGTAATTTGGGCTACCAACTCGTGTTCGGGAGCCAGCACCATGAACGTCACACCATAAATCGTGTCCACGCGGGTGGTGAACACCTCGATACTTTGCGGCGCGTGTCCATCAATGCCAAATTTCACCATAGCCCCCACTGAGCGGCCGATCCAGTTGCGCTGCTGCTCTTTGAGCGATTCGGTCCAGTCAATGGTGTCAAGCCCATCCAATAAGCGCTGGGCGTAAGCCGTGATGCGCATCATCCACTGCCGCATTAGCTTTTGCTCCACCGGAAAACCACCACGCTCCGACACGCCATCCTTCACCTCGTCGTTGGATAGCACCGAACCCAGGCCCGCACACCAATTAACGGTGGCATCGGCCACGTAAGTAAGCCGGTAGTTGAGCGTCATCTCGTAGCGCGCTTCCTCGCTCATAGCCTTCCACTCCAAAGCCGTAAAGTGGGGCGTTTCTTCATCACATACTGCATCGACGCGACCGTTGCCCCGGTGTCCAAACTCCTGCGTCAGGGTCTCGATTGGTTCGGCCCGATCAGTCTTTTTATTGTACCAACTATTGAATAACTCACTGAATATCCACTGCGTCCACTTGTAATAGCCGGGATCGGCAGTACGCACTTCCCGGCTCCAGTCGTAGGCAAAACCCAGGTTTTTGAGCTGCTCGATGTAACGGGCAATATTTTGCTCAGTCGTGAGGGCCGGGTGCTGTCCGGTTTGGATAGCGTACTGTTCGGCGGGCAGGCCGAAGCTGTCGAAACCCATGGGATGCAGAATATTAAAGCCTTTCGATCGCTTATAGCGAGCATAAATATCCGATGCAATATAACCCAGCGGATGGCCCACGTGCAGTCCCGCTCCCGACGGGTACGGGAACATATCCAACACGTAAAATTTTGGTTTAGATTGATCTATCTCGACGCGATTCGTTTGGTGTTCGTCCCAAAACTGCTGCCATTTCTGCTCGATTTCGCGGTGGTTGTATTCGCTCATGCGTGGGTATTCGTAGTGTTAACGGAGTTTAATGTCTGGTTCCTGCCATGTCAGCGGATGCAAAATTAACGTTTTAGCCTGTGGTACGGGCTGTCAGTCCGTGAAAATCCTCTCAAAATAACCGGGACAAAGCAATTATCTGCATAAAATCAGAACGCGACGTAGGGGCTAAGCGACTTTGAATTGTTATAATCTAAAAGAAACCGATGCTTAGCCTGATTTTAACGCAAATATGCCCATCAGGCAACACCTCCAAAAGCGAACGGGGAATCCCCTTCCCATTTCAGTTTGACCATAGTTCACTACCTGCGCCTTTTCAAGCTTGGCATTCTATTTTTAATACAATTTTTATTACTAATTAATCATCAAGAAAATCATGAAAAAACTATTTGTCGTGGCGGTAGCCACCCTACTAAGTTATGGCGTGCAGGCGCAAGATTACGATCCTTTCTTCCGCTTGGGCATCAAGGCCGGAGCCAATCTTTCTAATGCGAACGGCAACGATCTCGCTATTGGGAACGGAGCGTTCAATTTCAAGGATAACAGCAACCGAGCGGTCGGCTTCGTCGGCGGAATCTTCATGCGCTTTGGCCGTGAATTCTACGTGCAGCCGGAATTTTTGCTGTCGCAAAAGGGCGGAAAGTACAATGTTTATAAAGGTAGTCTCACCAATGAGGCAGGAAAGGTAGATGTGCGGTTCAGCAATCTGGACGTGCCTGTGATGCTGGGTTACCGCTTTGCCAAAATTTTCCGCGTCAATGTCGGCCCGGTGGCTTCCTTCCGGCTGTCCGATACGGGTAAAATCAGTGATTCATTCAACAAGTACACAGACGGGAATGTGAAAGCTACGGCAGACAACAACGTGGCCTTCGGCTACCAAGCCGGAGTAGGCCTTGACTTTGGACGTTTGAGCCTTGATGTCCGTTACGAAGGCAATGTAAACGATGTGGTAAGCATTGATTATAACAACGCTGGAACGGCCAATAAGCTCAATAAGAAAGGGAATCTGTTCCAAGCTACTCTGGGCTTTGCGATTCTGTAAAGAGTTTCGGATCTCACAAAAAAGGGCGGTCTCCGATTTGGAGACCGCCCTTTTTTGGGTGGGGTTTTCGCAAAGATGGAAAATCGCTAATGGGAGTCCACCAAGCAACTTCGCGTCTCTGAGAGAAATCAGAATGGCAGGCGATAGCCCGCTGAGAACTGATTGTACTTGAAAAAATTACGAATCGAGTAATCAACGAAGAAACGTCCGCCTGCTACCTGGAAGAGATTGGCCCCTAGAATGATATTGAAAGCCAGCTTGGTGTTGTTCAAGTCCTTGCTCCCAACCTTCATCACGCCAACTCCTACGCCCGCGTAGGGGCTGAAGCTTTCGGCGTTCTTCAAGTTAAAATCATAAATCCCGTTGGCGAACAAGCCGTAAGAACTACTAGCCCCGAAACCAAAGAACGCTTCAGGCATCAAGTAAAACTTAGAGTCCTTGTACCGAAAATAATTCCGGAAACCAAGGTTCAACGTGGGTGCACCACCGATGCCTATGCCACCCACCGCCGAACTGCCATCGTAATTCAGCAGGCTAAAAAAGCCGTCTTCTGCCTTGTTTTTGCTTTGATAGTCAAGTTGCCGACCAGTTAGATAACTGTTGCCGGTCATCATCGAAGCAGCTCGTGAATCGTTGAGATCGTCATCACCATTGCGGTTCCGGCTATTATCGTTCCGGTCATTCTCATCGTCGGACGAACGACGGGCGTTTCGATCATTCTGATTCTGCCGATCCGCATTACGCGTATCGTTATCTACATTACGCTTGTCATCAGAATCTCCCAGGCTGCCGGAACTGTTGTCTCCCGAGCGGCCCGCCCGCATGTCACGGATTTGCTGTTTGAGATCTTCCATTTCTCGTTTCATGTCGTTTTGATACGAATCACGATCATCACGCAGGTCGTTCATCTCACGCTTACCTTTTTTTTCAAAGTTTTTCAATGAACGGTCGATGTCCTTTTGGTACTTCTCATTCTTTTTGTTTACATCGTCCATCATAGAGCGGAACTCATCCGAATCCATCCGTAACTGCGACGGATCGTTGTCGCGGTTGGCGCGGCGATTGGCGCGGTCTTCCTTGTCCATAGCGTTGCGAATGTCTTTTACGCCATCTTCGAGTGAATTTTTTTCGTCCTTTAGCTCCGATTCCATTTTGTCGTCGCCCTTGTCCTTCGCATCTTTAATCTGATCGTCAAGTTCGTCGATGCGATCTTCATAGGCTTTACGCAAGTTTTCACCTTTCTGGCGCTGTTCTTTCAGCGCCATCATTTTCCCGTTGGTATCAGCCTGGTAGGCACCATTACGCCCACCCGCGTTGCCGCGCATACTGCGGTTGCGGTCGTCGTAGTTCCCGTTATCGTTCCGGTAGTTGTTGTTTTGGTCGTACTGGCCATCGTTGCGGCGGTCGTCGTTCCGATTGTTCCGGTTGTTTTGATTATCGTAGTTCTGATTACGCGAATCGTAGTTCCGCCTGTCGTTGTTCCGATCATTCCGGTTGTCGTTATTCCGATAATCCCGGTCATCGTACTGCTGGTTACGGTCGTTGTTGTTACGGTAGTTGTCGTTGCGATTGTTATCATTCCGACTGTCGCGATAATCGCCATTGCGATCGTCCCGATTGTTTCCATTATAATCGTTACCGTTGGAACGGTTGTCGTAATTCATCTGATTCTGGCGACTACGCTGATTGTTCTGCTGCATATCGTCCAGCTTCTGTTCAATGGATTTCAGGCGATCTTCCAAAGCCCTTACGTCACGATCATTGCTGTTACCGTTACGATCATTGCCACTGTTACGGTCGCTATTGCGGTCGTTACGATCGTTAAAGAAACTGCGGCTTCCGCTGCTGGTCCCCCGTCCGTATTGCTTTTCGATATCGTCGAGTTGGTCCCGATAGTCGGTGGGCTTCATATCGATTAGGAAAGCGTCGTCTTTTTTGTTAGCCTCTTTGTTGGCCTTTTCTTCCTTTTCCTGTAAGTTCTCAATTTCCTTCGCTCCCCGCTGAAGACGCTCCTGTTCGTCCTGCAAATCATACTGCTGCTGGCGGTTATTGTCGCGGCGGGCATCTTTTATCTGATCGTCCAGACGGTCGATGCGTTTTTCGTAATCATCTTTCAGATTTTCGGCGCGGTTTTTCTCGCGCTTTAGGTTGTTCATTACCAGTTCGTCGTACGATTCCTCCTTCTTCGACTCAGAATCCTTAATACCGTTACCTATCAATAAATTAAGGCTCAAACCGTAGGCCCAGCTGGTAGCAAGCTTATTGGGATCGACTGCGTTGATAATCGAATCCGGGGCGGTCAGCAATGCTTTGGCGTAAGCCGTCAGTTTTACAGCCCGACCAAAGGGTAGGTCGAGTCCCAGCCCGCCCGAAACGAAACCTTTCTTATTCAAAGGTCCGGTGGTAGCGCTGTCGGCCTGATAACCTTTCATGGCGTCGATCACACCACCACCCAGCAAAATGCTCGGCGTGAGGCCTTGTCCAGAGTTAAGTTTGAATTTACCTTCACCACCATAAAGTGCCAGTTTGCTAAAACCAGAATTGAAGTAGCCGTCTTCCAACCCTCTCCAATAGAATCCACGGATTCCTACGAAGGGTCCGAAGTTAAGACCCGTGCTTACCCCAGCGTAACGTGTGTTGGCATAAGGCAGACCTTTTCCGAAATTCAATTGACCCGCCGTCACTTCAATAGGCAAAGCCAGTCCTCCCGAAAAGTTGTTCAGGTAAGCCTTGTCCACATCGGTCAACTCGCCCGGACGGCGTCCCCCTAAATACAAAGTCAGGGCCGCACGTACCGACCAGTTCTTGAGCAGTTCATTGGGATAATCGGCCGCTGTCAAGTTGTTGGCAGTGCGTTCAGCGGTACTAGTCAGGTTGCGCACGGGCGAACCGTTGAAGGTAGTGTTGACAGCCTGTATGTTTAGCGTGTAGCGATCGCCCCCACTAAATTGAAAGCCTGCGCCACCCGATACATAAATATTCTTAAACTTGGCCATCGTATCGGCCCCAATGGTCTGTACTCCAGTACCAATCGTCAGATAAGGTACCAGACCGCCCCGGGCCAGGTTTAGTTTGAGATCCCCGCCCCAGCGTTGCACACTTACGCCGATCGTGTCCAGCTTTGCATTTTTCAAAGCCATGGGCGACAGGGCGCTGAAATCGCGCTTCAAGTTGCCTACGTCCTGCAGATAAGTAGCCCGAAGTTCGACGAACTCACCGAAGCCAAATCCCAAGTGGCCTCCCACCAGGAAGCCATTGCTGATTCCGGTGTTTTTGTCCCAGAAAACGTATTCACCCGTGGGTGACAGCGTGTAGCTGATTCCCTTTACCTGCGCCATCGCAGCAGGCCCAACCGCTCCCAGGATTCCCAGACCGAGCAAGGTCGATAGCAATTGTTTTTTTAATGATTTTCTCATAATCAAAATTTGTATTTTATAAATAATTTCTAGCGAAAAATGACTCCCCGCTTTATTCGACAAGTAATTGAGCAATCTGAGTCAAACCTTGCTTTACTTCATTTTTGGCCTGTTCAAAAATATTACAAAAAAATGAAATGTGGATTTGGCACCGATTAGCCAATTGTACTTTGTATTGATAAATAAATGTACCAAAGGCCAAAATCCGTTTCTAATTGGTGCAGGTAATGCCAATCTTACCCTATGCTCACTCAATCTGTGGAATTCAGTGCAAGTGGGGAAATTACACCGCTATTTTCAGACATAAATGACATTTGAATAGTTTACCCGGTAGTCAGGATGTTTTCTGTGAAGAGTTTTTACCCCTAACCAGGGAATTTAAACCGTTTTAACCCATATTTGTCCTCCTCGTGCACCAATCCGAAATTCTTTATGAAGTACCTAAGAAAAGCTTTTTTCCTGGCAGTGTTGGCTTTGCTGACCCAATGTGCCACCACTTTACCCAGTCAAACCGCCAAGCCGGGCGGTGGCAATGTCCGCGTGAATGAAGAGTCCGTAGTAACGACCGATAATAGTACACTCGATAAAGGTTGTCCGCTGGATAAATTGCAGTGGCTTTATGTAAGTGAAAAGTTCGATGCGACTCAGCAAAATCAACTTGCCGATACGCTGGCCCGAGCGGCAAAAGCCGACGCCGCTACACTTGATCGTATGGCGGCCAACCGTAATAACAACCCGATGGCTGCGTCATCCACTCTGAAAACTTTAGTGGAGAAAATGGCAGTTACCCGCGTGCCGGTGAGTGAGGAGTTCTACAAGCAATACAGCAGCAGCCGCCTGGCGATGTGCGCCGTGATGGACGCCCTGCGCAGCGGCTCCATCAAGCAGGACGAAAGTTCGAAAGTGGCAGGAAATACTTTTAGAGAAGTTGCGAAGTCTTTCGACAGCCTGAAAACCAATTGATTTGACTTACCCATGAGAAAGTGCGCACTCGCTCTGCTTTCGCTTTTGGCCTTTGCCCATACAGCGATTTGTCAAGATTACAAGGGTTTGAAAGACTACTACCGCGACTACTTCCCGGCGGGCGTGTCGGTGGCCCCGCAATCGGTAGCGCCGGGCGACGAGGCGGTACTGATCAGGAAAAACTTCGCCAGCCTAACGGCAGAAAACGTAATGAAGCCCCAGCCCATTCATCCCGAAGAAAACCGCTACAACTGGGAGCCCGCCGACCAAATCGTAAACTTCGCCCAAGCCAATGGACTAAAAATGCGCGGCCACACGCTTTGTTGGCACAATCAGACACCGAAATGGTTTTTTGAGGATAAAGATGGCAATCCCGTCAGTAGAGAATTATTATTGCAAAGATTGCGCGACCACATCTACGCCGTGGTGGGTCGTTACAAGGGAAAAGTGTACGCCTGGGACGTAGTAAACGAGGCCATCTCCGAGCAGCCCGACCAGATGTACCGCCCCACAAAATGGTACCAGGTGTTGGGCGAAGAATACATCGCTAAAGCCTTCGAGTACGCCCACGAGGCCGACCCCGACGCGCTGCTTTTCTATAACGATTTCGACACCGAAAAACCCGCCAAGCGTGACCATATTTACTCCATGTTAAAAGGCTTGCTGAATAAAGGCGTCCCCATTCACGGCGTAGGCTTACAAGGGCATTGGTCCATATACGACAATCTGACGGCGGCGGGTCTGGAAGAATCCATCACCCGCTTCGCCAGTTTGGGCCTGACGGTACAGATTACGGAACTGGATATTTCGATTTATCCCAAAGACTGGAACCGCAAGGAACGGCGGGCGAGCGACACGACTTCCTTCACGCCCGAGAAGGAACAGCTACAAATCGATAAGTACAAGATGATTTTCAACGTTTTACGCAAGCATAAGGACAAGGTCTCAGGCGTAACGTTTTGGAACATCTCCGACCGTAAGTCCTGGCTCGATACTTTTCCTATCAAAGGACGAAAAGATTATCCGCTGCTTTTCGATGAAGCGTTGCGGCCAAAAAAAGCGTTTTGGGAGGTGGTCGATTTTGAAAAATAAGTGACTTAGTGTCTGAATTTTTTATAAAAAAGAAATGGGAAAGAAACTCTTGACGGGGATTCTGGTCGCTATGGTATTAGCCAGTTGCAACACGAACCCAACTTCGGAGGCAGACACCGACTCGACCGTTACGGCCAAAACGGAAACGACAACAGACGACGGCCATACTTCCCAAAACTCTCTCAACTACGTCGGAGCTCACTCTGGCGTACTGCCCTGCGCCGACTGCGAGGGCATTCGAACTGAAATCACGCTAAATCAAAATGAGATCTATACCAAGAGAATAACTTACTTGGGAAAAGCAGACAATAACTTTTTTGAAGAAAAGGGCAATTACACCTGGAACACCGCCGGACGGCAGATTACCTTAGAAGGGCAGGGAATTCCTAATCAATATCTTGTGGGCGAAAATACACTGACCCAGCTGGATACAAAAGGGCGGAAAATCGAGGGTAACTTAGCTGCATTGTATATGTTGAAAAAATAAAATGACCAGGCAAAATTGCGGAATGGCTTTGCTGAAAGGCGGAATTATCCCTACTATTGTGCCGCAAATTAGCCACCTCCCATGAAACAGACTGCCACTGTGTCCGCCCAATCTGATAGCAAATTCCTCAACCGCAAAGACTTAGTCGCTTACTTTCTGGTAGCCGGGACGGGTGCAGTCATTCAGCTTGTGCTGAGCAGTTTGTTACAGGATTGGTTTGGAGTATCTTTTTTGGTTTCAGTCGGATTCTCCTACCTTATTTCCCTAGTGGTAGGATTTGTTTTGACCAAATTATTTGCTTTCGATGCCCGTCGCTCTCAGCAAACTAACCGTGAGATGGTGAAGTTTGTGATGGTTGCCCTGTTCTCTGGCTTGGTGACTGTGCTGGCAGCTGGTTTTGCCGACTTGGTGTCGAATAAATTCTTCTCGACTTACGAATACCAAATTCCTTTCTCTCACAAGGACATAAACGTCAACCAAATGGTTAGCTATATCTTCGGCATGGGGTGTAGCTTCGTGAGCAATTACACGTTGCACAAAACATTCACTTTTCAGAGTACAGGATTCTACGACCGTTTGAAAACTCTCATCAAATAACGGCTTTTACAACCTCTCCAAAATTACCGCCGAGGCTCCTCCCCCACCATTACAAATAGCCGCCAAGCCGTATCGGCCTTGCTTTTGATGCAAAACGTTGATCAGAGTTCCCATAATCCGTGCTCCCGATACGCCTAGTGGATGCCCCAGCGACACGGCCCCACCAAAAAGATTAACTTTGTCAGGCTCTAATCCCAGCTCCTTCATGTAAGCCAAGGCTACCACTGCGAAGGCTTCGTTAATTTCAAAATAGTCAATGTCCGAAAGCTGCATTCCCGCTTTTTTCAACACTTTGCGGGTGGCAGCTATGGGCGTGGTCGTGAACCAAACGGGTTCCTGCTCGGCATCGGCGTAGGCCACGATGCGGGCAATGGGTTTTAAATTCAGTTCCTTTATTTTCCGCCCGCTGGCCAGAATCATGGCCACTCCGCCATCGTTGATGGTGGAAGCATTGGCCGCCGTGACGGTTCCTTGCGGAGAAAACACCGGACGTAAAGTCGGGATTTTTTCAAAATTCACTTTCTTGAATTCTTCGTCCTCGCTCACCAGTAGCGCCCCCCCTTTGCGTTGCGATACTTCTACCGCTACTATTTCCTCTTTCAGGTATCCTTTATCGTTAGCCTCCGCGCTGCGCTGGTACGAGCGGATCGCGTAATCGTCCTGCTGCTCGCGGGTGATTTCGCGCTGCGTGGCGGTACGGTCGCCGCAGACACCCATCGCGCAGTGGTCGTAGGCGTCCGTCAATCCATCGCGGAGAAGGCCGTCCACCACTTCACCGTTGCCGTAGCCGTAGCCGTAACGAGCCTTAGGCAAGTAAAACGGAATCTGCGACATATTTTCCATCCCGCCCGCCACGAGCAAATCAGCGTCGCCCAACCGAATTGCCTGTGCGGCCAGCGTGGCCGATTTCATGCCCGAAGCGCACAATTTATTGACCGTCGTACAGATCGTGTCGTTAGACAGTCCGGCCCCAAGGGCGGCTTGCCGCGCGGGGGCCTGACCGAGATTGGCCGAAACGACATTGCCCATGTACACCTCCTCAATGAGCGCGGGGTCGAGGTTTATTTTTTCGATGGCTCCTTTGATGGCTTTGGCCCCCAGTTCGGTAGCGGAAATCGAGGAAAGGATTCCGCCAAAGCTACCGATGGGGGTGCGGGCGGTGGAGAGGATGTAGGCTTCTTCGGACATAAAAAATTAATAGTAGTTCTCTCGTTTCATTCCCCAGCAAGATAACGAATTTCTCCCCTACACCATTTCCTTGTACTGCATCTGGTAAAGATTGGCGTAGAAGCCTTCCAGGGCCAAAAGCTCTTCGTGAGTACCCTCCTCCTTAATTTCGCCCTTATCCAGCACAATGATCTTGTCGGCTTCTTGGATTGTGGAAAGGCGGTGGGCGATGACGATGGCCGTACGACCTTTCATGAGTTTTTCGATGGCTTTTTGGATCAGTTCCTCCGTTTCGCTGTCCACTGAGGAGGTGGCTTCGTCCAGTACCATAATCTTGGGATCGTGGACCATTGCCCGCACGAACGAAATCAACTGCCGCTGCCCGACGCTCAGCGTACTACCGCGCTCCATGACGTTGTACTCATAACCGCCCGGCAGCCGCTCAATGAACTCGTGGACTCCCACCAGTTTAGCGGCTTCCACGATTTTGGCGCGGGTGATGGCGGGATTACCGAGGGTAATGTTGTTCTCGATGGTGTCGGAAAATAAAAAGACGTCCTGCAATACCACGCCGATGTTGCGCCGCAGGGACGTGAGTTCATAGTCGTGGATGTCCACACCATCGATCATGATTTCTCCCTTGTTAATTTCGTAGAAACGACTTAATAGATTGATAACGGATGATTTACCCGCGCCAGTAGCGCCCACAAAGGCGATGGTTTCGCCCTCGTTCATGTGGAAGTTGATGTCTTTCAACACATATTCCTCTTCGTTGTAGGCAAACCACACGTCTTTGAATTCCACCTTACCGCGTACGGTTTCCGGTTCATATGTGCCATTGTTCTCAGTGTAGTCGTCGCTGTCGAGCAGTTTGATGATGCGGTCAGTGCTGACTATACCCATCTGGAGCGTGTTGAAGCGGTCGGCCAATTGCCGGATGGGCCGGAAAAATAAGCCGATGAACATCACGAAGGCCGTCACGGTGCCGAAAGTTACGTCCTGAGCCAGAATCTGCTTCGAGCCGTACCACACAACCAGTCCCGTACCCGCCGCCGCAATGACGTCGGCCACCGGAAAATAGATGGAGTAGTAGAGAATGGAGCGGATGTTGGAATCACGATGGGTGACGTTGATTTGCTCGAATTTTTCGTACTCGGCGTCTTCGCTGCCGAATATCTGCACGATGTTCATGCCCGTGATGTGTTCCTGCACGAAGGAGTTGAGGTTGGAAACAGCGGCCCGCACTTCGTTAAAGGCATCTTTTATCTTTTCCTTGAAAATATAGGTACTAATCAGCATCAGCGGCACCATGGACAGGCTGATGAGAGACAGTTTCCAGTCAGTGTAAAACATCACGGCGATGATAAGCGTGAGTTGCAGAATATCGCCCGCAATGGCCGCCATACCGTCGCTGAACACATTAGAAAGCGTTTCGATGTCCGAAATCGTGCGCGTCACGAGCCGGCCAATGGGGGTTTGGTCAAAAAATTTAAGTCGCAGATTGATGATTTTTTCGTAGAGCGTCACCCGCATATCGCGAATGATGTACTGTCCCAGCCAGCCGGATAAATAGGTATTGACAAAAGAAACCAATCCCTGCACGATCAGAACGCCAATCATGAGCGCCATCATCAGGGCCAGTTGGCTATAATCTCCGTTCGCAATGGGGGTATCGATAGTGTATTTGATAAGCAGCGGCAGAAGTGGCGACAGCACCGCACTCAGCATGATAATGCCGATCAGTCCAAAAAACTGCTTTTTATAGGGGTCAACGAAAGTGTAAAGTCGCCGAAGGGTAGGAAGGTCAAAAATCTGACCGCTTTTTTGTTCTTGATTCACAGAAATGGAGATGTCGATTCAGGGAGGGTAACAACGGAATGGGTAGGAAAGTTGGTTAAAAAAGCCACAAAGCAAAAGTTGCTGACGCCTGAACAACTAGACAATCAAACAGCACCGGGGCGGCGTACCGCTTCAACGATTACACGGTTCAACAATTCAACAACCTTACCGGATCGACTTAGAATTCAACGTATTCACAAAAAGCACGTTGCCAATTTTGTCGTACTCTTCAAAGAATTTGATGCCACGATCGGCTTTGATGATGCTTTCGTGGAAGCCAATGAGCGTCAGGTCGGCGTCGATGGAATGTTCATTGATAAGGTCGGAACGGCGGCGGCCTTCCTCTAATGGAAGCACGCGGATATTTTTGGCCGAGATGGGCAGTCGTCCGGTGGAGGTGAGGTCAATAAGATTGCGCTGCTCCACTTTCATATTCTCTTCCTTAAAGGCCGCAAAAATCTTGATTTCTCCCTGCTCCCAATCCTTATGGCCCAAGATGATGTAGGAAAGTAAAATCATAAGGTTGGCGTTGTCGATGTCCTGCCGCCCGATCCAAATATGGATATCTTTGTGATAGCCGAAGCCCTTGTCTGAACTGCCCAGGATGCAGAGGTCATAACCCGCAGTTTTCAGGACACTGTAATTGTCCACGATGTCGCACAGCCACTCACTTTCGCCCTTTTTGTACTCAAACAGCATCATGTTGTTCGACTGTCCCGAAATGCCCGGCTGTTGAATGGCCTGCACGATGGCCGCCGTGTTGGAGGGCGAAATCAGCGTTTCCAAAAACACATTGGATTTGCTGGCCGAAGCGAGTTTTATCAATTTTTTGAGCTTGGCGTCGGCTACAGCCTTCGATTCAGTGGAAAAATAAGCTTTTTCAAAGTGAATATAGGTCCCAAAGCCGTAGCGGTCAGAAATCCATTTCATCATTTCCAGCGCCGAGTACCGCTCGAAGGTATCCTGCGACATACACAGCACGGCAGGACGCCAGTCCTCCTCGCGCATGTCTTTGTCCGTTTTTTGCAGGAAAACCTGGATACGGCGGCTGAACTGGTGGATTACACCCTGAAATATATTCGCCATGCCTTTGTTGGCCTGGCTGCTGCTGCCGATGTAGAAATACAGAGCCACCATCATGCCGATGGACGCAATGGCGTAACCCGTATTGATTTTAAACATCAGGTAGAGGCACATCACGGCTCCCAGGAAAGACAGGTACCACTTGGATTTGAACGAGGGTCGGTAGGAAGGATCAGCCGCGAAATGTTGCATGAAAGAAATCAGGCACAGCGAACCATAAGTAACCATAAAAAACATAGAAATCACCTCCGCAACGGCGTTCACGTCGCCCATGAGCACAAAGGCCAAGGCAATGAAACTCGTGAAGATAGTGGCGTTGCGGGGTTCGTTGCTTTTCTTACTACCGCGCCCCAGCCAGAAGTTGACGTAGCGGTTGGGAAATACTTTATCGCTCGCGATGGCCTGTAAAGTTCGCGGTGCCACCATGAACGAACCCAACGCCGAGGAAATGGTAGCGGCGGCCAAACCCATGGGAATAATAGGTCCCCAAAGGGCAATTTTACTCATAATGAGCTGGTCGCCGACCAGGTCCGTCGGACTAGCGGAGGAAACGAGTTTAAACGCAATGAACACGTAGATAACCATTCCTATCACAGTAGCCGACAGCGTTCCAAGCGGAATAGAACGCTTTGGGTCACGCAAATCACCCGACAGCCCAACGCCTGCCGTCATGCCCGTGAAGGCTGGAAAAATAATGGCAAAAACGAAGAAAAAGCCATTTTCGGAAGTGAGGTTGGAGAAGAGAAATTCGTTGCTGTCGAAGGTTTCGGAATAAGGGGTGCTGCCCATGAAAAACAACACCAATGAAACGGCCAGGATCGCTACAACGACATAAAGTGCTTTGACCCCCAAGGCAGCTCCTTTAGAAACCATCAACAGAATGATGAGGAGCAACGCCGGAATGCTGAACAGCCGATTGTCGTAAATAATATAGCCGAATTCTGATTCGATCCAGGGTTTGACGGCCTCGAAAGATTCGGCGAAGGCGATGATGTAAAATGCCACGCTGATGGCTTGCGACAGATAAAGAGCAATGCCGATGGCCGCGCCGATGTTTACCCCAAACGACCTCGATATGATAAAGTACTCGCCCCCACCTTCTACTTTCTGATTGGTGGCTATTTCGGCCAATGCCATCGCCGTGGGAATTGTGACGATGTGGCCGATGAATATAATCAGCAGCGTACCCAGAAAGCCCACCGAACCCACGGCGTAGCCGAAACGCAGGAACATGACGGCCCCCAGAATGGTTGAAATGGCGGTAAGGAAAACGGGTAACGTGCCGAAGTTCGACTTATTAACGGGCAGGGAGGTCGTCATACAGTAGGGAAGGACTGAATTGGGAACGAATAAATTTTCGCGTTCAGTCGTTAAAAACTTTAATTTACGAATAAATTCCGCGACCTATTCCCGTTGCGGTCTATTTCTCCTAATTTTGGCTTATGGTTCTTGTGCAGCGCGGACTTCTTATTTGCTTTCTTCTGAGTGGATGTTTTTTCGGTGAAACGCAAGCCCAGAAGGTTTACACCTACGATTTTAGCGACGGGCTGAAAAGCTACTCCGACAGCGCTCCTGAGCTGCATATTCTGGGAACGGAAGGAAAATATCTCGAGGAAGTGCTGCCCGAACTGGGTAAACAAAAGCGGACGGTGTATCAATTCGAGGCCAATTCGGGTCTTCAATTCAACAATCAAGAGGGCTACAATCTGCTGAGCGGCTCTTATACCGTGGAGGTTTACTTCCGGCTCGACGAACTTGAGAGCTGGAAACGGGTGCTGGATTTCAAGAATCGTAAGTCGGACAACGGCTGTTATATATACGAAGGGCGGCTCAATTTCTTCAACTTCGCCACGGGCGAGAAAGCCCCCGTCAAGCCCAAGGAGTACATCCACTACGTTTTCTCGCGCGACGTCGAAACGCACCTCATCAAAATGTACGTGGATGGTGAGTCCAAAGTCGAGTTCATCGACCCCGGCGACGAGGCCGTGCTGGGTCAGGAGCAGGTACTTAATTTTTTTCAGGATGATTTAGTCGCTAAAAACGAAGCTAGTCCGGGGGCAGTCGCCCTCATTCGGCTATATGATCGCGTGATGACGCCCATTTTTGTGCAGCAAAGTTTCAAACGGCTGGCCCAAAACATCCAGAAACCGCCGAAAACGGTTGCCGAGGCGGCGGCTTCCGCCAGCCCAAAAGGGGAAAATTTGGCAGAGATCGTGGTTAAAACCAAGGCTAGATTGCCCGATGTGGAGGTTACTGGCAAAGTATTCAATGGCCGCAACCTGGATCGCCCGATGAACGTGGATGTGCTGGTGCGTCGCTTCAACACCGATTCGATCATCGCCCGCACCAAAGCCATTGACGGTGCCTACCGCTTTCAGTTACAGCCTTTGGAGGCCTACAAAATTACCGCGCTAAGTCCGGGATTTGAAGCTAAAAGCATCGTAGTAACACCTGACCCCAATGGCGGGGAGGTAAAGACGCTCATGAGTTTAAGCGAGGAAAGCTACGATAAACCTATCTCGACACTGCCTTTTTCTCAGAGTGATTCCAGTCTGACAAGCGAAGCCCGCTCGGCCCTGGATACGCTAACCAATTTCATAAAAGAACGCACAGATTTGAGGTTCAGGCTCTTCGGCCATACTGATAATGTGGGCGATTTTGACAAAAATATTAGCCTATCGCAACAGCGAGCGGTCATTGCTCGGGATTATTTGGTCGAAAAAGGCATCGACATCAGTCGGGTAGAAACGCGGGGTTACGGGCCGACCCGTCCGCTGGCGAGTAATAATTCCGAAACCTCCCGCCGCCTAAACCGTCGCGTGGAGGTATGGGCAGAACCCATAAAAAGATAGAGCCACCTCAAATGAGGTGGCTCTATGCTGACTATTCCTAAACCCTTAACCTTTATTATCTTTAAATTTCTTAATCTCTTTTTAAATGGCTGGATCTCTTTTTAAATGGCTGGCTTTGCGTCGGCCGGGGCTGCGTAAAGCGGCGTTTCAATGACTACTGGTGCCAGACTGTCGATGTCAAAATTCCAAATCACTTGGATATTCTTGACCGTCTTGGTCAGATTGCGCGACCATTGGTCGGCTTCTTCGCCCTTCTGGCGATTCAATTTTTTGGTCAGCGACTGCGCGGCGGCCGCGAAGGCTTTCTGATCCGCAACCGACGTATTGAGTAACTTAGACGGTGACTGGCTATAAACCGTCACAATTTTTTCTACGTTATTCCATTCATCCTTTTTGCTGAACCGCGATAGGTTCTCCTGAACGTACGACGAAAACTGGACTTCGGTTCCTTTATGCAACAACTGCGCTTTAGCGCTGGTATCGACCTTGGTATTGTATGAGAAACTTACTACTGGACTTGCGCTGAGTATTACTCCCAATACTCCGGCAAAGATAAAACTAATTTTTGGACTCTTCATTGTTTTGTTCTATTTTTATTTTCACTTTATCAACACACAAAGGTCCTTGTATAGTTCGATATTACCAAATTCTATGTAGGTACATCACAAAATATTATTTGGTATTTTATTTCAAATCTGAGTCAATAAGCCACATTTTAGGTGTTTTTAAACTAAAAATCCAAATTTAATAAAATTAGCTTCTGATTTTTCCTTCTATTTCTATCGTCTTCTTAAAATGAAAAATTCTTTATAAAGTACAATCATTGGTTGAATAGATTCATGGTTTGTTGTAGCCCCAAAGTGCAAAAAGATAGTACTATGTCGTCCGCACGGTCGAGAATCGCCGGAAGTTCTTCCATTTCGGGGTTAAAAAAGGGGTCTAATACATAGTCCACCTGTCGTCCGCGCGGGAAATCATTGCCGATTCCGCAGCGCAGGCGCGGATATTGGGCCGTTCCCAGAATTTCCTCAATATTGCGCAGTCCGTTATGCCCGCCGTGCGAGCCTTTGGGCTTCAGGCGCAGCGTCCCGAAGTCCAATTGCAGCTCATCCACCACAACCAGCACGTTTTCAACCGGAATTTTGTGAGCATCCATGTAATATCGGACCGCTTTCCCGCTCAAATTCATGTAGGTCGTCGGCTTGATGAGGTGGATTTGGCGTCCTTTGTGTTTCCAGTCGGCGGTGTAGGCCAGCCGCTCGAAGGAAAACTTGAAATCATGCTGCGCCGCCAATCGGTCCAGCACCATGAAGCCGATATTATGGCGGGTGAGGGCGTACTCGGGGCCGATGTTGCCTAGCCCGGCGATGAGGTATTTCATAAAATGTTTCGGAAAGTCTCAGTCAAATGGTTATTTTAGCCACAAACTTAGGGAGTGATGAGTTATGAATGATGAAGTGACGCAAAAACGTCTTATCCTCAGTAATCCTTTGCTGGAAATCATGATCAGTCGGCTCTGCCAGCAACTGATCGAGAATCACCGCGACTTCTCGCGCTCGGCGGTGCTGGGCTTGCAGCCGCGCGGAATCTATCTGGCCGAACGCGTAACGGCCGAACTACGCGAGCGCACAGGCGATAAGATTCCGCTGGGTTACATTGACGCTACTTTCTATCGTGACGATTTTCGTCGACGCGACTCGCCCATCGTTCCCAACAAAACGCAGGTTCCTTTTCTGATTGAGAATAAAAATGTGATTCTGATCGACGATGTGTTAGCCACGGGCCGTATGGTGCGCGCCGCTCTCGACGCTATGACTGCCTTCGGCCGTCCTGAATGCGTGGAGTTACTGGTTCTCATCGATCGTCGCTACAACCGCGACCTGCCCATCGACCCAAATTACGTTGGGATGAAAGTCAATACCCTCGACAGTCAAAGAGTACTAGTGGAGTGGAAGGAGCAAGGTTTCGAGGCGGATCGGATTTGGTTGGTAGATTGACACGAATCATGATCACATTCAGCGTTTTGCTGAATGTGATCATCGTTTCAGCCCGGTAGATTTCCGCGTCGAAGCCTCATCAACGGGCTTGGGCTTGCCGATGTCCTCGGTATTGTAAGTAAACTTGTTGACGTAGAAAACCTCGCGCTGCGGCCCAACGGTGTTCTTCCCGCTGCTCACCCGCTGAACGCCGTAGGCCAGAAAGTACTTGCCGTACCAGGCGGCCAAAGTGGCATTTTCGTTGAAAAGCACTTTCTCATCTTCGGTTTTTCCTTCGATTTCGTACTCTTCTTTTTCTACCACCACTTTATCCCGGCGGATCACCTCGGTATGGATACTGCCGTCCTGCGGGTAAGCCAGCAGGAAGTAATCCTCGATGGGCGTAAGCTGTACCATTTCCTGCAACTCGAAGCTGGTCAAGTCCTTAATAGTGATACAGTTGTCCCAAAGAAAATTACCCGCGCGGTCGAAGCCGCAGATGATGGCGTGGGTGTAACGGAAGCCATCGAGCGAGCGCATGTATTGGCGGCTGAGCCCATTGAACATGGCCGGATTATTGGTTTTATAATTGGGGTAATAAACCTCCGCCACCAGCACGATTTCGTTTTCGGTCTGAAACAGGTTATGCACCAGCAGACGGTAGCGAAACTTGTTTTCTTTGCCCATCGACTGGCGCTTGCCGATGCGGTCCAGCACCCGCTGCCGCCGTTTGGGTTTCATGAAGTTGAAGAAATTCTGCAACTCCGAAAACTCGATAAAATTCGGTTCGCTGGGAACGTTGTCCTCGATGTGTGTCACGTAAAGCCCTTGCGAAAAGGGGGTGCATCCAATGGAATAATTACCAATTAGGTAGGAATCTTCGGGATTCAGCGGCACAATTTGCCCGGAAATTAAGCTGTTATCAGGGTCTTTAAGCGCGGTAGTTTTCAGAAGTTTGCCATCGTAGTTGTAGGTTTTGATAGCAAAAACGCATTCGCGTTTGCGCACAGCGTAAGTAATGACGTTAATCAGGCCATCCACCTCATTGATGTCCACGTTATTGATTTCCATATTCCGCTCGAACAGGCCGGGCAGCACGCGGGTGGTATGGTCGAAGAAAGAGTGAACGACCACGATCGGGCGATTGCGGTAGTAACCCGCCACGAGTGCCTTGCTGCCGATCACCTTGAACTGATGAACGTTGACGTTAGGCAGTAAGTCGCCTTTGTGAATGTCGATGTGGCCGCGCGCCAGGTCGAGTTGCAGGAAAAGAAAATGATCAGTGTCAGGCTCGGCAAACAACCAGTAGGCGTAGTCGGGATTCTGGTACGACATCACCGGAATGTAGCGAAAATCCATGCCGTATTCCTGCGTCCAGACGGGCCTAAGGTCGGTATCGTATTTGGTAAAACTCCATTTCTCGTTTCGCGAACCCAGGAATTCATTACGGCGGATGACCATCAGCGCCCCGGCTTCTCCCAGGGAAAATACGTCGAACTGCTCCTCGGCGGAGCTGCGCGTCGGAATCTCGATGCGGGTGGTCTGCTTCAACTGTGCCAAGGCCGTGACGGGGATTAAGCCAACGATCAGACAGAGTATCAGCAGGTTGTTTCTAAATATAGGCTTAGCGAAGCTCATAAAAATCTACAATTCACTCTTGGGAATACTTACCGAAAGATAACACATTATTGTTGAGAGTGAAACGCAAAACGTACAATAAGGTTGTTGCGGACGGCGAAGGGTCAAAATTTTGACCTAATTTTGTGCCAAAATCCGTCGAAACCAACTCCCCATGTCGCTGACTATCGAAGCTACCCTACAAAAAGAAATTACCGAAGCCGTCCAAAGTGCTTTCCAGACTGAGCCGGAAGAGGTTTCGCTGCAACCCACTAAGAAGGATTTCGAAGGGACTTATACTTTTGTGACTTTCGCGCTCACCAAATCGTTGCGGCGTCCACCCGCCCAAATCGGGCAGGCGATTGGTGATTATTTAGTGGAGAACTCTTCTGTCGTGAGCGGCTTCAACGTCGTGCAGGGCTTTCTTAATCTGAGCATCAAGGCCGAGGCCTGGCTGGATGTGCTTGAAGAAATTCATCAGGATGAGGCATTCGGCAATTTCCCGGCCAACGGGCAGTCGGTGATGGTAGAATTTTCGTCACCCAACACCAACAAACCGTTGCATTTGGGCCACTTACGTAACAACTGTCTGGGCGATTCGGTCTCGCGCATCCTGGCCGCCAATGGCTACGGGGTCATCAAGACCTGCCTGGTCAACGACCGGGGCATTCACATCTGCAAGTCCATGCTGGCTTACCAGAAACTCGGGCAGGGCGAAACGCCCCAATCCTCCAGCTTGAAGGGCGACCACCTAGCGGGAAAATACTACGTGCTTTTTGACAAAGAGTACAAGCAACAAATCAAAGACCTCATCGCCGACGGCATGAGCGAGGAGGAAGCCGCCAAACAAGCCCCCTGGATTCGAGAGGCGCAGGAGTTGCTGATAAAGTGGGAAAACGGCGACGCCGAAACCGTGGCCCTTTGGCAAAGAATGAACGGTTGGGTGTACGCCGGATTTCAGGAAACCTACCAGAAAATGGGCATCAGCTTTGACAAAACTTATTATGAGTCGGACACTTATCTATTGGGCAAGGATATTATCGAAGAGGGCTTAGTGAAGGGTGTTTTCTACAAAAAAGAAGACAACTCCGTTTGGATTGATCTTACCGAGGAGGGGCTGGATCACAAACTAGTGCTGCGCGGCAACGGTACCTCCGTCTACATCACGCAAGATCTTGGGACCACCGAGTTGAAATACCAGGATTTCCACAGCGACCGTTACCTCTGGGTGGTGGGGAACGAGCAAGACTACCATTTCAATGTCCTTTTTGCCATTCTGAAACGACTGGGGCGTCTCTACGCCGATGGTTGTTTTCACCTGAGTTACGGCATGGTGGACCTGCCTTCGGGCAAGATGAAGTCACGGGAAGGCACCGTCGTGGACGCCGACGACCTGCTGGACGAAATGGTGCAGACCGCCGAGAACCGTACCCGTGAATTGGGTAAAATCGAAGATTTTAACAGCGAAGAGGCCAAAAACTTGTACGATCTTCTGGCGCTGGGTGCTTTGAAATATTACCTACTGAAAGTAGATCCCAAGAAGCGTATGCTCTTCAACCCGGCTGAGTCAATTGATTTTCAGGGCCATACCGGACCGTTTGTGCAATACACTTACGCCCGACTGCGCTCCATTCAGCGCAAGGCCGATGAAGCAAACATCATGGGTATCGTAAAGGCGGATGATTACCCGCTGCATCCGGCGGAACAGGAGGTGATTTATCAACTGTCGCAATACCCGGAACGCGTGCAGGCGGCGGGAGCAGAGTTTTCACCCGCGCTTATTTCACTCTACGCCTTCGAGTTGGCTAAGATTTACAACCAATTCTACGCCGAACTTTCTATTTTCTCCGATCCCAATCCTCAGGCGGTGCAGTTACGCGTCGCCCTCTCAGACGCGGTAGCCAAAACTATCCGCCACGCCATGAATCTCTTGGGCATCGAGGTACCGGAGCGAATGTAAATTCACCCTCAACCCGCACCGGTGTACCGGTCAACTATCCACCAGATGAATAATTGGATTGAAGCGGCTCGTCCGCGCACTTTGCCGCTGGCGCTTTCCTGTATTTTGATGGGCTGTTTTTTGGCCTATGCCGACGGGCATTTTAGCGGCTTGGTAGCCATTTTGAGCGTACTGACTACCGTCTTGCTACAAGTACTTTCCAATTTCGCCAATGACTACGGCGACGCGGTGAGTGGCAAAGACAGCGACCTGCGCGAGGGGCCACGCCGGGCGGTGCATGGCGGACAAATAACGGCTCGGGCTATGCAGCGGGCCATTATTTTGTTCTCGGGACTGTCGCTGGCTTGCGGGATTGGGCTGCTTTACGTGGCGTTGCGGAATGCCTCCGCCGAAGTTTTTTGGGTGTTTCTAGGCGTCGGCCTGGCGTGCATCGCGGCGGCCATCACCTACACGGCAGGCAAGAGGCCTTATGGCTATGTAGGGCTGGGCGATTTGTCAGTGTTGATTTTCTTTGGCTGGATCGGGGTGCTGGGTACCTATTATTTGCACACGCTCAGTTGGAACTGGAACCTGGTGCTACCCGCTACGAGTTGCGGCCTGTTCGCCGTGGCGGTACTGAACATCAATAACATCCGTGACATCGACTCCGACCGGGCCACGGGCAAGAATTCTATTCCGGTGCGGCTGGGCCGCGAGCGAGCGGTAGTCTATCACTGGCTTATTTTATTCACGGGAATGGCTTGCGTATTGCTATACACAATAATCCACTACTCCGATTATTCGCAGTGGCTTTTTTTATTGAGTTTTCCTTTGTTTATTAGGAATGGCCTGGCGGTGAGTCGTTTGAAAAAAGCCGCTGACCTCGATCCTTATTTGAAGCAGATGGCGCTTTCTACACTGCTATTTGTTGTTTTGTTTGGGGTGGGGTTGGTACTGTAAAACGCAGGGCAATCGGTTTGCATAACTATTTCTCCAAAACCAGTTTCGCGTAATAGGGAAAGTGATCTGAGCCGAAATCATCGAGTCTTTCCAATTCCAGCACTTTAAATTCAGGCGAGACGTAGATGTAATCCAGAGGCCAGCGCAGAAACAGTGACTTCGCATCGAAGGTATTATACAGTCCCCGGCCGCGACGAAGGTCACGTAAGCCGCTCAGAGTTTCGAAACGTCGAGAATTATACGACCAGCCCACGTCGTTTAGGTCGCCTGCCAGAAGTGTGGGCAAAGTACGGCTGTCGGCAATAAGATGACCTGCCTTCATCAGGGCCACTTCTTTTTCGCCCACATTATCGGGATATTCGCTGGGTTTGGGCGGCACAGGGTGGATAGTAAAAAGCTGAAAAGCCGAACCATTGGCCAGCTTTACTTTGGTGAGAAAGGAAGGGACATCTTCCTCATTGAGATGTTGGATCTTGCTATCAGTTAGCGGCAGTTTCGAGTAAAGAGCCATGCCGTAGGCCTCGTCGTTGGGCCGCTCGATTCGATAGGGATAGGCGTCGTGCAAAACCCGCAACTGCCCGATCCACCAGTCATTTACTTCCATCGCCAGCAGAAAGGTGGGTTCCTTGTCCCGAATTATTTCCAGCAGTTCGTTGGCTTGGCGATTAGACATAAGGACATTAGCTACCATAATGCTAAAAGTGCTCCCCTGAACTTCGTCCTCCTCAGCTTCGGCTATCGACTCTGCCGCCAAAGGTGTGTAGGGAAGCAGCATGTATCCCTGAACGCCCGACGCCGATAGCAGTCCCGCCATCAGCAGCCAAGTGGCAACACTCCATTTTTTGGTCCAAAAGGCAAAAACCAGCAGACATAAAACCAATGCCACAAGGATGGGCAAACGGGGAAAGTCCAGCACCTTGAAACACCACAAACTTGTTTCATATAACAAGGAAGCCATCGTGGCGACAATAAGCAGAGTCGCTAAGAAAAGCAGCAGGTAGTAGAGCGTTTTTTTGAGAAAGGACATCTGTCTAAAGTAGTATAAAATATCAGCTCATCTACCGATGGAATCAAGCCAATTCCCGCTCGAAGTACAGTACCCCGGCGTGAGGATTGTGGTTGTAGGGCGTAGTTTCTCGGAATCCGTACGATTTATAAAGCCCCACCGCCCAGGGCATTTTATAGCCGATCGTGTCCAACTTTATCGTGGTGTAGCCAAGTTGGCGAGCTTTATCTATGGATTTTTCCATGATCCCTTTGCCAATGCCTTGCCCCCGGAAGGCGGGGCGCAGGTACATCCGCTTCAATTCGCAGGTCGTTGCGTTCTCAATTGGACGGAGCGCGGCGCACCCCACCAAAGTACTATCAACTTTTACAAGAAATAATACCCCACTCGGCGGGCCGTACATCTTGGGCAAAATCGTCAGTTCGTGGTCGATATTCTGGAAACCCAAATCAAAATCCAGGGAAGCCACGTATTCCTTAAAAAGCCCGAAGGCGGCGGTGTATTCCGCCGCCTTCGAGGCTTCGATAATGGTCCATTCCATTCGTTTCTAGTCGATCCAACTGAATTCGTAAGCCAACTCCGGCACCTTGACGCGGTCGGCGATGCGGCGCAGGCGGGTGGGCAGGGCCACCAGGTAGTCGCGAGCCTTCTCGGCGCTGTCATTGAGTTCGCGCATTCCCTCGACTTTCCAATCTTTGAGCAGGGATTCCAGAATGTCGATGTAGTCGTTGGTCGTGTAAACGCCGAGCCGCTGGGCGGCGTCGGAAAAATGGGCGTACGTATCACCCATCTTGACGCCGGTTTCGCGCAGGAAGTGGGCGGGCATCACGATTTTTTTCCTCATCATATCCTCGAAAGCCAGCATCATTTCTGAAGCGTCCACCTCAAAAATATTGCTCACGAAAGCTTTATACGCCTTAGCGTGGCGTAGTTCGTCCCCGGCGATGACGCCACAAATCTTGGACAAATGCGGATTCCCAAAATCTTTGGCGAGCGTACCCGTGCGGCGGTGCGACACGTTGGTGGCCAGTTCCTGGAAGGAGGTGTATATAAAATTGCGGTACGGATCGCGCCCGGTCCCGATGTCGAAACCATCGGCGATGAGATACTGCGTACTCACTTCCATCTGGCGCATATTCACGCGACCCGAGAGGTAGAGGTACTTGTTGAGCAGATCGCCGTGGCGGTTTTCCTCGGCGGTCCAGGAGCGCACCCACTGCGCCCAGCCTTGCGGCTCGTTGAGCTGGTCCACGCCCACAACGTCCATGAGCCACGACTCGTAGGTGGGCAGGGCTTCTTCGGTGATGGTGTCTCCGATCAGAACCGCTACGTAATCGTAGGGCAATTCGCGGCAACTTTCCTGCAATAGCTTTACTTCGGCGATAAAATTATCTTGCGTAGAATCGGGCAGCATATCCTGGGGTTGCCAGTTTAATTCGACCGGGCGAAGGTATTGGCTCAGCAGCGTGTCAATTTTCTGGCCGACAAACTGCATCACTTCCTTGCGGGCGGCGGGGAGTTCGGTTTGCATGATGATAGTTGATTATGGTGGAACAGACAAAGGTCGTAATAACGATTTAAGATACGCAATATTCGGCTAATTTCGCAATCTAAACGCCGTTGCCGTAATTTTGCCAAAAAACTCGTCCTCGTGAAAAAAGTTCTGGATTATCTTCTGAGCGCTGTCTATCTACTATTTTTCGGCCTGATGCTGCTGATTTTCCACGGGGCGCAGTTTGTCGCTTACAATATTTTTGGCAAAGAAGCGCATAAAAAGACGGTCGTCTGGTTCAATTTCTTCCTGGTGCATGGCTGGTATTTGACGGGCAGCCATGTGCATTTCGAGCAGTGGGCCGCCCTGCCTCAGCCTGGCGAACGCCCTATTATCTTCGTTGTCAATCACCAGAGTATGTTCGACATTCCGGGACTCATCTGGTTTTTGAGAAAATACTACCCGCTTTTTGTTTCAAAAATTGAATTGGCGCGCGGCATTCCCGGAATATCCTATAACCTCCGCATAGGTGGCGCGGCCCTAATCGACCGCAAAGACGGCAAAAAAGCCGTGGTCGAAATCGCCAAACTCGGCCAGCGTATCCACGACGCCAGGGGTTCGGCAGCCATTTTCCCCGAAGGAACGCGCTCTGCCTCGGCCGTTATGAAGCCCTTTGCCGTCGGGGGACTCATGGCCCTGCTCAAAAAATGCCCCGACGCGCTGGTAGTTCCTGTCGCCATCCGGGGAACTGGACAATTCAACCCTAAAGGTCTCTTCCCCCTTACGTCCTTCACCAGAATGTCCTGGACGGTACTGCCCGGCATCGAACCCACCGGAAAAACACTCGACGAGATTGCCCGATTTGTCCAATCTGCTATTCAAGCTGTCCTCGATAAATAGCAGGTGGCACTTTATCACCGTGACCGCCGGGCACTCCCGTCTGATCATAAGAGGCTGTCCGGCGGCCAAAGAGCAATTAACATATATTAACAACCCCCTTCTTAAACGCCTCCTCTACCCCGCTCTCTAACCCCCGAAACCCACAAAAACAGAGAGCCATGAAAAACAAAATCACGCTTGCCGCTCTGCTCGTAGCATTTTCTACGAGCGCATTTGCCCAGGGTTCCGGAAACTACGACAACGATGGCCGCGACAATGATCGCCACAACACGCACCGCACCAACCGCACTTTCGACCACCGAACCGACGCTGCCCGTCTGCCCGCCAATGATCGCCGGGAAGCCGCCCGCATCAACGACTTGCAACGCGAAACCCGGACGCGAATCGCCGACGGCATCGCCCAGGGGACGCTCACTTCTCGGGAAGCCATCCGGCTATTGAATGAATTCGAGAACATCAATAACAAGGAACGCCGTTACCTGGCCAACCGCGACCTCAGCAACCGCGAAACCCGCGAACTGACGCGCGACCTGGAAAAACTCATCAAGGGAATCCGGTACGAAAACCGGGACCAGAAGCGTGAAAACGACCGCTATACGGTACGCAGATATTAAAGACCATAGTTAGTTGAAGGTTTAGGGTAGTTTAAAAAGGGTGCTTCGTCTCGAGGCATCCTTTTTTGTGTCAAAATTTCATCACCAGTTTAGCGTGGGTCTTGCTAAAGCCTTCGCGTTGGTAGAAGCGGTGGGTATCGTGGCGGGTGAGGCTGGAGGTGACTTCGATTTGGGTGGCACCGCGTGTTACGGCAATTTCCTTGATTGCCTCGATGAGTTGATGGCCAATGCCTTGGGAGCGGAGGGTTGGATCGACGTACATTTCCTGGATTTCGGCTACCGGAGCGGCGTGGTGGAGAAGCCACTGTACGTGGCAACTGGCCAGGCCGACGGGAATTCCCTGAACTTCGGCGATGAGGTAGCGGATGTCATCGTTGCCGAGATTGGTTAGGTAGGCAGCGTCGAACGATTTCCTGTCCAATTTTTTATTTTCCAACTCGCAGAGCATTCGGTAAAGTGGGTCGGCATCGGCGAGAAGGGCGGGACGGACGGTGAGTTCCATGTCAAAAACGCTGCATCTGGTCGGATTCGTGGACGAACACGCCCTGTAGTACTTGCTCCAGTAGAGGGTCCTGAGCGGCTACCATCATAGCATTGGCAACCTTGGCGGAGTCGATGGCACGGTACTTTTTGAGCGGGCCGAGCATCAGGGGGTCAAAGACGCCCATGAGCGACTCGCCAATTTTTTCACCCAGCCTTTTTTCGTCACGGCTGCCCAGCAGCAGAGAGGGCCGGAAGATGTGCAGCGCAGCAAAACCGAGTTTTTTCAAATCTTCTTCTACATTGCCTTTCACCCGATTATAAAAAAACGAAGATTTGGGATTGGCGCCCATTGCGGTCACGATCAGGAATTGCGTGGCTCCGTTTTGCTTCGCCGCCCTGGCGATTTGGAGTGGGTAATCGTGATCCACCCGAGTGAAAGCTCCCTTCGATCCCGCCTTTTTCATGGTAGTACCCAGGCAGCAGAACACGTCGTCGCCCTGCACCACACTAGCGTCGGATTGGTTGAAATCGTACAGCACCTCGACGAGTTTCGGGTGTTGTTTTTCCAACGACTTTCTTACCAGTACTCGTACTTCTGAATAAAGCTCAGACTGCAAAAGTTGGTTGACCAACTGGTGACCGATGAGTCCGGTGGCACCGACGACGAGGGCCGTTTTGTAGGATTTAGGGATCATGTTCGTAATAGTTTTGCTCAATATTACATTGTTTTGGTCTGTTTTAAAATATGCCGCACCAGCAAAATTTTGGTTGATTGCGGGTTCGTACTGTTTTCAAAAATAAAAACTAGGATACGTTACTAAATTGGCACGATATATGGCTGAGTAGCGGGGAGAATGTCCCCAGAAGAATTCCCGATGATTACACACTACTACGCTCCGCCTTACTCCAACGCTATGGAGAAGACTCTCACCCACCGAGAAAAGGTGCTAAATAAACCGTTCCTCCGCCAGCTCTACGGAGAGTGGTACGAAGTATTCATTGCCGAAATGGAGAACCTGCCGGAGGGCATGAAAATCGAATTAGGTGCGGGCGGAGGTTTTTTGAAGCAAGTTGCGCCGTCAATCATCAGCACCGACAGCCTGCCCTTTCCCACGAATGATCTTACTTTCTCGCCGCTGAGTATGCCCTTCAACTCAGATTCTGTAAGTGGCATTTTTATGATCGACACTTTTTGCCGGATAGAAGATACGCACGCCTTCCTGACCGAAGCGCAGCGCGTTCTCAAACCCGGCGGTAAAATCATCATGGTCGAACCTGCCAGCAGTATTTGGGGGCGGGTAGCCAATCGGTGGTTCTGTCAAAAGTCATTTGATCGCTCGGGGGTGTGGTCAAATACCTTGACAGCCGCTTATAAGCGAGTCAACAGCGCCTTGACTTGGATCGTTTTCGAGCGTGACCTTCCCCGATTTCATGAAGAATTTCCCAATCTATCGCTGCAAAGTGTAGATTATCACACCCCCCTGCGGTACTTCCTGGGGGGAGGCAGTCGTTTCGATCGTGCCTTTGTTGCGCCAAGTTCTTATCCTTTCTTCTGTCTGGCCGATGCCTGGCTGTCGGAACACTCACCGCAGTGGTCGATGTTTGTGACGCTTGAAATTGAAAAAAAAGTGGAGACCTGATACGACAATTACTTACCTACCAGCCTTTTCTCCCCAATAAACCCCGCTAACTGGGGCGCGAAGCACTGCGCTCCCGGTTCGCCGAGATGACAGATATCGCAGAAATGCGACGAGTCTGCTGGCATCCGCCGCCCAAAGGTGGGATTTTATCCCAAATTTGGGTATAGACAACCTCAGTAACTCTTTTTTTCCAAAATGCTATCTTTGCGTCGCGAGGCATTCACGAAACTTCTGCCCCGCCAGTCGATTTGCCGATGACTCAGAAAAACAGATTGCTTGAATTGGACGCCCTGCGGGGGATTGCCGCCCTAAGCGTGATGATCTTCCATTATTCCAACATTCAGAACGCCGAGAAATTGGGCTGGGAATTCAGGCTTGGCGTCACGGGTGTCGATCTGTTTTTTATGATTAGTGGCTTCGTGATTACGCTAAGCATTCAAAAGATCCGAAAGTGGCAGGACTTTGCGATTTTTCGCTTCGCCCGCTTGTACCCAACTTTTTGGGCGTGCGTGCTGATCACCACCCTTTTTGTGTTGTTTTACGAACCCGGCTCCCTTAGTATCGGTCAGTTTTTGGCTAACCTGACTATGTTCCCGGTGTATTTTGGTATTGAGAATCTCGACCAGGTTTATTGGACGCTATTGGTCGAGATGATCTTTTATCTGTGGATTCTAGTCGTGTGGTTAGTTGGGGGAATGCGGCACATCGTGTCCGTTGGATTCGTGTTTCTGGTCGGTGTGGTGCTTTTTCATGCCTTTGGGCCCCGTTTTTCATCGGTGTACCATTTCCTGACATTGAAAGTGCAATTCCTCAATCATTTTCCGCTTTTTTACACTGGTATTCTCTTTTATCAGTTAAAATTCAAGTCCTTTTCCTGGCGATATCTGGCGCTGATTGCCGTCGGCATATTGGCTGCCTTTTATTTGCACGACAAGGGAGGCCGCTCCATGTACCACGTGTCTGCGCTGGAACACGACCTGCTTATCGCATTCTATCATCTTTCGTTTCTGCTGTTTGTTCTTGGTAAACTGTCCTTTTTAGTGAATCCCACCTTGCTGTTTCTGGGTAAAATTTCGTACAGTCTTTATCTTTTGCACCAGTACATAGGCTTGCACCTGATCAAGACACTTAACGGAAGCCTTGGTCTGAACATTTATGTGGCGACCATGCTGACCATCGCTCTCATCGTAAGCCTCTCTTATTTGGTCACTGCCTATGTAGAAGCTCCGGCCATCGGGAAAATCAAGAATTGGTACCAGGCCAAAGGACACCGAAAGATAGAAGAGCCGGATGCGGCCCGAACGGCACTGCCTTAAATTTTTTTTGCGTGACCGTTTTCATATTCCTTACATTTGCGGCTTGGATTGAATCATTTAGCCCCCGCTAATTTCCTGTATGGAAACGACTACTACCCACAAAAAACTGAACGAGCTTGCCGCCACGGCCATTTGCGGTAACGACATCACCTCCTCCTGCCTGTACGTTTCATCACTGGCCATCGTGTACGCCGGCCAGTACGCTTTCGTAGCGTTGTTGATCGTTGCGGCGGTACTATTTCTTTTCCGCAAAATTTATGGAGAAGTGGTTGGGGCGCTGCCGCTCAATGGCGGGGCTTACAACGTGCTGCTCAACACTACGACTAAGAGCAATGCCTCCATCGCCGCCTGCTTAACCATCCTGTCGTACATGGCCACGGCGGTTATTTCGGCCAGCGAGGCCATGCACTACCTGCACGACATCGTCCCGAGCATCAACATCATTCTGGCCACGGCCATCCTTATCACGCTTTTCCTGTTTCTGGTCATGTCGGGCATCAGCGAGTCATCCATCGTGGCCATTGTCATTTTCGTGCTGCACATTACGGCGATGCTTACTTTGATTATCAGCGGTGTATGGTACGTGTCGCAGAACGGTTTGCAGGTTGCTTCTCTCAACTTCGACGCGCCGCTCAATGGCGGCTTTGGTACCGCGCTCTTTTTGGGATTCAGCACGGCCATGCTGGGAATAAGCGGTTTCGAGAGTTCGGCTAACTTCGTGGAGGAGCAAAAGCAGGGTGTTTTCCCCAAAACGCTGCGCAATATGTGGATCGCCGTGTCGGTCATCAACCCACTCATGGCGCTCGCCGCAGTAATGGTGCTGCCGCTGGCCGACGTAGCCAGTCATCAGGAGGCGCTGCTCTCGCATCTGGGCGAAAACACGGGAGGAAGTTGGCTGGCAACCTTCATTTCGGTCGATGCCGTGCTGGTGTTAAGCGGGGCATTGCTTACTTCCTACGTGGGTGTCAATGGCCTTATCAAGCGCATGGCGCTCGACCGCATTTTGCCGCAGTTATTGTTAAAAGAAAATAAAAAGGGCAGTTCACCGCGAATTCTGATCGTCTTCTATTTGCTGTGTCTTTCGGTGCTTTTCATCACTAATGGTGAACTGGGGCCGCTGGCGGGGGTTTATACCATCTCGTTTCTGCTGGTGATGGTGTATTTTGGCTTCGGCAACTTCCTGCTGAAGAGCAAGCGGGCGCGGTTGCCCCGTCCCGAGCGGGCCACGGTGTTTTCCGTCGCGCTGGCCATTCTGGCCGTGGTGGTGGCCCTGTACGGCAACATCATCATGCACCCTGACTACCTGATCGTGTTCCTGCAGTATTTCGTCCCCTCCATCATCGTCATTATTCTGCTGCTCAACCGCAATGAAATCCTCAAACTAATGCTGGTCGTGGTCAATGGCTTCTTTACCACCCTCAAACACGCCGCCGCCGCCAGCCGATTGCAGATTTCGCGCCACATCCGCAAACTGACGGATCAGGAGTTCGTCTATTTCACCAAGGGTGACGATATTTCGATTCTTAACAAAGTGATGATTTACGTGCAGGAAAACGAGATCACCAAGAAAATCAAAATCGTAACGATCCTGAAAGAGGGTGAGGGAGTACACCAGGGTTTCCATGACGATTTGGAAGTATTGGATCGCGCTTATCCCGACAT
>JBBSUC010000032.1:0-66740 GCA_038235275.1 Cytophagales bacterium | reverse complement strand
CCACCCGTATGTTACTGCGGTCCAGTTGCATCAGCTCCACGTGCTCCTGGTTTTTACCCGTGCACAGAATGAGGCCGATGGGCACGTTCTCGCCCTCCACCCGTTCGTATTTCTCCAAGTACCTTAGATATAGCTCCATCTGGCCCTTGTAGGCGGCTTCGAACTCCCCAATCTTCAGGTCGATGGCCACCAGGCATTTGAGTCGGCGATGAAAAAACAATAAGTCTATATAGTAGTCCCGGTTGTCAATGGTGATGCGCTTTTGCCGGGCCAGAAAGGCAAAGTCGCTGCCGAGCTCGGTCAGGAAGCGTTGCAGTTCAACGATGATGGAGGTTTCCAGATCCTTTTCGGAATAGGCCTCCGCCAGTCCCAGGAAATCCAAAAAATAGGGATCGCGGAACACCAAGTCGGGACTCAGCCGCTGCTCCTCGCGCAGTAGGGTCAGCTCGTTCAGGATGGTGGCTTCGGGCTTGCGACTGATGGCCGTGCGCTCGTAGAGCATGGACTGGATGCGCTCCCGAAACGTTCGCACGCTCCACCGCTCATGGATGCAAAGCTCCAGGTAGAAAGCCCGTTTCAAGGGGTCATCCAGATAAATGACCAGCCTGAGGTGCGACCAGCTCAATTGTCTACACACCGTGTATACAATTGACTCATCGGGAAAAACGGTGGCAAGCTGCATGCACTGCCGCAACTGCTTTTCGCCCCAGCCCCTGCCGTAAATCTCAGTAAGTCGTCCGGCCAAAGATTTGACAACTTGCTGCCCATATTCTGCCCGTTCATTACTCAGCACATCCTGATTGATGCGTTTCCCAACGTTCCAATACAGTAATGTGAGCTCGGCGTTAACGGACGAAGCCACCTTGTTTCGGCTCTGCTCAATGAGCTGCCTGACATCGGCGACTATGGGAGGAAGGAGCGAGGAATCTTCATTCATATTGTTCTTTTTAGGCCGTGAGACACGCACCACAGGCCTGGCCCTTGGGTTCGTTAGTCGTGCCCGGTGGCAACCAGGCTTCAGATGAATTGCTATAGGTCATTCTGAAAGGTGTGTTCGATGGCGTTGTCTGTCCGGTGGCGCTGATCAACCGAGTTTATGTACTGAGGAGATTGTCATAGGATGATTTTAAACGATGGGGCAATATAGCACATATCACTTTCAGCCGTTTACGCCACCTTAGGGCGTTGCCTAAAAACGATCAATTTATTACCCCATCCGTCACCTTCTCAAAATTTAGTCATTTCTTTCCCTTTCCCGTTACACCTTGCCGTGTATTTAATCAAATTACATTATATTGCCTCTTGAACGAGTAAAGTGTAACGAGCGATGAAAATAGGGTACGTCAGGGTTTCCAAAGACGAGCAGAACCAGGACCTGCAGTTTGATGCCATGAAGGCGGAAGGGTGCGACAGGATTTTTAACGAGAAGGTTTCCGGCGCGGCCAGCCAGCGCCCCGAGTTCGATCGGCTGCAGGAGCAGCTGCGGCCGGGCGACACGGTGGTCGTTTACGACATCGACCGCCTGGGCCGCACGATGGTCGAGCTGGTGCTGGTCGTCGACGAGTGGAACAAGATGGGCATAGGCTTCAAGTCGGTCTCCCAGCCGCTGATCGACACGACGACTGAACACGGTGAGTTTATCTTCAAGCTGTTTGCCCTGCTGGCTGAACTGGAGCGCAAGAAGCTGATACGGCGCACCAAGGCGGGGCTGGCTGCGGCCAGAGCACGAGGCCGGACCGGTGGCCGCCCGAAGGGCCTGAGCAGGAAGTACCAGAAAATCCAGCCGATGGTCTGCGACGCTTACGTGCAAGGCCGCACCGTGCGGGAGATTTGCGTGGCGTTCGGCATCCCCTCCAATAAGACATTCTACAAGATTGTCGATCCCGTACGTTCCGAAGCGAAGGAAACTGCCTGAGATCTATTTGTCTTGCAGTCATGGGAGGGGGGATAACCCATCTGCGAGGGTCGTGGGGAAAAATGTACCTTTGAGTAGTAATACCAGATTATCCAAATCACCTTTGATGTTAGAAATTAAAGCATTTCAGGCTCGATATGGTGATTGCATATTGAACACGTACCGCGATTCAGCTACTTCAAAAGCCAACCACATTATCGTTGACGTTGGATACAGTCAGACCTATCATCGTACCCTGGCTAAGGCAATTCGCCAAATACAGAAAGATGGAAGTAGTATAGAGTTGCTTGTACTCACTCATACCGACAGTGGCCATATCGGAGGCATGAAACCGCTGTTAAAGGAATTTGGAAGCCAAGTTGCGAACTGACATAAACCATACCGAAAAAAACTTTCAATACAAAATACCCTCGCCTGTGCCATTGCCTTATAGAACCGTTCGCAAGAGAAAAAGCTGGCTTACCGTATTGTTCCTTTTCCTCTCCTTCGCCACTTTCGCACAGGCTCTCTTATCCAGCCGTGCCGAAATTTCAGTAATTACCTGCGGCCCCTATCAGGAAGAGCTGTACTCGGCGTTCGGACACAGTGCCATCAGGGTGTACGACCCTGAATCCAGCATAGATTTGGCTTACAATTACGGGGTTTTTCATTTTGACTCGAAATTTTACCTCAACTTCACCCGCGGGCACCTGCTTTACAAACTGGGCGTGCAGCCGTACCCCCAATTCCGCGATTATTACATCGCACAAAACCGCTACGTCCATCAGCAGACCCTTGACCTCACCCTAGAGCAGAAGCAAAAAGTGCTGGATTACCTGTCCAGAAATTCCCGGCCCGAATTTGCTACTTACCGCTATGACTATTTTTATAATAACTGCGCGACCAAAGTACGCGATGTATTCGTGGAATTATTCGCTGACAGGGTAAGCTTTGACGGTTCGTACGTTACCACTAGTTATACAATCAGGGATCTGACCGGAATCTACCTGGACCGGCAACCCTGGGGAGAGCTGGGGATTGACATTTGCCTGGGTCTGCCGATGGACAAAACCCTTACACCTTTCGAATACATGTTCCTTCCCGATTACGTGGAATCCGGGTTTGATCATGCAACGATCGACGGAAACCCGATCGTGAAAGAAAAAACTTCAGTCTTCACGGCCCGGCAACAACTCTCCTACACCGATTTGTTCCATCCCTGGATTGCGTTTGGTGGATTTTTCGTGGCAACAGCACTTTTATCCCTATACGATTGGAATAGGGGAAAGCTTTCAAAATGGTTTGATGTGTTCTTATTTTCTCTAGTCGGCTGGGTGGGGTTTGTTCTCTTGCTACTATGGATAGCTACCGACCATCATGCTGCGGCCAAAAACTTCAACCTGCTTTGGGCGTTTCCGATCCATACGATTGCAGCAGTGTTACTGTTCAAAGGGAGGAGCCATTTTCTTCTAGTCAGGTATTTTTTCGCCATTGGGATGATGTCTGTGGCAACGCTCCTATTCTGGCCATTCCTTCCCCAGCACCTCAATATCTTTCTGTATCCTCTCTTGATCGCCTTAGGACTTCGCGCTTTTATCATTTCCAAGCTATTAATTCGGAAAAATATGGCGCGAGTTGAAACATCGCGTTGACTGGGAATCCGAAAAGAGGGGATATATCATTGCGTAAAACTCTTATTACAAACCTACTACGACCGTCAATGGTCTGTAAATATGACCACTGCCCCTTTCGAGCGACCATTCAGGATCACAAGTTTTGAAAAATAGAAGACCTAGTAACAGGGCGTTAGCAATACTCCAGCTCACTGTCTAGAGATATTCCAAAGGCGCTGATCCAGAATCAAATCTTGCTGCCCGGTTACCTCAATCGCTGGATAAAGCGCGTGCCGGGGGTGGAGCAGTACGTTGTAGGAGATGTCGACCACGGCGGAGGGAATCCCCAGCCCTAGGTCCAGCGGATCTTGCAGCCACTCGCTGAAAACCGTCTGAGTCAGGGGCAGGGCGGTCGGTTCGGCCCACTCGTCCGGCAGCAATTCGGGATAGATCCATCGTATTTCGCCCTCGGGTACTTCGAGGGTGAAAACCCGCAAACGGGGCAGTAGATCGTAGGGAACCTTAGGGAAATGAACCAGAGTTTCCAGCAAAGCCAGTTCGGGGGAGCTTGCCGTGTAGAGGATGCCATAGCCCGGCGGGTTCCAGCGGCCACCGGCAATATTGGCCCCCACCACCGAGAGGGGGTCCTGGCAATAGGGCTCCTTAAGAATCCGGTAGAGCTTCATCTAACTGAACACGCCCGCCTCGATCCGAATGAAGACATTGTCGACCAGCTTATAGCCGGTGATCGTATCCAGTAGGGACAGAGGCGTGGGATAGGATTGCGACTGGCTGTCCGTGGCTGGTCGCTGTTGCAGGCGAGTGCGCCGGGCATTGGCCGCCAGGGTCAAATCGGGTGGGGACTCTTTGGTGCCCATCTCTTGAATGGGGCGGGGGCGGTACGTTGTGGCGGGACCAGCAAAGCCCACTTCGGGCGTAGCCAGTTCGGCCAGGGGCGTGCGCAGCCACTGGAAGAAAGCCTCCTGCCCGCCGTCAAAAACCGAGAGCCCGTGCTGGAACAGTTTCTCCAGGAGAAGCAGCCGTTCGGAGAGGGGTACGGACAGATCGCCCTGATGCTGGTTGTAGAGGTTGCGTTCGGTGACGCCCAGGATGCGGGCCATCTCTTTCTTGGTCAGCCCGCCCAGGAGCGCGATCCGATCGACCTGATCGCGGGGCAGCTTGCGTCGGGCCTGCAGGATGAGGTCGTGGGTGGAGAACCCCCATCCCGATGCGGAATTGATATCGAGCGATACAGCCATAAATGCAGAAATTTTGCACGAATATATCTGAAATATTTCATACTTCTACTGGTTTTTCAGAGCGAATTTTACCATAAAGACATTCTTCACCTTGAATTCGCTTTATAAAATCCGTTCGGACGGCCGATGTCGGCGCTTTCAGTCATTGAATATAATTCAACCTAGGGAACTGGCTCAACTCAAATTCAGCCCCCACCCTAACCTGTACACTCATTTCCGTAGCATACGCCCGAAATTCGAGCATCCTAGACTAAGAATCTTGTTACAATCAGTCTAACCACAAAAAATCATCTAAATAAAATTAGTCATATATTCCTGTATTTCAGACACATATGAATATAGAAAATATTTCTTTGAAGAAATATTCATAAAAAATTTGGAGACAAATTTTTTATATGTACTTTTCACCCATATTCCTTAACGGTTAGTAATATAAAAATTCTTAAACCAATGAAAACAAGAAACGAATTGCCCAGGATTGATGCATCAAACTTTGATATCATGGATTCAAAGTCGATGAGAGTGATTGTAGGCGGCGGCGACTGCGCGACTGTTGTGTACAACAAGAAGAAGAAGACCCAGTATGGCAAAGTCGACAAAGGTGATACTTGATTTCAAGTGTTGCCTAGTTTTCAGCGTTCAGATTTGGTAGATGGTATCTATCTACCAAATCTGAACGCTGAAAACTAATGAATTATAAAGTGACTGATATTGCGGCAAATGTGTGCTTCGATCATCGGTCTTTTTTTATATTATCCTGTTTATATTTTCATCAAAAAGAGGTTTTGGAAATTAATCCTAAGACATATAGAGTGCGACACAACTATAAAGAATAATCAATAGGACTTTTCCATAAGATGACATTCCAAAAATCATCAATCCATTTTTCAGCTCAGGAAAGCGACTGGGAAACAATTTCGAATTTCGAAAGTTTCTTCCAGAACTCGGTTCAGATGGGCCAGATTTTAGATTAAACCATGCTGGGCCAATTTGCTCTTTATGGCTTTTCACAGTCCTACTATCGGATTTAGATTGGGAGAATAAGTCGGCAGCTTGACGATTGAAATATCCAAGACATGAGCCTTCTTCTCAATTGCAATAGTGATGTATGCCTGGTAATTGTCCCAAATGAAAATGATGCCGTCATAGTCCAAATGTTATTCTTTGATTTTATCGATCATAGCAAAAAATGTCACCTCGTTTCCTTTGTTCACCTAGGACAAAAAGACTTTTCCCTCTGAATGCATAGAAGCCGAAACAATTCTGTTTGGTTCTGCTGGTGTTCACTTTATGGGTTCGCTCTTTGTGAAATGACCACATCCGAGCAGAATTGCTGAATAACTGAAAGGTTGACTCATTACTTAAACCAATGGCAATGTTCTCCAAGTTCTTTGTTCCCATGCCTAATACGTCGGCTACTGCTTATAAGCGCTGTCTCAATTGCTTTTCATGTCAGGGTCTTGATGATAATTCTTTAGCTGGGCTTATAACATTATTTGCGGCTAAGCGGCTAAGCGGTTGCTGTACTTGGCGTTTTGAACAGGTGACGGGAATGCCGCAGTTCGCGAATTACTTTTAAATGAGTGTACGAATTTGGCCGCAAGTCCAAAAAATCCGACTCATCGGTCAGGATTCGTTTTAGTTCGTTTTTTTGCCCCTTGGTTAGGCGTTACTTGGATCTGCCCCCCTGGTCTCGGTGGTCTTGAAGGCTTAACTCTTTTTTTTTATTCCAGTCTGACTGCCAGTCATAGAGGGTGCTTTCGGCTAAGCCTGTTTGCTTAGACACGGTTGTAATATCTGAATTTAAAATCAAATGAATCATCAGTGCCTTGAAATCCTCGCTGTGATTCTCGTTAAAGGAATACATGAATCGTTCAAAGCGCTTAGGCTCGCTAACGACAACTCGTTTTTTATGATACAAATTCGCACTATTTTAAGACCATTTTCCCGATTGTTCTGTCGTTGTCTATCGCTTGTAGAACTTAATACATAAAATGAGCCGAACTGATCATTCTTATGACGACCGCATCAGCAAATTGGCCTTTGCTAAGTCGTCTTAAACTGATTAGTGACAGAAATACCAAGGGAAGAAGTATTCCTGTATATGCAGGAGGCCCTAACCTGGATACATGAATTACACCGAAATCTATTATTATTGATAGGGCCATCTGTACGATGCGCAGGAACTTGTCGCTGGATTGGTTAATTTTGAAGCAGTTTTAGACCCATTGCTATTAAGAACAGGTAACAAAGTATGCTGCTAAGTTAGTGAACTCTGGCCAACAAATTAATCGAAAAGCAAAGATACACATGATACTTATACTTTCAGAAAGACAGGATTATGCCACTGACATAGTCATTTCTTATATAAGAAAAATACCTGGTGCAAAAGTGTTTAGATTGAATATTGAAGACATTTTATCAGAATATATATATATTGATATATCTTCGGACGGCTTTTTAATCAATGATTTTTTGTTGAAATATGAAGATGTAACAACAGTATGGTATAGAAGATTTGGATCTAGTGAACTTCGGAGTTATTTCGACTACATTAATGATAAAATTTCGCACAAAGTTTCGTTACAGCTTCATAGAGAGAATGAGACGATTAAAAATTATATATGTTATAAATTAGAGCATTCTAAATGGTTAAACCACTACAGTTCAGTAAAAGTTAATAAGTTGGAAGTTCTTGACAGAGCTCGGACTATTGGATTGACTATTCCTGACTCAGTGGTAACATCCAAGTCGAAGGATATGATAGATAATATTTCGTATGTAACGAAATCTGTCTTTGAACCAGCGTTTTTTGATTATAATAATTCCTTGTACGCAACGTTCACTACGGAAATAGGAAAACGGGAAATGCCTGAAAAATTCTTTCCCTCACTTATACAAAATCATATTGTGAAGACGTTCGAAATTAGATCTTTTTACTTATCTGGTAAGTTTTATAGTATGGCAATATTTTCCCAAGAGCATGAGCAAACTAAAACAGACTTTAGAAAATATGTGAAGGAGAAGCCAAATAGGTTCATTCCCTATAAACTACCGAATAACATTGAAAAAAAATTAATGTTGTTGATGGAGTCGATAAACCTAGACAGCGGGTCAATTGATTTGATAGTGGATAAGTGTAACGATTATGTATTTTTGGAAGTTAATCCCGTAGGCCAATTCGGAATGATTGAAAGCAGGTGCAACTACGGACTATATAAATTAATATCTGAAAAACTTATTGAGATTGAGAAATGACAAAAAATAAACTCCAAAATTTAATTGAAAAACGAGAGATACAGCTTTTATCGCTAAATATATTGAATGCGACATTGGAAGTTTCAGAATTAGATCAACAGATCAAGTTTTCAGATATTGAGATATTGAAAGTTGATGAAGGGAACAGTGGGTTTCAAACTTTGCATCTAGAGACAAGTGCATATTACAAGCATATTTCGAGATTAATAGCTTTAAATAAAATTGACAATGAAAAATAGATATTTTGCTTTATTCTCTTGTTGTATACCAGTCAGAGGTATTGGGCGTTCTACCATATGTGATGTTCAGCGCGGGACATATTACATTTTACCAAATTCTATACTGGATATAATTATTGGAAACACTCTTGAACACAATAGCGTGGAATGGTTATCAGATGAGTATGGAGATGAAATTGTAAGCTGGTTCAATTTATTAGTAGAAAAAGAGTGCGGATATTTTTTTGATAATAGAGCGTTGTTTGATTCATTCCCTCCGATTGAATTAAAGCATATTCAAGCGACTGAAATATCGAATTCTATAATTGATTTTGATGAGCAATCAGATCATCCTTTAAGCAAAATATCAAATGAGTTATCAATTTTAGAATGTGAAGCAATAGAAATGCGCTATTTCTTTTCTCCAAGATTAGATAGGATAAAAAGTGACCTTAGGAAGTTTAAGAAGTCAGCGGCTAGGACAATTGAAGTAGTATTAAAATATAGGGACGACGTAGATTTTGATGACTACTTGAATTTATTCTATATTTTCACGCGGTTAAAAAGAGTAACAATATTTTCCGCAAATGAAGAAAAGTATGAGGAAATATCAGAGGGAATATTTATAATATACACTTTATCACATGTTACCGATGAAACCCATTGTGGAATAGTAGAGCCGGAATTGTTTACTGTGAATCTAAACTTAGTAATTGACAATTTAAATCATAATTCATGCTTATTCGGAAAAATATCTGTTGATAAAGCTGGCCAAATAAAAAATTGTCCGAGTAGTCAAAAAGGTTATGGTCATGTTAGAAAAAATTCTTTGGTCACAGTTGCTAGAGATCTGAATTTTAGAAAAATATGGAGTATAAGTAAGCAAAATATTTCAGTTTGTAAAAATTGTGAGTTTAGGCTTATCTGTATTGATTGTCGTGTTTATATTGAAGATCAAAACGATGAATATTCTAAGCCTAAAAAATGTAAATATGATCCGTATGAAATGAAATTTCTTTCGTAACTTAATTTGTAGGCTTGAATTCAAGTAATAAATACAATGGCAGGGGGGCTACGCTAGAAAAATTCATAATTTTGAGTTACCAGACACTAAAAGCACATGAGACATTTGACGCTAGGACAAGGGTACCAAATTTCCGCTTTGGTCATTCCCGGAGCCAGATCGCCTAACAGGTTGGTTGTAGTAAGTCCACGATCAGCCGCGAGCTCAGCCGCAACTGCGATAGGCGCAACGGGACTTACTGGCCCGATCTGGCACAGCGCAAGACCAGGGCCTGCCACAAGGACAAGCCCAAGAGAGAACGCTTCACGAGAAGCATCGAGGTCTACGTGAGGGGTAAGCTCGAAGCGGATTACAGCCCCGAGCAGATCGTCGGTCACGCTGCCCGCAGGGGCATCGAGTGCATTTACCAGTTCGTCTGGCAGGACAAGAAGCGGGGGCGGCAAGCTCTACGGCTATATGCGCACCAATGGCAGGCGATACGCCAAAAGGGGCAGTGCGAAGGGAAAAGGGGCCAAATTGTGGGCAGGGTGGACATTCAGCATCGTCCGGCGGTCGTCGAAGAGAAACAGCGGGTGGGCGATCTGGAGATGGATCTGGTCATCGGGCGGGGCCATAGCGGGGTGCTGAAAATGGCTGTCCTAGAAAGTAAGTAGGCAGCCTTAGTGCAGGCCAAGGCCGTCGAGTTGCTGGCCGACTGGAAGCAGCACCTGCACACGCTCACCACTGACCATGGCAAGGAGTTCGCCTACCACCGGAAGCTAGCCGATGAACTGTGCGTCGAGTGCTAATTTGCCAAGCCCTACCATTCATGGGAGCGCGGCGCGGATGAAAACCTCAACGGGCTGGTGCGCCAGTATCTCCCCAAGGCGAGCAGTTTTGAGTGCGTAACCCAGCAGCAGGTAGAAGAAGTGACGGAGAAGTTGAACCAAAGACCCAGGAAGATATTCGGGTACCGATCCCCGAATAAAGTTTTCAACGACGCACTCGAAAGTAAAGGGTGTGTTGCATTTATTATTTGAATCCACCACCGATCGTGAAGTGATCCCAATAACTGAAGGCGTAGCGGTCGATTTTTTTTCGTTTAAATTGGCGTAAGGCATGGACTAAACTAAAAGGATTTTTGATTTAACAAAGTAAAACTAGTCAATGCTGATCGCTGCGAGGCGACCGGGCATACGGTAGAGGAAGGCTTAACCTGCCAATAGTGGGGTCTCGGCGTTCAAGATTAGCAACGAGTTTACTTCGATGAAGAATTGCTTAGCGCAACAGTCTGGTATCTACTCTGCCTAGCATCGGTTGTGGCTGTTGCCCGGTTCGAAGAAGGCCAACCGTTTGGTGAAGTGGTGTTCACAGTCGGGACAGATGAACTGCCAAACCCGCATTGCCAGCTAGACCTGCCGACTCAAGATGTCCATGTCGCGAACATGCCGACTTTAGAGTGCTAATGTGACATTGTAGCGTGATGCGCTTGGGCGAGTTCGACGCTATAAGCAATTAAATTGAGCAATGAAAAAACGATTGAACAAAGTTTATTTCTTGGATATTTCAGCTTAATCAAAAAAATTTCAAAATACGATATGTGATATTTTTATAAAATGGTAACTTTTTTCAAAATATTGTCAAAAATGAATATACTTGCAAACAGTATTTTTAAGCAATGCCTGATATTATTATTTAGTTCAATGCTTATTTCATGTAGCCCAATTAATCGTGATATAATGAGCAAAAATCGATTCTATAATGGATTCAGAACTATTTATTCAAACGACTCACTTAAAGTGAGAATTGATTTTTACGGAAATACTAACTTTGAAATTAAACGAGTGCCAATCAAAATACGTAAGCAGCTCCGCAAAAGGAATATAAGTACATCTAATAATCAAATTCTGATTGGAGAATATAAATATTTAAACTCAGCCTCGTTATTATTAGGCAGTATTCAGGCGAGGTTTGATTCTTCTGGATATGTGAAAAGAATTTCAAGATTCAACTCTGAATACTTTTATCTTATTAAAAACTGTAAGAAGTACAGTTATGCTAAGATTTATATTCCAATATCAAAAAACAACTTTTTGATGATAGATGATATTGTTTTTGACAAGTCAAAGAATTCTTCTGACTATAAAGAACAGGAAAATAGTATTCACTTTGTTTATGATCAATTGAGAACTGAAGATAGTTATGATACAACTACGCTAATAGATTTACAAGATTTTACAGAACAAAAATTTAAAGCTAATGGTGTAGGTAATTATCTACTTCCTGTTGAAGAATTGCAGAATAGTGAATATTATTCTGATTTCGATCTATATGAAGATTTCTTAAAAACTTATAAATCCTTTTTAGGTGAATCAGAGAACTATTCTACAACAGATCAGAACAAAGAAATTTCTTGGAGAAATAGAACAAGTATTGATTCAATTATAACTATGATATCAAATGAAAGGGTTGTTATGTTTAATGAAAATCATCTGTTTCCATCAAATAGACTTTTGCTAAATTTATGTCTTAAAAAATTGTACTTGAAAGGTTTCTCAATATTGGCACTTGAGGCATTAGGTAATGATGAGGAAGATACTAATAAACGCGGTTTTGTAAATATTGAAAGTGGATTTTATACCCGAGATCCACAAATGGCCAACTTAATCAGAAATGCTTTAAAGATCGGATATAAAGTAATTAATTACGAGGATTTTGGAGATTCGAAAAACAGAGATTTTCATCAAGCAAAAAATATTTTAAAAAAGACTAATAAACTCAAAGGGAACCTAAAACTGCTTGTATTAGCTGGAGGAGATCACATTAAGGAAAATAACAGTAGTACCGAAGAAGATGGTAGTATGGCCTCATATTTCAAGACTCTTTCAGGAATTAATCCTTATACTATTAATCAAGTTTATTATTTGGAGAGCAGAGTTGACAGTTTATTAGAAATATCTTGCCCCCCTGTCGGAGGAACAAATGATTTGTATATTATAAATGGACTTAAATCTGATTCGATTTTCTTGGAATCTCACCTCTTGTATGAAAAGACTTTAATTAAATATAAAGATTTTTATCAAAGTATCCCAGAAAGTAAGACTGGCTTATATTTATATTATTCGAATGAATATCTTAAAGATAAATCAACTATTCCTGTATATGTCACGTATTTTGACAAAGATATTATCCTAAACTTACCAACAGGTATTTATACCTATCTAATAAAAACTGTTGATGGTACGATAATTGACGATGGAGAAATTAATATTATAAGATAATTGTTATTATCTGAGATGATCCTATTTGAAAATTCACTATACAATATAGTTTACTCATAAATTAGGTTCTTTGACAATTTTTGTGGTCACAGTGTTTGCGCTAAAACCCGGAGCCTTAAATGTTCAAACTTGGGCAGCCCGTAGCTGATGCGCTTGACGTAGCGAATGTCGTTGTTAAGGCCCTCGGTGGCCGCGTTGGTCAATGTCTGGTGGGCGAAGTTGGCGATCGGCCTGAGCCAGTTGGCAAGCGTGTGGGCGAAGTCGATCAGGCCACGTTGCTTGGAGGCCCTTGCCTTGATGCCCCACTCTATTAGGGACTTTTCAAGTTCATCGGGGTTGTCGGCCAAGCCGAAGCGTATATGGAACTCGTCGCGCAGGGCCACCATCTGGCCCAGCAGCGGACTGTGGACGAAGGCGGCCCGCAGCCTGTCCTTTTGGGCGGGCATGGGCTGGGTCCTGAACAGATCCCACTTTATGCTCCCGAAGGCCTCGACCTGCGGCTGCTCGCGGCGCAGCTTGCGTCGGAAAACGTCGAGTACTCTATTATGGGGCTTTACTAAGTAACGGTTAAAAAATAACTTGGTAAAATTGCTATTCACCTCACGACTAACTTACAGTGATCAGCGAAGACGAAATCAGATATTACAAGCAGTTGGACGAGCGTCAGCAGCGGGTTTTCCTCGGATTGAAGGCCAAGTCGCTGGGAAGCAACGGTGTGCGGCTCGTCAGCGAGACCTTTGGCGTAGATCCTAAGACCGTGCGCAAGGGCAAACAGGAGCTGTCGGAGTTGCCTGACGAGCCGCCCCAGCGGGTGCGCCACGCGGGAGGGGGTGCAAAAAAAAGCTAGAACGGCACCCCGAGTGGCTGGAGGCCTTCGACCGCCTGCTGGAGGGCAGCACGGCGGGCCTTCCCCAGGACGAGGGGGTGAAATGGACCCACCTCGACCGTGGCCAGATCGTGGACCTGCTCGCTTGGGAAGGCCTAAAAGTCAGCCGCTACCACGTCGCCCAGATGCTTCGTGTGCGCGGCTACAAGAAACGCAAGCTGTTGAAGATGAACGATATGAAACAAGTCGAGCAGCGCAACGAGCAGTTCGAGAAAATCGGCTGCTACCGTTCGGCATTCACCGAGCAGAACCTGCCCGTGCTGAGTGTCGACACCAAGAAGAAGGAGATGCTGGGCAACTTCCACCGGGCGGGCCAGTGCTATTCGACGGCCACCCGCCGGGTCAGCGACCACGATTTTTCCAGCTTCTCAGACGGCAGGATCGTGCCGCACGGCATCTACGATGTCAACGCCAACAAGGGCTACATGACCCTGGGCACCAGCAGCGACACCTCCGAGTTCGTCTGCGACAACCTGCGGCGGGTGTGGGTCGAGCACCTGCAGTTCGACTACCCCCAGGCCGACACGCTGCTGCTGCTGTGCGACGGGGGCGGCTCGAACGCCAGCGCCCACTACATCGTCAAGCAGGATCTGGTCAAACTGGCCAAGTCGCTTGGAATCAGCATACTGGTCGCCCACTATCCTCCCTACTGCTCAAAATACAACCCGATCGAGCATAGGCTCTTTTCTCAGGTCTCACGCACCTGGCAGGGCGTACCCTTCCGTAATATCCAATTTGTCAAAGAACTCACCGACACGACCGCCACTAGGACAGGACTGACGGTATCGACCACCATAAACTACAAGACTTACGCCACCAAAAGGACGCTTGACCACAACTTCAAAAACAAAATGGGAACATATATCACTTTTGACGAGAAAATACCCAAATGGAATTATCTGATCAAGCCCGGAAATTAACCATCTTATTTTTTAATCATTCCTAAGTGAAAGCGGTCGACGACGCTGGCCTTGCCCTTGCGGTGGGAAATCGCTTCAATACCCAGACGCCGCACGGCTGCGTAGCGGACAGGCAAATCAAGTCAAGGCGGGCCTGCACCTGCTGGTAGTAGATACGCTCGACAGTCATGGCGTTCACGTCGAGTAGCGCGCCGACCTGGGTGAAGGGCTGCTTGGCGCAGCAGTCGAAGATCTGCTTGGCCTGGCGGTGGGTGTGGCTCTTGCCCGGCTCGGCAAAGGCCAGCCGCTCGGTGAAGTGGCGCTCGCAGTCGGGGCAGAAGAACTGGCGCATCCGCACTGTCAGCCACACTTGGCGGCCCGAAATGTCCAGGTCGCGAACTTGGCGAAGGGTGTGCTGGTTGACCTGAGTGGTGGGGCGCAGGCAGTGCGGACACGCATGTTTCAGGCTGCTTGTGTGATAGGCCAGGGTGATGCGCTTGGGTGAGAGTTCGACGCCGTCAATGACCAAGTCAGGAAACGACACAAGGGCCTGGTAGAATTCCGTTTCTTGCATATTTCAACTTAACCACAAAAAATTGTCAAAGTACCTTAAATAATAATTACTTATGCTAGTCATAACTTGTATATCAGATGAAACAAATCCTGGGTATTCGCAAGGATTGGTTCAATCTTGCGATTATTATTCTCTTGCTCTTCGCACCTTACTACATCGTGGAACATGGGAAGGTCATAGGCTTAAAGATACATATTTAGAAAATTTTTTATTGTCATTAGACCCGCAGGAGATAGTTCTAAATACTGATGGTTACGATGCAGTATTTGTTTCTGGCGAAGAAGAGATTATTAAAAAATTTAATGAAATGAATGCACCTGTTGTCTTTTCTACCGAAAAAAATTGCTATCCTTTCCAAGGATTTAGTGAACACTATAAATATAAAAATAGTAAGTTTAAATACCTGAACTCAGGGGGTTTCATTGGATTTGCGGGTGAAATTCTGAATTTACTTAGAATTCTACGTGAAACTGACGAGAAAAATTTATTTGAATCTGATATGGATTATACTTGGAGTAATCAATATTTATGGACAAAATTATATTTGAAGTATTCAAACATAATAAAGTTAGATACAAAATGTTCTATATTTCAAACATTCTCAAATGATATGAATTTTAATCCAAATAAGGAAAAAGGTAGTTTAGACGACTATTACAACTCTATATATCAAGAGATTAATAACATAATGAAAGATTATTCGTTTGTTGAGGGTCGTATTTTTAACGAGAAAACAAAAACTTTTCCTTGCCATCTTCATTTTAACAGTTTATACCTTAAAAAATTTATGTTTTCAAAATTTATGTCTCCTATTTTGCCTTGGATTGATAAGTGATTTGTAGTTCGTACATGGCTCTATTGTCGGCAACCGAAGCGGGGACGGAGCCAAGAGGTTTTGGAAGACTCTGCCAGAGCGCTACCGCGAGCGGGCTATCTTCTACACCGACGACTGGGCAGCCTACAGAAAAGTCATCCCGATGGAGCGGGATCGGTTTCGAAAGACAAAGAAGGATACCAATCATTTTGAGAGGTTCTTCTGCACGCTTCGGAAACGGTACCCGAGACTGATGAGGCTGAGTCTCTCTTTCTCAAAAAAACTGGATAGGTGAGATGGTTCGGTTTCTCGGCACAGTGAACTTGCTTAACTTAGTTAACTGAGCAAGACTATGCAAGAACAAAAATAATGCCGAAAGTACGATGCCGCTTTCAAGTCCGAAATATTGAGGATGGTCGAAAGCGGTCAATCCGTCTCCTACACAGCACAAGCTCTGGGGATTTCCGAGTCCTTGATCTACGGCCGGAAAAACAAGAACAAAATGGGAAAAGAAAAGTCGGTTCAGCAGAGCGGCTTGTCGACTGAAAACCAGCAGCTCAAAGAGCAGGTTCGCCAACTGGAGGCCGAGCGGGAGATTTTGAAAAAAGCTTTAAGCATTTTCAGCCGCGCGAGCTGACGGTGCTATATGACTTGATCGACACTTTGTCCAGCGAGTTCGCAGTTAGCACATTGTGCTCGGCGCTGGGGTATAGCCGCACAGCATACTACCGCTACAAGCGAGGAGGCAGCTACCAGCCCACGGTTAGAAGGGAAGAAAAAAAGCCTCTAGTAGAAAGGGTATTTGACCAGCACAAGCGCAGGTATGGTAGTCGCCGGATCGTGGCCGAACTACAAGACGAGGGACATGCTATTAGCCGCCATCAAGTTCGTAGCACAATGAAATTCAGCGGGTTGCGTCCCATACAACCCAAGTCGTTCGTTCCCCGGACTACCGACAGTTCGCACGGTAAGGGCTATTGTGGGACGGCCCATGCCGCCTAACCTTTTGTTAGACCTGCCGCCGCCCATGGCCCCCGACTAAGTGTGGCCGGGCCGCCGTTGTGGTGAGCGACATTACCTACCTGCCGCTGGTTCACCGAAGGTGGGCATACCTGGCCAGTTGGATGGATGGCACAGGCCACCCCGCTTTTCAGCAGAAGAATAGTTGGCTGGCGAGTGGACGACAACATGGAAGACGCGTTGGTGATTGTCCCTCTGCGGAATGCGCTGAGAACACGGTAGCGTTCCGGGGGGCTAATTTTATACTCCGACCGAGGCGGCCAATACGCCTCAAATGAGTTGCGCGAATTGGTCAGGTTGTGAAAGATAAGGCCCAGTATGAGCCGGGCCGACAACGCTTTCGCCGAGTCGCTGTGGAGCCGACTGAAAGCGGAAATGTTGGAAGACGGAGCGTTTCTGGACGTGCAGGATGCCAGAACGGAGATATTTGATTACATTGAAATTTATTACAATCAGGTGCGCAGACACTCGTCGCTGTGCTACCGAAGCCCGGAACATTTTGAGAGTCGGTATTACCAAAAACTCGCAAGTAAAGTGTGCCGCTAAATTAGACCACCACACGGCACGTCAAATCAATCAGATCCGTCGTCACACATTATAACATATTAGTCCAATTCTAAGTCTATTTAATAGTTTATAATATGCACAATAAAAAAAATATATTGATAATTATGGCTCCTATAATTAGTCATTTTATTCCATCGCTTTTTTTATCTAGAAAGTTAAAAGTATCTGGATATAATGTTGTTTATCTTGTAGAAAACACGATACATGATAAACTGATTAAAGACAACGGCTTTGATACGATTTATATAATCCCATCAGATAATAGTCGAAGTTTTGATAAGCCAATTAGTTTTTTCAAATTTATCTTAAATGTATTAAATTCGAAAGAAACAATTGAAAGAAAAAATTCAATTATTAAAGTCTTGAATAAGGTTTCTCCTGAGTATATTTTAATTGATTTATTTTCTAGTAACGACTTTATTAATATTTTTCGTGCTTACGATACTAAAAAAGTTTTCTTTGTTTCTCCAATGTTATCAACGCACAAAGTCAAAGATTTTCCTACTATTAATCAAAAGAGTTTTGATCTTGTAAACGATGAGAAGTTGAATTCATTTAAAAACGTCTCAAACATAAAATATGCTATTATTGAAAAAGCAATAAAAATTTCGTTTAGATTGAGCATTTTACTAAGATGCTTCAATGAAGGTTTAGTGTTTAGTAGATATTCAGTATCATTCAAGAATTCCAACATTACAATTTTTAAAAATATTAAAGAGTTGGTTTTAGCTCCCTCTGAGTTAGAATTATCTCCTTTAGTTCAACTACCGAATCAGATATATTTGGGATTATGTGTTGATATGGGAAGAACCTTCTTTTCGAACACTCTTACTAATTCAAATAGCTGGGAGAAAATTCGTAGTCTTAAGAATTTAGGTAAAAAAGTAGTGTATGTAAGTTTTGGTACTTTTTTTTCTACTGGTGAGGAATATTCTGCCATATCAAATTTCATTTTATCGCTTTTGGAATCAATAAAAGAAGATGATAAGATCGTTTTAATTTTAGTGATTAAGAACGAAATTAAAATTGCTTTAGAAAAACATATAATTTTCAAAGAAAATTATATCATTTTTGAAGAGATTTCACAACTAGAAATATTAAAATTAGCTGATGTGTTTATTACACATGGTGGGCTAAGTTCAGTAAAAGAATCAATTTTTTTTAGTGTTCCAATGCTTGTATATCCACTGGATTTTGCTTGGGATCAAAACGGAAATGGTCTGAAAATAGAATTTCATGGTTTAGGATTAGCAGGCAATATACTTGAAGATCAACCTATTGAAATATACAGCAAATTATCTCGTATTTTATATAATACCATTTTTACTTATAACGTTTCTGTATTTTCGAATAAATTAAAAGATAGATATGATGATGACTTCTATGAGAGCTTTGTCACAGAAAACTTTAGTTAGGAAGTATAACTACTAAATAGTATACTCTTACAAGAAACGGGCAGGGTGCAGTTAATTCATCCTTACAGCTAATTAAACCACAAAAATATGTTTAGGCTAAGTCTTCCTAAAAATAACACTTTTTACTTGAACGCTTCGTCCGCAACCTGGTTGTAACATTTTGTTAAGTAGAGCAATATAAGATATAATCCTCATGCAACTCCCCTCACTATTGGTTGGTGTCGGTGGTGAACTATTCGTTTGTCTGCTCTACGACTGGTTCGAACTGGGTATTAGCGATATCCACAGCATTCACAGCAAAGGCTACTGGATTAGCCTCCAAGAACGTTAGACAGGTTCACAAATTAGCATTAAATATGACGAAATTTCCTCACTATCGGCAGCTTGATTTTATGGACTGCGGCCCTACCTGTCTTCGGATGATATCCAAGTATTATGGAAGACACTATTCGGCTCAGACCTTGAGAGATAAGGCGCAAATTGGAAAAGATGGGGTTAGTATGTTAGGCATTGCTGAAGCCGCCGAGACTATTGGTTTTAAGACAGTTGGGATTCGGACTTCATTAGAAAAATTGGTGGAAGAAGCTCCACTACCTTGTATATTACACTGGGGGCAAAATCATTTTGTAGTGTTGCATAACATAAGCAAAGATTCTTTAACTCGGCGATTTCTGAAAGGCATATGGGGTGGGCGTGAACCGAATTCTAACATAGAGTATATTGAAAGTAGAAAGTCCACATTAGAAGAAGTCAATCCACTTACAGAATCGAAAGTGAACTCAGTTCATTTTTATATAGCGGATCCTGCGTCTGGACTAATGACATATACGGCAGAGGAATTTTCCAAAAAGTGGCTGTCGAGCGAGATCGAGGGACGGAAAGAAGGGTTGGCCCTGCTGTTAGAGCCGGGTACCCACTTTTTTGAGGAGGAAGGTGAGAAGGTGGATGGTTTGAAACTTACACAACTGCTAGGGTATGTATTTCGATACAGGAAGCTAGTAATACAACTTAGCCTAGGGATGCTGGCGGGTAGCGGACTATCGCTACTTCTGCCTTTTTTAACGCAAGCCATAGTTGACATAGGGATTGGCACTCAGAACGTTAGCATCCTTTATACAATTCTAATAGCCCAAACAGTACTAATGCTGAGTTCCTCGTCAGTAGGCTTCCTTCAAAGCTGGATTCTTCTGCACATTAGCACTCGGCTCAATCTCACCATCCTTTCCGAATTTTTAGCCAAACTTATGCGTTTGCCGCTATCATTCTTTGATGTTAAGCAGTTTGGTGATATAATGCAGCGCATCGGCGACCATCATCGGATCGAGACGTTCTTGACGGGACAAACACTGAGCATAGTTTTCTCCTTGTTTAACCTTCTAATGTTTGGTTTCGTGCTTTCATATTATAACATGACTATTTTCTCGGTGGCAGTGGGCGCATCAATAGTCTATTCCCTGTGGGTTATGGCATTCTTAGGACATCGGCGAAAACTCGATACTAAGCGTTTTGATGTATCAAGCCAAAGTCAGAGCCAGATCGTGCAGATTATACAAGGAATGCAAGATATTAGGTTGGCTGGCGCCCAAACAGGTAAGCGCTGGGAATGGGAGCGGACACAGGCACGACTCTTCAAGTGGAGCGTCCAGAGCCTATCACTGTCGCAATTCCAACAGGCTGGAGCAGTGGTTATCAACCAGGGCAAGAATATCTTTATTACTTTTCTGGCGGCCAAAGCAGTCATTGACGGGCAGATGACGCTGGGGGCACTGGTGTCGGTGCAGTACATCTTAGGCCAGTTCAACGCTCCCATCGAACAAATGATCGGCTTCCTGCAATCTTGGCAGGACGCACAGATCAGCTTAGAGCGGCTCAACGAAATCCACAATCTGGCCGACGAGGAACCCGGCGGCACTGTATTCCGTCACGAATGGGATCCGCAACAAAATATTGTGATTGAGAACCTCACATACACTTACTCAGGCGCGGGCAATAAACCCGTGCTGCGTGACATACAACTTATAATCCCTTATGGCAAGACTACAGCAATCGTCGGTACGAGCGGCAGCGGCAAGACTACACTGCTCAAACTGCTTTTAAGATATTATACCCCGCAAAAGGGAAAAATTAGTTTAGTTCCTGGCGACTTGTCCCATCTACTTTCCAAGGAAGAGGAGTTAGTGCCGGGCCTTGAAAATAAATCATTAAAGAACACGGTCGGTGCATCTAGAGGCATAAATTTAGAAACGCTCTCACATAATGCGTGGCGGCAAAGCTGCGGGGTAGTGATGCAGGAAGGCTTTCTGTTTTCAGATAGTGTCGCACGCAATATTGCAGTCTGCGAGGAAACTATCGATCAAGAAAGACTCTATCGTGCCGCACAAACGTCCAACATCCACCACTTCATCGAATCGTTACCTCTGGGCTACCACACTAAAATTGGAGCAGAAGGCAATGGTATCAGTCAAGGCCAAAAGCAGCGCATCCTAATCGCTCGTTCGGTCTATAAAGACCCCCCCCTGTTGCTCTTCGATGAGGCTACTAATGCACTTGACGCAAATAATGAGGCCGTGATCTTAGAAAATCTCGAAGAATTTGTTCAAGGTCGCACCGTTGTCGTTGTAGCTCACCGCCTCAGCACTGTCAAGAATGCCCACCAGATAGTAGTAATGGAAAAGGGAGAGATTGTAGAGCGCGGAACACATTTAGAATTAGTGGCGCAACAGGGAAAGTACTACGAGTTGGTAAGTAATCAATTAGAATTAGGGAATAGTTAACTTGCTCAGGTATTTTACAGAGGGACCTCATTTCGATTGAGTGAGCCAATCATACGCTCTCTAAAAACTGACGAACTATTGACTTACGAACACTTTCAAAAATAATCAATGCTAATATTTAAAGAACTTCATAGCGAAGAGGTTCATGAAATTATTAATCGGCCACCACCTAGCTTGGTTCGTTGGGGAATGACCTTATTTTTTGGAATACTATGCTCATTGGTATTAGGAAGTTGGCTGGTGCGATATCCCGATATCCTATCGGCACAATTTACTCTTACGGCAATTAATGCTCCACGCCGAGTACTAGTACGGTCTGATGGTAAACTGGCTCGGTTGCTTGTAGCCGATGGACAGACGGTGGCGGTTATGGAAGCACTGGCCTATTCAGAAAGCACCGCCAATCCTGAACAAGTATTGTTTTTAGGTAAGTCATTGGATGAATTATTTAAATCGATAGACAGAAGCGACTGGGCGACCATTCAGCAGTTCTCAATTAAAGGCTATGGCCAGCTGGGTGAGTTGCAAAATGATTTTCAAACTTTTTACCAAAAGCTCACACAACTCAAATCTTACTTGAGTGGTGGCTTTTACTTGCGTAAACGGACGCTACTGCTAGAAGACTTCGATGATTTGAGGGCAATGGAGCAGACCCTAGAAGAGCAACTCGACTTACAACGGCGCGACTATGAGTTAGCTCAAAACGAGTTTGCCATTCATGAAAAGCTTTATAAGGATAAGGTCATTCCGGCCCTAGAGTACCAGCGTGAGAAAATGAAACTCTTGAACCGTGAGATGCCCTTAAAACAAATGGCTTCCTCATTGATTCAAAACCGTAGTCTGCAAACTGCTAAACAAAAGGAACTGCTTGAACTTGATAACGCTATCGTTGAACAGAAAGGCACTTTTCTCCAAGCATTACAATTGCTGCGTAGTGGTCTGGAAGCCTGGGAGCAGCGATACGTCCTTCGTGCCCCGGTGGCTGGAAAAGTATCCTTTACCTCACCATGGCAGGAGCAGCAAAGCATGAGTGCGGGCCAGGAATTACTGACAGTGGCCCCGACAGGCAGCCAGTTTCAAGGGCTAGTCAAAGTTCCACAGGTCAATCTAGGTAAACTTCGTGAAGGGCAAAATGTACTTATTAAGTTGCAAGGTTACCCTTTCCGCGAATACGGTATGGTGGAAGGTTCGCTCTCACATCTATCACTTACGCCCGACGCTGATGGTGCATATTGGGGTTACGTAGACTTGCCGCATGGTTTGCGAACTCGATATGGCCAGCAACTGGCCTTTCGTAACGGGCTAAGTGGTACCGCTGAAATCATTACAGCTGATCGCCGTCTAGCGGAGAGGCTAATTGATGTGGTTAAAGACGGTGGCAAGTAGATGTTCTGTTTATTAAACCCAATCAAGTTGAATCCTTTATGAATATTTTTTACAAATTGGTTGAATGTGTCACTTCAAAATACTTTTTTGCAAAAATGTGAATATCCAGCAACTGAGACTTGATAAAAATTCAGTGAGGACTCTTCTATCAGGCAATTCCACCCCTCAGTCAAAAAGATTCACCACGCGCTGCACCTGGACTGCCTGAAACTCCTTATCGCGCCTGGTGCGAAACCCATAAGAATTCAGCGCATTCGCAATAGCCGTCCAGGTCTGGCCAGAAATGCGCATCGAATTAGCCAGCGCCGCCGCCCGAATATTGTTCTCATCGGCTCGGGCGTTCTGCCGCCGCACCTGCTGGCCCTTGGTGATGGCTTCCGGCCTCAGGTTTTCCGGGGTACCCAATATCACCCCTTGCTTTTTCAGTTCCGCCAGTGCTAGTCTTGTCCTTTCGGAAATCACCTCCCGCTCGTGTTGGGCCATCGTGGCCATCACGCCAATAGTTAGGGTATTGGCCTCCGGCATATCGGCGCACACGAAGGCCACGCCCGAATCGCGCAGGGCGAAGACGAACGAAACGTTACGCGAGAGCCGGTCGAGTTTGGCGATCAGCAGCACCGCCCCCTCCTGCTTGCAGTGGGCAATGGCCCGCATCAGTTCGGGCCGCTTGTTGCGCTTGCCTGACTCGACGTCAGTGTAGGCTCCGACGACCTCGCCGCTGCCACGCAGGAAAGAGCGAATGCTCGTGTTCTGAGCGCCCAGCCCCAGGCCGGAAGTTCCCTGACGACTGGTCGAGACGCGGTAGTAGGCGACATACTTCAAAGGGTTCCCCGGGTGTTCCACGACTAAGCAATTCTGGTTTTGCGAGCAAGATAGCAAGATTTTACATTATACGAACGGACGTTTGTATAATGTAAAATCGAATTTGATATATATAATTCTGTCAGTTCTGTAAGATTTAGTAGATTATTTATATTAGTACTTTTGTAGGAAGTGTAAGAATAATAGCTTTACACAGATGTAGATATTCTCACTTACTGATAATTTTGTAATTATCAGTACATTTAGGTTTACTTGCAAAACACTAACTCTTACTGAAAATATGGAAACTGACAAACTCACCAGCGTGACTGCCCAGGAGATGCGAACCCAACTCTCGGATTTGCTCAACCGTGCGGCCTATCTCAAAGAGGCGACGCTGGTTACCCGTCAGGGCAAGGCAGTCGCCGTGTTGGTGTCCGCTGATGACTGGGAGGACTACCTCCGTTTGAAAAAGGAAAACGAACGGCGCGAGACGGAAGCTGCCGACCGAGTCAAGGAGAGCGGACAGGATAACGATGACGAAAAGAGTGAAAGGGAATGAAAAGTCTTAGTGCAAATTCACATCGCGCGCACTGGCAAATGAAATCTGTCCTGTCAACTCATTTCTTTGTACTTACTCACTTTGTAGCGCCTTCACTGGATTCATAAAGGCCGCCCTTACGCTCTGGAAACTCACTGTCAACAGTGCTATGCCCACAGACAGCGCAGCAGCCATGCCGAACAGCGTCCACGAAAGTTCGGCATGGTACGCAAATGTCCCCAGCCATTTATCCAGCGCCCACCAACCCAGCGGGATGGCCAGTACCAGCGCGACCATCACCAATTTTAGGAAATCCTTCGAGAGCAGCGTTACGACGCTCGCCACCGTAGCGCCCAAAACCTTACGGACACCAATTTCCTTGGTGCGCTGTTCGGCGGTGAAGGCGGCCAGGCCGAATAAGCCCAGACAGGAAATCAGAATAGCCAGAATGCCGAAGTAATTGACCAGCGTGTTGACCTGCTGCTCGCTGCGGTACATTTTCTCGTAGGCTTCATCCATAAAATGGTATGTAAACGGGTAGTTGGGGTTGAATTCCTTCGTCAGTCTTTCCAGTTCGGCGATGGCGCGGGTCGTTTGTCCGGGGCGGGTTTTGACCAGCATGTAGTTCGAGTTGTCGGGGATGTACACCACCACCAGCGGGTTGATCGCCTCATGCATGGAATTGAGGTGAAAGTCTTTCATCAGGCCTATGATTTGCCCTTTTCCCATCCAAAATTCAATTTCTTGCCCAATCGGATTATCCATCCCCATGAGTTTGGCGGCGGATTCGTTGATGAGATAATTAGACGAATCCGCTGGGCTGTTGGCCCGGAAATCGCGGCCCGCCAGTAGTTCGATGTTCATCGTTTCGGTGAAGCCCTCGCCGACGCAAAAAGCCGATACGCTCGTCTGTACGCCGGGATCTTGCCCCGCCCATTTCAAATCGCCCGAAGTAGAGGTGATGTTGATGGGTAAATCCATGGCGGGACCGGCCGAGGCGACAGCAGGTTGGCGTATCACCTCTTGGCGGAAGGGTTCAATTTTTTCGAGTTTGGCGATTTCGCCTTCCATCGGGATATACAGCACATTCTCCCGATCCAGGCCCAGGTTCTTGGTGCGCAGGTAGTCCATCTGCCGTCCCACGGCCAGCATTCCCACAATCAGGAAAATGGAAAGGGCGAACTGAAACACGACTAGCGTCCGTCGGAACAAAGCTGGCCCCGCCGAGAATCGCAGCGTCCCGCGTAAAATTTTGATCGGAGCCAGAGACGACAGGAACAACGCCGGATAGCTGCCGGAGACGAAGCTCGTCACGAGTACTAGACCCAAAATAATCAGTAGAATGGTCGGGTTGGTGAGATCGAACGTCAGTTCTTTGACAAAAAGTGTGTTGAACGTTGGCAGCACCAGCGCTACCAGCAGTAAAGCCAGCAAAACGGCCAGCAAACTCGTGAGCACCGATTCGCTCATGAACTGCTCGATGAGCGATGAACGCCTGGCTCCCACCACTTTGCGAACGCCGACTTCCTTGGCCCGCAACGCCGAACGCGCCGTAGCCAAGTTCATGAAATTGACGCAGGCGATGAGCAGAATAAACAGAGCAACGAGCGAGAAAATGCGGACGTACTCGATGCGACCGCCCACGATCTTGCCGTTTTCGTATTCAGAATACAGGTGCATATCCGTCATGGGATGCAGGATGGGCTGGACGGTCTCGGGGTTGTCCCAGTCGGTGTAGCGGGAGTAAATATCCTTCATGGCGGCTTCGGCCTGAGCTGCCGTGGTGTTGGGTTGCAGCCGGGCGTAGGTCAGGAACGAGTTGTTACCCCAGGTTTTCATCCAGTCCTCCTCCTGTACTTTGAAGTTGACCAGCCAGTCGAATTGCACCGTGGCGTTGGCGGGGTTGTTTTCGATCACCGCGCCGACGGTAAAAAATTTGTCGTTATTCAGTTGCAGGGTTTGGTTCAGGGCGTTGCCCTCCGGGAAAAACTTCTCCGCCACTTTGCGCGTGATGACAATTTGGTTAGGCTGCGCCAAAGACGCGCTCGGGTTGCCGACAACGACGGGCAACTCGAATACCTTGAAGAAATCAGCCGTGGCGTAGCGACCTGACTCCTTGGCAGTCTTTCCGCCCACTTTGATAAGTGCCTCGTTGGGCCAGTTGGTTTTAGCAACGGCGGCTACCTCAGGAATATCCTTAGCAATGGCTTCCTGCAATGGGCCGGGCGTCACGTAGTTGGTGCCGATTTGCCCATTGTACTCTGAATTGAAGCGCACGAAATAAATATTCTCGGCATCGGGCAAGAAACGGTCGTAGCTTAGTTCGTCCATGACCCACAGCCCGATTAGCAGGGCACAAGCCATGCCCAAGGCTAAGCCAAAGACGTTGATGGCGGAGAAGAGCTTGTTTTTCAGCAAGCTACGGTAGGCGATTTTCAGGTAGTTGCGAAGCATAGTTTTTAAGTTTAGGATTTCAAATTTAAAAAGAAGAGGAGAGAGTTAGGATTGGATAAAGTGCTAATGGAAAACTCCTTTTCCCGCCCCTAACCTCTTCCCTCCTTTTTATTCACTTCCTAGCGAATGAATCGGATTCATCAACGCCGCCTTCACCGCCTGAAAACTCACCGTCAGCAACGTAGCCTGGCAGTACTGCACGCTCTGCAAAGCTGAGCGTGCAGCGCACTTCGCCAGAGGTTTTTCAATAATTCCGTACTTCCAAAAGAAGATTGTTATTGTGGGCGTAATCTCATTCGAGCCAAAAATTGTGCCATGCTCACGAAACCCGCCTCACGTCCTAGAAAGCGCATAAAATCGTTGGATTGGTGTCCAATTTCGGACGTTACCCGTCCGTAAACGAACAATTGGGTACAGGACTTCATGAGCGATACGGAAGTTAAATACGCTAGGTATTCACCGCAACTGACGGCAGCGCCTGCATTCTAACTAATCCTTGCCAGTGTTTTACGAACGATCACGCCACGACGGTCTACGTTGATGTTCCTGCTGACCGAATACTGGAACGGTACTTGTCATCGAGCAACAAGCCAAAGAGGCTTTTTAATGAAATCGGACCCATAGACAAATCCAGGTCGAGGCGAAATCAGGGATAGAATTTGGTGGGGACAAACAACCAAAACCCCAATCGAAAACTATGGTGAAGGTGGGTTTGCAGAGGTAGATGGTTTTGCAGGATAATCGGGAGGCAAATTGAAGACAGGTAGATTCCAAAGGTTAGACGATAGGTATTGGTAGCTAATTCTAATAATTGCCACCAGCAGGCGCTTCGAAACCAATAGACTACAAACAGACCTTAGTTAGAATATCTTATGGCGGTCAACTAATAACGGCCTACTCTAATTGTTCTCATTGGACATGATTCAAGGCTAGGCAAGTGTTCACTACCGGACAGTACCGTTCGGATATGAACAGTTGAAAATACGTGACAATGGCCTGAGAGCCTCCTATGGCTGTTTCAATTGCTGGCACCCTATTTCTTTGTGTAATGGAAATAGATTTTTATAAACCAGTAAAAAAAGAACAGCCATGAAAGCATTGACTCAGTACTTCGACTATCTTCTGCACCCAAGGCGCGTTGCCCTTTGGCTACTTCTCGCCCTGGGTTTCGGCAGCCTGCATCAACCGGGTTTTGCCCAAAATAAAGACCACTCCATCCTGCAAAGCACCCGGGCCGAAACCGATTCGTCGCACGGCTACTGGCGACTCAAAACGCTGGTGAAAACCCGCACGACGGTCGTGCAGTTTTTCGCTCCCAATGAGCAATTGATTTATCAGGAATCCTTACCCGAAAAGTGGGTGAAGCCGACGCGCCGCAATCGGCGGCAGTTCGACCGGCTTCTGAAAGATCTGCTGGCCCACCAACTCGTAACGACGCGGATTAAGACCAAAACTCTGCCCACCTTCTTGCCGGAGGGCAACCTGCCTGTCCCCCGGCTTAAACTGACTGCGGATGAAAAGCAATTTGATTCGCCCGCCGAAACGCCGTACACCGTGCGTACCCTGATCACCCAGGACGGCAGAATGCGGTTGATGGTCAATAACCCGCTCCGGCAGCGGTACAAAATCGAACTGGCAGATGAGCGGGGCAACCTGCATTACCAGGAGTTTACCAATATTGGACAGTACCGCCGCTGGCTGGACGTTTCGGCGCTGGGAACGAAGCCGCTCACGCTTGCCGTCTATATCGACGGCAGAACGATCAGCTACGAGTTAAATAGTCGGGACACCAAACGACTCTATCACCTGGAACCTTTGGCGCTGAAATAACTGCATTGGCCGTTGCGTAATCCAGTATATTCCCGTTCGAAAATGGACAAAACTGTCCGTTTTCGGACAGTTTTATTTAAATTTAATTTGATAACTAATTGATTTTCAATAAATGATTTATTGGGTATGGCTTTTGGTACAAAAAACTGGAGCTGCTCCACTTATTCCTTTTTCCTGCTAAAATCCTGCTAAACCATAACCCACCCAAAATATGCTACGCAACTATCTAAAAATCGCCTACCGCAACTTACGCAAGAACACCTTCTATTCTTTCTTGAACATCTTCGGTCTCTCTCTGGGATTGGCGAGTTGCTTGCTAATTACGCTCTACGTCGTAAACGAAATGAGTTACGACCGTTTTTTTGAAAACGCCGACCGCATTTACCGCATCGACGCCAATTTGAAATTTGGAGGACCAGAAACAAAAGTCGCCCTCGTTCCCGACCCGATGGCCTATACTTTGAAGAAAGATTATCCGCAGGTCGAGGCGGCCACGCGGCTACGCGGGATCGGCAGCCATATGGTACGGCGAAACGAAGAGGCCAACAACCTGACCGAGAACAATGTGGCATTTGCCGACTCGACTTTCTTTCAGGTCTTCTCTGTTTCCTTACTAACTGGAAATCCCAAAACAGCCCTGACCGAGCCTTACACGATGGTACTTTCCGAACGCGGTGCGGAGAAGTACTTTGGCAGCGACGATCCCGTGGGCAAGTCGCTCCTGCTCGACAACGACAGGACGTACCGCGTAACGGCGGTGATGGGTACTATCCCCACCAATTCTCACTTTCACGACCTGGAAATGTTGCTTTCGATGGCCTCGTGGCCGGAAAGCCGTGAGGGGGCATGGTTGAGCCATAATTTTGCCACGTATATCACGCTGGAAGAAGGCGCACAAGCAGCGGTATTCGAAAAGAATTTCGATACCGTCCTGGAAAAATACATCGGCCCGGCGGTGATGAATATGATGGGTGCCACATTGGAGGATATGAAAAAGTCGGGAAACTACCTGAATTATTCCCTAATCCCACTCACCGATATTCACCTGTATTCTAACCGGACTGGGGAGTTCGGTGTAAGCGGAAATATTCAGTACGTCTATATATTCTCCATCGTAGCCATATTTCTGCTGCTGATTGCCTGCGTGAATTTCATGAACCTGGCTACTGCCCGCTCGGCCAGTCGCGCCCGCGAGGTGGGCGTTCGAAAGGCGTTGGGCTCCGAGCGGTCGGCCCTGGTATTGCAGTTCCTGCTTGAATCCATGCTATTGAGTTTTATATCGGTTGGGCTTTCATTGGTACTCGCGTCCTTGGCGCTGCCGCTATTCAACCAACTCGCTGGTCAGGATTTGACTTTGCCCGTTTCCAGCCCGGTGTTCTGGGGCATTTTGTTGTTGGCAGGGGGCGTAGTGGGTTTATTGGCGGGCAGCTATCCGGCGTTTTTATTATCGGGTTTTCAGACCATTAAGGTCTTGAAGGGCGGGACAACCGGAGCGGGCGGGAGTAGTTGGCTGCGGAACGGGCTGGTCGTGTTCCAGTTCATGATTTCGGTCATGCTCATCGTCGGCACGTTGGTGATTTACCGACAACTCAATTACATCCAGACCAAAGCCCTGGGATTCAACAAAGAAGAAGTACTGATTCTCGACAATACCTATGCCCTCGGGAACCAAGCAAATGCGTTCAGGCAGGAAATGCTGGCGCTGCCCAACGTAGAAATCGGTACGGTCACTTCTTTCCTTCCCACCCCCTCGACGCGAAGCACCAACAGCTTTTTTCCCGAAGGAAAATCTGGCGATAAGGGGACAAATATGCAGTATTGGGGTACAGACTACGACTACGTGAAAACGCTCGGGATGGAGATAGTCGCGGGTCGTGATTTTAGCCGGGACTTTCCATCCGATTCGTCGGGCATCCTCATCAATGAAACCGCCGTGAAGTTGCTCGGGTTTTCCGACCCCATTGGAAAGAGAGTAACTGTAGTTTCGGGTGAAGGTTCGGCCAACAGACATACCTACAAAATCGTCGGCGTGGTGAAGAATTTTCACTTTGAATCCTTACGCTCAAATATTGGCGCGTTGAGCATGGTGCTGAGTCCGGGCGGCGGGTCCATGGCTTTCCGCATGAAAACCGACAATGTGCAGGCCAGCATCGAAAAGACCGAATCACTCTGGAAGAAGATGGCCCCCGGCCAGCCGTTTGCCTACCGGTTCATGAACGATGAATTCGACAACGTTTATCGGTCGGAAGCCCGCGTGGGTCGGGTGTTCATCACCTTCGCCCTGCTTTCCATTCTGATTGGCTGCCTCGGCCTTTTCGGGCTTGTTACCTTCACCGCCGAGCAACGCGTCAAAGAAATCGGTGTCCGCAAGGTACTTGGCGCGAGTGTCGGTAGTATTGTCGCGCTGCTCTCCAAAGACTTCCTGAAACTGGTACTGGTTGCCATCGTCATTGCCAGCCCTATCGCCTGGTACGCCATGAATACCTGGCTGGAAGACTTCGCCTACAAAATCGACATTAGTTGGTGGATATTCGCGCTTGCAGGGCTGTTGGCGGTAGGTATCGCGCTGCTGACGGTGAGTTTCCAGGCCGTAAAGGCGGCGCTGATGAATCCGGTAAAGTCGTTGCGGTCAGAGTGAATGGCGTGCTTCGACTGGCTCGCCAGTCTGAGTGACCGGGCTGGCGATCCAGTCGAAGGCCGTCTGCTTGGGGGTTTTAACCAACTCAACTGTCATAAACACAGCACACCATTCCTTTCATCCTCTCCTGGCACGCCAGCCCGGTCCATTCTCCTTTCCTCCTCAACATTATGCTCCGAAGCTACATCAAAATCGCCCTCCGAATTTTCAAGAAGGACAAGACCTTCACCGCCATCAACCTCGTCGGCTTGGCGACGGGCATGGCTGTGGCGTTGCTGATTATCCAGTACGTGCGCTTCGAGCTGAGCTACGAAAACACCCACCCGCTGGCCGACCGCATCGTGCGCCTTACGATGGATTATATGAACGGTGGCACGCTCGACACGCAGGACACCGAAACCAATCCGCCCGTGGGGGGCAAAGCCATGCGCGAAATGCCCGAAGTCGTGAACTACACCCGCGCCTACCCCTTCGGCGAGCCGAATGTGACGGTACAAATTGGCGAGGAATATCATTTGGTAGAGAAAGTCTTTGCGGTCGATTCTTCTTTTTTTTCGATGTTCAACTACCCACTGATTCGGGGAGAAAGAAAAGGCATCATGACCCAAACCCGGCAGGCCGTGCTGACGGAAGGCATGGCGATAAAGTACTTCAACACGCTGGATGTCTTGGGCAAAACCTTTAAGATTCCCAATGGGGACAAAACCGTAGTGCTGGAAATTGTCGGCGTGGTACCCGACAGTCCGGCCAATACGCACCTGAAACTCGACATGCTTTTCTCGTACTCGACGATGATTTCGGATTTTGGGGAAACGGAAGACAACTGGGACGGCAACAATACGCTTACCTACCTCCAACTAGGCGAGAAAACCAGCTACGAAGGCTTCACAAAATCTCTGGTAGCGTTTAGCGGTCGCTTGGTGAAAGAAAAGAAAATCAAAAACGAACGGGTTATCGGCCAACAAATCGGCGACATCCACCTTTATTCCCACAAAACCTTCGAGACCGAACCCAACGGCGACGCCAAGTCGGTGTTCTTCCTACTGGGCGTGGCATTTTTGGTGCTGATTAGCGCCTTCGTCAACTACGTGAACCTCACTACTTCCAAAGCCCTCGACCGCGCCCGCGAAATTGGAATGCGGAAGGTCGTCGGCTCGACCCAAAACCAAATCAGAACGCAGATTTTTACCGAAACTGTCTTAATAAATCTCGCAGCGGGACTTTTTGCCCTGGCTTTAATCGCTTTGGCTAGGCCGCTGTTCATCGACGTCGCGGGATTGCCCGAGGGCTTCACCGTCTTCGGCGATCTGTTTTTCTGGCAAACTTTGCTTGGTTTCTTGCTGCTGAGCATTCTGCTTTCCGGTTTGTACCCGGCCTTCGTGCTATCGGCCTACGATCCGGTGAAGGTACTGAAAGGCAGTTTCTCGCGCTCCAATCAAGGGGTACTTTTACGGAAATCGCTGGTGGTTTTCCAATTCACGATCACCATTATTTTGCTAGTGCAGACCTTTGCCGTTTTTCAGCAGGTTAATTTTTTAAGGGATCAAAATCTGGGGGTAGAAATCGACCGCACCATCGTGGTGAAAGCTCCGGTGGGCGGAGAAGGTGATTATAGTACGTTCCAGCAGTCGCTACTGGCGCAGTCGCAGGTCGAAGCAGTGTCGGTTTCCGGCTCGGTGCCGGGCCTGGGTTCCATGCAGATGAGTACGACGACGGGCATCAATTTGTCCGATGCGATCGAAAAGAATTCCAATAACTTTTACATCACTCAAACAGATAGTTCTTTCCTGAAATTAATGGGAATAAAATTGCTGGCGGGCAAAGACTACGATGCCACTAGCCAGCCGATTTTTTCTGATGTAAAGGATAGGAAGGGGGAAGTGATTGTGAACGAGGAAGCTATTAGATTGTGGGGTATCCCGACTCCCCAAGAAGCTATCGGTAAAGAATTGAACCTCTGGGGAAATCAAGTGACGATCAAAGGAGTGATACAGAACTACCATTATGAATCGCCCAAATCGGCATACATTCCCATCATACATTTGTACAATCCTACTTTTAATTCCTTCGCCAGCGTGAAGTTCGCGGGCGGCAATTCCAGCGAGCAACTCGCCACTTTGAAGAAGGTTTACAAGGCCAATTTCCCCTATTCGCCGTTCAGCTACTTTTTCCTGGACAGCGAGTACGACAAGCAGTACAAAGCCGACGACCGCTTCCAAACCGTCTTCGGCGCGTTGACGGCCTTCGCGATTCTCATTTCGTGTCTTGGATTATTTGGCCTGGCGACCTTCACCGTCTCGAAGCGCACTAAGGAAATCGGTATCCGCAAAGTCATCGGGGCCAGCACAGCCAACCTGATGCTTTTGCTGTCAAAAGATTTCATGAAAACGGTACTGATTGCGGTCGTCTTCGGTCTGCCAATCACCTACTTTCTGGTGCAGAGTTGGCTGGCCAATTACGCCTCGCACATTGACCTAAGTTGGTGGCTCTTCGCCGCCCCCGCCGCGCTGGTCGTGTTGCTGGTGGCGATTTCCATCAGTGGAAAAACCATCGCGACGGCCTTGGCCAATCCGGTGGATGCATTGCGGAGCGAGTGAATGGCAGTCAAAGACAGTCAGTACTTCACGGCTCTGATCAATTTCAGATTATTCAACTCCGCGACCCGAATCACATTCTCCTGGGGGATAACGCCCCTTTTGATCCAGTTCGAAACTACGTTGGTGCTGCTAATGCCAAAGCGCTGGCAGTAGACCTTGACAGTAAGCCATTCGTCCAGGTTCAGGATTTTTCCCTCGGTGGACACGAATGACGCCTTTGTACGGTCGATTAGCATCCGGGCTTCTTTGGCCATCGCCGTTGCCTTGGCATCGACGACGGCATTGATCGCTTCTTTTTCGGCTGCTCCGGCATTGGCCTTGTAGGCGTTGACCAGCAAGCTGGCGGCGGCGATTTCCTCGGCAGTTCTGGCCAGCAGTAATTGGGAGAGAATTGCGTTCAGTTTCATAGGATAAATGTTTGAAAAGGCTGCGGATAGCAGTCTATTGGTTTTCTAATCGTTTAATTTCTTCGTTGAGTTTGAGCAGCGTATCCAATAGTTCGTCCTGGACTGCCTCGCTCATGCTGTCTTTAAGGTTGTCGAGCATAGTTTTGGTGGCGGCTCGCATCATCCTGAGTTGAATAAGCACTCTTTTTTCTTCTTCCGTCATTAATATCCTGGTTTCTGTTGACAAGAGTACCTGTCTACGCAAAAGTAAGCATTGTTACCTAACGTAACAAACTCTCCTACCCTTTGCTGGTTTTTCTACTGTCCGATTTTGAACCAAAGTGTTCGGAATCGGACAGTTTGGTTTTAGATAAATTCTGATTTTCAATAGGTTAACTTTATGGCACAGCTTTTTTTGAAAAAGAAAAAGCTGGTTTCTCCCTAGCGGAGAAAAGGAAATGAGAAAGGAAAATCCTTTGCTCCGTTCCTCGCCACGTGGCACCCCGCATCCTCCTTTCATCCTTCAAAAATGCTCTCCAACTACCTAAAAATCGCCTGGCGCAACATCGCCCGCAACAAAGTCTTTTCCTTCATTAACGTCACGGGCCTGAGCTTGGGCGTGGCGGCTTGTCTGCTGATCTCCCTTTACATTTTTCACGAAACCAGCTACGATAAGCAAGTGCCAAACGCGGAGAATATCTACCGCTTGTACTTGTCGGGAGAAGTAGATGGCAAGCAGGAAACGGGGGTACACCTCTCCGCCAATATGGCCCGTACCGTAGAAAGAGACTTCGGGGAGGTAGAAAAGACCGGACGCTTGATGGACAGCCCGCTGTTTGGCGGCGCGGGTAGCAACGAGATAAGGATCGAGGGCGAAACTATGCAACACCACGAGGAAGGATTCACCTACGCCGACCAAGCTATTCTGGAAATGTTTCAGTGGCCGATGGTAGAAGGAAATATCGAAAGTGCATTGTCGGAACCTCATACCGTTGTCATTACTGAACGAAAGGCAAAGAAATACTTCAAAGGCGAGAACGCGGTTGGTAAGTCGATTTACCTCAACGGTGACGACAAAGCACCCTTTCGTATCGGCGGTGTTTTGAAGGATTTTCCCGGCAACTCAAACTTCGACTACGATTTTCTGCTCACCCTCTCGGGCGTGGAGTTTGGCGAGGGAGAACAGAACCGATGGACTCAGAACAATTATGCGACCTATGTCCAACTCAGAGCAAACATTGACGCGGTAGCCGCAGAAAAGAAAATCTCGAAAACGGTGCTTTCGAAGTACCTGCTTCCGGCGTTTAGGGAAGCGAACCCGGTCTTCGCTAAATCCATTGAGAAGACGATCGCTTTACGCCTGCAGCCTTTGTCCGAGATACATCTGTATTCCAGTGATATGGACGATGGTCACGCGCGCGGCGACATCCGGTTTATCTGGCTCTTCGGGGCGGTGGCCATTTTTATTCTGCTAATCGCCTGCATCAACTTCATCAACCTTTCCACCGCCCAGTCGGCCAACCGGGCCAAGGAAGTGGGCTTGCGCAAGGTAGTCGGCTCGCAACGCAGCGCGTTGATTGGACAATTCCTGACCGAGTCCACGCTCATCGCGGGCATTGCCTTCATCCTGGGCATCGCTTTGGCGGCTATACTTTTGCCCTTTTTCAACGTCCTGGCGGGTAAGGAATTGAGTTTTCCGTGGCAGGTAGCCTGGTTTGTTCCTGCCATTCTGGGTTCGGCCGTAATCGTGGGGTTGCTGGCGGGACTTTATCCGGCCTTTTACCTGTCGGCCTTCAATCCCATCGAGGTACTGAAAGGGAAAATTCGCAAAGGTTCCCGCTCGGCGGGCTTGCGGGGTAGTCTGGTGGTATTTCAGTTCACGGTTTCCATAGTCCTGATCGTCGGTACGCTGATTATCAACAAGCAGATGAACTTTATCCTGACCCAGAAAGTGGGTTTCGACCGGGAACAGGTCATTCAGTTGTACGGTACCAATATGCTGGAAGGCCAGATCGAGACTTTCAAATCGGAACTGAAAAGTTTGCCCGGAGTGGCCAGCGCCAGTATTAGCGACTTTTTGCCCATTGAGGGCACCAAGCGCAGCCAAAATACTTTCTATAATGAAGGCAGGGAGAAGACGGATGAGGGCGTTTCTGCCCAAGCTTGGTCGGTGGACGAGGACTACCTTTCCACGTTAGGCATGAAGCTGTTGGAAGGTCGTAATTTCGCCTATGAACGCCGCGCCATCGACCAGAAATCTATCGTCATCAATCAAGCAATGGCAAAAAAACTGGGGCTGGAAAGTCCGGTAGGCAAGAACCTCTCGCGTTTCGGCGAATCGCTCGAGATCATCGGCGTCGTGGAAGATTTTAACTTCCGCACCATGCAAGAAAAGATAGAACCACTCGCCTTGTTTTATTTCAGTAGCCCCAACATCGTTTCTGTCAAAGCCAACACGAAGGATATACCGCAACTTCTGAAAGCGATAGAAGGCAAGTGGAAAGAGTTCGCGCCCAGCCTGGCGTTCCGGTATTCGTTCATGGATGAGTCTTACGCCACGATGTACGAGAGCGTACAGCGGGTCAGGAGCATCTTCACCAGCTTCGCTATTCTGGCCATTTTCGTAGCTTGTCTGGGCCTGTACGCGCTTTCGGCCTTTATGGTGGAGCAGCGCAGCAAGGAAATGAGCATTCGCAAAGTACTTGGCGCTTCGGTACAAAGTATCTTCCAACTCCTCACCCGGCATTTCCTGGGCCTGATCGCGATTTCGCTGGTCGTGGCCATTCCACTGGCCTATTACCTGATGAGCCAATGGCTGGAAGACTACGTCTATCGCACCGAACTGTCGTGGTGGATTTTCGCCGTGGCGGGGCTGTTGGCGATTGCCATTACGCTGATTACCATCAGCTACCACGCGGTGAAGTCGGCTTTGGTAAATCCGGTGGAGAGTCTAAGATCGGAATAAGAATTACCTTAAAACTAAAAAGCCATGATCCGCAACTATCTTAAAATTGCCTACCGCAACCTCGCCCGCAACAAGGGCTATTCCTTCATCAACATCGGCGGCCTGGCGGTCGGTATGGCCGTGGCGATGCTCATTGGCCTGTGGGTGTATGATGAGCTCACGTATGACCGTTATCACGAAAACCACGATAAAATTGCGGCGGTCTGGCAAAACCAGACCTTTAACGGCGACATCAAAACGATGGACGCGATTCCCCTGCCGCTCGAAACGGCCCTGCGAAACGAGTACGGCAGCTATTTCAAATACATTGTCATGAGTAGTTGGATCGGCGAGCATTCGCTCACCTACGACGGAAAGAAGTACACCGAATCCGGGGGAGTAATGCAAGAGGATGCGCCGAAGATGCTCAGTCTACAGATGCTGGCGGGCGTACAGGATGGACTGGAAGCCCCCAATTCCATCATGCTCAATGCCTCGACGTCTCAGGCTATTTTCGGCGATCAAAACCCCATCGGCAAGATTGTCAAACTGGACGACGAACATGACATGGAAGTAACGGGCGTGTACGAAGATATCGCCGCCAACGGCACTACCTTCCATGAATTGGGATTCATCACGCCGTGGTCGCACTACGCGCAAAGTGGGCGCGTTCGGAATGCGGTCGGTGACTGGGGCAATAATTCTTTTCAACTCTATGTCCAGTTGGCCGACAACGTGTCGATGGCCAAAGCATCGGCGGCGATCCGCGATGCAAAACTAAAAGCCAGCGAAAAAACAAGAGAGTACAAGCCCGAAATATTTTTGTTCCCCATGAACGACTGGCATTTGTACGGCACGTTCGAGAACGGCGTTCAGGCGGGCGGACGGATCGAGTACGTCTGGCTGTTCGGCATCATCGGCGTATTTGTGCTGCTGCTGGCCTGCATCAATTTCATGAACCTCAGTACCGCCCGCTCCGAAAAACGGGCGCGGGAGGTGGGCATTCGCAAGGCCGTTGGGTCGTTGCGGGGGCAGTTGATCAGCCAGTTTTTGAGTGAGTCGTTTTTGGTGGTTGGGTTCGCGCTCATCGTAGCCCTGCTGCTGGTAGTTGGGTTATTGCCTTTATTCAATAATCTCGCGGCCAAAGAAATCACATACCCCTGGTCCAGTCCCTATTTCTGGGGGGCGATTCTGCTATTCAGTACCTTCACCGCCCTGCTTGCGGGTAGCTATCCCGCGCTGTATCTCTCTTCTTTCCAGCCCGTAAAAGTGTTGAAGGGCACCTTTCGCATGGGGCGTTTCGCAGCTTTGCCTCGTAAGGTGCTAGTGGTAATACAATTCACCGTCTCGGCGGCGTTGGTTATCGGCACGATCGTCGTTTTCAAGCAGGTTCAATTTACTAAAAATCGCCCGGTGGGATACGACCGTGCAGGATTGGTGCAAATTCCGCTCAACAAGCGTGTTTATGCCGGAAAGTACAATTTCATGCGGCAGGAACTCCTTAATTCCGGGGCCGTAGAAGAAATGTCTTTTTCAAATAGTCCCACTACTGGGGTAAACTGGTACGGCGCTGGTTTTTCGTGGACGGGCAAGCCTGCCAGTTTGCAGACTGAGTTTGCGATAGTGTTCGTCACGCACGATTATCCCAAATCAATGGGGCTGAAATTTGTGGCAGGCCGGGATTTCTCCCGAAAATTCGCCACTGATTCCAGCGCAATCATTCTCAACCAAACAGCAGTGAAGTACATGGGACTCACTAACCCGGTTGGCACCGTCATCACCAACGAGGAAGGTAAAGACGGTATGGTGATCGGGGTGGTGGAAGATATGGTGATGCGGTCGCCCTACGAACCCGTCATGCAGACCATTTACCAATACGGTAAGGATAACATGGCTGGTTTCTATAACCTTCGCCTGAATTCCGGTCAATCTACCGCCAAAAATATTGCCACGCTGGAAAGAATTTTCAAAAACAACTTCCCCGACCAGCCATTCGAGTACCAGTTCGTGGACGAAGAATACGCCGCCAAGTTCGCCGCCGAAGAGCGCATCGGCAAGCTGGCGGGCGTCTTCACCGGGCTGGCAATTCTGATTTCTTGTTTGGGCCTGTTTGGCCTGGCCTCCTACGTCGCCGAGCAGCGCACCAAGGAAATCGGCGTTCGCAAAGTACTTGGCGCGAGCGTCGCCAGTTTATGGCGGTTGCTGTCCAAAGATTTTGTGTTGCTTGTACTCATTGCCCTGCTGATCGCAGTGCCTTTGGCCTGGTGCTTCATGGATGGTTGGTTGCAGAAATACACCTACCGTACCGAGCTGTCGTGGTGGATTTTTGCCGCTGCTGGCGCGGGGGCCTTGACGATTACGCTGCTGACGGTCAGTTTTCAGGCTGTGAAGGCGGCGTTGATGAATCCGGTGAAGTCGTTGCGCAGCGAATAGCCCTCGGACTGGAACGCCAGCCCGGTGGAACGCCAGCCCGGTGGAACGCCAGCCCGGTCCGCTCGGGGTGACTGCAATTTTTTCAGATAAAAACCAACTATTAAAATTATGAACCTAAAACTCGCCTTCCGCCAACTCTGGCGCAGTCGCCTTTTTACCGCGCTCAACGTGCTGGGCCTTTCCATTGGTCTGGCGGCCTGTTGGATGATTTTCCAATTGGTCGATTACGAATTCAGCTTCGACGCCGACCAGCTTAATCGTGATCGGATTTATAAGGTCGTAACGCGCTTCGAGTTTGACGGAAAAGAAAGTGGTAACGCAGGAACGCCCAAGCCAATGGCCGCCGCCATCCGGGAAGAGATCGGCGGCGTGGAGTTGGTCGTCGGGCTTTACTACCAATACGTGCCGAGCCTACAGGTACCGCAGCCATCAGGCAAGTCGGAAGTATTTAAAGATCCGGGACCCATCGCGGCGACTACGGCGAATTACTTTCAACTCGTACCCTACGAATGGCTGGCTGGTACGCCCGTGAAAAGTCTGGCGGCCCCCAACGAAGTAGTACTCACGCGCACAAGTGCTGAAAAGTACTTTCCCAACCTCACGCCCGAGCAGATGCTTGGCAAAACCATACTGTATTGGGATACGCTGGCCGTGAAAGTGACGGGCGTGGTGGCGGATCTGGGGCGCTCTACTTCGTACACGGGCAAAGAGTTTCTGTCGCTGCCCACCGTGCAGCAGGGCGAAAAAGGCAAGGAGTTCATTGCCACTTGGGGCAACACCAATTCTGCCGATCAGGTGTATGTGTTGCGGAAAGTAAAAACCGATGCGGCTGCTTTGGCAAAAAATATCAATGCGCTTTCGCACGAAAAATATAAGGCAGATTACGCTGAATGGGGCGTCCCGGAACCGAATCATGAATTATTGCCTTTGTCCGAGGAGCATTTCAATACGTTTTACCCGGCCAACAACCGCGTCGCTGACAAGAAAATGTTGTTTGCGCTTTTGGGGCTGGCGGGTTTTCTGCTGGCGTTGGCGGTGATCAACTACGTCAACCTCACCACGGCCCAGATCCCGCAACGCGCCCGCGAAATCGGCATCCGAAAGACGCTGGGTAGTTCGCGCCGCCGCCTGATTGGGCAGTTTTTGGGCGAAACAGCAATCGTTGCCTTACTTGCTTGTGGGTTGGCTTACCTTTGGACGGCACTTTTTCGCAGCAACCTGGGTGATTTGTTTCCCGAAGATCTGCACTTGTACCCCAATCTCGGGCAAACGCTGCTTTTCATGGCCCTCTTAGTCATCGGAGTCAGCGCATTGGCGGGCTGGTACCCGAGTTTGCTTATCACCCGCTTCCAGCCCACCCAGGTTTTACGCGGACAGGTGAGTCTGAAGATCGGTAAAAATAACTTTTCTCTGCGCAAGAGTCTGATTGTCTTTCAGTTCGTGATTGCCCAGGCGTTTGTCATCTGGGCCATCATCATGAACCAGCAACTACGCTTTGCTCTGGAAAAGGATTTGGGCTTCGACAAAGAAGCGGTAATCACTTTCCGGGTTCCTTATGAGCTAAGACAAAAAGCAGCGTACAGCGAAAAACATTTTGCCCTGAAAGAAGAATTCAAACAGCTACCCGAAGTCGATAAAGTGAGTTTGGGCAATCCGCCATTTAACCAAGCGCTATCTAGTGCTATCACCACCTACAATGGCCCCGAGGGCAAAGTCGAACGGAGTTTGTACCGGAAATACGTCGATACCGATCTGCTGGACACCTATGACATAAAACTCATCGCCGGGCGTAATCTGCTGCCCAGCGACACCGTGCGCGAGTACGTCATCAACGAAACCGCCGTGCGCGAATTCGGCTTTCAAAGCCCTCAGGATGCTTTGGGCAAATTTCTGGCTGTCGATTCCAAACCCGTACCCGTCGTGGGCGTCGTGGCCGATTTTCACTCATCTACCATGACACGGAAAATCGACCCGCTGGCCTTCATGACCCAAAAGGATGGCACAGGGAGTTTCAATGTAAAACTAGCCTCCAACAAACCCGACGACTGGCGGGCGGGCATTCAGAAAATGGAAAAACTGTGGAAGCAAACCTACCCCGACGCGCCCTTTGATTACCAGTTTTATGACGATATGATCGCGCAGTTTTACACCTCCGAGCGACGGATGACCAAGATTATCAACCTCGCCACGGGCGTCGCCATTCTTATCAGTTGTCTGGGTTTATTCGGGCTGGCCACGCTCACGGCTTTCCAGCGCACCAAGGAAATTGGCGTCCGCAAGGTACTGGGGGCGAGCATCGCCAGCATTGTCGGGATACTGTCCAAAGACTTCGTGTTGCTGGTCGTGATTGCGCTGGTTATCGCCAGCCCGATTGCCTGGTACTTCATGGATCAATGGCTGGCCGATTTCGCCTACCACATCGACATCTCCTGGTGGGTCTTCGCGTTGGCAGGCCTGGCGGCAATGGTCATCGCGCTGCTGACGGTGGGCTACCAGGCCGTGAAGGCGGCGCTGATGAATCCGGTGAAGAGTCTTAGATCGGAGTAAGCAATATCGGTGTTTCAACTAATACTCAAAAGCGATAATCACCCCTGCAAATTCAATTTTGGATTTGCAGGGATGGTTTCTGAAAAGCTGACTTATTTTGCGCTAAATTCCTCCCGAAAAGCTACTTTCCCCTCTTTGTCATACAAGCGCACATAATCCACCAGACCTGTTCCTTCAAAGCCGTAGCCGACGCCGATAATATTCCCGGCGTTGAAAGAAAAAGCCGTTTTTAAGATGGATTTCTTGTCAAGAAAAACCTCCACCGCTTTGTCCCTTACAGCTAATCGCAACTCCACCCAATCCCTGAAATCCACCCCAAATTTAGAGAGATCGGCCTTGCTGCCCTTAATGAGCTTACCAGGAACGAATGCGTCGAGGGCCGAGGTGCAGCCGGGAATAGACAGCGGAATGGCGAACATACTATTTTCGCAAAGCACGACCACCTGACTTTTCTGGCAGGCCCCGCTTCCGGCCGAAAAAGTATTTTTGACGCTCGTTTCAAGTGTGAAGTTCTCGCTGGAAAGATTCCCTAACTCATCGACATAGTAGTAGAAAACGGCGGGTACTTCCGGCTGCATTGGAATATTGCGACTCGCCAGTTGTTCCGTCGAAAGGCCGAGCGCACCGTTTCGAGTGCATTCCTCAGGTTTGAAATAGACCGGGACGGGCTGTCGCTCCACCATCGGCAGCCAGCCGTCGGTTTTGATGAGGAGTTTATGCTGCTTCACTACGGTGCTGTCCACCGTTAGCTTAGCCCGAAAAAAACCAGGGTAGTAGTAAATGGAAGTCGCCTCGTGCTGGTCTTTCGTGATTTTAAATCGCTTGCTTGAGTCCCAGGTCTGCTGCACGAAGAGGCAGTCGGTTTTGGCCTCCGATACATCGAAGGTGAATACCACCGAGTTGGGGATTCCCGCCGCCACCGGACGGCTGCTGAACGAGTACCGCGCGGGAGCCGATTGCTCCTCCGCTTTCCTTTTACTGAGCGAAAAGGCAATCAGAAGGGATAGTGCGAAGCCCATGATGAGGCCGATGGACCAGATGGCGCTTTCTGAAAACGAATGTTTCGGAAGAGTGGCTTTTTTTGTAGAGGCTTTATTTGTGAAAGCAACTTCGGTGGGGTTCGTAGTAGCCGTTTCCTTCCCCATGCTTGCGTGTTTGTCATGTGCCAGCTCAAAGTCACGATAGCTGGAATACCCGGCAAATCGTGCTAACGCGTTCAGGGTTGCAGCCTGGGGCGTACTGGAGTACTTGACCCTTCCCCACAATCGCTTCAGGGTACTCGTACTAAGGCTTGTATTTGTTTCTTCCAGGATCTTCTCGCTAAGTACTTCGAAATCGACATTGGTCCAGTGTTGGCTTTCGCCCCAGTCTAACTTCTTCTCCACCAGCGCTCGGCAATGGGCCACTAACGATTTGTCAATCTTCATGATAGGTTTTGTTCTGGTATTGTTCCAATCAGACGCTAAGATAACGAAGTCGCGATTATTCGGGGCGCTATTCAGGGTCTTGAACCTACTTGAACTGATCTTGAACAAGCAATGAACGGGGGTTTTGATGCTTAGCCTTGACTTTTGCCCAAAGCAAATTCAACCATAAAAAACCATTGAAACGAAAATGAAAAAACATACAATTCTAATTGTTTTCTGTCTGGTCTAATTGTTTTCTGTCTGGTCGCTTTCTCTTCTTTTCCCCAAACCAACAAACGCAGGCCCTTGAAAGGCAAGCTTATCAAGTTGGGCGAGAACAAGGTCGAACTGGTAAACCGACAGTTCGACTCGGGGAAGGGATCGGAAGTCGGCGCGGTCTCCCTAAGCGCAGGAGAAGGCCCCGGAATAGCCATCGTCAAATCGGCCCGAATTGAAGAGGGTACCATTCACATCGACCTGCGGGGAGAAAACAATCCGGGCCGGAGCTTCGTGGGCGTCGCCTTCAACGTGCAAAACGATTCCACCTACGAAGCGGTGTATTTCCGGCCCTTCAACTTTTTGGCAAAAGAAGAAGCCAGAAGACAACACAGCATCCAATATGTCTACCACCCAAAGTACCCCTGGGAAACACTCAGAAAGGAACGAGAAGGCGAGTTCGAAGCGGCATTTGCTCATCCACCCAGTCCTGACGGTTGGTTTTCGATCAGCTTACACATTCTTCCCGACCGGGTTATCGTGAAAGAAGCTAATTCTGGGGGTACACTGCTGGAGGTCGAGCGATTGGCCCAAACTACCTCGAAGAAAATGGGATTTTGGGTAGGACACGGTTCCATCGGAAGCTTCAGGAATTTGAGAATTTCAAACAATTAATTTCCAAAGCCATAACCACTGATACAGCCATGAAAACGATCCTATCGACCCTAACACTTTGCCTGGTTTGCGGCCTGACATTGGCCCAAAAATCCAAACCGAATCCTATTCCGTTGGCCGCCGAAAGCTGGAATTTCAAGCCCGAAAAAGTCAAGTTCTCGGAAGAAGAAGGCGTGCGGCAAATGCAAGTCGGGCCTGATGCCGGCAAAGTAGTTGCCAAAGATTTTGACTTCAAAAGCGGCACCATCGAGTTCGACGTGAAGCCCGGCAACGCCATGACCTTTTATTTCCGCTACCAAAATGCCCGGGAAACCGAATGTTTCTACCTGAGGATGGGCCGGGCGGGCGATTCTCTGGCGACCGAAGGCGTGCAGTACGCACCCTACCTCGACGGTGTGTTGATGTGGGATACCTACGTCGAATACCAGTCCAACGCAACCTTTACCAAAGATGCCTGGAACCACATAAAACTGGTTATTTCGGACGCCCAAATGCGGATGTACGTCAACAGCCCCGGCAAACCCACGCTGGAAGTGGAGCATCTGGCAGGCAACACCAGCCAGGGTACCATCGGCTTTTAGGGGGACATGGCAGTCAAAAATCTGATTGTAAAAACTAACGAGACTGAAAACCTTTCACCTCAGCCGGGCGTGGATCCTACCGCCAACGATCCGCGCTACATCCGTAGCTGGGGGGCGAGCGATCCCATGACGATTCCTGAGAAGGTAGATTTCAGTCTCGATTTGCTGCCCGATCCCCAAACCAAGTGGCGGGTACTCGACACCGAACGCCGGGGCCTGGTGAATCTGATTCGCGCTTTCGGCAAGAACGAAACGCGGAGTATCGTCTGGTTAAAAGTGAAGGTAAATTCAGCCAAAACGCAGAAGAAAAAAATGGAATTGGGATTTGTCAACGATGTATGGGTTTTCCTAAACGGGCAACTGACTTACATCGACAAAAATCTGCAAGGAAGCCCCATCGAAAAGACACCCGGTGGTCGCCTATCGGTGGAAAACACTTCTTTTGTCCTACCCTTGAAGGAAGGCGACAACGAACTTTTGATCGGCGTCGCCAACGACGCTGCCTGGGGCTGGGGGGTGGTGGCACGCCTGGAAGATTTGCAGGGCATCACAGTTGCGCCCGATCCTGCATTCGATTCGCGGCTGGTGAAGATTTCCGGGAAATTGCTCGATGTCTACACCGGAGCGTTCAAACTGCCCACGGGTGAAGACGTCACGCTGACCAGAGAAAGCCTGGGGTTGCGATTATTTGGCGAGGGGTTTATCGACACGATGCTCTACCCAATGTCAGAAAACAGACTATTCTCCCGCGAGCGCAACCTGGAATTCGAGTTTGTCAAGAACGAAAAATTCGGCGTGGACACTATTGTCATTTATTACGAGAGCAAGCAGATCATGACGTTGAAACGGGCCAAGTGAGTATCTGGAATAGCTCCGCCCGAACTAAGTCCACAACTGTCCGATTTCGAAACTAAACTGTCCGAAATCGGACAGTTTAGTTTCGCACAGTTTCTGATTTTCAGGAGATTAGCTTTATGGCATAGTTTTCAAAGATTAAAAGCATGGCGACAAATTCCGTGACGCCGTAAACCATAACCCTGAAAGCCATGCTCCGCAACTATCTAAAAATCGCCTACCGCAACCTGGCCCGCAACAAGGGCTACTCCTTCATCAACATCGGAGGTCTGGCGGTCGGCATGGCCGTGGCGATGCTCATTGGCCTGTGGGTGTACGATGAAATGAGTTTCAATAAATCCTTCACGAATTACGACCGCATCGCGCAGGTGATGCTGTACCAGACGTTCAGCGACCGACGCGGGCCGCAGCAGGAGTTGCCTCTGGCGTTGGGCAATGAACTTCGTAACAGCTACTCGGATTTCGAAGAGGTAGTTACCTCGACTTGGCCCCAGACGCACCTCATCGCGAACGGAGAAAAGAAATTTTCTCAAACGGGCAGCTACGCCAATCCTCAGTTCACCAGCGTGTTTTCGCTGCCGATGCGGCAGGGCATCCAGGACGGGTTACGAGATGTGTATTCCATTATGCTGTCGGCTTCGGCGGCGCAAGCCCTCTTCGGAACGGAAGACCCGGTCGGCAAAATCGTCAAGCTAGACAATGCTAGCAACCTGACCGTCACGGGCGTGTACGAAGATTTTCCCGATAACTCAGCCCTTAAAGGACTGGAATTCCTGGCCCCGATGTCGCTGTTCAGGGCGGAGAACGACTGGGTGAAAGAAGCCGAAACGGTTTGGAACAACAATATGTGGCCGTTTTATGTACTGCTCGACGAAAAAGCGGATCTCGCGGCGGCATCGGCTAAAATCAAGAACGTCATCCTCGACAAGCGGGGGGCGGAGGCCAAAGGCTTCGACCCGGAACTGACCCTTTCGCCGATGCGCGACTGGCACCTGCACTCGCCCCTCGACGAGGCCCGCAGCGGTGGCGGTCGCATTCAGTTCGTGTGGCTGTTCGGCCTGATCGGCTTCTTCGTGCTGCTGCTGGCTTGCATCAATTTCATGAACCTCAGCACGGCGCGTTCCGAGAAGCGGGCGCGGGAAGTCGGTATTCGCAAGGCTGTCGGGTCGCTGCGCGGGCAGTTGGCCGCGCAGTTTCTGAGCGAATCGTTTCTGGTGGTTTGCGTGGCCTTCGTGATAGCTCTACTGCTGGTAGCCGTATCCTTTTCGTCGTTCAACGAGCTGGCGGCGAAGCAAATGATTCTACCCTGGCCCAGCCCGCTATTTTGGGGCATCTGCGGCTTATTCGTCGCGGTGACGGCTCTGCTGGCGGGTAGCTACCCGGCTTTATATCTGTCTTCTTTCCAACCTGTGAAGGTTTTGAAGGGTACTTTTAGAGTCGGTCGTTACGCCGCCATTCCGCGCAAAGTACTGGTGGTGGTGCAGTTCACGGTTTCGGTGGCCCTCATCATTGGTACCGTCGTCGTGTACCGCCAAATTCAATTCGCCAAAGACCGCCCGATAGGCTACGACCGCTCGGGACTCATTTATATGGGCATCAACGCGCCCGAACTGCGCGGCGATTACAACCCGCTGCGCAACGACCTGCTGGCCACGGGCGCGGTCGAGAATATGGCCGAATCCCTCAGCCCGGTTACGGACATATGGGCCAATAGCGCCGATTTTACCTGGGAAGGGAAAGATCCCGACTACAAGCCGCTCATTGGCCGGATGCCCGTCACGCACGACTTCGGCCAAACGGTGGGTTTTCAAATCACGGAAGGGCGCGACTTTTCCCGCGATTTCAGCACTGATTCGTCGGCCATGATTCTCAATGAGTCGGCGGTTAAAGTGATGGGGTTAAAAAATCCTGTCGGCACCTTCGTCACGCAGGCTGGCCGGACGTACCAAGTGGTCGGCGTCATCAAAGACATGGTCATGCAGTCGCCCTACGAACCGATCAACCCCACGGCCTTTATGATGCGCTACGATCAGGTCATGAACATCACCATGCGCCTCAACCCGGCCATGAGTGCTGCCGAAGCCCTGCCCAAAGTGGCATCTGTTTTCAAAGCGCACAGCCCCAACGCTCCCTTCGACTACAAGTTTGTGGATGAAGAGTACGGCACCAAGTTCGCCGCCGAAGAGCGCATCGGCAACTTGGCGGGCGTCTTCACCGGGCTGGCGATTCTGATCAGTTGCCTCGGCTTGTTCGGCTTGGCCTCCTACGTCGCCGAACAGCGCACCAAGGAAATCGGCGTTCGCAAGGTGCTGGGCGCGAGCGTGGCCAGCTTGTGGCGATTGCTGTCCAAAGACTTTGTTTTTCTGGTACTCATCGCCCTGCTCATCGCCGCGCCGCTGGCCTGGTACTTCATGGATGGCTGGTTGCAGAAGTACACCTACCGCACCGAGCTTTCCTGGTGGATTTTTGCGGCGGCAGGCGCGGGGGCGTTGTTCATTACCCTGCTGACGGTGAGTTTCCAGGCCGTGAAGGCGGCGTTGATGAATCCCGTTACCAGTTTGCGAAGTGAGTAATAATTTTCCTGGGGTCAACGGCTGCTTGCAGGAACTATCTTCCCCTATCCTCGCCCTGCTAGATGACACTCTCAACTTAAGATGCACTATCGGGCTGGCTAACTTCGCGGCGGACTGGATCCGGTCCACCCGATAAAGGCGTGGAAGCTTCAAGTTGAAATAATGTTCTTGGAAAAAAATGTTCCATCGGCCTGTCTCAGAAATTTTAGTAAATATCCACTAATTCTGAGTCCTGACCCGTTAAACTGCTCTATTCGCGTACGCCAAATGGAGCAGTTCAGTCTTGGTGGCCGCACCCGATGAACTGAATGTGAAACCTGTTCTCGAAACTCGTAGTCTAAGGGGGGTTCTTTTAGTAAATGGACAAAGAATCCCTTAGAGTAATTCTTTGTCCATTTACTAAAAGAACCCCGAGTCAGACTGTGTTTACGAAAACTTCGACCGCTGGGGCTTCACCAAAAGCAAGCAGAATTCCCGGACGCGTGATATTGCTTTTGACGCCAATGCCGTCGAACCGGGCAATTATTTTCTTCGGGTGTTCGCCTTGGACGAGTTTAATAATATCCTGAACACCAACGATGACTTCCGAGATAGGCTGGATCAGCGTGCCTGGCGAACCGAACAGGAAGAACAGGGTGATGCGGCAGACCGGAGCCGGATTAAAGGGAAATGGACTTCGGAGACCGAAAACATTCTTTTCACGGTTGACGACAGCGATTTACCGACCGACGGGCAGTCGGTCAGGCGCGAAAAGGTGGGAAGCGTGCTGCAAAGCTTCTTCTATTACCGACTCGGCCATTTGGACGCCAAGGAGCGGGATGCCAAAAATCTGGAACCTGATTCTGAAGACTGGAAGTGGCTCAACCACGCTGACCGACAGGTGACCTCCGTTTTTCTGGCCCGTTATAAAGAGTCCCGGTTTAATTTCCAAGTGCAGGTGTCGTCAAAACTCCGGCAGTTTCAGGATGCCATTCTTGCCAATCCTGACGGTTTGGGGCTGCTGAGTGTGGCTGAGGCTCCTCAAACAGGACAAGTTTTTTCAAAACAGCATTTAACCGCATTGCCTAGTCACCTGCACAATCTGCCCGAAGCCCGGTTATTTTTGGAGACAAGACGAACTTTCTTCCAAAGCATCCGGGATAGCGCCAAGGGGGGCGATGGGATTTGGGAAACCTTTGATCTGGTGCGAAACATAACCGCCGTTGAAGCGTACGTGGGGGCGTACAATCAACTACTGGCCACTATCGAACACCGGATGAGTGAATGGGATCAAATCGCGGATTCTGAAAAGGCCGATTTGCAGGCCGTTTTTGTGGCCGTGCAGGAACTCGATTTGGTTTCTTTACAGGGCCGGCTACCCGACTCGCAGGAGCGTTACACCACGCTGCTTGTGCCGCCCATTCATCCCCTGCGACTGGGCTGGTTTGTTGCCCTGCTGAATCTCTTCACCGACTGGGAAACCTTGACTCGCGCTGACTTTGAGCGGCAATTGCCCTACTGGACGGACGAAATATCCGAGTTGTTCTTCGGCAAACTCACCCCCACTAATCATCCCCTGCTGATTGTCGATGAGGCCGGGCAGGCGTTTGAATACGCAGGCGAACTGGCATTTGGGTGGGGCTTGTTCGCCCACACCGCCGTCTCTCAAAACGGAACCCTGCAGGGCGGGTCGCTGCACCGCTCGCTGATTCAGTATCTCCAGCAAACGCTGGACATCGCCGACCAGACCGGGTGGGTCGAAAATGACGTGGATGAGACTGTCGTTTACCGCCACATTCGCAATTATCTGGCCCTGCATCCGTATACCGAGCAGATTACGATTAATTTGTTCAATGCAGGTGAAGGGCAGGTGTTTCGGGATGTCCTATTGGAGTTGCAGGAAGAGGCCGAATTACAGGCCGTTCGATACGAAGTTCGGTTGTTTTTCAACGAGCATTCGTTTGTAGCCGACGGCGAAGCCATAAACCGACTTATCAATCCGGCCACAACGCTTACGGGTACAGCGGATGCCTTTTCCCAGCCGGGCCGAAACCGGCTCTTCCCAAAACTCAGGCTAAGCCTGAACCGAATAGGCGAATACATTGCCAATCCGGGCAGTTTCGACTGCCATATTAGTTTTCTGATTAATCCGTTTCCGTTGCGGCCCCGGATTCAGCTTCCTGACGCCCAGGCCCCGTCCTTCTACCTTGAAGGTCTGGTCGTTCAGCCAGTCATTAAGTTTGACCACGACACGGCCGGCACAACCTCCGTCTGGACTCGCTATGTGTCGCCCCTAGGCACTGGCTTGTCATTCCCAATCAGCAGAACGATTAGCACTGCCTTTGGCCGATTGAGTCACCTGACGAGTGCGTCATTGGCTGGTAAGCCGACAGCCGCTCTTCCTGCCACTGAATTGATTGTGGGGTCTGCGGAGACGATGCTGCTGGATAAAATCCATTCTTATTCTGATTGGGTGGTTACCTTCGACAGGCACCTGGGCCCCGAAATTTTTGACCTGCCGATCGGGGAAGGCGAGGAGCCGTTTTTGCTTGATTACATTCCCGGCGAAAATTTTCTTGGCATCAACACTTTTCTGACCAGCAAGCCGGGCGCGGAAGTTCAACAATTGATTGCCCCTATCGTCCAAACGATTTTCTCGCCGCTCAGTGTCTCGTCATCGACCGAATCGACCACGCAAATTCTCAATGATTTGCGTACTCTGAGTGGATCACTGGTGATGCAGCTTAGCCGACAGCCCAGTGTAAACAAAGTACTGGAATATACCGGTTTGGCTTTGGCTAAACGACTTCTGGAACGTAAAGGGTTACTGGATCAGCAATTCGTGATACCGCTGGACCTTCATCAGAATCTGCTGCGGCCGGAGAAAGAAACCGATAGTCAAAGCCGGGCCGACCTGCTGCTGGTGGCCGTTGATGCAGCCCGGCGTTGCCTGTCGATTCAGGTGCTGGAGGTCAAGATGCGTACCGCTGCCTTAGGTTCGGCCGGGCGTGAAGACCTGTTCGAGTCAGTGGACGGACAGCTGACAAACACGGTTAGGCTATTACGGCAACGGTTTACGGATGAGGAAGTCCTGGGACAACCCCGCTTCGACCGCCATCTCCGCACCAAAGAGTTGAGCGACCTGTTGCTATTCTATGCTAATAGGGCAGAGCGGTACGGCCTTCTGGGGAATGACGAGGCCAGCGAAATCCGCAGCTTTTTGTCAACCTTAGATGCTCCATGCAATATGGAATTTGCAAAGCGCGGGATTATTTTCGATTTGGACAGCCAAGCAGACATACTTAAAGAGTCACGCGCTGATGTGACCTTTTACCGGGTGGGGCAGCAAGGGCTAACCATGTTGCTCGATGAAGACACTGATTTGCGTACCCAACGACCGGGCAGCATATGGGATAGTTTTGAGCGGGATTTAACTCCAGAGCCTGTGACAAAATTGTTTCACTCAATTGATTTGCCCGGTGATAAGACTAGCGAGCCGACGAAACTGTTGCCAGGGGCTGTACCATTGCCTATTGAGGAAGGTTCGGACGGGCAGGATTCAAAAACAGCGGACGAAACCATAAGTGAGAACACACCATCCGAAGCTGATTCTCCGAACTATCCGCTTGGTTATGAGTTGCCTGACTTTGATTTATACATCGGTGGCAGTGAGCCTTCCAATCAGTTTGGCGTTCTGGGCAAAACCCAGACGGGGCAAGTAATAGCGTTGGATTTGAACGGTACCCACACCATCAGTTTGTTTGGGGTACAGGGAGCAGGCAAAAGCTATTCCATCGGAACGATCACGGAGATGGTGCTAACGCCTATTTCCCGGATCAATTCATTGCCGAACCCGTTGGCGGGGGTCATCTTCCATTACAGCCAGGATCAGAACTACAAACCGGAATTTGCCTCAATGGCTTATCCAAACGATGTGAAGCGTGAGTCTGACGAGCTGTGGCAGGGATATGGCGCGAATCCGCAGGGCATTGATGAGGTGGTTTTGCTTGTGCCAAAAGCCAAGCTGGAAGAGCGGAAGGCTGACTATCCAAACCTGAAGGTTGGACCCTTGGCCTTATCGTCAGCGGAATTGAACATTCAGGACTGGCGCTTTTTGATGGGGGCAATCGGCAATCAGTCCCTGTACATCAAGCATCTGAATAGTATCATGAAGTCTCTGCGCGACCGGCTGACACTGGATGGTCTTAAGATAGGCATTCAGCAATCTGCGCTCCTCACAGCTAGTCAGCGGGAATTGGCTCTGTCGCGGCTGAGTTTAGCCGACGAATACATTGACGATTCGGTAAAATTGGGCGATCTAATGCAACCGGGGCGCTTACTTTTGGTTGATTTGCGAGATGAGTTTCTTGACCAGGACGACGCGCTGGGTCTGTTCGTTATTATGCTTAACATTTTCTCCAATGTAAAACGGCCGGACGGAAGCACCTTCAACAAATTCATTGTTTTTGATGAGGCGCATAAGTATATGAGTAATGGCGATTTGACGGAGAGCATTGTGGAAACCATACGGCTAATGCGCCATAAGGGAGTAAGTGTATTGATCGCCAGTCAAGATCCCCCGAGCCTGCCTAACGCAATCATTGAACTGAGTTCGGCTGTAGTCGTTCATCGATTCAATTCACCCCAATGGCTAAAACACATACAGCGGTCCATTACCCAATTTGAGAAACTCACTCCCACAGATTTATCGTATTTGGGTCCGGGGGAAGCATATTTATGGGCTACGAAGGCAAATAAAAAACACGTGACCCAACAACCTGTGAAAATCACGACTCGCCCACGGGTGACGAAGCATGGCGGAGGTACCCGGCAGGCAGACGCTTGACCAGTAAAACTTGGATTTTCATAACACTTAAATTAGGATTAGCGCATACCTTTGAAGTTAGTTAGTAGTAACAATAATTTTTATCGAGCATTTTATTGTGAGGTATAGACCAACAAGCCATACCTTTCTGAACCTCAAACAAGAATGGAGTTTCTCGTTGCCCAGGTCACAAAAACAGGGTCCAGAAAGTAGGGCCACCTCAAAAAGAATGGGTACCTTTATGGACTTAACTTATTGGGCCTTTTTCTACCGTATCCACGGACCACCCATGAACCAGACCTTTGGCTACGCCCGCGTCTCGACTGCTGACCAGAAAACCGACACACAGCTCGACGCTTTGCAGAAGTTCGGCTGCGACCGCATCTTCCAGGAAAAGATCAGCGGCCTATCGGTGCAGCGTCCCGTCCTGGACGAAATGCTCGCCCTGTTGCGCTCCGGTGATACGGTAGTCGTCTCGCGCTTCACCCGCCTGGGCCGCAGCCGCGACCACCTGATCAACCTGATTGGCAGCTTCACCGAGCGGGGCATTATCTTTAAAGCGCTGGATCTGGGCATCGACTCGGCCACGCCCTCGGGCAAGCTGGTCATTGGGATCTTTGCCGCCCTGGCAGAATACGATCGGGAGATGATTCTTGAAAAAACCCGAGCCGGTCAGCTATTGGCCAAAGCCAATGGAAAGCACATTGGCCGCTTCAAGGGCCCAAATGCCGACAACTACGCCAGGGTGAAGACCGCCCTGGAAAAGGGGCTCTCAGTTTCGGAGATTGTCAAGCTCACGGGAATTAGTATTTCCAGCGTGAAGCGCTACCGGAAGGAAATTGGCCAATAGTTTACCAGGCTGCGCCTACCAGAAATGAGGAGAATTACTTTAATCCTTCAAGTACACAGCTTCCTCGTGGGGTTAAATTCAAAGATCGTACAGCAGCGCACCGTTCCGCAGCCGTTCTAACTTTTGATTTAACCCATATCTTCAAAGATGATGTTTAGATTTGAGCGCAGATGATCAAACCCGTGACGGTTTCTGTACCTTTTTTTAATTAAACCTCTAGCCCTCGTTCCTGGCTTTCAAGACTACGCATCTCGCTCCTGCCCCTAACGCACGCTTGACACGCTTTTTTCTTCCCTTCTATTCTTTCTGACTATAAGGTTACGGCGTCTGGACAGAAGGCGTACTAGGCTATCCCCTACCCTCAATTCTTCCCTTTATAGTTAAATACACTCTGGGCCACGTAGGCCTCTGGGTTGATCTCTGCGTAGCCGTAATCCACGTAGAGGTCGGCGCGCAGGAAGTCTTTCAATTTCTGGGTATCGGACAGGATGGCCTTCCTCTGCTGCTGCGAGAATGAGGGGTAGAACTGACTCAATTGGTTGGAAGCATAAGAAACGATGTCTGCGATATCTGATTGGAACATGGCTTCCAGCCGCTGGTTCATCTCTACTTTCTTTTCTTCCTTTTCCAGTTCCTCTGGTGGGGTTTTGGACCTAATAGTGAATTCGATGCCAACGGTGGCCCGACCTTTCATCATGGGCACGTAAGTGACTTCCATGCTAGTGTGCTCGTTGATTTGCTGCAACGAGAGGTCAATTACCCGCTGTCGTAGCGCAGAATAATTGTTGTAGGATTGTTCCAGGGCCCCGACTGATTGGCGGAGTTGCTTCAAAGTTACCCTCCACACCCCCGTTCCCCGAAACCTGGCCAAGTTGGTGAAGAGCAGTTGCGCGTACTTGCTGCTGAGGACCAGGGCCTCTTCATAGCCATACTGTGCGTAGCCGCTGCCCAGAAACAGAAACACAGGAATGGCTGCGTGGTACATCGTCAGTTCGATAACGCCTTTCTGGGGCCAGTATTCGGCCATCGGGAATACGACTACATTGGAGTGCTTGCCGCTCTCGTCCTCCCAACTGATAGTCCGTTTTTGGATCAAGTCGATGGCAGATTGAATGCTTGAATTTGGGTGGCCTTTGATTATTTCCGAGTAGTGGAAACGAAACTTAAGCTCCTCATACGGTTTGATCTTTAATTGGTCGATGGCCTGAATATTGCGAATCTCGCGCAGTACTAACCAATACAGCCTGCGCTCGAAGAAACCGAAGTCTGTCGTGCTGGTGAGCAGTTTCAGCGGTTCTCGGATGAGAATTTTCTTGTTGTTAGGCGCGCGGAGGACGATAGTCTCAGGATTCGTCTCGACCGGGGCCGTAATAGTGGTACTCTCGAAAATAAGCGAGAGCTGGCTATTGGAGAGTTGAAGTGACTGGTTGGATTTGGCTAGTGTACCCATTCCCTAACATATAATAGTAATTGCAAGGTAATGGCTTATTCGTCCCTAACAAACAAAATCCTTAATGTTATTGATAATTGTCTGTTAATAAATTAGTTACTATGAAAACCAACGGTCTTATTTCTTTTTTAGTCACGCGAAATGATCGCCTTCGACTATTATCTGTTAGGGTAAAGTCTGGGTTCAATGGTCCTGTGATTGTCTATGGGCCTGATAGTGAAAGCGTAAAGGCCGCTCACTGCCACATAAAGTGCAATATCACAGAATGTGGATAACTATTGATATATAGAATGTTAGGGATGCATTTTACGCAGAATTGACTATCATCTGTTAGGGATAGAACTATCATCTGTTAGACTTGCGACTATCATCTGTTAGGGATAGGACTATCATCTGTTAGGCTTCGACTATCATCTGTTAGGGATTGACTATTATCTGTTAGGCTTCGACTATCATCTGTTAGGGTAAGGCGAGTTATCCACACACAACCTGTTCACAAATAGGCGTTTATGATAATTTTTTAATTCTATAATATCTTAATAGTCTTATCACTCAATAAAAATGACTTTTATAATAAATGAAATAATAAAGATTAAAGGTCATTGAAGGTTTGTGTGTGGCCTGTATGGATAACGTAAGCTATGGATGGCGATGAGAGAGGAAAAATCAAAAAAACTTTGAGTAGAGTTCTTATAAATTTCCCTTCAAGGGAAACATACAAAATACTAAGTCTAATAGGAAAATATATGGAAGACCAGCCTTCTCACGCCAAACGTAAGAAATACGAGCCACAGATCTACGCCCGGCTCCTTAATGAACTCACCCGATTAATGGATGACGTTCCAAAACTCCAGCCCGATCGCAACGTTTGGGACATCGAGGGCGACTGGAACACTACGGGCATCATTTACTTCGTCGATGTAGCGCATCAGCCTTTATTTGACGACATCAAGGATTTCGATTGCCGGACGATCAAGCTCGTCAATCCGGACCGCCCTGCTGCCCGCATCACCTTTTACCGGAAACACCGCTATTGGCTGCTCAAAGACAAAGACATGCCCCTAGACCAGAAGACTGAGCAGATCAGAGCTTACGTCGACAATCTGACCGTTGAAGGCATGGATTTGGAAGATAAGATCGACGGCATGAGTCAGCTCAAAAGAGTGGAGGCTAGGGAAACGATTCGCCAGTACCAGAAGGAAATCACCGAATGGCAAACCATACTTGACAATATCACTGCGTACGAGTTTGCCCTGTCCAATTACAGCCGTCTGCATTTCTACGTCACGGTTAACTACAAGTATCGGCTCGAGTCCGGTGAATATGCTAATGAACAGGAACATTTGCTAAATCCTCAGCGTGATCGGGCGGGCAACGTCACTCAGCCTCGCTACAACATCATCTTTGTCGATCCGGTGGAAATTCTTCGTGATCACCCCTATCAGAACCGTGAGGTAGAGGGATTCTTGAATAATTTTCCCATCAAATCAGAAATTGGCCGCAATACTATTTACGCCCGACCACGACCTGAGAACGAGTCTATTGAAAAATTTGAATAAAAGATAATAATATTACGAAGTTTTGATATTTTATAATTTTATAATATTGTGATATTAAACTGCCGATTTAAGGCTAAGAAATGTTAGCTTTACGCACATAAACCCATGCTCACTCCTGAATCAATTCGATCACTAGCCACTAATGGCGAAGGCTACAACGCCGAGTTCAAAGTTTCGGTACCATCCAAGGTGCGGGAGCTCTCAGAAGAGGTATGCGCTTTCGCCAACGCGGCGGGTGGAATTTTACTTCTTGGCGTCGATGACCACAATCAGATTCAGGGCGTTCAACTTGACAACGCCAGACGGTCGGCCATCCAAAATAGCCTGGGCGAAATCTCTCCCCCACTGCGCTGCGAACTTTCGGTGGTCGAGGTCGATGGTAAAATAATAGGCGTGATTGAAGTCCCTTCCGGCCCCAACAAACCTTATGTGCTGTCCGGGGCCATTTACGTGCGGCAAGGTCCCAACACGCAAAAACTGACGACCGCCGAACAGATGCGCAACTTTTTTCAGCAGGCCGAAAGGATATACTTTGACGAAGCTCCCTGTCCGAATTTCGATTCGGTGACTGAATTTGATGAACCTTTTATTGCCGAGTTTCTGGCGGCCGCTCGTCTCAGCCGCACGGTTCCGCAGGAGCAGATATTCCGAAACCTCAGGCTTTACACCCCGGAGCAGAAGATCAAGAATGGCGCGGTTTTGTTTTTTGGTAAAGAACCTCAGCTTTACGTGGAGAAGGCCATCGTCCGCTGTGTGGCTTTCCAAGGAACGGATAAGCGCTTTATCATCGACGACCAACCTTTCGGCGGCTGTCTGCACGAACAGTATCTCCGCGCTATGCAGTGGTTGCGGGGGAAAATGAATGTTCGGTACGACATCGAGGGGCAGGGTTCCAAACCCCGGATAGAAATATGGGAGATTCCTGAAACGGTTTTCAAGGAAGCAATTATCAACAGTCTGTCCCATCGCGACTACTATGAGAAAGGCGCAGTGACGACCGTTGAGGTCTTCACTGATCGGGTTGAGATCAGAAATCCCGGCGGCCTGGTCAGCGGTATTCGCATCGAAGACTTTGGACAAAGCAGCCTTTCCCGAAACCCGCTTATTTTCGGGCTGTTTTCCCGAATGCATCTTGTGGAACAAATAGGCTCCGGCATCAGGCGCATGAACCATCTCATGGGTGAGGCCAACCTGCCTGCTCCTGATTTCCGAACCGAGGGGATGTTTACCGTAATATTGCGACGACCCCCACGCACTGTGGAGAAGACTGTGGAGAAGACTGTGGAGAAGACTGTGGAGAAGACTTCGAGAGAACTGATAAGTGATTTGATTAAGCTCAACTCAAAGGTAACGATCAAGGAAATGACGCAGGCAACTGGACTGACGCGCCGAGGCGTGGAATATCAAATCAGTCAAATGAAACAAGATGGCGATTTAAAACGCATAGGCTCTGACCGGGCAGGGTACTGGCAGGTAAGTGATTAAGCTAAATACATTAACATATTAAAATACCAATATCTCAATACTACATCATTTTGAGATATTGAGATAATAAAATACTATTAGAAGCGACCTATGCCCACCCTCCACTGGATTGGAAAAGATAAAGTAGTCAATCACCATCTCAACTTCCCCTGCCGCGTTCTGAACCACAAATATGGTTTTACGGACGAGGAGGGGAAACCCCCTCCCCTACCCGCAGCAGCAATAGAATTATTCACGGCGACAACCTCGAAGCCATCAAAGTCCTGCTACCCGAGTGTATAGGCCGGGTAAAGTGCATCTAGATCGATCTACCCTGCGACACTGGCAATGAAGGCTGGGTTTACAACGTCAATAACTTTAAGATCAAGAAGTGGCTGGTCACTACGATGAGGTGCTACTGCAATGATGGGTTAAATTAAAAGTTAGTACAAAAACCGCCACGGGTTTCGCAGAGCAGCATTTCCTTGCAGGAGTTAGCTATACTCAATTCTCATCCCCGTCTTTGAAGATAATGTCCAGGTCGAAAGCGTGAAAATCGCCCTTTTCCGAAAAGTCGTACTCACCGAGCATGTTAATATGTTCCCAGCTATGGGTGGAAGTGGCCAGTATGCTTCTCAATAAAACTTCCCGTTCAGCGGACTTTTTGCATTGCGCCAGGCTTTCCGACAGATAAAGCAGGTTCCAGCAATTTATAGAGTTGGCAATAAGCCTCTTGCAGCCCTCGGAAGTGAGCTGCTCCCGGTAAGTGGCCCCGGTGAGCTGTTGGTTGTTGCCGTGGGAAATCGCCTTGGCAAATTTGTTACTGTTCTCCGCCTTACTCAACATTCTCTCAACGGATTTTCGGATAGCGGGCTCGTCCACATACTGAAGAACGTACATCGTTTTGTAAATCCGGCCAAGTTCCTTGAGTGCCTTGTAGAGCGGATGCTGCCTCGAGTAGGAATTCAGCCTGCGTATCAGTGTGGACGCTTTGGAATGTCCCATTTTGATCGTCAGCACGAACCTTAAAATCTCGTCCCAGTTTTCGATCAGGAGTTCAAAATTGATTTTTGCGTCGGGTTTGATCCGGTAGCCTGATTCACGGTAGGTTGAGACCGCGTCGATTGAATACAAAGTGTTTTCGTGTATTCTGGCCAGTCTGGGCCGAAAGGATATCCCCAGCAGGGCGGTGATGGCAAATATGATCTCAGAGGAGCCGCCCGTATCGGTCGAGTGAGCGTCCGACTCGATCACCCGGTTGTGCATCAGACCATCGACCATGTAGGGCGCCTCATGATCGGCTGAACTGAACGCGGTCGAGTAAAACAGCTGCCCGGCTTCATCCAGGTGCGAATAAACGGTCAGACCCCTCCCGTTGCCAAAATATTTGAAAGACCACGCGGTTCTCAGGGACGCGACGGACACGTCGTATTTTTGCCCGTCACTACTGGTGTGGGTGAAGCCCGGGTGAACCCTGAACTTGTCCGTCAGGGGTAGCCTGTTGCTGAATTCAAGGATCATGTCGTTTGCCTTCAGCGTCATCTCAGGCGAAAAATACTGGATGGAGGTGGTCAGCAGCGAACTAACGGGTATACTCCTGGAAATTAAAGCCATTTTGGGTATGCCAATGTTGCAACCGTACCCTATGATGGACGCGAAGAACAGCTTGTCATCTGGACGGGGCGGTAAATAATTAATTCCCCTGTGCTGAAAGGCCTGGGTGAACCCGCTGAATCGGTTGACAACAGACAATACCTCCAACAGTGAAACAGCCCTGTTTTGCGGATAGGTCATCGACGTGTTTTCAGAATCGGCGTCATCAGGCTTGTATCTGTGCATGTGCCACTTGCCGCTGGGGTCGAAATAGACTTGCTGGTTTTGACCGCTATCGATGTGGTGGTTGGTAGTCTTCAGATGATGGTTCAATTCCTCGTTCAACTTCAATAGCGTGGCTCCTGGACCCTGTAGATGACCGATGGCCGCCCGCTGCACCAGCAGGGCCTTCTCTTTGGACCACTGTGCGCGGGGAATCATGTACTCTTCAAATGACCGGTACAGGTACGAGGAGTGGACATTCAACGCACCTGCACGTATTTGATCCCTCATTTCCTTGAACAGCAGTATTTTATAAAGGGATATTCTGAGCTTACCCTCCGGTGTCAGCACTCTTTGCCTTTCCTCGAGGGACAGGAAGTCCAGGGGGACGCCAGTGCTCTGCTGGATGTTTCCATCCTTCATCTGAAAGTAAACAATGGCGTCCCGCAATTGACCCTGTGACGACTCGAAGTCAAAGGATAACGCTTTTACAAGGTCAGAAACCCGGATCTGCAAGCGCACCGATCTTTTCTCAAGGGCCAGGTAATAGTCCTCGCGGTCACTGATCCGCTGATTGACCAGCCTCAGGCTGACCAGCCTCTGCTCATCCTCCCTAAGAGCCTGCGGGGAGACTTTCCGCTGCCTCAGAAGCTCCTCGATGAGCTCGACCTTCCGTCCGGCTTCCAACTCCCCATCGTGGATGATCCGCTCCACTTCGGTGAGTGTGCCGATATGCGTGACGCTGCGGACGGAAACAGAACTCACCAGGCGGGAGGTGCTCATCCTGTTCTCGAACAGACTGTCCCTGACCTTGCCTTCACAATCGTTGATCGCACTGGTGATGGCCTGATTGAAGGTGAGCACAAGCGCATCACCCAGCTGGAAGTATTGGTGGACGACGAAAGACAATAGCAGCAGGTACCGGGTGTTGTCTCGGTTGGCCACCTGGAACACCTGGCTGTCGATCACGTACTCGGCACAGAACCTTATTGTTTCCTCCGGCAGATTTAGCCGTTCGATAAGGGGCAGAAGCTGTAGGTACATTTCCCTGAGCCGGGCAAAGTTATCCACTCTGCCTTTGATTATGGACGGCTGCATGGACTGGGTGACCCGTTTGAAGAACGTGAGCTGGTACCTTTGAACCTTCACGTCCTTTTTCTCGGCCTGGCGGTAGGACTCGTGCTGAACCAGCAGCGAATCCAGCAGGTCCTTATCCTGCCGCCGCAGGTATTGGACCAGGGTCTTTTCCAAATCCGCCTCGAATTGTTTGAAGGAATTTTCGAGCAGCGCCCTGAGCGTTGTGTAACCCGGTAGTTCAATGCGGTGTTCGTCCAAAAAGGTTATTATGGACTCCATGACTAGGACGGGTTCTGTCCTCAGCGAAACCAGTCTCTTCATTTCCACGGACACGAGTGCTGACGCATTCCTGTCAAACCCCGAGTAGCCCAATTGCCAAAGTATGTCCTCCTGGTGGCGGCGAAAGGTTCCACCACCGTAGTCGGAAAGGTCAACCTGGTTGGGGTCCACCATCAGACCCTTTGCTATGTAGTCAGTGTCTGATTGTGCGAAGCGGCTGACCGGGAAGAATCGGCTGACCACCCGGAAGTATCCCAACTGCAACAGGAACCCGACCTGGTTGGTTGGCGTGAGCAAGGCTTTCAGGTAGGGCCCCGCCCATTCGGGAATTTGAAGGAACAGCCCTGACTTGTCCTGAAAAAAGTTGACCACAAACTGGTTAACTTTATGAAATCACTCGTTCAATTACGCATGATGCAACACGAAAAAGTTATGCGACAAATGGTGGCCGAAATCCATCGCGGCAAGCTCAACATCGACCAGGCTGCGGCTAAATTTGAAACCACTCGTAAGACCGTTCGACACTGGATTGACATCGTCGAGGAAGAGTCAGAACGACCCGGCCAAGCAAACGTGGGGGAAATTATCCGCCCCACCGCACCTAAGAAAAACGGCCGCTTCCGATCCATCCAGACTGACAGCGAGCAAACCCAGGAACTTAAAGTCCAGATTCAGACGCTGGAGCAGGAGCTTGAAGAAGCTAAGTTCAAAGCTCTTTACTATTCCACTTTAGTGCAAGTCGCCGAGCAGGAATTGGGCGTCGATTTGGAAAAAAAGTCCGCTACCAAGCCATTCGGGTCATGCTGATGAACCATCCTCATCTACATATTCGGCAGTTAGAAGGGTGTCTTGGTTTTAGCCGACAGGCGTACTATCAATATTGGCAACGGCGCACATCACCGGGAAAGCACGAGGAGGACGTAGTCGAGTTGGTCAAGGCGTTGCGCAAAGACCATCCCCAGATGGGTGGCCGCAAGTTGTACGAGCTCATCAAGGAAGCTATGAAAACAAAGGGGATAAAGATGGGCCGTGATGCCCTATTTGACCTACTGGCCTATAAAGGTCTGTTAGTCAGGAAGAGAAGGCGTAGTGTGCGGACAACATTTTCCCGGCATCGGTTCCGAAAGTATCCTAACCTAATCAAAAAACTGGTTATAGACCGACCCAATCAGGTGTGGGTATCCGACATCACGTACTGGTTCACCCATTACGGATGTTTGTACATTTCGTTGGTGACGGACGCGTATTCCAAACGAATCATGGGGTATGGGGTGGCTCCGAGCCTGCATGCCGTCCACTGCAAAGCTGCTCTACAAATGGCTTTAGAGCACATTGATTTGACGACAGGTCAGTCGTTGATCCACCACTCAGACCGGGGGCTGCAATATTGCAGTTTCGAGTATGTAGCCCAACTGGATGCCTTCCAGATTCAAATTAGTATGACCGAAAACGGCGACCCGCTGGAGAATGCCGTTGCCGAGCGGATCAATGGCATCATCAAAAATGAGTATCTGGCTCATCACGTGGTGAACTCGCTGGTTCAGGCTCAGTTAGTATTGCAGCAAGCGGTATTCCTTTATAATTACAAACGACCACACATGAGTTGTGATATGCTGGTTCCCGATCAAGCTCATCAAGGGGAAGGAAAGCTGAAACGCTGGTGGAAGAACTACTATCACAAGAAAGTGATGGATAGTATCCTGGACAACGAAAAACCGGACTAATTTCGATTGGTCAACAAAACAGTTTTATTTTCAAAAACTGGTCAACGCTTTTTAGGACGGGTCAAGCATTGAGCCATGAAGCAAACCGAATTTCTGGCCCTTATCGATCAGCATCAGGGAATACTCCACAAGGTGTGCCGCCTGTACCGCGATACCAGGGAGGACCAGGAGGACTTGTTTCAAGAGATCGTCTACCAACTGTGGCGCTCACTCCCTTCGTTCGTTGGCACCGCCAAATTTACCACCTGGCTGTACCGCATCGCTTTGAACACGGCGATGGCTGCCTACCGGAAGAAAACGCCGCGACTGGTCTTTACCGATTCTTTTCCTGATCGGGCCAACGAGGATTGGAACGCAGAACGGCAACACCGCGAGGAAAAAATGTTTGCGGCTCTGAAACAGTTGAACGATTCCGAAAAAGCGTTGATTGCCTTGTACCTCGACGACCTTAGCTACCGGGAAATAGCCGAACTGACCGGCCTGACTGAGAGCCACGTGGGGGTGAAGCTCAACCGCATCAAAACGAAAATCAAGAAAATTTTAAATGTAAACTGATGGAACTGAACGACCTCAAATCCGACTGGAAAAACTTATCCTCTGACCCCAAGCCGACCGAAGCATTGCGCCAAATGATTCAGAAAAAAAGTCATCCGGTTCTGAAAGGAATCAGAAGGCAGTTGTCAATTGAAACTGCCTTATTCATCATTTTCCTCCTAGTATATTACAGTGGGTTTGACGGTAGCCAAAAACCATTTTACGCCAACTTCTTACTAGTGACCGCTATGCTGTTGGTAATCATGCATAATATTTTAGGGTATCTATCTGCCCAAAACATCGTCGCAGGCTCTGACCTAAAAGAATCGCTGGAAAATTACCTTGCGAAGGTTGGCAGGTACGCTATCATATCGGTAGCTTCTCGGGTAACCGCTTCTATTTGCCTGATCTTGTTTTTTAGCTCGACTGTTGCCTTTTCCGGCAGCCGCTACCTGCTTTTGTTGGGTGCGCTACTGATAATTTCCGTTCAGGTCTCCCTTCTATCAATGATATGGAAGAAAAGAATCAGAAGTTTGAAGGCAATATTGGGCCAACTGGTTGAAAAATAGTGAATTAATAATGAAAGTAATTATTACGGAAGCCTGGGGGGCGAGTTGAAGCGAGTGGCGGGTAAATTTGTACCATTGAGCAGTTAAGCCCAATGTTAGCACAGGGGTAAGTCTAATCACTATCCCGACCTCACTCCTCACCCGTTCAAACAATCCGGTATTGCTAGAAACCCTATACGATCACCTGGACAATTCCAATGGTGTCACAAAGGTACGGTTGGGTGCCGCCTGGTTGATCACGCAGGTCAACAGTTTAAATATTTCATGGTGTTCGATAAAAGCAACCTCGACGGAGCCTACACCCTGGAACCATTCATGAGTTTGGTAGAAGCCCTGTAGGCTGGTGATTTGAATCAGCTCCTACCCTACTATCGCAAATCACAACGACGCAGAATTTCTGTATTGTTGTGGTATTTTGTTGTTTTAGTATTTCTATATTTTAAAATAATATAGTTTCAGTATTTTATAATACTAATTGGTTTGCCTTGTTGAAAGCCTAGATCGCGCTCCAACACATCGGCGAGCTGTACCATCCAATTCCTCGCAAGCGAGAATAGAAGGGAACAAAAGTCCCGGCTTCTCAATATTTTATTATATCAATATTTTAAAATATTTATATAATGCGTATCTTAGTACTGTCGTAAAACACTAAACAACAATACTATGAAAGCGCAAGAGAAAGAAGTATTTGACATTTACGAATTCATCAACGGTCAAATTGTGAAGAAGTTGGAAAATGGTGTGATACCCTGGCGTAAGCCGTGGAAAGTGGCGGTAGTGGACGGGCAACAATACAGAATCCCCCACAACTACGCCACTAAGCGACCCTACAGCGGCGTGAACGCCTTTTTATTGGCCCTCACCCCGTACAGTACGCCCATGTTTTTGACCTTTAATCAGGTGGTCGAACTAGGGGGACACGTAAAGAAAGGAGCGGTCAGTTTACCCGTCATTTTCTGGAAGCCGCTAAAGCCGGAGAAGGAAGGCGACAAGAGCGAAAAGAATCGGCTGGTTTTGCGCTATTATCGCGTGTTCAACATCGAGGATACGACTTTGCCCGTCGAAATTCAGGAGCCGAAGCAGCAGACCCGCCCCAAGGTTGTCGAGGCTTGCGAGCATATTATCGACCAGATGCCCAATTGCCCCAGGCTGATAAGCAAAGACCTAAGCCGTTGCTATTACGCGCCTGCGCTCGACGTTGTGAATATGGCCCCTGCGGAAAACTTCAAATCGCCCGAGGATTACTACAGCGTCCTGTTTCATGAACTTGTTCACTCCACCGGCCACGGCAGCCGATTGAATCGCCCGGAGATTACCGGAATAGCCCCTTTTGGTAGCCATACCTACACCAAGGAGGAACTAACCGCCGAGCTGGGAGCGGCCTACCTCTGCGGGATTAGCGGCATAAGCGCCCAGACCATCGACAACAACGCCGCTTATATTGCGGGCTGGTTGGATCGGCTGCGGGATGATAAACGCTTTTTCTTCGAGGCGGCCCAGAAAGCGCAACGAGCCGCTAATTTCATTCAGAATATTAGCTACCAAACCGAATCGTAATACTTTACCTTGCCGCCTATTCCACATTAATAGGCGGTAAGGCAACTTTTACAAACACATGGAACAATACACCCTTGAATTCATCCCCCCGAATCGGTACCCGAGCGCGTGCCTGATTACAATCTACCGACAATCCGGTATCGTGATTGCGACCGACATAGACGAAGGTATGAGCGTGACGAATGCCTGTGAGTTGATAGCTGATGAGGTATTAAGGCGGTATAATATGGATCGTCAAAAAATGATTTTCATTGAACAGTATCGGCCGGGTCGTCCTGATCAAACTACGGATTTAGTGAAATTTGATTTTGCCGATGGTAAAGGGTTCAGGCATCCTAATTGGAATCATATTTCTGCCGAGGAGTTCAGAAAGATGATTTCCATTGCTGAGGAAGTGGAAACGATATAATAAATTACTACGATTTTAGAATATTGTGATATTGATATTTTAAAATAAAAGTTTATTTTGGTCTAGTCGTTAATCCGTGTTTTCAAAGTCGGTAACTAAACTATTTTTTCTTTTGCAGAAATAAAACCGTTGATTATTTTAGCAGCTCGAAAGTTGGAAGTAGGAGAGGGCTATTTTTTCGGATAGCAAGATAGCTGTTCATAATTTACTGATTGATAGATAATTAAATGAGTTAAAGAGGTCTAAAAGTGTACGAGTAAAATCCAACTCTCTTTATTTGAGGAACTTAGTGATTACCACTTGTACACGTT